>CAZFLM010000041.1:0-56702 GCA_964519955.1 uncultured Chthonomonadaceae bacterium | reverse complement strand
GCGAGACCATACAAACCGTTCACTATCGCCCTGCTGACTTAAGTACACGGTATTGCCCCTAGCCTGACCTATTCATGAGTCGTACCGGACGGGCACGGAGGCCCATCCCACCACTGCACTCGTGCATGATCCAGGCTAGCCAGAGCAGCGCCGGGCCCGCCAGCAGGATGCCCCGCGTCATCTGGTCGCGGACGGGGTAGAGGAAGGCGGCCACCGTGACCAGCAGGACGACGAGCCACGCCCTGAGCAGCCCGCGCCGGCCATCATCCAGCAGGCGGTACCGCTTCCTCTCCGACATGGGCTGCTCAGCCACGGGCACTCCTCCGCCTGGGCACCTCACGCTACGGCACGTTCACCTTCTGCCCGCAGCGCTTGGCCCACTCCATCGTCGCCATGAACTTGGGCGACTTCGCGGGGTCCTCGTCGCGGTACTCCAGCATGCCCCAACTGCCCCACTTGCTCCAGCCGTCCATCGAGGCGAAGTAGCAGAACAGGTTGCCGCCGGCCTTGGTCCACGCGTCGTAGTACTTGCGGTAGATCGCGCCCATGCGCGGGTGCCGGTTGGCGGCTCGGAAGAGCTTCTCCATCGTCTGGCTGTTCTCGCCGCCGCCCACGCCCACCATGTGCTGCCCACCCTCGTAGGCGACGAGCTTCAGGTGGTACTTGTCGGCGACCTTCTTCTGCTCCTCGATCCACTTCGTCGACTCGGGCAGCGCGGTCTGCTCCAGGTAGTCGAGCGCCTGGTCGACGCTCCACTTCTCCACCTCCGCCACGCTGGGCTTGCCGTCCGGCGCGACGCTGCAGCCGATGTACGGGGCGATGCCCAGGGCATCGGCGTGCTTGTAGACCTCCTCGAACTCGACGACGCGCTCCGAGACGTAGGGGTTGGCGGCCTGAGACGCGAGCACGCGCACCAGCCGGCCCGTGCCGCCGAAGACCTCTTCCCAGATGCGGAAGATCTGCAGCGAGCGGTGCCCGGTGTACTTCCAGCCGGCCTCCCAGGGCTTCTCCGCGAACTTCAGGCGCTGGCCCTCCTTGCCGGCCCAGCCGCACTGCTCGAACCCGCCGTTCCAAACCTCGTTGGAGTACTCCACGTAGGCCTTCAGGCTTGGATCGAGGCGCTCCTTGACGACCTTGGCGAACTCGCGCACGTAGTTGTCGTCGGCCAGGTGCGGCATGCAGAACCACGCGTCCGCCTTCAGCCGGTTCGCCAGGTCGCACATCACCTCGACCGGGATGCCCTTGATCGTCCACGTGGCGTCCGTCGGCTTCGGGCGGTCGCTCCACTTCGCAACCTTCGACCCGTTCGTCATCATCCAGTCCATGAACCGCAGGCACGTCACTCCTTGCCAGCGCTTCAGGAACGAAGCATCGAACGGGTTGGCCGCGTAGGTCTTCTCGCAGCCCGGCATGAGCATGCGGATGTTGCGCACCGGGTTGGAGGGGGTCGTAGCGCGCAGGCGCAGGAAGAGCGTGCCCTTCTTCGAGTCCACCTTCACGACCATGCGCCCCGGGGCGCTGCTGACGACCGACGCCGTGTCGTTGAAGTCGAGCTTGCCCTCGCCATCCCACAGCACGGTGTAGTCGCCGGAGGGGTAGTGGCCGCCGTCAATGGTGCACATCGGCGTCTCGGCGAAGCACCCCGGCTCCAGGCGCTTCACCCAGCCATGCTCGTCCAGCTCCAGCTTCGGGCCCTTGCCCCAGTCCGCGTTCTCCCGCTGGCTGATCCACTCGCGCGAGAGGCGAAACACGTCGACGAAGGGCTGCTCGGTGTTCCAGTCAGCCGGCCCGCTCAGGTTCATGCCGAGGGCGGGGCCGGTGCGCGACGGCGGGGCCGCCGTGGATGTGCTCTGGGCAGGCTGGGCGTTCGCGCAGCCCGTCAGAAGGAGGCAGGCTGCAGCAAGGAGGCCGGCGCGGGACGCGATCTGCATGGTTATGTCTCCTGTTGGCGGTCGTGGTCGATGAGCCAGCGCACGACGTTGCGGATCGTCTCGAAGCCGATCTCGTCGAGCGCGATGTCGGCAGGATGCCCGAACACGATCTCGGTCGTCTCGTCGAGTGCGCTCGCCTGCGTGGGATCGAGAGCGCGGCACTCGAAGACCTGGTCGGTGGAGTAGTAGGTGACCCCGGCGTAGTCGTAGCGGTTGGTCGAGGAAGTGAGGTAGCGGGCCACCTCGACGTGGAGGCCGGTCTCCTCGAGTAGCTCGCGGACCACCGCCTGCTCACCGGTCTCGAGGGGGTCGACGAAGCCGCCGGGCAGATCGAGCAGGCCCTTCGCGGGCTCCTTCGCGCGTCGGGTGAACAGCACGCGGCCCTGGGCATCGCGGATCACGGCTACCGCCGCGGAGGCCGCGTTCTGGAAGTACTGGAAGCCGCACGCCTCGCAGACATACTGCTTGATGGATCGAGCGCCCGCGCCCGGTTGGCCGCACTTCGGGCAGTAGGCGAAGACAGTGAGGGGCCAGAAGGGTTCCATCTCGATCGGTCTCCCGGTGCGCTGCGCGATTGCTGCCCTATTGGGCGCGCGGCAGCCGGGTTCCTTCCGCCCGATGCAGCGTCTCCCCGCGGCGTGTGCGCACGGGGAGACGGCAGCGGGCTGGCAAACGCCGACAGCGGGTGGCTACTTCTTCAACCTGCGGCGCGCGATGGCGGCGCCGGCGACGGCCGGGCCAAGCAGCCACGCCAGGACGCCCGGCTCCGGCACCGAGCTGGCGCCGAACGCCTTGATCTCGGCTACCGCCCACCACTGATCGGTTGCCGTGAGCGAACCCTCGAACTTGAGGGCAGTCGCGGTCACGGGCGTCGGCAAGGCGTAGATGGCGCTGGAGTCGCCGGGATCGGGGCGGTACTGCATGCCGCTGCCGCCGACCGCCGGCACCTCCCAGAGGTTGTGCCAGGCGCTGTCTGTGCCCAGGTACGAGATCAGGTACGTGTCGTTGTCGTCGGCCTGGACCTCCAGCCCGGTGAGCGTGTAGGCGCCCAGGAGATCGATGACAATCGAGTTGCCGGGGCTCGCCACGTTGTCCCACCAGACGGAACCGTCCTGCCACTCCGTCCCGGGGGCGAGGAACACGCCGTCAACCAGCGTCGAGGCGTCCGCCACGGGGTACACGGACGTGTCGGGCCAGGTGCTGTCGCGCTGCGTGCCGAACGTGCCGTAGAGCGTGACGGGCTTGCCGAATGCGACGTTGTCGTCGGCCCGGACGCCTGCTGCGGCGAGGGCCAACGAGGTCGCGGCGATCAGGCCGCAGAGCAACCGAACTGGACTACCCATAGGTGGTTCTCCATGAACCTGCCGTGATGTGCTGAGCGGCTCCCGGACCAGGGACCCTGTCGGGAACGGCCAGGCAATTGTGCGAGTGCAAGAAGCATGCCAATCGACCTGCCCGTCCAACGCTCTTTACCGCTCGATGCCCAGTGCCTTCAGGTGGAACGCCAGAGCTTCCTGGACATGGGTGTCCCAGTACGACCAGGTGTGCTCGCCCGGGAACTCCTCGTACTCGTGCGCCACGCCGATCTCGCCCAGGTAGGCGTGAAACGCGCGGTTGTCCTCGATGAGGAAGTCGTCGACCCCGCAGTCGATGCGCAGCGCGGGCATCTGCGCCGGGGGGATCGCCTTCGCGAGGGCGAAGAGGTCGTTCGGGCCGCCGGCAGGGCTCGGGCCGAGGATGCGAGTGAACTCCGCCGCCAGCGGGTTGTCACCGATGGCTGGACCGTGGCCGAAGCAGAGCGCGCCCGAGTGGCTGTTCGCCGAGCAGAACAGGTCGGGGTTGCCGAGGGCGTAGCGCATCGCCCCGTAGCCGCCCATCGAGAGGCCGCCTACGCATCTGCCGGCGCGTTCGGCCCGGGTCGGGAACGTGCGGTCGATGAACTGGACGAGATCGTGCGCGATGGCGGTATGGTAGGCATAGCCCTCGGCAGCGTCGCAGTAGAAGCCGCGCCCGCCGTCGGGCATGACCACCATCAGCGGCAGACCCTCGACGTAGCGCTCGATGCTGGTGCGGCGCAGCCAGATCGTCTGGTCGTCGGACAGCCCGTGCAAGAGGTAGAACACTGAGTAGGGCGGCTTGATGGCCGGGTCCTCGGGCAGCACGACCATTGCGGCCGTCTGCTTCTCGAGTGCCGGGCTGAAGTAGTGGAGTTGGCACAGCGCCATGGGATTCCTCCGGACGAGTCGCCTGGTGGGACTCGGTCTGCAACGATTACGCGAGCCGCGCCGCCGACTCCTGCCGATTGCGGCCCGGAAAGGGCACGGGAGATGCTTCTGACCGTTCGTCTGATGCTGCTCGCGGTGCTGCTCGTGGCCGCATGCTGTCCCGCGGCGGCGCTCGGCGATGTCGTCGTAGACGTGGACGACACGCGCACGTACCAGACCGTGGACGGCTTTGGCGCGGCGCTCACGGACACCTCGGCCTGGCTGCTGGCGAAGGCGCTGACGGCCGACCAGCGCGCCGATCTGCTCGCGACGTTGTTCGGAGCCAAGCGCGGCGGCTTCTCGTACCTGCGCCTGCCGATGGGCTCAAGCGACTTCCGCACGCGCGAGTACACCTACGACGACGTGCCGGCCGGCGAGGCGGACCTCGACCTCAGGCGCTTCTCCATCGCGAAGGATGAGGAGTACGTCATCCCGGTCCTCAAGCAGATACTCGCGATCGACCGGAGCGTGAAGATTATGGCGAGCCCGTGGAGCGCGCCCGCGTGGATGAAGACGACGGGGCGCCTCGACGGGGGCAGGCTCAAGGACGACCCGGCTGTCTACGCAGCCTACGCGGACTACTTCGTGCGCTTCCTGCAGGCCTACCGGGCGCATGGCATCGCCATCGACGCGGTGACGCTGCAGAACGAACCGATGCACGAGATGGCCGGCTACCCGACGATGCGAATGGAACCCGCGGATCAGGCGCGTCTGGCGAAGCTCCTCGGCCCGAAGCTGCGCGCGGCGGGCCTCAAGACGAAGATCGTCGTCTGGGATCACAACTGGGACCGGCCCGACTACCCGCTCGATGTGCTCAAGGACGCGGAAGCGCGGCGATGGGTGGACGGGGTCGCGTTCCACGCCTACGCCGGTGACCCGAGCGCTCAGTCGAAGGTGCACGACGCCTATCCCGACAAGGCGATCTACTTCACGGAGATCAGCGGGGGCGACTGGGCCAAGGACTTCGGCGGCAACCTGATGTGGGATATGCGCAACCTGATCGTTGGGGCGACGCGCAACTGGGCCCGCACGGTGCTGAAGTGGAACCTGGCTCTCGACGAGAGGACCGGCCCCAAGCTGCCCGGCGGCGCCGACAACTGCCGCGGCGTGGTGACGATCCACCGCGACACGGGCCGCATCGTGCTGGAGGAAGACTACTACGCGCTGGCCCACGCCGCCCGGTTCGTCCGCCCCGGCGCCCGCCGCATCGACACGGACCAGCAGGAGACCGTCGCCTTCGTGAACCCGGACAAGACCGTCGCGCTCATCGCGTACAACCCGGACCGGGAGCCCCGCGCCCTGAGCATCCGCTGGCGCGGCAAGGCGGCGCGCGTCACGCTGCCGCCCATCTCGGCCGCCACGCTCGTCTGGCCGCCCACGGGGCCGGCGCTGGTCTGGCTCACGACCGGCGACCAGAAGCACCTCCTGAAGCGGCAGGCCGATGTGGCGTGGGTGGCCGGGTGACGGGTGTCGTTTGACGGGGGCGGTGCGGTGAGTGGCGCGGGCATCGTGCGCGCCGGGAGATGAATCACCCTGCTGGCGGGCCCGCGGCCAAGCGTCCTGGCGGACGGGACGGCGGGGTCGTGCGGTGAGTGGCGCGGGCATCGTGCGCGCCGGGAGATGAATCACCCGGCTGGCGGGCCTGTGGCCAACCGTCCTGGCGGACGGGACGGCAGGGTGGTGCGGTGAGTGGGGCGGGCATCGTGCGCGCCGGGAGATGAATCACCCGGCTGGCGGGCCTGCGGCCAACCGTCCTGCGGACGGGACGGCGGGGTTGTGCGCCCCACACGACGGACGGCGGCCCGCCCCACCTCGCGCGCGGGCCGCCGTTCTACTGGCTTCTGGCTTCTGACTCCTGGCTACTGCTCTCTACCCACCCGATACAGATGCCCCAGCGTTCGGATCAGCAGCGTGCCGTCGACGATGGCCGGGGTGGCGAGGGAGTCTTCGCCGAGCTTGTTGGTCGCCAGGACCGAGAACTCCGGGCCGGCCTTCACCACGTAGGTCTGGCCCTTCTCGCCCTGGCAGTACACCTTGCCGTCGCCGCCGACCGGTGACGCACTGAACATCGGGCGGCCCTGCGTCGCGAGGGGCTTATCCTTGTAGACCTGCTCGCCGGTCGCGGTCTTGTAGCATGTCAGGCCGGCCCAGTCGTTCAGGTCGTACACGTAGCCATCCATTGCCATCGGGGTGACCACGTAGGGGCCGGCCGCCGGGTTCATCCAGGTGATGTAGGCGTTGCTCGTCGTGCCCTGCTTCAGCGAGATGTCGCCCTTAGCGCCCGGCTTGATGCAGTAGATGGGGCGGATGGGGCCGCTGACGTGGCCGGACGTGACGTACAGATTGCCGTTGTACACGAACGGGGAGGGAATCGTCGCGACGGACATGCCCTGCAGCTCCCAGAGCAGCTTCCCGTCCATGCTGTAGGAGCGTACGCGCCTCGTGCCCTCGGTGACCAGCTCGGTGCGCAGCTTGTTGCGCCAGATCACGGGGTTGCACCAGTTGCTCTTCTCGTCGCGGTCGACCTTCCACAGCTCCTTGCCGGTCTTCGCGTCGTAGCACGTGACGACCGACTTCTCCTCGTTGTCGTTTACCACGAACACGCGGCCGTTCGCGACCTCGGGGCCGATGGCGGTGCCCCAGTTGAACATCATCGGCTTCGGGCCCCACTTGACCGACCAGAGCGGCTTGCCGTCCATCGAGTAGCAGAACAGACCGACGCTGCCGATGAGCGCGTAGACCCGCTCGCCGTCGGTGACGGGCGTCTCGGAGGCGTGGCTGCCCTTCGAGTGGATGCGCCAGTCCGGCACGCCGTGGTGGGCCTCCTGCTGCCAGAGGGTCTTGCCGGTCTTCAGGTCGAGGCAGAGCACCATCCACCGCTGCTCGTTCGTCGTGACGATGCCGACCGCGTTGTCCTCCATCTTCTGCGGGGTGGTCGGCGGCTCGACCTGGCCGGGCGGGATGGCGGTGGTGAGGAAGATGCGGTCGCCCCAGACGATGGGCGAGGACCAGCCCTTGCCGGGCACCTCGGCCTTCCACAGGACGTTCTCGGTCGCGCTCCAGGTCTCGGGCAGCGGCTTGCCGGCGCCCACGCCGCAGCCGTCGACCCCGCGGAATCGGGGCCAGCAGTTGGCGGGCGTATCCGCCTGCGCTCGCGCCACACACAGCAAGGCCAGGGCTGCCGCGGCCCATGCGCCACAGGTTCTCATCGTCGGTCTCCTCTCGGGCAGGATGCGAGCCGATCGCGGCGGCCCGGTGCATTCGCCGCCAAGGTTCGACGTGGGGGGAGGGGGAGTCCTGCGTGGCGTCCGGGTGGTTTGCGTCGGTCGCTCTGGTCGCGTATAATGGCCTTGCAAGGTCGCCAACCCAGGCGGCCAGGAGGTGGACGATGACCGCTACCGTCGCCGGCGTTCTGAAGGACGGCCAACTGGTTCTGGACGAGAAGCCCGCCGGCCTGCGCGACGGCCGCGTACGCGTCGTGCTCATCCAGGACGAGCGTGACGCCGCCCCGTCTCAGCCCATCCGCTTCGGCATGTTCCCCGGCGGCCCCGACACGACGCCCGAGGACTTCCGCGAGGCGGAGTTCCACGGGGAGGCCGAGTTCGAGGGCGGCGATGCCATCTGAGTATGTCGTCGATACCCACGCCCTGATCTGGTTCCTGACCGGCAACCCGCGCCTTGGACGACAGGCTCACATCGTGCTGAGCAGCGCCACCAACGTGCTTCATCTCCCGATTGTCGCTCTGGCGGAGGGATGCTGGATCGTCGACCGTGGTCGTACGGCCATCGCCACGGTCAGCGACCTGGTCCGCGCTGTCGATGCAGATAGGCGGATATCGGTTGTGCCGCTCGACCGCGCCATCCTGGATGCCTCGCTCGGATTGGCGGCGGTGACCGAGATGCATGACCGGCAGATCGTGGCTACGGCGCTGCACCTCACGCGCGATGGGGTGGTCCCACCGCTCTTGACGTGCGACGCCAACATTGCCTCGTCCGGCGTGGTGCCAGTGATCTGGTAGCTCCTCGACCACTGGCATCCGCTTCCCACTCCCTTCCTCCGCCCTCTACACCCGCGCGAAGTCGATGAAGCCGCGCAGTATGTCCGTCTCGACCAGGCGCACGGTGCAGCGGTCGCCGACGTCCAGGCCCGCCTCGCCGTGGACAACGCGGCCTTCGACCGGGGGCTTGAGGATGCGGACCCACGTGCCCTTCGCCGCGGCGCCGGTGACGATCGCCTGGAAGGTCTCGCCCTCGCGGCCGGAGAGGAGCATCGCGGCGGCGGACTTGCGCACCTGGCGCTCCACCTTCTTGGCGGCGTCCTCCTGCTCCGTGCAGTGCTGCGCCAGGGCCTCCAGCTCGTCGAGGCGGTAGGGCGAGTGGCCGCCGCTCAGGGCCGCCTTCAGGAGGCGCTGCGTGATGACGTCCGGGTAGCGGCGGTTCGGGGCGGTGGAGTGGGAGTAGTCGCGCACGGCCAGGCCGAAGTGTCCCAGCGCATCGGAGCCCGGCGTGTGCACGGCGTACTCGCCCGCGCCTAGCAGCTTGATGACTGTCAGCGAGAGGTCCGGGAAGCGCAGCGGGTCGGCCTGGCGTCGGCGGCGCAGGAAGCCGTGCAGCGCGCGGTTGTCCGGGTCGCGCGGCAGGCGCTCGCCATACTCGGCGGCCAGCGCCTCGATCTTGTCCCAGCGCTCCGGCGAGCGGACCACGCGGCGGAAGGTGGAGAAGCCCTTCGCCTCCAGGAACCGCGCCACCACGCCGTTCGCGGCGACCATCAGGTCCTCGATCAGCTCGTGGGCGCGGTTCTTGCCCTCCTCATGCAGATCCACCACCAGGCCGTCCGACATCACGGCCTTCGCCTCGATGGTCTGCAGTTCCAGCGCGCCGTGCTCGTGGCGGTTCTCGCGCAGCGCCTGGGCAACGCGGTCCTGCAGCACCATCTGCTCCGGCACGCCCTTCGCGGCCTCCATCGCCTCCGGCACCGGCCCTTCGTTCTCTAGCCACGCGCCCACGCTGCTGTAGGCCAGCTTCGCCTTGCTGTGGACCCACGCGCGCTGCACGTCGCCGTCGCTCACGAGGCCGTCCTGGTCGACGGTGTAGGAGATGACGACCGCCAGGCGCTCCTCGGCCTCGTTCAGTGAGGTGAGGTCCGTCGAGAGGCGCTCGGGCAGCATGGGGAAGATGCGCGCGGCCGTGTAGATGGAGGTCGTGTTCGTGCGAGCGTGCATGTCGACGGGGCAGCCGCGCTTCACAAGGGCGTCGACGTCCGCGATGGCGACCCGCACGCGCACCGAGCCGTCGCCGCGCTCCTCGGCCACGCTGAGCTGGTCCAGGTCTCGGGAATCGTCATTATCGATAGATGCCCAGGCGAGGTCGCGCAGGTCGGCGATGGCGCCGTCGTCCGGCTGGGCCGGCCCGTGCAGCGCCTCCACCTGGCGCATCGCGTCCGGCGGGAAGTCCGGCTCCAACCCGCGCTCCAGCATAGCCTGGCGGGCCAACTCGGCAAGATCGATCTGCTCATGGCGATGCGACATAATAACGGCTCCCTTCGGTATCTGGGACTGGGACTGGGACTTGGGACTTGGGACTTGGGGACTGGGGCTGCGGCGGCAGTGCGTTCACCCCGCCTCTGGCCGTTCGACCTTCGACCTTCGACTTTCGACGCTCGCCCGTCACCTTTCACCTCGCCCCGCCGCTGCTCCTTCCTTGCGCTCAGCGCCAGGATCGGCAGCCTGGTGGCGTACAATGTAGCAGCAGTGCACTGCACGACACCAGGAGGCTCCAGGATGTCCAACGATCTGAGCCGGCGCGAACTCATCCAGAACGCCGCGCTCGTCACCGGCATGACGGCGCTCGGCGGGGTGTTTATCGATCGGCCCGCGCGCGCGTCGAAGTCGCCCAACGAGAAGCTCAACATCGCCTGCATCGGCGCGGGCGGCCAGGGCGCCGGCGACATCAACAACTTCAGCGACGAGAACATCGTGGCGCTGTGCGACGTGGACGACGCCCGCGCGGCCGGCACGTTCGCCAAGTTCCCGAAGGCGGGCAAGTATCGCGACTTCCGCAAGATGCTGGAGCGGAAGGACATCGACGCCGTCAGCGTCAGCACGCCGGACCACATGCATGCCGTCGCCGCGGCTGCCGCGATGCACCTGGGCAAGCACGTCTACTGCCAGAAGCCGCTCACCCACACCATCTACGAGGCGCGCTACCTGACCAAGCTGGCTGCCAAGATGAAGGTCGCGACCCAGATGGGCACGCAGGCCCACGCCAGCCGCGGCAGCATTAAGGCCGTCGAGGGCCTGAAGGCAGGCGCCATCGGCAAAGTGAGCGAAGTCCACGTCATCACCGATCGGCCCGCCGGTTGGTGGCCGCAGGGCATGTCGGCTTACCCGACAGAGACGTCGCCCGTACCATCGACGCTCGACTGGGACCTCTGGCTCGGGCGCGCCAAGGAACGGCCGTACAATCCCGCCTACCTGCCGTTCATCTGGCGCGGGTGGTGGGACTTCGGCACCGGCGCCCTGGGCGACATGGCTTGCCATCTGATGGACGTAGCATTCTGGGCTCTCGATCTCAAAGATCCGGTGACCGTCGAGGCGCAGTCCGACCCGGTGTCGCCGGTGAGCCCGCCGCTGTGGTCGGTCATCACTTATCAGTTCCCGGCTGTGGGCGAGCGCCCCGCCGTGAAGATGGTGTGGTACGACGGCGGCAAGCGCCCGCCGGAGGATGTGTGCGAGGGCGCCGACCTGCCGAAGGACTTCAACGGGTCGATCTTCGTGGGCGAGAAGGGCCGGATGCTGGTGATCCACGGCGCGGCGCCGCGCCTGCTGCCCGAGAAGGACTACGAGGACTACGAGTGGCCCGCCGAGACGCTGGAGCGGCCCGCCAGCCACTACATCCAGTGGATCGAAGCCTGCAAGAAGGGCACGCCCACCGGCAGCAACTTCGCGTACGCCGGTCCGTTCACCGAGTCGGTCCTGCTCGGCAACGTGGCCCTGCGCGTGGGCAAGCAGATCGAGTGGGACGCCAAGGGGATGAAGGTGAAGGGCCATCCGGAGGCCGGCGCGTACATTCGCCCGCAGTTCCGCAAGGGGTGGAAGCTGTAGGCGGCAGGTGGTTGCCAGACGAAACACGGGGCTCGGCGATCTGCCGGGCCCCTTTGCCTTAGCTACTGCGGTGTCACCGCCCCATACCCCGTGCCCAGGTCGTGGACCGGGCCTCCCTCGTGCGGCATCTCCAGGATGAGGTGAAGGTCGCCGACATCGGCCAGCAGCGCGACGACGCCGCGGCGAATGCTCAGGCCGGGAACCGTGCCGGCGCCGGACAGGCGGGCGCGCAGGAACAGCGGAATGGTGTCCTGCTGGAACTCACCGACAGACCGGCCGCCGCGCCCGCTCTCCGAGGGGGCACGCCACAGATAGACGCCCTCGTGATCCACCAGGCCCGATGCGGAGTAGAGCGCGAGCAGATCGACGATCGCCGGCTCCTGCTCGAGATCGGCCCTGGTCTCCGCGGCGAGGTCGCGGGCCAGCGCCATGGCTTCGGCGTCCGTTACCAGGCGGTGCATGGCGCCTGGCCCCGCGATCCCGCTGAACTCCACCGGCAGCTCGATGACCTCGCACCAGGCGCCGAGTCTGGAGACCATCGCCCGGGCGATGGTGTTCACGTAGAGCTGGCCTTCGCCGACCTCCGCCTTGATGAGGTCGATCGCCGCGCCGTGGCGCGCGTAGTACGCTTCTACCAGCCGGTCAATTGCGGCGCGCTCGGCCTCGCTGAAGGGGTCCACGCTCATCACCTCGCTCGGGTCTAGAGTGCTCCGCGCCGTGCAGGGGGTAGACTCTGGGTGCGGCTGTCTCTCGTCCCTACTCATGCGCGGACCGCTTCGGAAATGCCAATGCCCGACGATGTCTTGTACCGCGAGACTCAACGGTTCCGCCAGCCTCTGCTCTGGGCGGTTCTGGTGCTCATCGCCTGCCTGCAGTTCGCCGGGTTCGCCCCCGCGCTCTACGGTGTCTTCGTACGCGGCGAGCCCTGGGCGGCGCACCCCGCGTCGCCGGTGGGTATCGTTGCCGTCACGATGGCGGTCGCGCTCCTCGTCACCTTCTGGTTCGCGGAGCTGGTCACCGAAGTGCGCGCCGACGGCCTCTACTGCAGGTTCCGCCCACTCCAGCGGCGCCCGCGCCGTCTCGCCTGGGCCGACATCAAGTCGTACGAGGCCGTCACCTACCGCCCGATCCGCGAGTACGGCGGGTGGGGCATCCGCGTCGTGACCGACGGTGTTGCGTACTCCGTGTCGGGCAACCGCGGCGTGCGGGTGAAGCAGGTGTCCGGCAGTCACGTGCTCGTCGGCTCCCAGGACCCCGACAAGCTGGTCGAGGCCATCCGTGCAGCCCGGCGGGCCAAGCGCTCCTGATGGTGGCCATCGAGACCCGAGATCTGCGCATCGCGCATCGGCACGCGCCGGCGGTCGACGGCCTGACCCTCGCCGTGCGGCCCGGCGAGCACGTGGCGCTGTTCGGCGGCACGGGCGCCGGCAAGTCCACGGTTCTCGGCGTGCTGGCCGGTCTCCTGCCTGTCGACGGTGGATCGGCGTCCGTGCTTGGCCGCGCGCCCGGAGCCGCCGCCGGGCTGGCGTACGCGGGCCACCAGGGCGATGACGGGTCGCACCTGTCGCTCGCCGCCTCCATCTCGCGATCGCTGGCGGCGCTCCGGCTTCCCGCAGCCCAGCGCGCCGCACGCGTGGCTGAGGTCGTGGAGCTGCTGGACCTGGCCGCGTACGAGGATAGGCCGGTGCGCGACCTGAGCCACGGGGCGCGCACCGGCGTCGCGCTGGCCCGAGCGCTCGCCACGCACCCCGCCGTCCTCCTGCTCGACGACGTCCTGCAGGCGCTGCAACCGGCGGTCGTCGATCGCGTGTTCCGCCACCTCTCGGACCGCCGGGCGGTCGACGGGCTCGCCGTGCTGCACGCGACGACATCCTCGGCCGATGCGGAGCGTGCGGACCGCGTGGCGGTTCTCGACGCCGGGCGCTGCCTGGCAGACGCGCCGCCCGCCGATCTCCTCGCGCGGTACGCATCGGATCAGATCACGGTGGAGGCCTCCGATCCTCGTGCCGTGCGCCGGACGCTGCGGGGGCTGTTCGACGTGGAGGTCACTGTGTCCGATCGAGAGCTGCGCTTCTCGGCCCGGGACGGGGCGTCGGTCGCGGCGCGTCTGTTTCGCCACCCCGAGGGCGAGTTGCGTGCCGTCTGCGTCCGCCGCGGCGACCTCTGGGACGTGCTGGCGCGGCTGCGGGCCTGCGGGGGCTAGCTACCTCACTTGAGTTGGTCAAGCTCCTCCCGGGCCTGCGCTCGGTTCCCGGTGTCCTTGGCTCTCGCAATCGCTCGCTGGAGGTGCTCACGGGCGCCCTGCTTGTCCCCCGCCCTGCGCAATGCCATTCCGAGGCCGAGGTGCGCGTGCTCGCTCTCGGGCTCGAGCCTGAGGGCATGCCGATAGGAGCCCGCCGCGTCGCCGGCGTGCTTCAGCCCCATCTGCGCGGCGCCCAGCCACATCCATGCGTTGGCCATGTCCGGCCGCTGCCCGACCGCCTGCTTCAGTTGCGCCTCGGCCTCGCGGTAGTCTCGCGCCTCCAGGAGCGCCCACCCGAGCACGCTGCGGCGCTCGGGGTCGTAAGGCTTGCGATCGACGGCTCCCTCGCAGATCGTAACGGCCTTCTTCGCGTCGCCGAGCTTCACCCAGCACTTCGCCTGCAGCATGTACACGTACGGATGGGTCGGCCGGAGCCGGATCACTGCGTCAGACTCCTGGATGGCTTCCTGAGTGCGAGTCACCAGGAAGAGGACATTGCCGAGGTCATAGTGGCAGTCGGAGCTGCGAGGCGTTAGGCGGATGGCGCGTCGAAGGCAGGTCTCGGCCTCGCGGTAGCGCCCGGCTGAGACAAGCGTCTTTGCTCGCACTCGCAGGCCAGTCGACTCCGCGACCGGGCGCACGCCGACCACCATGAACGACACGGCGGCGACCGACGCGGCGGCCAGCGCCACCACGCCGCCAACGGTCAGTGCCTTCTGAGTGCGCGTCATGACGCCTTCTTCCCAACCGGGCCGGCCGGACGCCACTTGTCCTTCGGGTGGTAGAAGCGCCAGATGGCCGAGGCGATCGCGCTGATGGCGACCTCGCCCTCGTTGTCGTCCGTCCAGCGTGTGTCCTGGTTCTCCTTCGTGTAGACGGAAAGCACGTAGTCGCCGGACGGCGAGTGGACGATGGCCACCTCGGAGCGCGACTTCTCGATGGCGCCGCTTTTGCTGCCAGTCGCGATCCACGGCGGGCACTGCGACGGGATGCCCTCGTCGAAATACTGGTGGCTCAGGATGCGCTGCATCTCCTCGGTGGCCGCGGGCGATCCGGCCTTCCCGCAGACGATCTGCTCCATCAGCTCGCGCATCTCGTTGGGCGTGGTGACCCCCAGGCCCCACTCCTCCCGCAGGGCCAGAAGCTCCTTCTCTCCATCCGGGATCACAGTCAGCAGGCGGGTGTTCTGGAGGCCGTGGCGGTCGAGCCAGGCGTTCACGTTGAGCGTGCCGAGCCAGCGGGCCAGCATCACGGTGGCCGTGTTGTCGCTGACCGTGATCATCAGGTGCAGCAGCTCCTTCAACTCCACCTTGGATCCCGGCTTGTAGTTCTGCAGGAAGCCTGCTCCGCCGCGCACGTCGTCCGGCGTGATCTCGCGCCTGTCGAAGTAGCCCAACTCGCCCTTGTCCAGCTTCTCCATCGCCGTGCCGAGGACGGCCAGCTTGATGGTGGAGGCTGTGGGGAAGCGCTCGTCGCCGCGGTTCGTCAGCACATCGCCGCGCTTGAGGTGGTGGAAGCTGTAGCCCAGCACGCCGTGGAAGCCGGCCGCGATGGTGTCGAGTTGGCGCTGGAGCGGCTTGAGGCGGGCCGGCACCGCGGGCTGCGGAGGTGCGGCGGCGATCTGGGCGAGGGCGAGGATCGGCAACAGCATGGGCATCTCCTGTGGGGCGGCGCTTCGGAACGGGGCCCGCACCTGGGCCCGCTCCTGCGGGATGGTACGACGCGAGGCGCGGCAATCCATGCAGAAACGGGGCGGGCTTGCGCCCACCCCGCTCGCAGTGCTGCGTCCAGTCCTCAGGCTATCCGACAGACGCCAGCTCGCGCTCCACCTTAGCCGCACCCTTGGGGGTCAGCGGCAGCGGGTCGAGCAGCATCTCTTTGGTGTAGAGGAAGTCCTTGCGGTCGTAGTTGGCCAGCTCGAACTCCTTGCGGAGCACGATGGCCCCGGTGGGGCAGGCCTCCTGGCAGTAGCCGCAGAAGATGCAGCGCAGCATGTTGATCTCGTACCGCACCGCGTGGCGCTCGCCGGGGGAGAGGCGGTTCTCGTCGGTGTTCTCGCCCGCCTCCACGTAGATGCAGCGAGCGGGACACGCGCCCGCGCACAGGCTGCAGCCGATGCAGCGCTCCAGCCCGCCCTCGTGGCGCGTCAGGTGGTGGCGCCAGCGCGTGCGGTCGTACTGCTCGCGGCGCTGCTCCGGGTACTCGAAGGTGTGCTGCGTCGCCTTGCGCTTCGCGAACATCAGAGCGAAGTGCTTGAGGGTGAGCGCCATGCCCTTGGCGATGGCGACTCCGTCGGTGGCTGTGCTCGCGGGTGTGGTCATCGGTTGTTGGTCTCTAGAACGCAATCCTCGGCGACAGCTCGATGAGCTTGCCGGAGTTGGTCGCCTTGATCTTGCGCTGGAGCTGCATCAGCCCGAAGATGAGCGCGTCCGGGCTGGGCGGGCACCCTGGCACGTACACGTCGACCGGCAGGATCTGGTCGACGCCCTGGATGACCGCGTAGTTGTTGTAGACGCCGCCCGACGAAGCGCAGGCGCCCATCGCGATGACCCACTTCGGATTGGCCATCTGGTCGTAGATCTGGCGCAGCACGGGGCCCATCTTGGTGGACACGCGCCCCGCGACGATCATGACGTCGGCCTGGCGGGGGCTCGGGCGGAAGACCTCCGAGCCGAACCGGGCGATGTCGAACCGCGACGCCGCCGAACCCATCATCTCGATGGCGCAGCAGGCGAGGCCGAACGAGATGGGCCACAGGCTGTTGCGCCGGGCCCAGTTGATGAGCGGCTCCGCCCGGGCCAGGATGAAGGGCTGGCCCCCTGGTCCGCCAAGCGGGGCTGCCATGCTGCTGTCGTGCGCGGCGATCTCGGTGATGGTCCGAGCCATCGGCTCTGCTCCGATAGGTTACTGGTGTTGCAGCAAGGGCCCGCCACGGCGAACCCGTCGGTACTCGATGGTGCGCCCGGCGCCCGGCCGGACTAGGACTTCGGCGCTCAGCGAAACGGGCTGCCGCTGGGGCCGCATCCGCCTGCCTGCGAGCCTCCGGCGCCCTTCGCGGCAAACGACGACATGATCCGCCGCGTGCCGCGGGAGCCGCACTCCGGACACTCATTGCCATCCCGCGGCGCCGACATCGGCTGCAGCAGCGAGAAGCGCGCGTCGCACTGGCTGCACACGTACTCATAGACCGGCATGCACGGACCTCTCTCGGCTCCACACTCCCATACGTAGGAGCCCGGCCGTCTGTCGTTATACCATACGCAGGCAGGAGTACCGGGATTCCGCCGTGAGGCGCGATTGCCTCTTCAGCCATGCGGTCGGGCCGCCAGAATTGGTGGCGCGAACCCCGCATGGAGGATGACCGTGCACTACCTTTGGACCAACTCGCTGGCGCTTGGCCTGCCTGAGATAGACAAGGAGCACCGCGACCTGTTCGCGGGCACGAACCGGCTGCTGGCCGCAATGTGCGAAGGGCAGGATGCCAAAATCGTACTGCCGCTGGCGGAGCGCCTGGGGGAGCAGGTCCTGCAGCACTTCGACAGCGAGGAGCGCGCGATGGCGGCGGTGGGCTATCCTGGCCTGGCCACGCAGCGCGTCGAACATGCGGAGTTTGCGGCCGACTACCTGCACCTGCTCGCAGCGTTGAAGCACGGCCCCTCGTCGCCGTACAACCTCGTCGCCGTTCAGAAGCAGGTCGGCGACTGGCTGTGCGACCATATCTATGGTTCGGACCTGCAGTTTGGGGCCTACGCGAATTCGCGTGGCTATCGCGCCGCCGCATAGGGAATGACCTGGCAAAGGGTGCAGGTTGCCCGTATGCCACTTGGCGGAGATGACGCGATGGGTTCTACGTGGACGAAGGCCCTCTCGGTCGGGGTACCGGAGATAGACGGGCAGCATCAGGAGATCCTCAGCAGGGCCGACTACATGCTGGCGGCTGCCCACGAGGGTGTCGGCGGCGCCGAGGTGGAGCGCCGGATGCTGCTCCTCGCCGAGTATATGCAGGACCACTTCGCGGCGGAGGAACGGCGGATGCGCGACTGCCGGTACCCGCGGGCCGCCGAGCACGCCGCCGAGCACCGCCAGTTCCTGGCCGGGTTCGCGCGGCTGGGCGCGGAGCTGCACAAGGGCGATGCGTCCGTTGGCGAAGCGTTGTCGGTACACCGCCATGTGTGCGGGTGGCTGCAAGATCACATCGAGCAGGAGGATCGCGGGCTCGGTGGCTACATCAGCGGCCACTCCAAGCTTGCCGCATAGCTGGGCGGCCGCACGACACACGATGCACGGGGCGTACGCCTCGTTCGGGGGAGACGTTGAGATGGGGCTGAGCTGGACACCCGCCCTCTCGGTGGGAGTAGCGGAGATCGACGAGCAGCACCAGGAGATCTTCCGACGGGCCGATGACATGCTGTCGGCGATGAAGCAAGGTCGAGGGCGCGACGAAGTCGTGCGTCTCGTCGAGTTCCTGGGCAAGTATGTGGCAAGCCACTTCGCTGCCGAGGAGCGGAAGATGGTCGCTTCGCGCTATCCGGGGCTCGCCGAGCAGAAGGCGCAGCACGATGCCTTCTCGGCCAAGATGCGCGAGTTCAGTGCCTCGATCCGCGGCGACGCGACCAGCACCGAAGCCGTGATCGCCGTCCACAGGCACGTCTGCGACTGGCTCCGCGAGCACATTCAGAAGCTCGACACCCAACTCGGCGCCCATCTGGCGGCGCAGGCCAACAAGGCCGCGTAGGCTGGTACGTTCATCGGACCGTTCTGGTGGCCGCGACGCCGCCGACGGCGATGGCTACCTCCGCCACTTGCTCCGCAGGTACTCCATGTAGAACAGCCCGTTCTCGACCGGCACGTTGCTGGGGATGTGGTTGCCCACCGCGGCCATGAACCCCGGGCAGTCCTTCGCGATGGCCACCGTCGCGTCCACCTCGGCCGCAATCTGCTCCTTCGTTCCGAACGTGAGCGTGCGGCAGTCCACCTTGCTGCTGACGATGACGTGCGTCTTGCCGTAGCGCGCGACGACGGCGTCCACGTCGGTGAGCGGCTCGAAGATGAACCCGTCCGCCCCGGCGTCGGCGATATCGTCGATGAACGGGGTGAAGCAGCCGTCCGAGCAGAAGAGCACCGTCTTGCCGGCGTCCTTCAGCACCTTCCAGAGCTTCTTGTAGCGGGGGAAGATCGACTCGCGGTAGATGCGCGGGTGCATGAACGGGCCGGCGGTCCAGACCATGTCGTCGTGGCAGATGTAGACCGGCGCGCTGGTCTCGGCCCAGGCCTTGAAGTGGTGCAGCGAGAGCTGGAAGATGCCTTCGAGGACGCGGTCGAAGCGCTCCCGGTCGGCCGCGGCCAGGAGCAGCATGTCCCAGCCGAACGCCTGGATGGCGCCGGAGACGATGGTCTTGTAGTAGCCGCCGGGGTGCGCCTGGTTCGGGTTCGCGGCCTGTCCGTCGCGGTACCACTGGTCGTAGTACGCCACGAGTTCGCGGAAGTCCGGCAGGCCGTACTCCTCAACCGCGTCGAACGCCCAGACTTGCTCGACGTCGGTGAAGGGGCACGTCACGGTGTCGCGCCGGTCGACGCCTCCCTCGAGGAACTCGGCGTGGCCCATATCGGTGACGCGGCCGCGCGCGCTCCAGTCGACCGGGCCGTCGTTCACGGTCCACAGCAGGTCGAACTCCCACGCGTCGGCGAAGTCGCGCCAGGCCGAGCCGTCCACGTTCGGATCCTTGCCCGTGACCGCGCGGACGAGGGCGTAGTTGGAGCAGTACTCCGTGTGGCCCAGGCGCTCGGGGCTCTGGAGGCGGAGCGATTGCCAGCCGATGTCGATGCTCATGGGTGTGGACCAGTCCCATCGACCCGACCGGCTCGCCACGCCGCGCGGACGGGCACGGAGGCCCATCCCACCACGACGGTCGCGGTTCGGTCGGGTCAAGAGAACCGGCCGCCGCGCGGGATGCACGGCGGCCGGCGATCAGTTTCAGTGCCCGCCGAGCAGTTGCTGCAGCAGGCTCTGGGTGGAAGGCGCCGCGGTGCCGCCGACGGTCTGGCGGGCGCTCAGCGCGCGGTCGATGCGCATCGCGCTCTCGTCGAGGTGGATGCGCGTGTACGTGTCGAGCTGTCGCGATCCCCGGGCTCCCGCGATGCGGTGCTTGAGCTGCCGGAGCTGATCCCAGGCCAGCATGCGGGCGTCGTCCGGCACGCTCGTCTGCCCGAGCACCATCTGGATCAGCAGGTCCGCGTGGGCACGCTGGAGCTGGCGGCGCAGAGCGCTCACGCTGCGCCGGGCGCCCAGTTCCGACCACACCGTCGTGCCGACCGTGTCGAACATCTCGGCAAGCGTGAAGGCCTGCTTCGGGTCGCCGACCTTGAACTCGTTGTTGAGCACCCGCTTCATAACGTCGGCGCGGAAGAGCCGCTTGAGTGCGCCGGTCTGGATGTTCGACAGCGTGTCGCGAATCGAGAAGTCCTGGCCGCCTCCGAGGACTGCCTGGATCATCGTCGCCATGTCGGGCTGCGGGTCGGACGCGAGCTTGGTGTAGTAGGATCGCGGCATCGAGAACGCGGTCTCCGAGAGGACGTACGTGCTGATGATGCGCACCGCCTCGCGCTGCTTGGCGCCCGGGATGGGCACCAGCGTCGGCTTCTCGCCGGGGTCGCCTCGGTGGTTGCGGTTCGCGCTGAGGCCGCCGACGAAGCGGGCGACGCTGGCGGCAGCGCGCGCCTGGACGTTGAGCAGCATCATGAGCTGCCGTGTGAACTGGTAGTAGCTCTCGCCCTTCTTGGGGACGCGCTGCGACAGGTTCAGCATCAGGTAGCGGCCCGTCTGCATGTAGCGCAGGTAGTAGGCCATCGGGTCGCTGGAGAGGTCGTGGCGCACGACGTACGGGTCGAAGCCGTCCGCGCTCTCGTCGGTCTGGTAGGCCAGGCCGGGCTCGGTGCAGCGTGAGGCGATCGACTTGAGGGCAAACAGCTCGGCCTCGGGCGTGCGCGCGTCCGGCACCGTCTTGTAGCCGTACTCGATGGCCCAGAAGTCGTACTTGCCCAGGCAGGGGTTCCAGTACGGCGTGTTCTTCTGCTTGAGCGCGGCCAGGTTGAACGGCGCGTAGTCCATCACCGAAGCGGTGATGGCGTGCTTGTTGACGAAGTCCGCGCTGGCCAGCTGCTGCATGGACGCCTGGGTGCTGGCGACGAAGTTGTGGCGCAGGCCCAGGATGTGCCCCATCTCATGGCAGATGGTGTCGCGCAGCATGTCGTTGATGTAGCGCTTCTCGTCGAGCGGCGACACGGTGCCAACCATGTGCCGGGCGATATCGCCGAACCAGGCCTGCTCCATGCGCATCTCGGCGAAGTTGTCATCGCGCGTGCTCCGAGTCGGGAGCAGCAGCGGCTCCTCGAACGCCGAGGCGGGGTTCACGATCTTCTTGCGCTCGGTGGCGAGGTAGCGCACGACGTTGCAGTCGGCCGAGATGGAGGCGTTGAGCACTTCACCCGTGATGGGGTTCGTGCGCGCCTGGGCGATCATGTACGCGGAGTCCGACGAGGTGACCCAGCGGAACACGTTGTAGCGCATGTCCGCGTGGTCCCAGTCGGCGTCGTCGGGCATCTGCTTGACGACGATGGCGTCCTTGATGCCGGCCTTCTCGAATGCCGTGTTCCAGCGCAGCAGGCCCTCGCGGGCGGCGTCGCGGTACTCCACGGGCACCGCGTTGTCGATCCAGAAGACGATGGGCTTCTTGGGCGGCGAGAGCTTCGCCTTCGGGTCGGCCTTCTCCAGGTTCCAGCGATGGATGTAGTGGACGATGTTGTCGTCGTCCTGCGCCAGGCGGCTGAAGTCCTCGTAGTCCGTAGTGAAGTAGCCCACGCGCGGGTCGGCCAGGCGCGGCCTGTAGCCGGTCTCCGGCAGGAAGAACAGGTTGTAGACGACCTTGAGGGGGATGCTGCGCGGGTCGGCCAGGGCGTCGGCGCTCAGCGAGGCGCCGCGGGAGGCGCCCGAGCGCTGGAAGTGGTACTCGGTCTCGACCGCCAGGTTCTCGGGGAAGCACTTGATGGCGCGGATGGACGTCTTCTCGCGGTCCATCGAGTAGGATGCTCCGCCGCCACCACCCAGGAGCGCCTGGAGCGAGCCACCGCCGGAGAAGCACTGAGATACCTGCGCGATGTCGCCGCGGAACAAGTCGCTGACGTTAATGAGCAGGCTCTTGCGGTCGGGCTGCTTGGCCTCGATCTTGTACGCGTCGAGGTACGCGTCGGCGAACGAGCGGCGCAGCGAACGGTCCATCGGCGCGTTCTTGTCGACGCGGAAGCCGATGTTCGGCGTCACCATCAGGATCTTGTCGTCGTCGCGCTTGACGAACTTGATGAGCAGGTCGTTGATCGGGTCGCCCGCGACGACCTGGCTCTGGTTCGAGGTGCCGGTGCTGGCGGTGGCCTGGAAGAGCATCAGCTTGTCGAGCTGATCTTCCCTGATCTCCAGGTAGATGGTATCGCGGCCGGCTTCCTTCTTGCGGTAGAGCGTGAAGATGCCGGGGATCCTCTCGTGGTCCTTGACCACCTCGTCGATGGTCTTCTCTTTCTTCGGTTCCGGCTTCGTCTCGGTCTTGGTCTCGGTCTTCGTCTCGCCGGGCTTGGCCGCCGCCGCCGCCGTGGCGCCCAGCGGATTGCCCTCCGTCCGCTCCTGGCGCATCGAGCCGCTGGCCATCGGGCCGTCCTTGCCGCCAAACTGCAGGTTCTCGATCTCGATCTCACTCACGACCGAGTCGCCGGACGACTTCTCCAGCCAGTAGGTGCCTGTGACGCCCAGCGGCGGGCTGCCCTCGCCCTCCTTGTACGTCATCTTGATCTTGACGCAGTCGACGCCCTTGGCCTTCTCGAACGCCAGCACCTCGCAATCGGCGTGGCCGGCGCGCGTGCCCAACTCCGCATCGGGCTTGGTGTCGGTCGCCCACTTGTCGCCGACGCCCACCGGGTGGTCCGGGAAGATGGGGGTGGTGGCCACGTTCAGCCGCACGCCGATGTGGGTCTCGTCCTTCTCTTCCTTCTCGGACTTGTGCGAGACCAGCGTGCCATTGGCGCGGCAGACCGTGGTGGTCTTGCTCTTGGAATCGTCCTGCTCGGGCATCTTCTGCCCATTGACGGTGGTCTCGGACGACTCGGTCTGGCTCTCGCGGGTAATGGCGCCGTCCGCGCCCACCGCCGTGAAGGTGACCTTCTCGGTCTCCTTCATCTCGAGCTTCAGTTTGGCAGGCCCGGCTTCGAGGCTGAGCGAGCCCTCCATCGAGTAGCGAACAACCTGGCCGGGCTTGGCCTTGTAGGTGAGAGTGACCTTCTCCTGCGCCCGCGATGGCGTCGCGGAGATCGCCGCGGCAGCGGTGATCAAGTAGAGTATGAGTCGCAAGGGTCTCATGCGAGCGTGTCTCCCGATGCCGAGCGTCGCGGGCGCCCGGCGGTGTGGTGGAGGTGGTTTCAACCCATGTAGGCCTGAATCCTGCGGCAGGTCGCGCGGTGTGAGATGGCGAACAGTGCAAAGCAGAAGGGGTGGCCCTGCGGACCGGATGCCGGGATGACCGCGTCACCCCCAGCGAAGGTGTACCCATGCTGAACCTACTCTTTGGGCGGGCGCTCTGGCGGTGGCTGGAGGGCCTTGCGGACGACCAACCGGCCAAGGCGCCTGAGGGGCCTCCGCCTCCACCGGTCACCGTTGAGGTGTCGCCGCTCGCCGACGTCATCGCCCAGACGGATCGTGTCCAGAGCGGTGAGTGGGTGACGCCGAAGGTCGAGCGCGCGGCGATGGGCTGCCTGTTCGAGGTGTACCTGGCAGGGCACGACCGCGAGGGGCTGGTCGGCGCGGGCAACGAGGCGCTCGAGGAGGTGGAGCGCCTCGACCGGCAGCTCAGCCACTACCGCGCGGACAGCGACATCAGCCGCCTGAACGCGCATGCCGCGGACCAGTGGGTCAGGCTGGAGCCGCGCCTCTACGAACTCCTGAAGCGCAGCGCCGAGCTGTCCGCGGAGACCGACGGCGCCTTCGATATCGCCTCGCTCCCCTTGCTGCGCGCCTGGGGCTTCCACACGGGCGAGCACCGCGTCCCCTCGGACGAGGAACTCGCCGCCCTGCTGCCGTCGATCGGCTCGGCCAACGTGGAGTTCGACGACGAGGACCGCCTGGTGCGGTTCCTGGCGCCGGGCGTCGAGATCGGGCTCGGCGCCGTGGGCAAGGGCTACGCCGTCGACGAGGCCGTGGAGACGCTGCGCTTCTACCACGTCGACCACGCGGTGGTGCACGGTGGGCAGAGCACCATCTACGCTCTGGGCGCCGCGCCCGAGGAGGACGCCTGGCCCTTTACTCTTCACGACCCCAGGGATCGCGAAACTCCGATCGCCGAGGTCCGTATCCGAGATGAAGCGCTCTCGACCTCGGCCGCGACCGAGCAAGCCTTCGAGGCCGGCGGGCAGCGCTTCGGCCACATCGTCGACCCGCGTACGGGGCGGCCCGCGTCGGCCTGCCTCAGCGTCTGGGTCATCGCACCGTCGGCGGAGTTGTCGGACGCGCTGTCGACGGCGTTCTTCGTAGGGGGGCCGGACCTGGCCGAGCGATACACCCGGGCGCACCCAGGCGTGCGCGCCTTGCTCGTGCTCGATGCCGGCGCGGGAGAGATCGACGTTCGACGCTATGGGCTGTAAGGAGGAGGGAACGATGTTCAGGATCGCGGCCGTGATGCTGTTGTCCGTGACGGCGGTTGGCGCCTATGGCCAGACCGCTCCTTCGTCCATCACGCTTGCCGACGCACTGTCCGGCAAGACGTACGCGCTGTCGATGAAGTTGAAGGACCTGGACGGGACCTGGCGCCGCATGAGCGCGGGCAAGGGCGGCGGGGAGGCCGGCTACATGGCCGCGCTATCGTCGGCGCTGACGGGCAGCCAGAGCGGCGTGTACTACACCAAGGGCGTGACTGTGGCCATCGCTGGGCAGAGCTACCTGATCGCCTACAAGACCGCCTCGAAGCCGGTGAACGTGTCGATTCTGCGGTCCTCCACGCCTCCCGCCCCGACGCCGCCGACCCCCGAGGACACGATCAGCCTCTGCCTGCTCAACGTGGCATCGGCCGGCAATCTGACCGACATCCGCCCGTTCGATCTCAAGGCGGAGACCGCGGCCGAGGAGCCATCGGAGGAGACCGGAGCGCAGTCCGGCACCTCGACCGACAACCTGAAGCAGATCGGCCTCTCCTTGCTGATGTACACGCAGGACTACGACGAGGTGCTGCCACCCATGACGGACGCGGCCAAGGTCAAGAGCGTCCTCCAACCGTACTGCCGCAACGAGAAGATCTTCAGCAACCCCGCCACGGGCAAGCCCTACGTGCCGAACGCCATCCTCTCCGGCAAGAAGCTCGCGCACATCGCCAACCCGGCGACGTTCGCGGCGTTCTATGAGGATGCGGCGGACAAGGACGGCAAGCGAGGCGTCGTGTACCTGGACGGCCACGTAGCGCGCGTGTCGGAGGCCGAGTGGGACAAGGTGAAGAGGGCCTCGAAGATCCCGTAGCCCGCTCGCGCCCACGAGCCGAAGCTGGGGCGCACTGACCGCCATGATATAATGGTCGTGTGCGCGGGCGCGGTTCGACGTGACGTTCTTCTTCGGTCAGGATGCTGAACAGGAGGACATCCATGTACCGGTTGTTTGCCGCGGCCGTGGCGATGCTCGCGGTGGGGAGCGCTTGTGCGCAGCCCGCGCCGACGGTGTCGATGGAAGACGTTTTCGCAGGGAGGGTGTGCCCACTCTCCTACCAGCTCAAGAGCCTGGATGCGACGTGGCGCCGCGTGACGGTGGCGCAGGAGGCCGAGGGGGGCTATCTCGACGCGATGATGGCGTCGATGTATGGCAGCCAGGGCCCCGAGATGTATTACACCAAGGGCGACACGCTGCAGATCGTCGGCGAGACGTACGCGATCGCCTACAAGGCGCCGTCAAAGCCGATGGACATGTCCGCCATGTCGTCCATGTCCCGCATGTCGTCGTCGTCGCGCCGCGTGGCGCTGAAGCCCGACAATACGCTCTGCCTGTGTCTGCTGAACCTGCGAACCCTGGGCAGCATGACCGACATCCGCGCGTTCGACCTTGCCCTCGAGACGGCGCCTCCGCCGGAAGGCGAGGAGGAGCCCGCGGAGCCCGAGACGATGGCCTCGTCGCCGGCCCGCTCGGAGAAGGTGACGGCGGAGAGCCAGTCGCTGAGCAACCTGCGCCAACTCGCCCTCTCGCTGCAGATGTACTCGGCGGACTACGACGGCGTGCTGCCCAAGATGGGCGACCTGAGCGCTGCCAAGAAGGCGCTGCTTCCTTACGCGAAGAACGAGGGGCTGTTCACGTCTCCGGTCACCAAGACCGCGTACGCCGTGAACCCGGCGGTCTCCGGCAAGAAGGTGAAGAGCCTGGGCAAGCCCGGGACGATCGTGGTCTTCTACGAGACGAAGCCCGGCAAGGATGGCACCCGCGGCGTGGCGTTCGCTGACGGGCAGGGCAAGCGCATTCCTGAGAAGCAATGGCCTGCGCTGAAGCAGGCATCGAAGATACCCTAGTCGTACCAGATGGAGGTCTGCCACATGGTCGGTTCATCGGGGCCACAGCTCACGTTCTCCGGCGACGGCGTCAGCAGGCGTGAGTTCATACAGGGCGGCGCAGCCATCGCCGCAGCGCTCGGCGTGTCGCTCTCCGAGGCGGCGTTGGCGCAGGAGAAGCGGGCGGAGGCGCTGAAGGAGACGCGGCCGGTTAAGTGCGCCTTCATCGGCGTGGGTTCGCAGGGGTACGGCGACATGAAGAAGGCGCTCGCCGTGCCGGGCGTCGAGTTCGTGGCGCTCTGCGACATCTACCAGCCGATGCTGGACCGCGCGGGCAAGCTGTGCCCCAAGGCCGCCCTGGAGAAGGACTTCCGCGCGGTGCTGGACCGGAAGGACGTCGAGGCGGTCCTCATCGCGACGCCGCTCTTCGAGCACGCGCGCATCGCCATCGCGGCGCTGCAGGCCGGCAAGCACGTCTTCTGCGAGAAGATGATGGCCTACAGCATCGAGGACGCCAAGCGGATGGCCCGCGCCTCGATCGCCGGCAAGAAGGTCCTCCAGATCGGCCACCAGCGGCGATCCAACCTGATCTACAACCACGGGTGGGAGCTGATCAACAAGGCCAACGCGCTCGGGAAGGTGACGCATATCCGCGCGCAGTGGAACCGCAACGGCAAGTGGCGCCGCGACCCCGTGCCGAAGGACACGAACGACCGGCACTGGAACTGGCGGATGTACAAGGACCTCTCGCAGGGGCTGATGGCCGAGCTGGGCACCCACCAGATCCACGTGGCGAACTGGTACCTGGGTGGCGCGCCGACCTCGGTGGTGGGCAGCGGCGGCATCGACTACTGGAAGGACGGCCGCACGGTCTTCGACAACGTGATGGTCGTGCTCGAGTACCCGGGCGGCGTGCGGATGAGCTACACGTCGCTCACCACCAACCAGTACGACGGGTTCTACGAGCAGTTCATGGGCAAGGACGGCACCCTCATCGTCTCGCAGGAGACCGGCGGGCAGTACTATCGCGAGCCGTCGGCGGCGGTCGAAGCGTGGATGAAGGACCCGAAGAACCCGCAGGCCGGCGCGCGAGGCCAGAAGGGCCTGGCACTAGACCCGGAGGCGACGAAGAAGCTCGGCGTAACGGGCAACAAGGTCGGCGAGAAGGTCATCAAGGGCGACGTGACGGGCAAGGACGACTACCTGCTGGAGATGGAGGACTTCTTCAACAGCGTCCGCACCGGCTCGTCCGTCTCCTGCGACTGGAAGGACGGCCTGCGCGCCGCGGTGGCCGCCATCCGCGCCAACGAGGCGATGACGAAGAAGACCCGCATCGAGATTCCGGCGTCGGACTACGTACTGTAGGCCAGGGCCGCACCGTTCGACAGGGCCTCCGCCTCCGCGGGTGGGGGCCCTGTGTGTGTCCCGGCAAGCTAGTATGGACACGATTATGGTAATCGTGTATACTATACACATGCTTATACTACGGATGGAGCAGCCTGGATGAGCGAACAAGGGGCCGCATTCCACAACCGGACACGCGAACTGCGCGTCCTCGCGGACGCACTCGGGTCCGACCGTGGCGAGCTGGTCATCATCTACGGACGCCGGGGTGTGGGCAAGACGGCGCTGCTCCGCGAAGCCGTTCGGTCGCAGGCCGGGGCGGTGGTCTTCTACCGCGCGACGCGCCGCGCGCTTCCCATGCAGTTGGCCGGGATGTCAGAAGTCATTGCCGCGGCGTTCCCGGGTGAGTTCATCGCCCAGCCGTTCGCGGCGACGGCGCTGGCCCTCGACTTCATCGCGCATCAGGCTCGGGCGCGGCTCGCCGTTGGCGATGGCTCGCCGGTCGTTCTCGTCATCGACGAGCTTCCCTACCTGGCAGCAGAAGACCACGGGCTTCTCACGGTCCTGCAGCACTGGTGGGACGACAACAAGCGCCTCAGCAATCTCAAGGTGCTCCTGGCCGGGTCGGTCGTCTCCTTCATGGAGCGGCAGGTTCTCGATGTGAATGGGCCGCTCTACAACAGGCGCACGGCGGCAATGAAACTGGAGCCCCTCGACTACGCCGAAGCCGGGCTGTTCTTCGGGCAGTATGGTCACGAAGACCGCATGCGGGCATACGGGCTCTTGGGCGGGATGCCTTCCTATCTGGAGCAGTTCGATCCCGCGAGAAGCATCGCCGAGAACGCCATGGCTACCGTGCTGCGCAACAACACGTACCTGTCCGAGGAGCCGGACTGGCTGCTCATGGAGGGTTTGCGCAGGGATGCGGTCTACGGCTCTATCTTGCGGTCGGTGGCTCAGGGCGCCCGCCGACCGTCCGACATTGCCAGAGACATCGGGAGACGCACGGCCCAGGACGTGAGCGCGAACCTCGCTACTCTGATCGACCTCGGACTGGTTGTGCGTGAGGTGCCGGTCACCGAGAACCGAGCCCCGCGGTCGCGCAACTCGCTCTACTACGTGGCAGACCAGTACCTGGACTTCTGGTTCCGGTACGTCGACCCTGCGCGGGCGCTGGTGGAGCGGGGCTTGGGGAGGGATCTCTGGAGCCGGACTATCGGTCCGGCACTCGATGTGCACGTCTCACGCCCGACGTTCGAGCGCGCCGCGAGGCAGTACCTCTGGCGAGCTCGGGCTGCAGGCGTGCTGCCGGACGACTGGGACTTCGTCGATGTTGGCGCCTGGTGGGGTCCTCCCGACATCGAGATCGACGTGGCTGCGACCGATGCGGCCGGGCGCGTGACTGCCGTGGGCTCCTGCAAGTGGACGGCGCACGCGATGGACGTAGGCGACTACGCCGCCTTGCAGAACAGCGCCGCACTCGCTGGGTTCGCGCTTGGCCCGCTTAGGATCGTCCTGTTCAGCCGGAGCGGCTTCTCGGCCCATCTGGCCGGCATCGCCCGGGCAGCGGGGCCGGATCGCCTCCGTCTCGTCGATCTGCCGAGCATGTACCAGGTCTAGTGGCACACGCGCGACCGGCCCCAGCGCCAATGGTGCGCTGGGGCCGGTCGGGTGCCAATGTGCTTCCCGCTCCGCGCGTCTACCCCGCGAAGCGGTTCGCCACCTCGTCCCAGTTCAGCACGTTCCACCAGGCCTTGATGTAGTCCGGGCGCACGTTGCGGTACTTGAGGTAGTAGGCGTGCTCCCAGACGTCCAGGCCGATGAGCGGCGTGTGCTTGTCCATCAGCGGGCAGTCCTGGTTCGCGGTGCTGTAGACCAGCAGCTTGCCGTTGGCGTCCTTCACGAGCCAGGCCCAGCCGCTGCCGAAGCGCTTCACGCCGGCTTCCGAGATGGTCTTCGTCAGGTTCTCGACGCTGCCGAATGTGCCGGTGATCGCGTCGGCGAGCGGACCCGTGGGCGCCTTCGCGCCGCCGGGCTTCATCAGGTCCCAGAACAGCGTGTGGTTCCAGTGGCCGCCACCGTTGTTGACAACCGCGGTGCGGATCGCCTCGGGCACCTCGCGGACGCCGTGCAGCAGGTCGTCCAGCGACTTCGCCTGCAGGTCCGCGTGGTCCTTGAGCGCCGCGTTCAGGTTGTTCACGTAGGCCTGGTGGTGCTTGTCGTGGTGGATCTTCATCGTCTCCGCATCGACATGCGGCTCGAGCGCTTCGTAAGCGTAGGGCAGCGGCGGCAGCGTGAACTCGGGCATCTTCGGTCTCCCTTATCGAGCGGCCTGGCGGGGCCGGCCTTGTCGAGTAGTCTCGGTGTTTAGTCGGGCTAATGTTCGCCCTCGAGGACCTCTACGTCACCGGTACGCGTCATGTTCCCGGTCGCCGGCGCCGTGCGTGGTCCCAAGACGCGCCCTCGTGCTACACTCACCCATCCGCCCGTCGGTCGGTCGCCGCGGCAGGCGGAACCTGCAAGAGGGGAGGCACGCATGAACCCGTTCGAGTGGCAGGCGCGCGAGATCGAATTCACCGCCGGCATGATGGCCCACTTCGTTAAGCAGACGCCCGCGGATCGACTGGACTGGAAGCCGGAGGCCGATCCCGGCGGGCAGGGGCGGTCGGTGCTCGACCAGGTGCGCGAGTGCGTCGGTATCTACCGGATGGTGGCGGCTGTGCTGAGCGGCGGCGCGCCCACCCAGGATGTGCCAGACATCGCCGACGCCGACACCGCCGAGCGCGAGCTGAAGGAGTCGGCCCGCGCCTACGCGGACGCCGTGCGTGCCCAGTCCCCAGAGATGCTGACGCAGACCTATGACATTGGGTTCGGCCAGGTGCCCGGCTCCTTCGTCATCACGATGCCGGCACGCAACATGATGTACCACGTCGGGCAGATCTGCTACATCCAGACGCTCTACGGCGACATGGACTTCGAGGTGCCTCAGAACGGGTAGCCCCGACAGGCGATGGCGGAGGCGGCGGTATGGCGATCGGGGTGTCGTTCGCGCTGTCGGTCGTGCTGGGCGCGACGGTGGTTGCGGCGTGCGGGCAGGCAGGCGCTGGGGAGGCGGTTCACGTGGATATCGACGTCGCGCGGGCGGGCGCGCCAGTCTCGTCGATGCTGTTCGGGCAGAACATCGAGATCACCCGGCGCGGCGTGTGGCGCGGGCTCGGCGCGGAGATGGTTGCCAACCGCAAGTTCGCTGCCGCGGCGGACGGCGTGCCGGCGCGGTGGACGGCCTTCGGCGAGGGAACGCAGGTGCGAGTCGACACCGAGCACGCGTTCGCCGGGCGGCAGTCGGCCCGCGTGGAGGCGCCGACCGGTGGCGGCATCGCGCAGTGCCAGGAGGCGCTGGCGTTCGAGAGGGGTGCGCGCTACGCGGTGCGGCTCCACGTGAGGAGCGACGCCGAACGCACCATCGAGGTCAGCCTCTCGGACGCGAGTGGTCGTGACGTTCTGTTCCGCCGTTCGTGGCCCCTGCGCGGCGGGAGCGAGTGGCAGGCTCTGACCGCCACGTTCCGCGCGCCAGCGACGCACGAGGGCTGCCGGATGGAGATCCGCAGCACCTCAGGCGGCTCGTTCCACGTTGGCGCGGTGTCGGTGCAGCCGGCCGACGCCTTCAACGGCATGCGGCGCGACGTGGTGGCCCTGCTGAAGGCGCTGAAGCCCGGGATGCTGCGCTATCCGGGCGGGTGTTACGCGGAGTTCTACCACTGGCGCGACGGACTGCTGCCCGTCGACCAGCGCCCTCCGGTCGGCCCGACAGGGCTGCCCTTCCTGCTGCCGGACCAGGACGACTACGACGCCTACGAGATCGGCATCGACGAGTTTATCGCTCTCTGCCGGGCGGTAGGCGCCCAGCCTTCGATCACCGTTCGGTTGAGCGAAAACACGCCGGACGACGCGGCAGCGTGGGTGGAGTACTGCAACGGCGGGCCCGAGACGAAGTGGGGCAAGGTCCGCGCGGACCGCGGGCACAAGCGTCCCTACGGCGTGAAGACGTGGTTCGTGGGCAACGAGCTGTGGGCGTTCGGGCGCGGTGGTCTGACCGATCCGGCCGCGGCAGCGCGTGAGACTGGCCTATTCGCCGAGGCGATGAAGCGGGTGGATCCGGCCATCAAGCTGGTGGGCTGCACGCTCAGCACACCCGGCGAGTGGAACCACCGGCTCATTCCGGAGATCGCGGGCAAGGTCGACCTCTACTCGGCGCACGACTATCTACTGGACCACTTCAAGGGCGGTCTGGAGGACATCGCGCGGGCGCCGTCGGCCGTGCTGCGAGCCTGGCTGGAGCGTGCCCGCGACGACTTCCGGGCCACGGCGCCGACGGGCTCACGCACGCCCATCATCTTCGACGAGTGGAACACGATGTGGGGCCGCTCCGGCAGCATCGAGATGGGCCTCTACGTGGGCGGAGTGCTGAACCTGCTGTGCCGCGAGGGAGCGGCGCTCGACGTCGAACCCGCCAGCTACTTCATGCCCAGCAGCGAGGGCGGCATCAAGGGGGGCCCATACAGCGCGGCCCGCGACCCGCCGGGACAGGTGTTCGCGCTCTTCGCCGGGCACCAGGGCAACCGGCTGATTCCCACACCCGCGACCGAGCCCGACGACGACCTGGATGTGTGCGCCTCCGCGGGGCCCGATGGTCGCGGCGTCTTCGTCACGATCGTGAACCGCAACTGCCGGACCGCGCGCACGGCTGAGATCGCGGTGCTGGGTGGCTCCGCGCAGGAGGTGTCCGCGGAGCACCTGACGCCGAGGACGGTGGCGCTGGGCGAGCCAGAGTTCGTCGGCACGAAGTGCGCGCTCACCGCGGTCGCGGGCGGCTCCGTCACGGTCGAGGTGCCGGCGGCCGGCATCGCTGCGGTGCGCATCGCCGTTGGGCGACCGTAGACGGTGAGTAGGGGCGCTGCTTGCCGCGCCCTGGTGTCGGACCAGGAATGGAGCGTGAGATGATCGAGAAGCGCAGGTTGGGGAAGAACGGTCCCGAGATCACCACCGTGGGGTTCGGGGCCTGGGCGGCCGGCGGACCGTGGCTCTTCGGGTGGGGGAGCCAGGACGACGCGGAGTCGGTCGCGGCCATCCGGCGGGCGCTGGACCTGGGCGCCAACTGGATCGACACGGCCGCGGTCTACGGGTGGGGCCACTCGGAGGAGGTGGTGGGCGAGGCCGTGCGCGGCATGCGGCGCGAGGACGTGCTGGTGTTCACCAAGTGCGGGCGCGTGAAGGGCGAGGGCGATGCGCCGCACAGCGACCTGCGGCCCGACAGCATCCGGCGGCAGCTCGACGACAGCCTTCGCCGGCTCGGGATGGACTACGTCGACCTGTTCCAGTTCCACTGGCCGGACAACGAGACGGGCACCCCTGTGGAGGAGTCTTGGGCGGCGATGGCCGCGCTGCAGGCCGAGGGCAAGACGCGGTGGATCGGCGTGAGCAACTTCGACGTGCCGCTGCTGGAGCGCATCCAGGCCGTCGCACACGTGGACAGCCTGCAGCCTCCCTTCAGCCTGCTGCGCCAGGACGTGGCCGCCGAGACCCTGCCCTGGTGCGAGCGGAACGGCACGGGTGTCATCGTCTACAGCCCGATGCAGGCGGGTCTGCTCTCCGGCACGTTCGACCTCTCGCGCGTGCAGCCGGACGACTGGCGTCGGCGCAATCCCTACTTCCAGGAGCCGCGGCTGACGGAGAACCTGGCGTTCGTCGAGCGGCTGCGGCCCATCGCGGCGCGCTACGGGCGGACCGTGGGCAATGTTGCGGTGGCCTGGACGCTGGCGCACCCGGCGGTGACCGGGGCCATCGTCGGCGCGCGGCGGCCGGATCAGGTGGAGCAGAACGTGGGCGCGATGGGCTTCTCCCTGGCGGACGCAGACATGGCGGAGATCGAGGCGGCGCTGCGCGGCCAGGGGTAGATGCGTACGCCACTGTCCTCCGAGCGGCGCTGTGGGCCGGTACAATTACCAGGTTTGCCGGCGTTTGCCTGCCCTGCCCCTCGGTGGTGCGCTTCTTGCACCGGCAGTACTACCGGGCGCGCCACTGTGGGCGTCCTAGACCACTTCTGGGAGATATGAATGCGTTTCGCCCCTGTAGCGGCGCTGCTCTGTGCGGCGTCGCTAGCGCTTGCCTTGCCCTGTCGCGCGCAGTTGTCCTCGATCGCCCCCTTCACCGGTGACCACTCCGAGACGTGGGAGGGCTTCGCCGACTACTTCACCGGTCCCTACTACCTGAATGATCCCACGGACATCATGGGTGGCTCCGCGTCTATCGCGAACGGCCTGATGGTGGTCTACGTGGACCCGGGCGCCGCCCTCTTCAACCTGGGCGACTTCGGCGATGCTTCGGTGTCGGACGGCACCAAGGGCATGGGCGTCAACGGCGCGTCGCAGACGACGACCATCACGTTCGATACCGCGGTGGACTCGTTCGGCGCGTACTGGGCCTATGCGTACGTGAGTGGCGACCTCGTGGACCCGCTTACAGTCGAGTTCCTCGATGCCGCCGGCTCGGTGATCGGCACCGACACCATCACCTACGCGGGCGACGGGACGCTGGACTGGCATGGCTGGGCCTCCACGACGCCGATCAAGACGGTGAAGTACACCGGCAACTACGCAGTGATCGACGGGCTGCAGGCTGGCGGCGGCACGGCCGACGTGCCGGAGCCGGGCGTCCTGGCCCTGCTCGTGGGCGCCGGCGTCGCCGGAGTGGTCCTGCGGAGACGCGCGCGGGCATAGGTGCCAGCGGCTACCGGCTCTAGTACGACGGGGCAGCGCCACTCAGAGCGTTGCCCCGTCGTGCATTTGGGCCGCTGCGCTGCATCGATGGCGGGCGCATCCTCCTCGTCCAACCGCGCGTCAGTTGCGCACGGGCGGCCCTGCGTGCCCTGCGAGGCGGCAAGAGAAGAGGGGGCGGCCGCTTTGGCCCGCCCCCTCCGCTGCAGCACACACTCGGCGCTCGAGACTACGCCGGGGCCGGCTCGCCCTCTTCGTTGGCGGGCTTGCCGTTCTTGTCGCTGAACAGGGCGGCGAAGAGCACCAGGACGACCGCCGCGGCGATGGCCGGGATGATCCAGATCGCGGTCCAGTCGTGCTTGCCGTCGGGAGTGACGTGCTGGCCTACGAGCTTGCCAGATGCCAGTGATCCAACGATCATGCCAGCGCCATACGTGATGAAGGCAATGAACCCTTGGGCGGCGCTGCGGATCTTCTCGGATGCGACCTTGTCAACGTAGATCTGCCCGGTTACGAAGAAGAAGTCATAGCAGACGCCGTGCAGCAGGATGCCCAGGTAGAACAGCCAGACGAGCGGGCCCGAGTTGCCGAAGGCGAAGCAGACGTAGCGGATGGCCCATGCGGCCATACCGATCAGAAGGAGCTTCTTCACGCCCAACCGTACGAAGATGAGCGGCAGGACGAGCATGAAGAAGATCTCGGACATCTGGCCCATCGTCTGCTTGCCGGCGGCGTTCACGACGCCCACCTCGTTCAGGAACGGGTTCGTGAAGTTGTAGTAGAAGGCCAGCGGGATGCAGATGAGGAATGAGCCGATGGCGAAGATGGCGAAGGAGCGCTCCTTCATGAGCTTCAGCGCATCGAGGCCGATGAGGCTGCCGAGGCGGATCGGCTCGCCGACGCCCTTCGGCGGGGTGTGCGGCAGCGTGAAGCAATAGAGGCCCAGGACGAGCGAGGCGCCCGCAGCGATCATGAGCGGGACGTTCGTGTTCTCGACCTTCATGAACCCGATGATGAGGCCTGCCACGATCCACCCGATGGTTCCGAGGACGCGGATGCCCGGGAACTGCTTGCCGGGGTCCTCCATGTGCTGGAAGGAGAGGGAGTTCGTGAGAGCGATGGTGGGCATGTAGCACAGCGTGTAGGCGAGCAGCACGCCATAGAAGAGCCCGAAGGACGCGATCGTGGTGGCGTAGTACATCAGGGCGGCAGCCGCGATGTGCAGAACGCCGAGGATGCGCTCCGTAGAGAAGAAGCGGTCGGCGACCACTCCGACGAAGAACGGAGAGATCATCGCAGCGATGGCCGACGCACCATACGCCGTGCCCTTCTCGAGATCAGTGAACTTCAGCGCGCCCATGTAGGTGCCCAGCGTGACGGCCCAGGCGCCCCACGCGAAGTACTGGAAGAACATCATCACGCTCAGTCGTACGCGCATGCCTATCGGCATATCAACCTCCAAACGCGGCCGGCACATCCCGGCGCGCGAGTAGTCGTTTCGTTGACTGCTTGTTCGACGCTAGGACGGACCTGTCCTTTCTTTTTCCGGTACATCGACCGGGTCGCCCAAGCGCCTCTACAGGCAGGAATGGCGCGCACCGATCCTGAACTGAACCGCTGCAACTCATGGATGGAGCATCCGTATGCTCGACCGTCGCTCGACGGACATCGAACTCGTCCTCTCGGAACTCGGGTACCGCCTCTGTGCCTCGCGGACCCCGGTCGAGGCTGCCACGATCATCATGGACGTGGCGGATAAGCTTATCGGCTGGGACGCGTGCAGCGTGGTGCTCTACTCGCCCGAGACCGGCCTCATGCGCCCGGTTCTCAGCGTCGATGTGGTGGACGGCCGGCGCGTGCCGGTGGGCCATGCCTACACGGCCGAGCCGCCGTGCGGGATGTCGGGACGGGCGATCTCGGAGGGGGCGATGATCGTCCTTCGCGAGCCGCCTGCCCCCGGCGACGCGTACCCCTCGGGCTCGGTGCCATTCGGCGACGTCAGCCGTCCCTCCGCGTCGCTCCTGTACGTTCCTGCCCGCTACGGAGGGCGCATCTGCGGCGTGCTGTCCATCCAGAGCTACACGTACCAGGCGTATACCCAGCACGACCTGGAGACCCTCCAGCATCTGGCGGACCACTGCGCCGGCGCGCTCGAGCGCATTCGCGTCGAAGAGACCCTGCACGCCAGCGAGGATCGCTTGCGTTTCGCCCTGAAGGTGGGGCGTATGGCGACGTGGGAGTGGGACCTCGAGGCGAACCGCATCTCGGGATCGGACGAGATGTACGAGCTGTTCGGGGTGTCCCACGACACGCGGCCCGAGATGCTGGACGAGGTGTTCAGGTTTGTCCATCCGGAAGACCGCGAGACGCTGGAGCTGGAGGCGCGCGCGGCCGCCGAGTCGGGGGGAGAGTTCGACGGTACCTTCCGCGCGCTCCGGGGCGACGGGCGCCAATGCTGGTTCGGCTGTACGGGGCGCGTCGTTCGCGACAGGGCGACCAACCGCCCCATGATGGTCGGGCTGATGGTGGACATCACGGAGCGCAAGCGGCTCGAGGACAACCTGCTGCAGGCGCAGAAGATCGAGGGCATCGGCCGCCTGGCGGGCGGCGTCGCGCACGACTTCAACAACCTGCTGACCGCCATCAGCGGCTACGCCGAGTTGGCCGAGCTGGAACTGCAGGGGGAGCCCCTCATGCCCGGCCGCGTGACCGGTTACGTCCAGCAGATACGGCTGGCGTCGGAGCACGCCGCGGCGCTCACGAGCCAGCTTCTGGCATTCGCGCGCAAGCGGATGATCAAGCCGCGGGTGGCCAGCGTGAACACGCTTGTCGTGGAGGCGAGCAGCCTGCTGCGGAGGCTCATCGGCGAGGACATCCACCTGATAACGGTGCCCGATCCCGCGAGCGGCAACATCAGTGTGGACCCGGGCCAGTTCGAGCAGATCCTGGTGAACCTGGCGGTGAACGCGCGCGACGCGATGCCGAGCGGCGGGACGCTCACCATCGAAACGCAGAATGTGTATCTGGACGACGACTACGCGCGCCAGTACGCCGAAGTCGTTCCCGGCGACTACGTGATGTGCGCGGTCACCGACACCGGGATCGGTATGAGCCCGGCGGTCCGCGCCCGCGTGTTCGAGCCGTTCTTCACCACGAAGCAGGTGGGCAAGGGAACGGGACTGGGCCTGGCGACCTGCCATGGCATCGTGAAGCAGGCAGGGGGACATATCTGGGTGTACAGCGAGCCGGGCGCAGGCACGACCTTCAAGGTGTACCTGCCGCGCATCGATGCCCCGATCCACCAGCCCCCGCCGGTCTCTCGCGCAGCCACCTTGCCCTCCGGGATCGAGACGGTCCTGGTAGTGGAGGATGAGGACCTGGTCCGCGCCATGACCACCACGGCGCTGCGCTCTCTCGGCTACGCAGTCCTCGAAGCCGAGAACGGCGAGGCCGCGCTGGAGATGGCCGGCGCCAACCGGATCGACCTGCTGGTGACGGACGTGGTGATGCCAAGGATGAGCGGTCGCGAACTGGCCGAGAAGCTTGCGCTTCGGCACCCGTCGATGAAGGTGCTGTATGTCTCCGGGTACGCGGACCAAGCCGTGGTGAGGCATGGCGTTCTCGAGGAGGGCATCCAGTTCCTCGCGAAGCCGTTCTCGCCGCGCACGCTGGCCAAGCGCGTTCGCGACCTCCTTGGCGACGGCGAGCCAAAGCCATAGCTTCGCCGACGGGCCGGCACCCCAACCCCTGCACTCCCGAAAGGAACGCATCGATGCACCTGTCGCGCGTCGCCCTGCTGTGTCTCGGTCTGTCTGTCCTACTGCTGCCGTCCTCTCGTGCCTCGTCGCAGACGCGCTACCGACTCCAGTGCAAGAGCGCCGTGGGCGATCGGTGTACGGTAGTGGCCGATGATGAGTTCAACTGTGCGCTCCTCGCCAGCGTGCAGGGCCGGGAGGCGCCGGAGGTCACGATCAGCCTCGCGGCCAGTACGAAGTACACCCAGGTCGCCATGGCGGTGTCACCGGCCGGGCGCATCACCAAGCTGCGGCGCTTCCACGAGAAGGCCGAGGAGACGGTCTACGTGCCGACGCGGGGTCCCATCGACAAGACCTCTGCGCTTCAGGGGCGCACGGTGGTCGTTGGGCTGACCAACGGCAAGGCAACCGTGTCGGCCGATCGCCCGGGGCTATCTGCCGCCGACAAGGTGGAGGCCGCCGGCTGGCTCGGGCAGGACCTCCAGGGGCTGCTGCCCGCCGACGAGGTGGCGGTGGGAGACGAATGGGACGTGACCGCCGGCGCTCTCGGGCGCTTGTTCGCCGGCATGAAGGTCGCGTCCGCCCAGGTGCGCGCGAGGCTGGTGGAAGTTGTGAGCGATGCGGGCCACCCCTGCGCGCGGATCGAGCTGTCAGGTCCGGTGAAGGCCAAGGCTCCCGGCCTGGATGCCGTTCTGTCGCTCAAGCTGGCGGGATCCACGTGGCTGGCGCTGGATCTTGCGCGGTTCGTGAGGCTTGATATGGCATGCCCGCTCGAGGCGGTGGGCACCGTGCAGTCCCACGGCATGAAGATCGCGGTGGTCGGCTCAGGGCAGCTCAGCGCCAAGGAAGAGACGACCTGGCTGCAGGCCGACGGAAAGCCAGTGGAGGAGCTGAAGTAGGCACGGGGCAGCGAACGCTCGATGGAGGGCCGTCGGCAGGGCGCGGCGGCCCTTCGTCGCGTCAGGCCTTGGGCAGGTACCCGCGCCGGAGCAGGGCCTCCACGAACCTGGCGTAGTCCTCGGCGTAGCGGGCGGTCTTCGCGGGGCGAGGCGCGACGACCCTCTCGGCGGTTACCATGTGCCCCGTGGCCTCGGCCAGGTCGGCGAAGAGCGTGCGCGAAGCTGCCACGATGGCCGATCCCATCGCTGCGCCCGGGTGGTCGGCCAGCACCAGTTCGCGGTTCAGCACATCGGCCCGGATCTGGGTCCACTCGGGGCTCGCCGCGCCGCCGCCGGTTGCGTAGATGCGCTGTCCCACCTCCGCTCCCAGGTCCTCGACGACTTCGTAGGCCAGCCGCTCGGTGAACGCCACGCCCTCCAGGTAGCCCGCATAGAGCGCGAACTCGTCCCCAGCGTCGCCCTCCACGAACCCCGCGGCCTCCGGCGCGACGAACGGGAAGCGTTCCCCGGCCTGCGCCAGCGGGTAGACCACCAGGCCGGTCGGGCTCAGCGCCAGCGCGCGCCGCCCGTACTCCGCCCGATCGATGCCGGGGAACCGCTCGTCCAGGGCTCGGGCGCCCACGTTGCTGGCGCCGCCCGGCATCCATCGCCCCGACGGGTGCCGGTGGCAGTACACCCGGCCGAGCGGGTCGCGCAGCAGGCCCCCGGTCATGCCCTTCAGCACCAGGGTCGTGCCCAGCACGGTGTTCCAGTCGCCCACCTCTCGCGCGCCCGAGGACACCTGGTCGGCGCAGCCGTCCGTCATGCCCGCGACCACCCGCGTCGTCGTCGAGAGCCCGGTCTCAGCGGCGCAGAGCGCGGACACGCGGCCGATCCCGTCACCACTCCACACGATGCGGGGCAGCTTCTTCGCGCCGACGCCCAGCAGGTTCCGCACGAACCCGGGCCAGGCGAAGTCGACGAGGTCGAAGCCGGTCTTGAGGGCGTTGCTCTGATCGCTGACGCCGAAGTAGCCCGTGAGGCGGCCCACGATGTAGTCTGCGGCATGTGCCGCGTGGCGCGCGCGCTCCCAGAGGGCGGGCTCGTGCCGGGCGAGCCAGAGCAAGCGGGGCAGGGCGAACGAGGAGTTGAACCGGTAGCCAACCTTGCCCCCGAACGAGCCGGCCGCGGCATTGACCTCGTCGGCTTCGGCCTGGGCGCGCCGGTCGTTGTACATCACCGCCGGGCGCAGCGGCTCGCCGGTCTCGTCGAGAAGCACCACGGTGCCCGAGGTCGAGTCGACCGATGCTGCCGCGATGTCCTCGGCGCGGAGTCCCTGCCGGTCGAGGTCCGCCAGCACGGAGGCGAGGCACTCCCGAACGGCCGACCACCAGTCGCGCGGGTCCTGCTCGATGTGGCCCGGCGGGAGGTTGGGGAGGGCGACCTGGGCGAACGGGCGCACCGCCTGCACGACCACGCTGCCCGAGGCATCAGCCACGACGATGCGTGCGCCCTGCGTGCCCACGTCGACGCCCATCGCGAGTTGGCGCTTCACAGCCGGCCTGCCAGCGCCGGGGCGGCGCGCTCGAACTCGTCCTTCACGCGCCGCAGCGCCTCCCAGGTGTGTCCCTCCAGGCGCACAGTGATGACAGGCTCCGTGACCGATGGGCGGGCGAGCCCCCACCCGTCGTCGAACTGCGCCCGGATGCCGTCCATCTCCGAGAGGTCGGCCCGCTCGCGCAGGTTGCGCCGGAGGTCGCGGAGGATGGCGTCGGTCTCGCCCGGCTCGACCGGCAGGCGCAGGTCCGGCGTGATGCAGTAGCGAGGGATGCCTGCGACCAGTTCGGAGAAGGTCCGCCCGCATGCGCGCACGATCGCGGCCATGCGCAGCGAGGCGAGCAGGCCGTCGTCGCCGTCGATATCGGCGAAGAAGTGGTGGCCCGAGGCCTCGCCGGCGTACTCGGCGCCCTCGGTGAGCAGTGTGGTCTTGATGAACGTGTAGCCCGAGCGCTCGATACGTGGCACCCCTCCAGCTCGCAGGGTCTCCTCGCGCACGACGTCGGAGCACTTCTGATCGTAGACCACCTTGGCGCCGGGGTGCAGCCGAACGGCCGCTCGAGCGAACAGCACGATCGCTTCGTCGCAGGTAACCACGTTGCCGCGCTCGTCCACGAACATCGTGCGGTCGCCATCGCCATCGTACGCGACACCCAGGAGCGCCCTGTGCCGGACGACCTCGGTGCGCAGCGCCTCCAGGTTCGCGGCGACTGCCGGGTTCGGTGGGTGGTTCGGGAAGCTGCCGTCGACGTCGGCGAAGAGCGGCGCCACGTCCCATCCGAGTTGCTCGAACACCCGAGGCGCCACCGGCCCGAGCATTCCATTGGCGCAGTCGAGGACGACCGTCTCGCCGCCGCCATCGGCATCGGGGCCGGCCACCTCGGCGGTGAACCGCGCATAGGGGTCGAGGATGGGTGTGGGAACCACGCGGCCCCCGGCCGGCCCCCCGGCCCCCAATGCTGGGGGAGTGGAGGCATCCATGTGCTGGCGCAGCGCGGTGATCTCGGCTTCGGTGATGGGGAGGTCGCCGATGGTGACCTTGAAGCCGTTGTCCGGCGCGGGGTTGTGCGAAGCGGTGACCATGACGCCGGCGTTCACGCCCAGCAGCCGCCGGGCGTAGTAGAACGCGGGCGTCGGGACGATGCCGATGTCAAGCACGGTGACCCCGCTCTGGGTCAACGCGTCGATCAGGGCGGCCTTCAGCGCCGGCGTGGACAGCCGTCCGTCGCCACCCACGATGACGCGGTCCGGGCGGGCCACCGCGACGAGGGCGGCCCCGAGTGCTCGTGCGTGATCCTCGGTCAGCTCAGCGCCGAACTCACCGCGAATGTCGCACGCCTTGAAGATGCTCATCTGCCGGTATCTACTCCGATCGGACCAAGGGATGCGGTGGCGACGGAGCGCCACCCTCCAGGGACGCCGCACGCGGTGGCGACGGAGCGCCACCCTCGAGGGATGCAGCACGCGTCGCGCCTAACCCACGATCTTCACGCCCGCCGGCGCCTCGACCTTGCTCTCGACCGTGCCGTCCGCTTTGGCACGATGCTCGACGCGGATGGGGCCGTGCGGCGTCGGGATCGTGCCGCGCGCCCACTCCAGGCCCGCCAGGTTCGGCCGGACGCGAACGGTCGCGAAGGCCGGCGACGCCGGCGCGAGGCCCAGCACGTGCTCGGTGAGCCACGCCGTCGGGCCTGCCGCCCAGCCGTGGCAGAGGCTGTGCCGCAGCCCCTTATAGCAGAAATCGCCGAAGTCCGCGTGCAGGTCGTCCTTGCCCGGCTGGACGGGCTCATCGATGGGCCCGGCGTTGCGGATCCAGTCGAGGTTGAAGTCCTCCCAGAACGTGGTCGCGCCGTAGTCCAACATGGCGCCCCAGAACCGGCGGATCAGCTCCAGCGCGCCTCCGTAGTCGCCCGCGGCCGCGCGGGCCTGCAGGACGTAGTAGCCGTAGAACGTGGAGACGCCGCTGAAGGGGTCGCGCGCCAGGATGTCGCGGTTGACGGCGACGGGGTCCTCGATGCCGGCCAGGGCGACGATGGCGTTGGCCTGCTTGCTGGGGCTCTGCGGGCGGCGGCACTTCACGGCGCGGTCGGCGGCGGCGGTGGCCTTGGCGGCGGCCTCGGTCTCGCCGAGCACCTGGCAGATGGCGGCTCCCGCGCGCAGGGCGCTGGTCATCGTTCCCTGGAGGCCCATGTTCACCGCGAGCGGGTCGGGGCTCGTGGGCCAGTCCATGAACCGGAATCCATCGAGCTGCTCGCCGCCATCCGGACCGATGAGGCTCTCCAGGCGCTCCAGCAGCGGCAGCAGGTAGTCGCGCTGGGCCCGGAGGTACTCTAGGTTGCCGTGGTAGCGGTACCAGTCGTGGTGGCACTTGATCCACCAGAGCGAGTAGGACGAGATGCCATTCATCCACCCGGGCAGCGGCGTGCGGTCGCGCACGTAGTCGAGGCTCTCGCGCACCACGTCGCAGTCGCCGAAGACCGTGCTGACGACCATGGTCTCGGGGTGCATGTCGCCCAGCCACACGAGCCGGTCGCGCTTGATGCCGTCCCACAGCTCGTCCTGCATGCAGAGGTGCACGGTGTACGCGCCCGTCTGCCAGATACGGTTCAGGCGGTCGTCGCTGCACTCGAACGAGCCGATGTATTCCAGCGGCCGGTAGATGAACACGGCGCGCACCTTGCGGACCGACACGTCGACGCCGGCATCCAGGATGTCGAGCCGCATGAACCGGAACCCGGTGTTGCCCAGCTCCGCGTGGCCGAACCACGGCAGGTAGGTATCGAAGTCGTGGATGGCGTGGTCGTTGTTCGGCTCGGCCATCGCCTCGCTGACGGACTCGCCGAAGCGAACGCGCACGCGCACCTTCTGCCCGGTGGAGATGATGGGCGTCTCGATGCGCACGCCGCCGTGCAGCTCCGTGCCGAAGTCGAGCAGGACGCCCGCGGGGCTTGCCGCGTCGTCGGTGCGCAGGACGCACAGGCTGTCGTCGTCCTTCAGCAGGTTGGCGGCGTCGGTGACGCCCGCGGCGGAGGTCCAGACGACCCGTGTGGGCATGACGAAGGTGCGGACGCGGGGGTCCGGCGTGCCGCTCGGCATTGGCATGTGGCTAGTCCTCTTCTAGGTTGTATGGAACCGCGGATGGACGCGGATGTACGCAGATGAACGGCGACGGCAACGGCAACGGCTTTGGAACCACCGATGAACACCGATGAACAGCGATGGCAGCGAACAATTGCAGCGGCTTGATGGAACCGCAGATCGGCATCGATGGTGGACCGGACGCCGCGCGTGTCGCTACTCCTCTGGGCCGATCACGTGCGTCAGCTCACGTGCCCGGACCAGCACGTCGGTGCCGCACTCCGAGCAGACGCCCCACTCGGTACCCGGAAGCTCGTCGTGTCGCTGCGGAACCTCGATGTAGGTCTGTGTGCACTGGCAGGGCTGACACCATACCCGGCCGTTCCTGGGCTCGGATGTGAGCCGCACGCCGCCGTGTAACGCGTCCTCCCACCCGGGCACAGCCTGCCAGAACGTCACGCCACCGCACGGCATATGCGAGACCACGAACCGGCGGTCCTGATAGGCTTCACGCAGGGCCGGCTCGAGGCTTTGCAGTATCGCGACCTCACTCTCCACATTCCGGCGAGCCGATGCGCCCATGTCTCCATGCGTGTGGTTCGCGCCGCGTTCGTAGCGCCAGCCAGCCTGGAAGCCGGGGCGCTCGCTTAGTTGGGTGAGGTTGCGGCGCGCGCTGACCGGCTCCTCGGTCAGCACCATGCCCTCGATCTCCGTGAACTCCCAGCCGCCGGCCATGCGCGTGGGCCAGACCTCGTGCGCCCGGTGCCGTACGTCCGCGACCAGGCGCGTCTCGGTGCACTCGGCCGACGCGCCGAGTTCTGCAAGGTCCGCCACGATCCGGCGTGCTTCAGCCTCCGGCAGACCAGCGGCGACCTCGGCGGGCAGGTACTGGTCCTTGCCGAGCGTCAGGCTGAACACGCTCAGCCCTTCGCGTCCGAAGATGCGCGGCACGGCATCGGCGAGGTCGGTCCACCTCCCGGCGAACCCCGTCATCACCACCGACCAGCCGGCCGCTTCCTCGCTCACGCACACGCTCCCGCTTCGCCAGCCCCAATCCCCAAGTCCCAAGTCCCAAGTACCCGCCGTTAGCCAAACGTCGCCCGCATGCGCTCGCAGTAGTAGCGCACCAAGTCGAACTCGGCGTCGGGGGCGATGCGGTGGTCGGGGCAGGGGATGTAGCCGCCCAGGTCCACCAGCCGGCGCAGGCGCTCGATCTCGGCGTCGACGGCTGCGCGGTCCTGCGCGAAGACACGCTTGTCGGTGCCGCCCACGCCGCGCAGGTCCTTGCCGTACTTCTCGCGCCAGGGGCCAAGGCTGGCCTGCCACGTGCCGACCTCGATCGGGAACATCGTGTTCACGCCGTTCGCGAGCCAGATGGGCACCAGGCGGTCGATGCAGCCGTCGCAGTCGAGCGACACGATGTCGATGCCAGCCTTCGCGACACGCTCGGTGATGCGCTTGTAGTGCGGGCCGACGACGCGCTCGAAGACCTTCGGGGCGATCAGCGGGCCGTTCTTGAAGCAGATGTCCTCCCAGAAGTGCGCGAAGTCGCACTTGGCGCCGAGGTTCAGCGCGGTGTCGACGCACCGGTAGCACAGCTCGCCAACTGTGTCGACGATCTCGGTGAACAGGTCCGGGTCGTCGGCGTACAGGTAGGCGCAGCCCTCCACGCCGATCCAGTTGCGGATCTCGCCGAACAGGCTGCCGCAGTGCAGGCCGATGGGGTACTCGCGGGTGCTCGGGTCGCTGAGCGAGGCGGCGGTGGCGGCGTCCACGCGGTCGTCGCGCCACTGCAGCTTCGGCAGGTAGTGCTCCTCCCACGCGGCGCGGTCGACGAGCAGGTGCTCGATCTCGGCGGGGATGCTGCCCGCGTCGTCCTTGTCGAGCACCACCACGCCATGCGAGTTCAGCACCTTGCGGGAACCATCGGGCAGCACCTCGACCACGCGGCTCTCGAAGAACGGGCTGAGGCTCGTCCCGAGGTAGAACATCGACTGCCAGTTGAAGTCGAAACCGAGCTTTGCGGCCAGCGCCACGTCCGACGGCGAGTTGTCGCCGTAGTTGGCGATCTCATCGGGCGTCAGGTGGCCTTCCTGCACCCACTTCTCCAGGGTCTCGCCCCAGTAGCCGAAGTGCACGATGGGCAGGCGGTCGTACTTCTCGTAGCTCAGAACGGCGATGGCGCGTTCGCGATTGGTCACGGGTAGCTCCCTGTATCCTCGGTTGTCTTCGGCTGCAGCGTTGGTGGTCTGGCCGGCCCTGCGGTCGTCGGGCGTGTGCCGGCGGTTCGTGTCCCGCTTAAGTTGGGCGCGCAGGCCCATTCTCCTGCTCGACAACGTACGTTCTCAGCTCGCGGGCGCGCGCGAAAGCCCAGACCGTCGTGGCGAGGCAGGCCAGGCCGCCGGTGACAACCGACCACTGCGCCCCGATCCAGTTCGCCACGGCGCCCGCTTCGAGTTCGCCAAGCTGCGGTCCGCCCATGAAGAAGACCATGTTCACCGCGGTCATGCGGCCCCGCATGTTGTCGGGCGTCACGGTCTGGCGGATGGTCTGGCGCAGGATGGCGCTCACGGAGTCGGCCGCGCCGCTGGCTGCCAGGGCGAACCACGTGAGCCAGAACGCGGTGGACACGCCAAAGAGCACGGTGAACGCGCCGTAAGCGACGACGGAGACCAGGATGGTCATGCCCTGGCGGCGGATGGGCGGCATGACCGTCATGATCGACCCTGCGATCATCGTGCCGATGGCGGAGGCGGAGCGCAGGACGCCGTACTCGCTTGCGCCCAGATGCAGCACGTTCGTGGTGAAGACCGGCAGCAGCGTGTCGGCGGAAGAGAAGAACGTGGCGACGAAGTCCAGCCCGATGCACCAGACGATGAGCGGCGTGCTCCAGACGAAGACCAGGCCCTCTCGCAGCGCCTTCCAGCTCACGTCGGGGCGGGCGCCGGGCGAGTTCAGCGGGGTGCGGATGGCGACCAACGCGGCAATGACGGCGAGGAAGGAGACCGCGTTCGCCGCGTAGGTCAGCTCCAGGTTGCCGGCGGAGATCAGCAGCCCGGCGAGGAGCGCCCCCAGGATGCGCCCGAGCCGGAAGGTGAGCGAGTTGAGGGAGATGGCGTTGACCAGGTGCTCGCGCGGCACGAGGTTCGGCATCATCGCCTGGCGCGTCGGGTTGTCGAATGCCATGCAGGCCGCGCCGCACGCCGTCAGCCCGTAGATGGCGAGTGCGCTGACGTGGCCGACGCGGGTGAGCAGGGCCAGCGCCGCCGCAACGACGATGAGCAGGCTCTGCGTGAGCATCAGCACCTTGCGCCGGTCGCGCGCGTCTGCCACGGTGCCGCCGATGAGGGAGAAGAAGACGATCGGGACGAGGCGCGACAGGCCGGTCAGGCCCAGCGCCATGGGGGAGCCGGTGAGGCGCCAGATGTGCCAGTCGATGGCGGCGGCCTGCATGGCGGAGCCGATCATCGAGATCGACTGGCCCGCCCAGTAGAGCCGGAAGTCGCGAGATTGCAGGGCCGGGAAACGCCCGGCAAGGCCCAGGTCCAAGGTGCGTGTGTCTCCGTGTCTCAGTATGGCATCGCGGCGGGTGGGGATGGGGTGAAAGGTGAAAGGTGACAGGCCGAACATCGGACGTCGAATGTCGAAGGTCGAACGGCGAGCGGGGCGACGGTGTGATGTAATGCATACTTGACATTGTGGATGGTATGGCTTACACTCTCCGTGGCTGGCGCCCTCATGTGTTGACTGGTTGGCCGGCCGGAGGTGACTGATATGTGTCGTGCGCAGCAGTTGGCGTGGTACAGCCTGGGGGTGCTGGCGCTCTCGCTGGTGACGATGCTGGCGGTGCTCCCGGCGCTGGGGGTGCGGGCGGCGGCGGTCGGGTTTGCGCCGCTGGGCCTGCTGGGCCTCAGTCCGCTCATCGCGCGGGGCAAGCGCGGGGTCGTGGTGGCCGACGAGCGCGACGCGGGCATACAGCGGCGGGCAACGGCCATCGCCTACTCCGTGTTCTGGGTCGTGTTCGTGTTGGCCGCCGCGCTGGGAGCTCCGGCGATCTACGGCCTGAGCGGCTCCGTGCCCGTGGTGACCGTCCAGTGCGGCGTGTTCGCCGCGTTCGCTCTGTTCCAGATGGTGCACTCGGTATCGGTTCTGCTGCAGTACGGCGGAGGGGGCGGCGATGCCGACTAGAGAGGGCGAGCAGCTCACCAACTCGATCCGCCGGCTGCGGTTCGACCACGGCGAGATGACGCAGCAGGAGCTGGCCGACCGCGTGGGCGTGACGCGCCAGACGATTATCGCGCTCGAGGCGAGCAAGTACGTGCCGTCGCTCGTGCTGGCGTTCCGGCTCGCGCGCGCATTCGGCGTGCGCATCGAGGACGTGTTCCAGTACCGAGAGAGCAGGGGAGAAGGGCGATGAGGTTGCCATGGCTGGGCCTGGTGGGGTTGTTGGCGGTGTTCCCGGCGGCGCAGGTGCGAGCACTTGCGGACGATGCCAGGCCGTCGCCGACCTGGATCGAGCGGCAGAAGCCACTCCTGGAGCAGTTGGGCGTCGAGGAGGCCTGGAAGACCACCAAGGGCGATCCGTCGGTGGTCGTCGGCGTCATCGACAACGGCTTCGACTTCTACCACCCGGATCTGAAGGGGCAGCTCATCCCCGGCATGTACTACTCAGGCGGCTACCACACGGCCACCCTCACGAACCTGGCGCACGGCACGCTGGTGGCCAGCCTCATCGTGGCTGCGGACGACCGGCCGGATGGCATGGTGGGCCTCGCGCCGCACTGCAAGGTGCTGACAGCCTCGCAGGGGATGATCGAGCACGCGCTCCTGAAGATGCGCGCGCAGTTCGAGCGCGAGCACCCGAACGGCACGATGGCCGACTTCCAGAAGGAGATGGCGGCGCACCAGGAGGAGATGAAGGCGTTTGGCGCCGCGTGGTCGCGCTACCAGATCGAGGGCGCGGCGGAAGCCATCCGGTATCTCGTCGACCACGGTGTGCGCGTCATCAACCTCAGCGCCGCGATGCGGAAGAGCCTGTGCCAGGACCCGAAGTCGTGGCAGATGCTGGATAGGGCGTTCGCCTACGCTGCGGCCAAGAACGTGCTGATCGTGCTGGCGGCCGGCAACAGCGCGGCGCTGTGGGAGGACTACCCGGGCCGCCCGGGCACGATGCTCGTCGCAGGCGCGTGTCTGCTGGATGGCACGCGCTGGGAGCAGGAGAGCGCGATCCAGGGCATGAAGATCAAGCAGGGCTCCTGCTACGGCAAGCGCCTCTCGGTGATGGCGCCCGTCGACAAGCTGGTCGTCTGCGTGCCGCACGAGGCGCGGTTCTACTCTTGGGACGATGGCCCGGAAGGCGGCATGAGCGCTCCCTTCGGTGGCGCCCGTGAGGTCGAGGCGATCGGCGCGACGTCCTCCGCAGCTCCGATCGTCAGCTCGCTGGCAGCGCTCATCTACAGCATCCGGCCCGACCTGGACGTGCGTTCGGTTGTGCAGATCATCGAGCAGGGCTGCGACGACCTCGGCGCGAAGGGTGTCGACATCCACACCGGCCACGGGCGCGTGAGCTTCGCGCGGAGCCTGGCCCTGGCGAAGGAGTGGCGGCGGTAGTCCGTGCCGATCGACGGGGCGCGGCGGTCCGAGTGGCCGCAGCGCCGCATCGGTTGCCCCTCGCCACGCGCTCCCTGCGTCCTCTGTGTCCCCTCGTGCCCGTCCTTGCGGGCTCGCGCCGGTTCCTTCGCTCCAGTCGGCCGCCATGCGTCCCGACAATGACATTGCGCATGCTATCGGTCCAGAAGCCGGCACTCGCGTGGCTGTGATGCGAGGACGGCGGACCGGGCCGATGGCTCGCCGGCCCTGGGGCCAAGAACCCAGCGGCGCGGCGCCCCATTGGACGCCACCGACTCCCACAGTCCTGTCCCACCAATGCCCTGCACCCACAGGCGCCTAGATGACGCGTTGTCACGCGTCACGGCTGCCACCCGAGCGTCTGCGGCGACACCGAAGAGGAAAGCTGATGCGCTTTACAGATCTGAAGACATCGACCAAGTTGCTGATCGGTTTCGGCTCGTGCCTTGGGCTGAGCCTGCTGATGGGGAGCACCGCGCTTGTTCGGATGGGGCAGATGCAGACCTCCGCACAGGTGCTGCGCGACGAGTCTATCGCTGGGCTATCAGGACTTTCGCATGTCGGCCAGCAGGTTCGGCAGTTTCGTATCTGCGAGTATGCGGTGTTCACAGCGAAAACCAGTTCGCGCCTCTCAGATATAGCGAAAGTGGCGAGCACCGCCAAAGATAACGTCGACAGCGCCCTTGAGAAGTACGGCAAGACTGTTACCACTCCGGAAGCGAAGAAGGACTACGAGACCCTTCAGGCCGGGTGGAGCAAGTACCGCGAGATGCACGCTGAGTTGATGGAGAAGTACGGCAGAGGAGATGTGGCCGGCGCGACCGAGTTCATGCACGGTCCACTGCGCGCGCACTTCAACAAGGCTGTCGCCGACCAGTTGGATACCATGCAGGCGCGAGCCGAGAAGCAGGCAGACGGTCGGTATACTGCCTCGGTGGCCGCGTACGCTTCGGCGCGCGCGACCGTGCTGTTCGTCCTCGTTGCTACGCTGTTCATCGGCGCCTACCTGGGGCGGATCATCACGCGGCGCATCACCCGGGCGATCGGTTCGATCACCAAGATCTTCACCACGCTGCGCGAGAACGAGATCACCGCGATGCGGGCGGCGATGCAGGGCCTGGCCGAGGGCGACTTGACGGTGGATGTCCAGGCAAGCACCGACCAGGTCGCCATCCGGGCGAAGGACGATTTCGGGCAGCTTGGGCACACCTGCAACGACATGATCGCCGCGCTCCACGAGACGGTTGCCGGCTACCAAACCGCCCGGGCGAATCTGAACGAGATGATCGCTGCTGTCGCGGCAGGAGCGCAGCAGGTGGCCACCACGAGCCGTTCGGTGACCGGCTCGGTCTCGGAGAGCACCGACGCGATCGCGGAGATCAACCGGCTGATGCAGGAGGTCGCTCAGGCCGCCGATCAGTCCGCGCGCACCAGTCAGGAGATGGCGCGCGGCAGCGAGCAGCAAGCGCGGTCGGCCTCCGACACGATGGAAGCGATGGGGCGGCTGTCGAACTCTGTCGAGCGCGTCGAGCAGATGAGCGGCGAGCAGGAGACGGGCGCCGGACGCGCCGCGGCCGTGCTGGAGGATGCTGGCGGGGTCGTGAAGCGCTCGATCAGTATCACGGACAACACGTCGGCCATCCTCAAGGAGGCCGTCTCGACGGCACGTATCGGCGACGAGGCTGTCGATGACACGGTGCAGAACATCCGGCAGGTCGAGCACGACGTTCAGGCATCGGCTCAGTCCATCCAGGAGCTTGGGGAGAAGAGCCAGCAGATCGGGTCCATCGTGGGCACGATCGAGGAGATCGCCGATCAGACGAACCTGCTGGCCCTCAATGCAGCGATCGAGGCAGCGCGGGCCGGTGAGCACGGGCGCGGCTTTGCCGTGGTCGCCGACGAGGTGCGCAAGCTGGCCGAGAGATCTGCGGCTGCCACGAAGGAGATCGCGGGCCTGATCGGCGTGGTGCGCGCCGGTGTCGACTCTGCCGTCCAGGCAATGCAGCGATGCCAGGCCCAGGTAGTCGACGGCGTCAAAGCGTCGGACCGAGCCGGGTCCGCCATCCGCGACGTGCTCGATGCTGCCCAGCGGATCGACCAGGGAGTGGCTTCTCTTGTAGAGGCCGCGCATGAGACCGAGCGGAAGGTCTCGGAGAGCCGCGCGCTTGCCCATCAGGCTCTCCAGGGCGCTCAGCAGACGCTGCAGTTCGCCAAGGACATGTCGCAGAGCACGGCATCGGTCTCGGACTCGATCTCGACGGTGGCATCGATCAGCGAGGAAGCCGCCGCGGGGGCCGAGGAGATGAGCGCGTCGTCCGAAGAGGTCGCGGCGAGTGCTCAGGGCGTCGCGCAGGCGGTGAACCAGCAGTCCGCCGCACTGGGCGGCCTGGGCGCAGCAGCTCAGGAGCTTTCCGATACCGCTCAGCGCCTGTCCGATATCGCGCAGTCATTCCGTCTCGACGCGGGGAATGCGGCCGGCGCGGGCCGTGCACTTAAGCTAGCGGCCTGACAATGGGCCGACAACCACAGGAGAACACGCGTTGAACGCTCTCACATACGTACGCGCGGCCCTCGCTCTGGCGACTGCCATGGGCGCTTCGGCCGCGGCCGTTCCGTGCCTGGCGGAGGCGGTAGCCGCCGATAGCGCATCGGTGGCCATCGCGAAGGACGCGCCGCTGACCCTGGCGTCCGCCGGGGTGACGGCCGGCGGCACGGCCGTTCGGCGCCGCCAGGATGCCGACATCGTGCCCAAGCCTGCGGCCGCCCCGACCATCGTGCCCGGCCGAGTGGAGTGGCACGGGTACATCCAGCAGCGCATGTACAGCCCGAGCGGCGCACAGACCCAGATGAAGCTCGAGCGGCTCTCGCTCTCGGGCAAGATGCCGATCGACACCCGGTCCTTCCTGTACTCGGAGGTCTACTACCACCAGTACGCGCCGAAGCCCTATTATCTCGACAGCCTGTACTACGACCTGCCAGTCGGCGATGGGCGCCTCCGGATAGGTCGCGGGAGACTGACCACGTTCAGCATCACCCCAACGGGCGCCAACCGCAAGACCTCGAACTACGGGCTGATCGCGGAGGCGTTCACCCAGGATCGCATCTACGGCATCCAGTACAACCGGTCGAAGGGGCGGCTCGACACTGGGATCTCGGTCCACCCGTCCTTCCGCATGGGCAAGCGCCTGGTGGGGGATGCGCACCTGCTCGGGACGCACGGCCTGAACAACTGCGTGCCGCACCTGGCGTTCCGTGACCTGCAGGACCAGATCAGCGACAAGCTGTCGGTCTCGGCGCGCGTCGGCATGCATTGGGGCCCCGGGCTGAAGGTCGGCCTGTCGGCGCAGTACGGCGACATGGACGACCGCGACTTCGCGGCGATGGTGGGCGCGACGAGCACGGCGCTGCGCCCGAAGAACCCGTTCACGGGGCAGACCAGCACGGCCCTGGGCGCCAACTTCACCAACCACACGCTCGGCCAGTACGCGCTCGATGCGACCTACAAGCAGAAGCCGGGGTTCATCACCCAGTTCGAGGGCTATCTGGCGCACGCGAGCAACCAGCAGTTCGGCGGGTGGAGCTTCCTCACGGGCTGGGATCCGCCGAAGGGGTGGCGGTTCTACTGCCGCTACGGCCAGCAGCTCATGGGCGGCGAGCGCACGGACAACCCGCTTACCTGGGACCAGGGGCAGTTGGTGTTCTCGGCCGTTCAGCCGCTCCGCAAGAACGCCTGGCTGCAGTATGAGTACGAGATCAACTCGAACTTCAGCAACACGGGCAGCCATGTCCGCGACAACATCTTCCTCACGGAGTTGATGCTGCTGTTCTGAGCACGTCTCGCAGTATCGAAGGCGACGGCGGCGCGGCAGGTGGGGGAAGCTGAACCCCCGGCTGCCGCGCCGTTGTCTGTTGCCCTTGCGAGCGCTCCGCCTAGCCTGGATCATGCACGAGTGCAGTGGTGGGATGGGCCTCCGTGCCCGTCCGGTGCGACTCATGAATAGGTCAGGCTAGGGCTCTGCGCGCACGCCGTCGAGGTGCACCGTGGTGCCGCCGGCGCGCGGTCCGCGCTCGCCCAGGACCGTGATGCGCAGCGTGTGCTTGCCCGCTGTCGGCAGCCCCTTGCGCCAGGCGCCGACTCCCCAGATATCGTCCGCGGAGTACGTGTCGACCACCTCGGCCGGGCCGCCGTCGACGCTGACCGACGCCTTGCCGCAGTTGGCTCCGAGCTTGGTGAACCAGATGATGGTCTTGCCCTCGAACGCGATCTCGACCGACGCGCCCTTCTGGTCGGAGTGCGAGATTGTGCCGGCGTGCGCGGGCTGCAGGTCCGCCGCGTGCTCCCAGGCGCCTGAGTAGGTGACGGCAGCGCCCGGAGCGTCGTCGATCACCTGGCAGCGCTTGGCTGGCTTGGGCGGTGCGCCGGCTGCGTCCGACCGGTTGCCCGCGCCATCGACTGTCCGCACCTCGTACCGGGCGGCCGGATCGGCGCCGGCGGAGTGGTCGAAGTAGTACGTCCCGTGCGCGACCTTGTCGACGACGGCGCCGTCGCGCAGGACCTCGTAGTAGGAGATCCAGTTGTCGTCCGCGCCGGGCTTCCACGTCACCTCGACGCCGGGATAGCCCATGTTCGCGCCCGTGGTCGCCTTGACCGCCGAGGGCGCCGTCGGCGGGGTGGTGTCGAGCTTGCTGCCCGGATGCAGCGGCAGGTTCAGGTAGATCAGCTCGCCGGGCGCCATCTTGGCGATCGCGATGCCCTTGGCCATCAGGTCGGCGCCGGTGCGCTCCTCGCTGCCCTCCGCTTCCTGGAACGAGACGACGTAGCGGTGGTTCGGCAGGAGCCCCTTCGGCCGGATGGTAACCGCGCCGGGCGCGACGTGCTTCGGGATGATGATGCCGCGCTGGCCGTCGCCGCTGAGGCGCTGGAAGTACATCGTCGGGTCGTCGCCCGTCACGATCGGGCGGTAGACGCGCACCCAGCGGCCCACCACGCCGTGCTTCTGCAGGTAGTGGTAGATGTCGATGAGCAGGCGCAGGCCCTCGAGCTTGGCCGGGTCCCACGTGTCGCCGGTCATGTCGAAGTTGATGCAGAGCAGGCCGCGCCAGATCGCCTGGTCGTACTGGTCCGGGTTCCAGATGTCCGGGATGTCGCTCGTCTTGTCCGGCGGCAGCATCAGCGAGGCCCAGTAGTTGCGGATGATGCCCACCGCGCCATCGCTGAACGAGACCGTGGAGGCGTAGCGGGCGTAGTCGACGCCGGCGTTGTTGCCGCCGCCGTTGACCGCCTGGAACGCGCACTTGGGGTGTCTCTGCAGGAAGCCCTCCATCACCGCGCGGAAGCCGGCATCCTCGCCCACGAGCGGCGTGTCGTCGACTCCGTTGGGGCTCGTCGGCGTGCTGTCGTTGCGCCACTCGAAGTTGCCCCAGCGCGCCACGAACGCGTCGAGTTGCCCCTTCATGAACTCGACCACCTGCGGCTTGGACATGTCCAGCGTGCTGCCGTTCAGGACCCAGTCCGGGTGCTCCTTCGCGACCTTCGAGTCCAGGGCCACTGTGTAGAGGAACGCGTAGATGAGCTGGCCCATCCCGTGCTTGCCCAGGTACTCGATGGTCGTCCTGAAGTCCGGCCCGTTCCAGTCGCCCGCGCGATCCCACCAGCCCCAGTCGCGGTGGTAGACGTCCGCGCCCACGGAGCGCATGAGGTCGGCGACGCGGAAGACCTTGCGGAACGCGCTGTCCCAGTCCGGGTTGCCGCCGGTCCAGCCGACGCCCGGCAGGCCCCACCCGGTGCCCTTCATCCAGTAGCCGAGCATGCGGATGGCCGGGAACCAGGGCTCGCGCGTGTAGTCCCACAGCGAGCGGTACTGCCAGTTGAGGCACTCGTTTCCCGCGTTGTCGAGGTCCTCGCGGTAGAGCCCGGTGAACGCCTTGGGCGTGGTCATCGACTCGCCGGGCGCCAGCGTCTGGTTGTGGCCCGCGGCGAGCAGCTCGACCGACACGCTGCCGTCCTCGTGCCGCGTCCAGGCCGAGCGCCAGTGGCCGAAGTAGTCCCACCCGATGAACAGGCCGTCCTGACTGGCCCGGTCGTAGAGCGCGGTCCACGGCGCGTAGGTGCCGCAGCCCATGCGGAAGCCGTAGCCGCCCACGCCGCCCTGGTTGCCCGTGTTGCACACGCTGCCGGTGAGGTGCACGCGCCCGGCCTTCGGCGCCGTCCAGACGCGCGCCGCGTCCTGCCCCACATCGGGGTGCTGGTCGCCAACGCCGACGAACGGGGTGCCCGTGGCGTTGTCCTTCTGCTTCCGCCACTGCTTCGGGGCCGGGTAGTAGACCAGGTCGACGAACTGGTCCTTCTCGATGTACTGGTACTGCCACCCATTCAGGCCCTGCTGGTCGCTGAACTCCTTCGATGCGACATGCGTCTCGCCGTCGGCGTAGGCGATCGTCGGGTCGTACGCGGTGGTATCCCATCCGATGCCGCCATGCATGTTCACGAGGAACACGAGCCGGTCGCCGGGCTGCACGTCGGCCGACACGTCGAATGGCGCGCGCACGTTCGCGTTGGCGACGTACTGCCACCCCTCGGCGGGCCAGATCTGCTTCGCTGCGCCGACGCCGGCTCCGGCCGGGATGAGCAGGATCTTCGCGTCCACGCCGTCGCCGGGGTACTGCGGCACGCTCGGGTCGACGGGGAAGGCCTCGTACGAGTCGAACTTGCGCGGCTTGCTTGCGGCGAGCTGCTCGGTCTTGAGCACCCAGGAGCCGGGCTGGTTCTCGCCGCCGGTCATCCAGTGGAAGTCGAGCTGCGGGGCTGCGCCGGACGGGCGGGCGCACAGGTCCAGGAACGAGGGCTCGACCACGCGCAGGGGCTGCTGGCCACCGTTGCGGAAGCTCACCCACTCGCGCACCACGCTGGTCTGCGGGTAGACGACGTAGCTCTTCGTCGCGACGAGGGCGTCCCTCTGCAGCGCGATGTCGAGCTGGATGGCGCCGCCCTTCAGGTGCGCGGGCTTCGCCGCGACCAGCTTCCACCCTCCGTCGCCGGCCGCCAACCGCTCCGCGCCCTGCCCGGTGCCGACGGAGAAGGCGCCGATTGCGTCGCCCGCGCCCACCAACTCGCGCCCGGCCTGTTTCTCGCGGATCGAGGTGACGACGAGCCGACCGTCCTTCAGCTCGACGACCCGCTCCGCCTTCGATGAGCCAATGGCCCACCGCGTCCCGCTCGCCTTGACGTAGGCGTCACCGCTGCGCATCGTCTGTCCTCCCGCCATTGGTTGGATCAACACGGCCGCTGCTATCGCGGCGATTACGGCTGCGTTCATGGATTGGTGTCCTCGTTGGTTGGGCTGGCAGGCGCCGGCATGCGACTCGGTACCGGTTCCAGCAGACCGGTCGCTCACGCTCCCGGCTCGGTCGGTGGCCGCGCGAGGTAGGCGGTTCCGAGGCGCGACAGTGATGGAGCGCGTGCGCCCCGTCGGCGGGCCGGTGCCGGTTACGGCAGACCGGTCGCTCACGCTCCCGGCTCGGCACGTTGGTGCGACAGGCACACGGTTCCGAGGCGCGACAGTGATGGAGCGCGTGCGCCCCGTCGGCGGGCTGGTGC
>CAZFLM010000040.1:0-56835 GCA_964519955.1 uncultured Chthonomonadaceae bacterium | reverse complement strand
GACTTTCAAACAACATTTAACAGCAACAACGCGGTACGTCAACCACAAGCTTCAATGCAATTGATTGTATTACTGACATTGAGCCACATTCATCCACGTATGAACATGCACTACGCAGTTAGCAAAAGAGAAGGCGGTCCCGCGTTGGTATGCGGGACCGCCTTATGAAGTTGAACTGCTAAAACTACTTTTTCAGCCAGCTCATCATGGAACGCAGCCTGGAGCCGACGACCTCAATGGGATGCTCGGCGGCGATGCGGCGCTTGGCATGCAGCACGGGCTGCCCGGCCTGGTTCTCCAGGATGAACTCGCGGGCGAACTCGCCGGTCTGGATCTCGGTGAGGATCTTCTTCATCTCCTTCTTGGTGGCCTCGGTGATGACGCGGGGCCCGCGGGAGAAGTCGCCGTACTCGGCGGTGTCGCTGATGGAGTGGCGCATCTTGGCCATGCCGCCCTCGTAGAGCAGGTCCACGATGAGCTTCATCTCGTGCAGGCACTCGAAGTAGGCCATCTCCGGCTGGTAGCCGGCCTCCACCAGGGTCTCGAAGCCGGCCTGGATGAGCGCGGTGCAGCCGCCGCAGAGCACGGCCTGCTCGCCGAAGAGGTCGGTCTCGGTCTCCTCGCGGAAGGTGGTCTCCAGCACGCCGGCGCGCGTGCCGCCGATGCCCTTCGCCCACGCCAGCGCGATGGCCTTGGCGTTGCCCGTCGCGTCCTGGTGGATGGCGATCAGGTTCGGCACGCCCTTGCCCTCGGTGAAGACGCGGCGGACGAGGTGGCCCGGGCCCTTCGGCGCGACCATGAAGACGTCCACATCCTTCGGCGGCACGATCTGGCCGAAGTGGATGTTGAAGCCGTGGCCGAACGCGATGGCATTGCCGGGCTTCAGGTTGTCCTTGATCTCGCTCTGATACACGGCGGCCTGGAACTCGTCGTTCACCAGGATCATGATGACGTCGGCTTCGCGGGTGGCTTCGGCGACGGAGAGCACGCGCAGGCCATCGTTGGCGGCCGCGTCCCAGCTCCTGCCGTGGCGCAGGCCGACGCGCACGTCCATGCCGCTGTCGCGCAGGTTCAGCGCGTGGGCGTGGCCCTGGCTTCCGTATCCGATGACGGCGATCTTCTTGCTTCTCAGGATCTCCAGATCGGCGTCGGCATCGTAGTAGACCTTGACGGGCATGACTCTTATCCTCTCTCTTGTTGTACAGCCAATTCGTCTGTTCGGCTAGGCGGCGACCGAGACTGCGTCGGCGCGCGTTGTCGGCGGTGGCACCGTCATCCCCTCGGTTCGCAGTCCCTCGATGTGGAACTCGATGGCCTCGCGGATTAGGAGCCGGGCCTCCTCGTAGGTGTCGGCGGCCGCGATACAGCCTGGCAGATCCGGCACATAGGCGCTCCAGTTGTTCTCACCTTGCTCGAAGACGACCGTGTATGTGAGTGTCTGGGCCATGGCTACTTGTCCCCCAACTGCGCTTGCGCCAGGATGCTCTTCAGCGTGCCGGCGAGGACGTCCTTGCCGGGATGACCGGCGATGGTGACCAACCCTGGCTTGGACGGATGCCGATACTGCCGATGGCTCCCGGTGGTGCGCACCAGTACCCAGCCGTCCGCCTCGATTCGTCGGATGACATCGCGCACCTTCATGGGGTGCTACCCTCCGCCGGCCTCCAGCTCCTCCTGCACCACGCGGAGTAGCTCGGCCGGGTTCACCGGCTTGGCGAGGTAGTGGGCGACGCCGAGCTGTTGGCCGCGCAGGATGTCGGCATCCTTCGTCTGGGCGGACATCATGACGACGCGCAGGTCCTTCGTGGCGTCGTCGGCGCGCAGACGCTCCAGCACCGCGAACCCGTCCACGTGCGGCATCATCACGTCGAGGATCAGCAGATCGGGCTGCTGCTCGGCGATCGCGGCCAGCGCCTTCTCGCCGTCGGCCGCCACACTGACCTCGAAGCCGGCCCGCATCAGGTTGATCTGGGCGAGGCGCGCGATGTTGGCCTCGTCGTCTGCAATGAGAACCCGCTTGCTCATCGGGACCCCTGTCTTGTGCTCGTATTGCGCGGGGGATTACGCGTCCCGCGTGTCGCGATAGCCGGCGAAGACCGCCAGCTCGAAGTGGCGCCAGTAGCAGTCGACCTCCCGGAAGCCGGTGTCGCGCAGCCAGCCGAGCTGCACGTCCAGAGGCGCCAGGATGTTGGCCGCGCGGTCGGGCCGCGTCAGCAGTTCCTGTTCCACTGCTTCGACCGTCACGTCCTCGCCAGCCGCCTGCCGGAAGCGCACGATGCTCTCGGCCTGCCAGCGGTCGAAGAGCCTCGCGCCGGTCGGCGTCACGCTGGCCACGTGCTCCAGGTGGACGAAGAGGCCGCCCGGGCGCAGCAGGTCGTGGATCTCCCGGTAGATCCGCTGCTTCTCCTCGTCCGTGCTGTGGTGGATGGCGTACCCCGAGACGACCACGTCGAAGCCCGCCAAAGGGAGCTTGCCCACCCACGCCGGATCGTTGAAGTCGGCCTCCACAACGTGCGCCGTCGTCGCCCCGGGCCAGCCGGCCACCCGCTCGCGAGCACGCTCCAGCATGGTAGGGGAGCCGTCCAGCAGCACGGCCGTCCGCACATCGAACTCGCCGCGGATCACATCCGCGAGGACGCCGTCGCCGCAGCCGATGTCCAGGATCGAGAGCGGCCCTGGCGGCAGCGTGCCCACCAGGCGCACGAGCGTGTCGAACTGCTCCGCCGCGCCCGGCATTCCTCCGCGGCGCTTGTCGGCGAATCGGGCTGCCACCGCCTGGTCGCGCCACACGTTCCACGTCTGCGACATCAGCTTTCCTTCGGCGTGGCGTCGGCCGGCGCGGCCGGCGTGCCGGCCTTCTTCGACGTGCCGCGAGCTGCCAGCAGGCCGGCTCCGATGCCGATGATGGCGAAGAGTGTTAAGTTCACCAGCAGGTTCTTGACGGTGTCGAGGCCGAGCCTGTTCGTGATCGCGTTGTAGATCGTCCACAGCAGCAGGTTCGCCGGGCCGACGAGCCCGACAAGCAGCCCGCTCCTCGCCGCGGATGCCGCATTCCCTCGCCGGGCGCCCCAGGCTGCGCCGATCGCCGCCCCCAGTACGGGCAGCGCGATCGCCAGCAGCAGGAAGAGCCGCTGGACCTGCTCCACCGTCACGATCTCGCGCATGTCGTCGGGCATGGTTGGCGCCTCCTGGGACGACCCGGTGCCACGTCACTGCAGCTTCAGCTTCTTGGCGGCCTCGTTGAAGGCCGTCTCGATGGCCGATGCGTCTTTGGCGCTCATCTTCGGCGCGGCCTTCCTCAGCAGCCTGACGAAAGCCGCGATCTCGTCCTTCTGCCCGGGATAGCCCACGTTCTGCTTGCCCGGCATGATTAGCGAGTCGCCGAGCGTCTTGCCGTCGGCCGACAGAATGGCGAAGAACGGGATGCCGGCGTTCGCGCCGCCCAGCTTCTCAAGCCACGTCGACGCGCCCGCGTTCTCCAGGTCCTTCTTGTCCTGCGCTTCGCTGACGGTCAGCTTCACCATCACGAAGTACTTGCCAAACACCTTGCTGGTCTTGGCCTCATCGAGGACGGCATCCAGCCGTCCGCACCACCCTCACCAAGAGGCGCCGAAGTGGGTGAAGACCACCCGCTTCGTGTCCTTGGCCTTCCTGAGCGCCTGCGCCATCACGGCGTCGGCGCTGGGGGCCGGCTTGGCCTCCTGGGCGAAAGCGGGCGCGCCCAGGAACATCGCCGCCGTGGCGGACAGGATGGCTGTACGCCGGGTCATGGTTGTCACGTTCAGGACCTCCTTCTGTCAGGGCCTGGTTCCACCGAGCCGGCGCAGCAGGCGCCCCCCGGCATGGACCGCGTGCCTTTCCCGATGATCCACAAATGCCGTGGTGGGATGGGCCTCCGTGCCCGTCCAGTACAGCCCACGAACGGATCAGGCTAGCCTGGATCATGCACGAGTGCAGTGGTGGGATGGGCCTCCGTGCCCGTCCAGTGCGACTCATGAATAGGTCAGGCTAGGCGGTGCGGGTGCCCCGCGCGATGGCTATCAATCCGGTACGCACCATCTCGCGGACGCCATAGGAGCCCAGCAGTTCGCGGATCTTGTCGATCTTCTCCGTCGCGCCGGTGACCTCGATGACGAACGCCTTCTCGCTCATATCGATGATACGCCCGCGGAAGATCTCGACGATCTGCATGATCTCGGCACGGTCGCGCGGTTCCGCATTCACCTTGATGAACGCCATCTCCCGCTCGATCGCCTCGATGGCCGTATAGTCGACGACGCGGATGACCTCGATGAGCTTGTGGAGCTGCTTGGTGATTTGCTCCAGCACCATCTGGTCGCCGCCCACCACCAGCGTCATGCGCGAGACCGCCGCATCGTCGGTGACGGAGACCGCCAGCGACTCGATGTTATAGCCGCGCCGGGCGAAGAGGCCGGACACGCGGGCCAGGACGCCCGGGTGGTTCTCGACGAGAACCGTGATCACATACTGCTGCCGGATGTGCGCCAGCGGATTGTTGCTCAGGGTGTTCGACATGATGGCCCTCCGTCACTCCTTCACGTCGGCGCTGCCGCCGACCGCCGGGTGCGATCCGTACGAGTGCGTCAACTCCACGTACTCCTCGAGCACCTTGTCCTCGTCCGAGAAGGACCACGCCTCCGCGTCGGGGTGGATCGAGACGCGCAGCTCGTCGAGGTTGTGGCGGATCCGCATCTCGTCGATGGTCTGCCCCGCCGGGATCATCGGGTAGACGTTCTCCTCGGGAGCGGTGAGGCAGTCGATGACGATGGGCCGGTCGCGTATCGCGAGCGCCTCCTTGAGCGCCGAGCGGAACTCATCCGGGTTGGCTGCGCGCATGCCGACGCCGCCATAGGCTTCGGCCAGCTTCACGAAGTCCGGCGAGGCCTGCAGGTCGACGTGGCTGAATCGCCGATGGTAGAACAGCTCCTGCCACTGGCGCACCATGCCGAGCGAGCGGTTGTTCATGATGGCGACGATGATGGGCAGGCCGAAGACCGTGGCGGTCATCAGCTCCTGCGTGCACATCTGGATCGATCCGTCGCCGGACACGCAGAACACGGTTGCGTCGGGATAGGCCATCTGCGCCCCGATCGCGGCCGGCATACCGTAGCCCATTGTACCCAGGCCCCCGGAACTGATCCACTGGCGCGGGCGGCGGCACCGGTAGTACTGGGCGGCCCACATCTGGTGCTGGCCGACGTCCGTGGCCATGATGGCCTCCCAGTTCGTCGCCTCGCCCATCATCTCGATGCAATACTCGGCGTACAGCTTGCCGTCGTGCGGGTACACGAGCGGGAACTTGGCCTTCCATCCGGCGATCTGCTCGTTCCACTCGCCCCACTCGCGCGGCTCGACGCGCTTCAGCAACTCGCGCAGCACCGTCTTGACGTCGCCCACGATCGGCACGTCCGGCGTGCGCACCTTGCCGATCTCGGCCGGGTCGATATCGATGTGGATCACCTTGGCGTTCGGCGCGAAGCGGTCGACCTTGCCCGTGACGCGGTCGTCGAACCTGGCCCCGACCGCGATGAGCAGGTCGCACCGGTTGACCGCGTGGTTGGCGTACGCAGTGCCATGCATGCCGAGCATGCCCATCGACAGCCGGTGGTTCTCGTCGATGGCGCCCTTGCCGAGCAGCGTCGTGGTGACCAGGATGTTGGTGCGCTCGGCCAGCTCGGTGACTTCCTCGGCCGCGCCGGACGAAATGGCGCCGCCGCCCACGTACAGCACCGGGCGCTCCGCCTCGGCGATGAGCTGAGCGGCTTTGCGCACCTGCAGGTCGTGGCCGCGCACCCGCGGGCGGTAGGATGGAATGTCGATCGACGTCGGATAGGTCTCCGGATCCCAGTCCACCTTGTTCAGCGCCACGTCGAAGGGCACGTCGACGAGGACCGGCCCCGGGCGGCCCGAAGCCGCGATGTGGAACGCCTCCGCGATCACCTGCGGCAGGTCGGCGCCGTTCTTCACCAGGTAGTTGTGCTTGGTGATCGGCATGGTGATGCCGGTGATGTCGGCTTCCTGGAAGGCGTCTTTGCCGATGACGCTGGTGCGCACCTGGCCGGTAATGGCCACCATGGGGATCGAGTCCATGTACGCATTGGCGATGCCGGTGACGAGGTTGGTGGCCCCGGGGCCGCTCGTGGCGAGGCAGACGCCCACCTTGCCCGTGGCCCTGGCATAGCCGTCCGCCATGTGCGCGGCGCCTTGCTCATGCCGCACGAGGACGTGCTCGATCTCCTTGTATCCGTAGAGAGCGTCGTAGATCGGGAGTACGACGCCTCCCGGGTACCCGAAGATCACCTGAACGCCTTGACGGCGCAGGCATTCGAGCAGGATCTGTGCACCAGACATTTCCATGGTCCAACGACTCCTCATCTGCTCGCCGGCTTCGATCGGCGGCCACTTCTGTCCTGAACTACGCGAAGCGCAGGGCGCGATGGTCCAGTATGCAAAAAACCCCTCATCCCCAAGGGACGAGAGGTTCACTCACGCGGTACCACCCTTGTAAGGTAGCACGCGTTATCGAAACGCGAACGATGCCGCATGGCGGCTGCCACCCCACTCTTTGCGCGGTATCGGGCGCAACCCGGGCCGACCTACTTGGGCTGCGCCCGTTGGGTCAACCGGCTCGGAGGGGAGTTTCCGCGCTCGCCCTTATCGCCTCGCACCAACCGGCGACTCTCTGAAACGGAAGCGACCGCGTACTGGCCTCGTCAACGCCTTGCGTTATTCAGTACAGACAACTATAATAGCACAGCCCCGGCGCAGGCGTCAACGGTGTGACGAGTGTCGCTTCCCGCTGCGCGGCCGGGCACATTCCCCGTTCTACGGATCCCACATCATGCGTTTGGTACGAGTCGGCTCGCTCGACATCGGCGACGAGAGCCGCCGAACCGTCGTTATCGCGGGCCCATGCGTCGCGGAGAGCCTCGACTTATGTCGAGAGGTGGCCGCGACGGCTTCCACGATCTGTCGCTCGCTCGGTATGCCCTACGTGTTCAAGGCATCGTTCGACAAGGCGAACCGCACGTCCGGCTCCTCGTCCAGGGGGCCGGGGCTCGAGACCGGGCTCGCCTGGCTCGCGGCTGTGAAGTCGGAGTTCGGCCTGCCCGTGCTCACCGATATCCACGAACCCCACCAGGCCGCGCCCGTCGCCGAGGTGGCCGACATCCTGCAGATCCCCGCGTTCCTGTGCCGCCAGACGGACCTGGTGGTTGCAGCGGCGCGCACCGGGCGCTGCGTCAACGTGAAGAAGGGGCAGTTCACCGCGCCCTCCGACATGGCCCACGTGGTCGGCAAGATCGAGGCCGAGGGCAACCAGTCCATCGTGTTGACGGAGCGCGGCGTGTCGTTCGGCTACCACACGCTCGTCGTCGACATGTGCTCGCTGCCGCAGATGCGGGCGCTGGGCTACCCGGTGTGCTTCGACGGTACCCACAGCGTGCAGCAACCGAGTGCGGCCGGCGGGCTCTCGGGCGGGCGGCGCGAGTTCGTGCCGCATCTCGTGCGCGCGGCCACGGCTGTCGGCATCGACGCGCTGTTTCTGGAAGTGCACCCCGACCCGTCGCGCGGCCTCTCCGATCCCGCCACGATGTGGCCGCTCGGGGAGCTGGAGGCGCTGCTCCGGCAGGTGGCGGCCATCGACGACGCGGCGAAGGGCAGGGGCTAACGAGCTTGGCAAGAAGCCGCAGATGCGGCCCAAACATAGGAGGACGCAAAGGTGAGTGACGCAGCGAAGGTGCGCGTGGGCATGATCGCGACAGGCGGCATGGCGCGCTACCACATGAACCAGATGGGCGGCGTGAAGGAGCTGGAGATCGTGGCGCTCTGCGATCCGAACCCGGACGCGATCGAGCGCGCGCGCGCGGTGGCGCCCGCGTATGCGAGCCTGCCGTCGTTCGCGACGCATCAGGAGATGATCAAGTCCGTCGAGATGGACGCGATCGAGGTGGCCACGCCCCACACGCTTCACTTCGAGCATGTGGTGGCCGCGCTGGACGCCGGGCTTCACGTGTTGTGCGAGAAGCCGATGGTCTGCACGGTTGCCGACGCGAAGGCGCTGCTCGCGAAGCGCGACTCCTCCGGCAAGGTGTGCTTGCTCTCCTATCAGCGGCACTACCAACCGGAGTTTCGCTACATCCGCGAGCAGATCGAATCCGGCGCGTTCGGCAAGGTGACCTACGTGACCGCCCTGCAGTGCCAGGAGTGGAAGAAGGGCGTCGCGGGTACGTGGCGCCAGGACCCGGCCCTCTCCGGCGGCGGCCAGCTCAACGACTCCGGCAGCCATCTTCTCGATATCATCCTCTGGGTGACCGGCCTCGGCGTCGAGAAGGTCTCCGCGCACATCGACAACTGCGGCACCCCGGTCGACATCAACTCGGCGATCGCCCTGACGTTCAAGGGCGGGGCCCAGGCGACGATCTCCGTAGTCGGCGATGCCCCGTGCTGGCATGAGGACCTGACCATCTGGTGCGAGAACGGCGTGTTCTTCATGCGCAACGGCAAGCTGAGCGTGTGCGACGGCAAGGGCAACCGCATCTCGTTCGACCATCTGACGGGCGGCTCCAACCCGGATCGCAACTTCGCGGACGCCATTCTGGGCAAGGCCGAGGTGCAGTCGCCGTTCGAGTGCGGGCTGCGGGTCATCGAGTTGACCGAGGCGGCCTGGAAGTCGGCAGGCGACGGCGGAGCGCTCGTGAGCGTCTAGTCGTACCCATCTAGCAGTTGGCAGTTGCGGGCGCCCAGGCCGATCCGGGTAGGGCGCCCCTGCAGGCGTTGGGCGCAAGCTCTCCGCTTGAGCGCTTGGCATCCCGATAATCTTGCGGGGTGCCAAGCGCTCCGTAACCCGCCAGGGGGCAAGAAACATGTCGATCCGTCTTCCAGTTCGGTCTCGTTGGCTCTGGATCCCTGCTGCTATGGCCGCGTTGGGCGCGGCCGCGTGCGGGCCCCGCGACGCCGATCACCGCGACGTCTACGGCCAACCGGACCGTCTCCTTACCGCCGCTCCACCGAAGGCCGGGGCTGCCCTGCCCACGTCGGCGCCTCCGAGCGACCCGTACGCGGCTCTGAAGAGGATGGTGGCCGTCTACCGATCCGTCGCGTCGGCGCACATCTACAGCTCGGCGGAGGTGTCGTGGGCATTTGGGCGCGAGCAGAAGAGCCACCAGGACACGGTGCTGGAGTACGTTCGGGAGCCGGCGCGAATCGGCCTGTACGTGCGGGACACTCGCATGGGCACTCAGGTGCTGCAGGCGAACGGGAGCGCCATGGTCCACTGGGAGGGCGTGAGCAACACGTATCGGCGCAAGGACGTCACGGGCTCGATGAAGGATCTGTGTCAGGCCGTCGACAAGGAGGCGGTGCAGTTGATGTCGCCGCTGGTGTTCAGCCAGTCGGACGGCTTGCCGCCGGGCGTGGCGTCGGCGCGCCTCGCTCCGGACGAGACGATCGACGGGAAGCGCGTTCAGGTGGTCGAGGGCACGCTGTCGGACAAGTTCCTGACCGAGTACCCCCAGACGATGTTGGGCCCGAGCGCCAAGCTGAGCCTCAAGCCGACCAAGGGGCGCTTCACGCTGTGGCTGGATGCCGATACGGGCATCGCCCTGAAGTCTGCCACGGATCTGGCCTGGTCGGGCAGCGTGAGGAACCGGGATGGCGCCATCATTGCCAAGGACCCGCGGCTCTCGGCGGTCGAGCGCGTCGTGCGTTTCGTGCCGAACCCGAAGCTGGCCGACGACCGGTTCCGCTTCATCGCCCCGAAGGGGGCTACGGAATCGGTGGTGGAACGGAAGTCGGACGTTCAGTAGCGGCGGCAGTCGCGAGGCGATGGGGCAGACATAGTGCGGCCCCGCCGGTCTGGGTAGACCGGCGGGGCCGCCTTCATTACATGGCTCCGATTCCTATTCTAGCCTGCAGTTCGGTCTACTGAGCTACCGCGACCGTACCGGAGAGCGGGAGCACCGCGGCAGTCTGCAGATCAGGAGCGGTTGCGGCCAGGATCGCGCCGTCGCCGGAGCGGCGAACAACGAACCCCACGTAGCCAGCCCCCATCTTGATGATCGTCACGTCGCAGAACGCCTTGTAGTACTTGATGCTGCTGGGCACGCCCGGCACAGCCTGCGAGTAGTCGGCATACCAGAACTCGGCCGAGTGGACCACTGCCTTCTGGTAGCTAACACCGTTAATGGTAACGGTGGAGAAGTCGATGCTGGCCGCCGGCGCATAGATGTCGCCGGCGAAGGGGCCGCTCAGGCAAGCGATGTCGATCTGTCCCAGCACCTGGCGGCCGGTCCGCATGAGGCGCGACATGGACTGGACATCACAGCTAATCTTGTTGCGGCCATCGATCGAGATATTGCCGCTCGCGCTGGCCGTGCTGATCGTACCGGCGAAGGCGGGCATGCAGACGGTCAGCAGCGCCACCGTAGAACCGATCCAGCTCGTATACTTCATCTTGCGTTACTCCTCGGTTGTTGGACTTCGTGCGTGCAACTCATCGGTCGGCTTCATGTTGCACAACACGTTCTTCCGCAAGACCGGAGGAGGGCGGACTGGGCAAGGTACTGGGCTTCGGGTTCGCACCGGCGAGGCAGACAACAAGACGGCGGGCCCGCGACACTGCGGCCCGCCGATCTGCGATCCAGGATTGGGCGTGGTGTGGCGGCGCCTAGACGGGCATCCTGATCCTGGCCCATCCACGCGCCATCGGCTGGAGCCAGTACTTGTAGAACGGATCGCCGAGCACATAGCCTGGCTCGGTGGCGGTTCCTGGTTGCGTCGACTGGATTCTGGGCTCGTTCAGGCCGCTCTCGTTGGCCGGGTCATCCAGGTCGTACACCTTCACGCCAACCTGCGCCATGTTGCCATAGACGATCGCATAGGGGTTCCTCTGCAGAGTGGTGATCTCCACGAGTGCGACGGCGCGGAAGTACTTGATCGATTTCGGGTCACCTGGCACGACAAATCGGTAGTCGGCGTGGTAGTACTCGTAGGTTGTGATGATCGCATGGTTGCCGCTAGGGTTGTCGGTCGGGAAGGAGATGGCAGCGACCGGAGCGCTCAGCTCCATCGCGAATGGTCCCGCAACGCTGGCGATATCGACCGATCCAACGTAGCGAACGCCAGTGGACAGGACTGCTCGGTATGCGTCGATGTCGACCGACATCAGCGTCGTCTCGAAGTCGAATGACAACGCGCCGTGGACCATGCAGATGCCGTTCACGGCGGCAGTGTCGCTGGCGTTCGCAGGATGAGGCAAGGCTACCGCAGAGACGCAGAGGAGCGCGGCTAGGAGCCCGAGCCGACGGGGAATCGAAGTATGGAGCACGGTGCTGATCCTTTCGCGGATGCTCGGCATGTGCGTGCTGAGCTCATCCTTGGGACGAACCTGCGTGGGTTCCGGCGACGAGTCGGGGGGACAAGAGGCGCTCTCCCAACTCTGACGATGCCCAGGCCGTGCATGTTCCCGGTGCGGTGAGGTCGCGCCTCAAGGCACCGCAGGACCCGCTGGGACGTAATGTAAGGGCACGTGTTGGCAATGGTAGTACGGCACGCTGGCGGCCGCCAGACGCCCGTGGAGTGGTGCCTGCCGCAAGGGAGGCGAGACACGGTGCCTGGCACGCACACCACTTTGGATCACGAACTGCGAGATGAAGATGGGCTGCAGCCGCCGCCAGCCAGGGCGGAGCGCTAGCAGGCCGTGACTACGACAGCACCTGCGGGAAGCAATGGATGTGGGCGGTATCAGCCGAGCTGCGGGGGGGTTAGGGCGATAGTATCACTGGGTGTCCCAGTGCATATCTGGGGCACCCAGTGACAGGACGTTCGTACTCACGTGCAACCGACGAACTAGGCTGCGGTGCGGCGGCGGCGCCAGATCAGCAGGCTGCCAACGATACCCGAACCAAACAACATTGCGACTGCGCCCGGCTCCGGTACCGTCGTGATGACGCCGGTCATCTCGTTCGCCAACTGCGGCACCGGGATGTTGCGGCGCTGCTCGACGTAGAGGTTCACCGGGCCATCCGAGAATGTCATCGACTCGTACAGATGCGGGATGATGCCGGAGACCGGATCCGCCACGGGAACGGTGTACGCCGTACTGGTCGTCAGGTCGTAGAGTTCATAGGCCGTCCACGTGCCGCCGCCACCGTAGTTGGTGCCGTCGTAGGTGTACTTGCCGTTGATGCGGCCCTTGACCAGAATCGTGTGGGCGCTGGAGTCTCCGCCGGTCCAGATCTTGAGCGCGTACCACGCCTCGACGTTGGTGAACGTTACCTGCGGCACGGTGAAGTAGTAGCTGCGCTCACGACCGAAGGTCGGCGTCGCCAAGGGGCTGGCGAAGTAAGCGTGCGGCAACCCACCGTCCTGCGGTGTCAGCAGCGACGTCATGTCGAGGCCACCGTCGTCCCAGATGTTGAAGGGCGAAGTCCAGTCCTCGGCCGCGTACCCCAAGCTGGTCGTGTCCAGCGTCTGAACGTAGACCGTGAGGGCCTGGCTGGCGGTCATAGCGCACAACAGGACCCCGACCGCCACAAGGGTGATGAGGATCTTCCTCATGCTTTCCATCTCCTTTCACCAATACAGAACAGGTGCAGAACAACGTGCGCGTCTTCGCACGGGCCATCGGCCGTCTCGACCCCTACAGGCCCCTGCGCACCTGGATAAGGGCTACTAAGTGCCATTGCACGAAGCGTGCCAAACAACATGCGGGGGTAGGCTTTCTGCAAAAGGACCGCACTGATACCAGTCTACCCAACCTACTACGTGCCCCTGCAAGATGCGTGCCAATTGGCCCCGATCCGCCCAACCTCGCCCGCTGAGCCGGCGAAGTCACCGATCCGCTGCCAGGCGAGGCCGCCATCGGCCGGACCGCCGCTGCCGTCGGGTCCTACATCATCCCGATGCATGGGGCGTGCCAATCGGCCGCCATCGGACAGATTCCCGCACACCTTTTTGCTGCAGTTCGATGCCCGTAGGGTGGGCGCCGCCTCGGCTAGTCGCTCTTCGCAACGATGCGCCTGACGCGCTCCAGGTCCTCCGGCGTGTCCACCGAGAGCGGCGCGCGGTCCACCTTCACCATGCGGATCGAGTAGCCGTTCTCCAGGACACGGAGTTGCTCCAGGCACTCGGTCGCCTCCAGGGGGCTCTGCGGCAACGACGCGAACGTGAGCAGGAAGTCGCGCCGGTACGCGTAGAGGCCAATGTGCTGCATGACGGGCACGGCCGACTCGACGTTGCGCCGGTACGGGATCGTCGCCCGCGAGAAGTAGAGCGCGCGCCCCGTCGGATCGCACACCACCTTCACCGTCGCCGGGTTGACGATCTCCTCGGCGGGGCAGACGCACATGAGCGAGGTCATCGGCACCGCGCCGTCTTCGAGGAGAGGCCGCACGGCCGCGTCGATGTTCTGCGGGTCGATCAGCGGCTCGTCGCCCTGGATGTTGACCACGATCTCTACGTCCAGCCCCCGCGCCACCTCCGCCAGCCGGTCGGTGCCCGAGCGGTGCTCAGCCGAGGTCATGGCTGCGCGCCCGCCAAACGCGTCGACTGCATCGGCGATCGCCTGATCGGGCGTCGCGACGATCACATCCTCGAGGCACTCGGCCCGGCGCACCTGCTCCCAGACGCGCTGGATCATGGGCTTGCCGCCGATGTCGAGGAGCGGCTTGTTGGGGAGGCGCGTGGCGGCGAGACGGGCGGGCACGATTCCGACGATCTTCATGTCAGTCTCCTTCCTCGGAGGGCGGAGCCGACTGCCGGGGCATGGTGGCTCGGCTAGCCCGCCAGCGGTCGTGGAACCACAGCCATTGCTCCGGGTGGGCTCGTACGCCCTTCTCGATGAGAGCGTTCACGTCGGTCATGATGCGTACAGCGTCGGCCTCCGTGTCGCCAGTCGGTGTCGTGTCGACGTCGCCGAGGAACTCGAGCCGGTAACGCCCCGGCGCTACCCGTGGGCAGATGGCCACGAACATGGAGGAACCCATGCGGAGCGCCATGCGTGCCGGACCAGTCGCCGTGCCAGCGGGGCGGCCGAAGAAGGGGGCCTGAGCCTCCCACGAGTTCTGATCGCACACGATGCCGATGAGCGCGTTGCGGCGCAGGCCCTGCAGCAAGCCCTTCGGCGTGCCTCGGGCCATAATGATCTGGTAGCCCTGCCGCTCTCGTAGTTCGGTCATGAACCGCGTGGTACCTTCATCGCGGGCGGGCCGGGTGACCACGATCACCTCGCCGCCAAGCGTGGCCGCGACGCGCGCCGTCAGCTCGAAGCATCCCAGGTGGGCGGTGATCGCAACGCATCCGTGGCCACCGGCCCGCGCGCGCTCGACTGCCTCCAGCACGGCGGGTTCCACCTCGATGCGGGCGAGCATCCGCTCGTTCGACCAGAACGGGAAGACGGCCGACTCCACGACGAACATGCCGAAGTGACGGAAGCACTCCCGCACGATCCGTCGCCGCTCCGCATCGGTCAGCTCGTCGCCGAATGCGATGCCGAGGTTCCTCAGAGCGACGTTCGCCCGCTTGCCTGAGACGAGGCGCGTCAGGTCCCCCAGCCGGCGGCCGATTGCCAGGGCCACAGGCAGCGGCGCATGGCGCATCACGAAGCTGAAGCCGCGCAGCGCGAACAGGCCTGTGGCGCGCAGCGCAGGATCCAGGCGTTTCACGACTGGGTCTTCTCCACGATCGCCGAGATCAGCGCATCGACGTCCTCGACGCGCATGTCGGCGGCCATGATGTAGAAAGGCAGGGGCCGCCCGAGCGGCGGCAGCTTCACGGCGTCCTTCTCCGAGACGATGATGGCTTCCGCACCCGCTTGCACGGCTTCTGCGATGGCTCCTTCTAGGTGGCCCATCGTGGGGGCCTCGTGGTCGGCCAGGCGCGTTCGCCCCACGATGGTGGCGCCGGCCATCTCGACCTGGCGCTCGAAGGTCTCCGGGTTGGCGATGGCGCAGAGGGTTGCGACGCGGCGGCCGCGCAGCCATGTCGCGGGGCGAGGCGCGGACTTGTCGAGGGGGCGCAGGTCGGCCACGCAGTACGCGGCACGGAACTGGCGCGCCTCGGGCGCGAGCCCTTGCACGATTCGTCCCAGCTCGGCGACCGAGGCCGGGCTGATCTTGTCCGTGTTCGTGAGCACCACGATGTCGGCGCGCTCGAGATGGTCGGGCGGCTCGCGCAGGAGGCCGCGCGGGAAGGTCCACCCGTTGTCGAACGGGCGCACGCAGTTCACCAGGACGATGTCCAGGTCACGGTAGAGCTGGTAGTACTGCATTCCGTCGTCCAGCACGATGACGTCCGGGTGGAACTGCTCGCAGGCGATCGCCCCGGTCTTGCGGCGGTCCTTGCCGGCGATGACGGGGATGCCGGGCATCGACACGGCGAGCCAGTACGCCTCGTCGCCTGCGTGCTGGGCGTCCAGCAGGACTCGTTGGGTGTTGGAGACGATGGCCGCGCCATGCTCGCTCTTGCCCCGGTAGCCGCGGCTGAGCACGCACACGCGCAGGCCGCGCTGGGCGAGGCGCGCGCAGATGGCGCGCGTCATCGGCGTCTTGCCCGTGCCTCCCACCGACAGGTTGCCGATGCTGATGACCGCGCACGGCAGCTCGGCGCGGCTGCGCAGTCCCATGTTGTACAGGGAGAGATACGCCTTCAGCCCGCCGGAGTAGAGCATCGCGAGCGCTGCCAGACCGCCGCGGGCGACCGACGCGATCGCGCCCTGCTTCTCGCCGCTCAGGATGGCGAGCATTCTGTCGGTCCGGTCTGGGCGGGTTGCGGCGCGGTGGGAGGTACTCATCTGGCTCCACCCACCCTCTGCTCGACCAGGGCCGCGATGGCGTCGGCGTAGCGCGCGGAGGCGCCCCGGTTGCCGTCGATCAGGGCGCGGGCGCGCTCCCCGGTGTCGTCCGCTTGGTCAGGCCTGTGCAGGCACGCCAGCGCGCGCTCGGCGAGTTCCGGAGCCGTGCGCACCGTGTGGGCCAGGCCGGCCGACTGCGCCATGGCGGAGATGTCTCGGAAGTTCTGCATGTAGGGTCCAGTTACGACCGGCTTGCCCTGGGCAAGCGGCTGCAAGATGTTCTGCCCGCCCCCGGGCGGGGTCAGGCTGTTGCCGATGAACGCCACGCCGCCCACGGCATAGACGCGTCCGAGTTCGCCGAACGTGTCCAGGATCAGCTCGCGGACGGGGCCGGTGGCCTCGCTCGATGCCGTGCGCCGAACCGGCGCGAACCCGGCGTCGCGGTAGAGCTTCTCGACCTCCGCCGCGCGGTCGACGTGCCGCGGGGCGTGAACCAGCGAGATCTCCGGCACGCGCCGGCGCAGCTCGGCATATGCCTCGATGACCAGGCGCTCCTCCTCGGCCTCTCGGGTGCTGCCCACCACGAGCACCGGGCCGGCTGGCGGCAGGCGCAGGTCGGCGCGCAGAGCGGCCGTCTCCTCGGGGCTGAGACGATCGACCGCTTGGTCGAACTTGCTGTTGCCGCCGACCTCGATGCGCTCCGCCGGCCCGCCGATCCAGGCGAACCGCTCCGCGTCTGCCGTCGACTGCGTGAGGATGCGGTCGAAGTGGGAGAGCACCCACGCGAACAGGCCGCGCGCGCGCAGGTAGCGCCCGATGCTGCGATCCGAGATGCGACCGTTCACGAGGATCGCGCGTGCGCCGGAGCGCCTGACGAGGTGCAGCATGTTCGGCCACAGCTCGGTCTCGAGAACCACGAGGGCGTCCGGCTGGATCGCGGCGATGGCGCGGCGTACGGCCCAGGGCACGTCGAAGGGCACGTAGACCACCGCCCGCAGCAGGTCTCCAAGCTGCGTCGCCGTCTCGTGCCCGCCCGGGGTGATGACGCTCATGACGATCTCGTCGTCCGGGCGGCGCTGCTTGTAGGCCTTCAGGATGGGAGTGGCAGCCATCACCTCGCCGACCGAGGCGCAGTGGACCCAGACGCGCGGGCCGCTCCTGCGCGCCAGGTCGGCGGGCAGGTGGCCCCAGCGCTCGGCCCAGCCCACGCGCGACTTGCCGGCCGCCAGCCGGTAGCCGAGACCGGCGGCGACGGCAGGCGAGGCGAGCGCAAGCAGCGCGTTGTAGGCGGCGTAGTTCATAGGGTTGTTGCAGGCGGTTCGTGCCGGTCCGAGACGCAGCAGACGGTGTTCCTACGTATTCGAGTCGAGGGGCTCCGTCGGGTAGTCGGCGGGGTAGGCGTACCCCAGCATCTCTTCGGCGCGCTTCTCGCAGCGGTTGATGGCCCGCTCCAGCTCCTCGGCGGCGCGCTGCTTCCCGGCCTCGTCCAGGTCCGGCGCGACGAACATGGGCTCGCCCACGACGAAAGCAGCGCGCGCGAACGGCCACGGGATCATGTAGCTGTCCCACGTGGGGATGAGCTTCCGCGGGCGCGAGCTGAGCCCCAGCGGGATGATGGGCTTGCCGGAGCGCTGGGCCAGGAAGATGGTGCCCTGCTGGACCTTGTGGCTCGGGCCGCGCGGGCCGTCCGGCGTGAACGCCAGGATGCCTCCCTCGCCGATCTTCCGAGCCAACTGAAGCGCCGCGCGCACGCCGCCGCGCCCAGTGGAGCCTCGAACAGTCTGGAAGCCGAAGCGGCGGAAGATGTGGTCCTGCACCTCGCCGTCCCGCGAGAGCGAAATGAGCGCCCAGTAGCCACGCTTCCGGAACACGTTGGCGGGCAGGAGGGTGCGCCCGTGCCAGGTCACCAGTGTCCCGCCTCCGTTGGCGCCCATCACCTCCTCGATTCGCTCGAGGTTGTCATAGCGAACGCGTAGGGTCATGCCGATGAAGCGGGCAATGCAGAAGACCAGGAGGCTGAGCCGGGCCGCGCGCTTCTCGGGCTTCGGCTCGGTCGCCGCGGCGGGCTTGCGCTTGTCGAGCCCGGCGGACTCGTTCGGTGCAGTGGGTTCTTGGTCGGTCATGGTCAGCCGGGCTATCCCTGTATCTCCGCTCGGAACTGGCGCTCGTAGAGCTGGGAGTAGATGCCGCCGCTCGCGAGCAGCTCAGCGTGCGTGCCGGTTTCGGCGATGCGGCCCTGGTCGAGCACCAGGATGCGGTCCGCGTTCAGGATCGTCGAGAGCCGGTGCGCGATCACGAACGTGGTGCGGCCCTTCATCAACTGCTCGAATGCCTCCTGGACGAGCGCCTCCGACGATGCGTCGAGCGAGCTGGTCGCCTCGTCGAGGATGAGCAGGCGCGGGTTCATCAGGATGGCGCGGGCGATGGCGATGCGCTGCCGCTCGCCGCCGGAGAGGCGGACGCCGCGCTCGCCGACCACGGTCTCGAACTTGTCGGGCATCCCGTCGATGAAGTACGCATTCGCCGCATAGGCGGCGCCGCGGATCTCCTCGTCCGTCGCGTCGCGCTTCCCGTACGCGATGTTGTCGCGCAGCGTGCCCGCGAACAGCCAGGTCTCCTGCGGCACGATGCCGATCTGGCGGCGCAGCGTGTCGATCTTCACGTCGCGCACGTCGTGCCCGTCGATCAGGATGCGGCCGCCCGTTACGTCGTAGAACCGCGGAATGAGGTCGACGAGGGTGCTCTTGCCGGCGCCACTGTGGCCCACCAGCGCGATGACCTCGCCGGGCTTCACCGCGAAGGAGAGGTTGTGCAGCACCTGGGGCCCGTCGCCATAGGTGAATGAGACGTCCTCGAACGCGACTTCGCCCTGAATGGCGGGCAGCGCGACCGCAGTCTGCTTCTCCTGCACCTCGGTCGTCTGATCCAGGATCTCGGTGAAGATGCGATCGGCGGCCGCGATGGCGGACTGGTACGTGTTGTTGATCTGGCCGAGGTGGCTGACGTTCGTGGCGACCTGCTGGAGCAGCATCACGAACATGGCCAGGTCGCCCGGCTCACGCATCGGGCTGAGCGGGAGCTTGCCCGCGTGGATCAGAACCGTGTTATGGGCGATCTCGTTGCCGCCCAGCCAGATGACGAGGGCGATGCCGAACGCGCCGATGAACTCAACGATCGGACGCAGGCGGGCGCGCTGCTTCTCGCCGCGGATGATGGTGTTGAAGGTGCGCTCGTTCTCGTCGCGGAACCGCTCGATCTCGTGGTTCTCGGTGGCGAAGGACTTGATGATGCGCGCGCCGGCGATCGTCTCCTCGGTGATCGTGGTGATGTCTGCCAGCTTGATCTGCACCGCGGCGGAGATGCGGCGGATGCGCTTGCCGATGCGGCTGATGACGAGGCCCATCAGCGGTACGACGATGATGGCCGCTGCCGTCAGCCGCCAGCTATGGTAGAACGCCACGGCGAGCGGCGCAACCACCCCGAGTGGGGCGGCCACCACGTCGCGGATGGTCAGCGTCGCGTTCTGGATGACCGGTACGTCGCCGGTGACGGCCGACATGATGCCGCCGGTCCGGCGCTTGTTGAAGAAGGAGAGCGACAGCGAGTGCAGGTGGGCGAAGATCTCGTCCCGCAACTGGGTGGTCACCCGCTGCGCTACGAGGGAGAGGAAGAACGTCTGGCCGTAGGTGAGCAGGCTGCGGATCAGGAAGACGATCGTGACGATGATGCAGACGAAGTTGAGCGTTCCGACGCTCTTCGTCATCGAGTTGATCGTGATCTTCGCGGCGATCGCCAGGAGCGTCGTGATGGCCGACACGCCGGCCGCGCACAGAAGGCCGGCGGTGATGATCCGCCAGTGCGGCTTGATGTAGGCGTAGAGGCGGCGCGCTGTCTCGCGGTCGCGTCTGCGGGCTTCCTCGGCTGATTGCGACTTTGCGTCGTCGCCCTGCACCATATCGGTTCTCCTGGCCGGCGGTCGCCGGCCGATGGTCTTCCTACAGTGTACCCGGACCCGGTTCGGCCGCGCCGGCCGGGAGCCCCGCGGTCTCCAGCACCATGCGGGCCACGCGGGCGCTGGCGCCGGGCTCGCCGAGCTGGGCGCGCACCGCCGCCAGGTCCGCAACGACAGCCGCCTTGTGCTCCGGCTCGCGCAGGTAGCGCAGCGTGAGTTGGGCCAGTGTCGCCGGGGCAGCCTCTTCCTGGATGAGTTCCGGCACGATCCGGCGCTGGGCGATGATGTTCGGCATGCCGATGTGCTCGGGCCGGATGCGCCGCAAGTGGCGCTCCACGTTCATCAGCTTCGAGCCCCGGTACATGATGACCATTGGCTTGCCGAGGATGGCGGCCTCGAGTGTGGCGGTGCCGGAGCAGACGATGAGGGCGTCCGAGTGGGCCATGGCGTCGTACGTATAGCCTTCAACGAGGACGACCGGTGGCATTCCGGCCGGCTGCCCGTTGGAGCACCTGCGGCGGCGCGAAGCCACCCACTCCTTGGCCTGCTCGGGACTGAGGCGGACCCCCTCGGGCGTGATGAGTTCGCGCTTGGGCCGCGATCCGCTCTCCTCGCCGCCGCGGCCGGGCATGGCGAGCAGGCGCCGCGCCAGACCATCCAGCTCGCGCTCGGCCATGGCTCGGGCCATCGGGGAGGCGAGCCCCACCACGAACTGCGTCCCGGGCACCTCGCCGCAGATGCGCATCGCGGCGTCCAGCATGGCCGGCAGGTTGTGCTCGATCTCGTGGCGCCGGCTGCCCGGCAGGAGCCCCACGATCGGGTGCTTCGCGTCCAGCCCGAGCAGGTCGGCGAACGCCTCGCGGGTCGTGGACGGCTTCGCGAGGTCGAGCAGCGGATGTCCGACGAACTCCACGTTCACGCCCAGTCCGGCAAGGCGGTCGGCGGACCAGGGGAAGGGCGTGGCGACGCGGTCGGTCAGGGTGGCGAGTTCGGCGCCCTTGGTGCCGCCGCGGCGCCACGAGCCGGGCGGGAAGTAGTAGAAGATGTGGTGCCCGCGGGGCTTGCTCCATCGGGCCACGCGTACGTTGAACGCGCCGAAGTCGATGAGGACCACTGCCGCCGGGCGCCGCCTGTCGATCTCGCCGAGCACCCGCGGGTAGGTGGTGTAGCGCACCCGCGGGTAGACCTTGAGCGCCTGCACGACGCCGATCGCGCCCCAGTCGCCGCTGTCGCAGAGCAGCTCGACACCGGCCTCACGCATGCGCGTGCTGCCGAGGCCCCACAGGCGGATGCCCGGCGCCAGCGTCTGCAGCTCCTTGGCAAGCGCCGCGCCGACCAGGTCGCCGGAGGGCTCCCCGGAGAGCAGCGCGATGTTCGTCTCCATGCACTCCCTCGGTCGCGATCGACGGGGTAGGGATCGCAGGTTCAGCGGGCGTGGGTGGCAAGCATGAGGTCTCGCCACCCGATTGCGCGGCGGGTCAGGCTAGCGGGCGTCGTTCCCACGTCCGCCGAAGCCGGCCTGCATGCCGCGGACGAAGGAGATGAGGTAGTCGAGTTCCTCGGAACGGTCGAGTTCCTCTTGTATACGTTCGACAGCCTGGGTAACGTTCAGGTTGCTGCGGTACAGCAGCTTGTACGCCTGGCGCAGGGCGCTTCGAACGGCGGGCGGAACGCCGTTGCGGCGCAGGCCGATGCGGTTCAGGTCGAGCACCCGGGCGGGGACGCCGTCGGAGATCATGAACGGCGGAATGTCCTGGTTGACCTTGCTCAGGCCGCCGACCATGGACAGCCGGCCGATCCGGCAGAACTGGTGGACGCCCACCATACCGCCCATCACCGTGTTGTCCTCGACAGTCACGTGGCCCGAGAGACCGACATAGCTGGAAATGGTGTTGCCGCTGCCGATGTCGCAGTTGTGGCCGATGTGGACGTAGGCCATGATCATGTTGTCGTTGCCGACCCGCGTCGCCACCGCCTCGCCTACGGCTCGGTGGATGGTGACATACTCGCGGATCGTGTTGTTGTCGCCGACGATGAGCAGGCTGCGCTCGCCGCGGTACTTGTGATCTTGCGGAGGGCCGCCCAGCGCCGCTCCCGGCCAGACGTGGCAATTGCGCCCGATGCGAGTGCCGCGCTCGACGATGACGTGCCCCTCGAGGTTGGTGCCCTCGCCGATCTGGACGTCGTCGCCCACGATGCAGTACGGGCCCACGGTGACGTTGTCGGCCAGGTAGGCGCCCTCGGCGATGACTGCGGTTGGGTGGATGATCTTCGCCATCGCCTAGCTCTCCTGGGCCTGCACGGTGGGTTCGTCCGCCTTCTTGTTGCCGACCAGCGCGAAGGTCATCTCGGCGACGGCCGCGACCTCGTTGCCCACGCGGCCTACGAGCTTCATCTTCCCGTAGCCCTTGCGGAAGTAGATGACCGTCGACTCCGTCACGAGCGTGTCGCCTGGCACCACCGGCCTGCGGAACCTGGCGTTGTCGACACCGCCCAGCAGCGGCAGCTTCTCGCCTTCGGCGGGCAGGGAGAGCATGAGGACGCCGCCGACCTGCGCCATGGCCTCCAGCACCAGAACGCCGGGCATGATGGCCTGCGCCGGGAAGTGGCCCTGGAAGAACCACTCGTTGGCGGTGACGTTCTTCAGTCCGAGGGCGCGCGTGCCCGGCTCGAGCTCCAGGATGCGGTCTACCAGGAGCATGGGGAACCGGTGGGGCAGGATCGCCCGGATCTGCTCTATGTCGTACATGCGACGGTCTCCTTTGGTTGGTCCGCCAGCGCGGCTGCCAGCGCCACGTTCGCCGAGTGGCCCGGTCTGACGGCGATGATGTGAGCTTGCAGTCTGCTGCCCGCGAGGGCCAGATCGCCCACGAGGTCCAGCATCTTGTGGCGGAGGCACTCGTTGGGCACCCGCTGCTCGTCGGAGAAACGGTCCTGGTACACGACGAGGGCGTTGTCGAGGCTGCCTCCCAGCGCCAGGCCGCTGCGAAGCAGGGCTTCGATCTCCTCGATGAAGCCGAACGTTCTGGCCGGCGCAATCTCCGAAGCGTAGGATGCCGCCGAGATGCAGAGGCTGTCGACCTGCGCGCCCAGCATCGGGTGCCTGAAGTCGGTGGTCACGGTTACCCGGTACTCGGCGGAAGGCAGCGCCACGAGCCACGACGCGCCGAGATGCACCGCGACGGGCTGCGCCGGCCGGATCACCGATGCCCTGGCGTCGAGGGCGCGCGTCTCGGCCTGGGCGATCTCGGCCACCCACGGCGCGCTGCTCCCGTCGAGGGCGGGCAGCTCGGGCCCGTCCAGCTCGATCTCCGCGTTGTCGATGCCGCACCCGGCCAGGGCGGACAGGATATGCTCGACCGTGGCGACGGACGCGCCGCCTGCCGCGAGGCAGGTGCACCGCCGCGTGTCCGAGACCGCAGCGGCCGCTGCCGCGATGATCGCGCCGCCGCTCAGGAACCGGATGCCGGACGACGCCTGCGCGGGGCGAACTGCCACGCGGCACTCGCGGCCGGTGTGCAGGCCGGCGCCGGCAACCTCGAACGGCCGGGCGAGCGTGGTCTGCGCCTCGCTCACTCGCCCGCCCCCAGTGCACGCTCCAACGACTCTACACGCGCCAGCAGGGCGTCGTTCCGCGCTTCCAGATCCTTGATGCGCCTGGCGTACTCGGGCAGGTGGATGGCCGCCGCGTCGCTGCGCATCCTGGCCTTGTGCGGGCGGGCCGGGAAGCCCGAGTAGACGCCCCCTGACGGCACATCGCCGATCACGCCGGCGCGTCCGAGCACCATGGCGCCGTCGCCGATCGTGACGTGGTCCTTGACGCCTGCCTGCCCTGCCAGGATCACCCCGCGCCCGATCTGCGTGCTGCCTGCAATGCCTACCAGCGCGACCACGATGCAGTCGGACCCGATCTGCACATTGTGCGCGATGTGGACGAGATTGTCGACCTTCGTGCGCGCGCCGATCGTCGTCACGCCGGTCTTGGCCCGGTCGATGGTCGTGTTCGCACCGATCTCGACGTCGTCGCCCAGCTCGACTGTGCCGATATGGGGCACCTTCTCGCTCTTGTTGCCGATCTGGATGTAGCCGAAGCCGTCCGAGCCGATCACCGCGCCGCTGTGCACGATCACCCGCGCGCCAAGGCGGCATCCGGCGTAGAGCGTTACGTTGGAATGCAGGTACGTGTCGTCGCCCAGGGCGCACCCGTCGCCGACGCAGCAGCCCGCGCCGATGGAGACCCTGTCGCCGAGGCGCACGCCGTCGCCGATGACCGCCAGCGGGCCGATGCCCACGCCCTCCCCAAGCACCACGTCGCGGCCGACGACGGCGCGCGCGTCGATGCCTTCCGGCACGGAAGCGTGCGCCGCGAAGATGTCGAGGATGCGGGCGAACGCCAGCCGCGGGTTCTCCACCTTGATCAGGGGCTTGCTGGGCGCGGCGGCATCGACCGCGCACACGACCGCGGAGGCCCTGGAGCGCGCGGCCTGCGCCAGGTAGCGCTGGCTCTCGGCGAAGACGATATCGCCGTGCTCGGCGTCCTCGATGCTGGACACACCCGTGATGAGCGTGTCTGGGTCACCGTCGATCACGCCGGCCACGAGTGGCGCGATAGCGCGGAGCGCGATGCCATCCGGGGGCACGGCCAGGACTTCGGTCTGCACAGGTGGTTGCCTCTTCTGGTTGGTGGTATGCGTGGTTTGGCCGGAGATCGCCGCGCACGGGCGCCCGCCCTCTGTGCGGCCGGCCAGACCATCGGCCCTAACCTGGATGATGCGCGAGCGCCGTGGTGGGATGGGCCTCCGTGCCCGTCCAGCGCGACGCATTGGCGGGCCAGGCCAATGTCACTGGTGCGGCCAATCCTCGGCGAGCAACATCGCACGCAGGTCGTTCGTGTGGTCGGGGAGGCCGCTCCCGCCTTCGTAGACGGGGCGCCAGCCCTTGAGCGCGGCCAGCCGCTCCACTCGCCGCCGAACGTCGCGCCGCATCGTGTCCAGCAGTTGCCGGTCCTGCTCCGCTGCGGACGTCCGGCGCCCCTCGGCCGCGGCGGGCGGCCGCGTCGCCGATACAGGCTGCGGCGGCTCGCGCAGCTCCGGCGGTGTGGCGACTACGGGCTTGGGGACGACCGTTCCGGTGAGCGGCTGGATGCCCTGGCGGCCCTTGACCACGTCTCGCTTGTACGCCGCGATCTGCCTGCCGACATCCGCGTTGCGCTCGGCCTCGAGCAGGAGCACATCCTGCCGGATGGCGTCTGCCTCGCGGTCGCGGGCGTCCAGGATCCGCTGGGCGGCCGCGGTGCGGCGCAGGGCCAGCGCCAACTTCAGCCTGGTCTCGGCTTCGGCGGCTTCCTTCTCCAGGGCGTCGAGCTTGGCTTGCGTCTGCTCGCGGACGGCGCGGTCGCTCGACCATGCATCGAGTTGCGACTGCAGCGCCAGCGCCTTGGCCTTCAGCGGGGCGACCTGCTCGTTCCACTGCGAGCGGTAGAGGGCGTCCTCGATCGCGTCGCTGCGAGCCAGAGCGGCCGCGATCGGGCCGCGCACCGCTTCCAGTTCGCGCAGCCGCTGCCGCAGCGCCGACGACACGTAGGTGGCATTGCGGCGCTCGTAGTTCGGCCGCAGATCCTCGATGCGGTCCTCACCGACGATGGGGCCCGGTGCGGCGGCTGCGGCCGGCACTTCGTACACCAGGCGCCTGGGCAACTCGACTGCCGCGCTGCCCGGCGCCTTGGACGCGGCCGGCGAGCGGCCATCCGTCTGGGCAGGGGCGCGCTCGGCCAGGGCCAGGTGGTCGCGCCAGGCCGGGTGCAGCGGCAGGAGCGCCTCGACGCGCACAGCCACCGGGGTCGGTTCCGGTGGCTGCTGCGATCGCCCACACCCGGCGGCCAGGAGCGCCGCGGATGCAGCAAGAACTGCGCTGGTACGTGCGGTACGGCGCATCGCGCGATCCGGGCTACTTCGCGGGCGCCGTCGGGCTCGGGTTCTTGTTCAGCTCGGTGATGACGGCCTGGGTCAGGTCGGTGCCGGCGTAGATGGCAACCTGATTGTTGAAGACGATGGAGATCCCCTTGGCCTCGCCGATCTTCTTGACGGCCTCGCGGAAGCGCGCCATCAGCATGTCCGAGTTCTCGTCGATCTTCTTCTGCATCGTGGCGCGGAACTCGTCCTGCAGCGCCTGGAACTGGTTCTTGGCTCTCTGGAAGTCCGTCTCCGCCTGCTTCAGTTTGTCCTTCTGCTCCTGGGTGAGCTTATCGTCGGCGGTGCCGCGCAGCGCTTCGATGTCGGCCGAGAGCTTGCCGCCCTTGTCGGTGAGTTCCTTGACCTTGGCGGTATCGGCGGGCGTCTTCTGGGCCGCGTCCTTGGCCTCGATGGCGTCAATCTGCTTGTGCTCGTCCTCGCTGAGGAACGGCATGCTGTTGCGCCGATCGAGTTGGTCCTTCATGCGCTTGTCCAGCGCGCGCATCTGGTCCTCGATGGCTCGCCGTGCCGCGAAGTCCGCGTTGACCTTCTCCACGTCGACCGACGCGAAGTTCGCGCCGCCCTTCTTGTCCTGTCCGGAGGCGTTGACGGCCAGAACCAGGCAGAGACCGATGACGGCCACAACCAGGCCTCGCCACCACGTCAGGGATTGCAGCATTGCTAGCTCCTCTCTATTCGGCTCGCGCCGGCCTTGGCGTCCGGGGCGATACAGGTTGGTGTTAGTACGGCGGCCGGCGTCGGCGGGGCCAGACGCGCATGGCGTGCTCAGAACACGTGGCCGATGCTGAAGTGCGTGCGGCCGCCCTCGCTGCTGAAGCCCTGGTCGATGCGGATGGGCCCGATGGGCGTCACCACGCGAAGGCCGAGGCCGAAGCCGACCGACGGGCTGAAGCCCTCGTGCTGCCGGAAACCGTTGAACGCAACGCCTTGGTACGGACCGCCCCACGCGTCGCCCGCGTCCACAAAGAGCACGCCGGTAAGTGAGTTGGCAAGGGGCGCGCGGTACTCGGCCGAGGTCAGGAACATGTTCTTGCCCCAGAACCGGTCCTCGCGGAAACCGCGCAGCGACTCGGCGCCCCCGACGAAGAACTGCTCGAAGAACGGGGTCTTGCCCGCGATGGCGCCGCCGAGCATGCGGAGCGCGATGGTCGGGCGCCGGTCTTTCGGGTTCTTCCGGGGGCCGCTCTTCAGCGAGAAGTAGCGGCGCGCATCGAGCTGGAGCTTCTGGAAGAACACGTCGCCTGTGACCGGCGAGACGACACCCGACTTCACCGGCTTGAGGTGGGCCTCGCCGACGTCGAGGCTGTACACCTCGTAACCGCCCCTTGCCGGCTCCATGTCGTAGTCGCGCGTGTTGTGCGTAGCCCGGAAGTTCAGGGCGGTCAGCGGGCCGTTCTGCAGCGCGACGGCGTCCTCGTCACTCACGGAGAGCGCCGGCACGCGCACGTTGTCGTGCCGAATGCCCACGTAGCCGCGGTAGGTCTCCTTGAACGGCCGGCTGAGGGTGATCTGGCCGCCGGTGCGGACCTCGTAATAGTCGCTCGAGTCGGTGGTGGTGCTGCCCGTGACGCTGGAGATGCTCTGGGCGAACCGGTAGACCGTCTTGTCGTACACATTGACGGACATCGACGTGTGGCGGCTGTCCACCCACGGCTCCGTGAAGCCCAGCTCGAAGCTGTTGCGATTCGCGAGCCCGCCGGTGTCCCAACGCAGGCTGACGGACTGACCGCGGCCGAACAGGTTGTTCTCGCCGACCTCGGCGCCGCCCACCAGGCGGTTGCGGCTGCTGTAGCCGACGAACACGGACACGGTGCCGGTGCGCTTCTCCTGCAGGTTCATATTGATGTCGACCTTCCCCGGGGCCGGGAAGCCGAGGGTCGGGTCGATGTTCTCGAAGAGGTCCGTGTTATAGACGCGGTTGACGTCCTTCGACAGCGTGTCGAAGTTGTAGTAGTCGCCGGCCTTGAGCTTCATCTCGCGAAGGATGACGTACTCGCGGGTCTTTTTGTTGTTGGTGAGCTTGATCTTGCTGACCGTGGCGACAATGATGGGGATGTTGAGGATGCCGTTGGTTATCCCGATATCGCTGGAGACAGCGGCCTGGAAGCCGCGCTGCTCGTAGAGGCGCTGGATGCGGTCGATATCGCCCTTGAGGGTCGTCAGGTTCAACGGGCGGCCGGTCTGCGTCTGGACCTGCTTCATGACCTCGGCCGCCTGGATCGGTCCGGTTCCGCTGAGGTTGATGCCCTGGACGACCTCGTTCTCGTCGACGACGATGACCACCTTGGCCTTGTCGCCTTCGATCTGGGCCTCCACGCGCACGCCCTCCTCGGGGTTGTCCTTCTTGCCGCCGAAGTTCTGCGTGAGGATGAGGCGTCTGGTGGCTTCGTTGAGGGCGGCCTGCGTGGCGGCATCGCCCACCTTGAGGCCCGAGGCCGCGATGATGGACTCGCGGTTGATATACTTGTTGCCCACGACGACGATCTCGACGATCTTCGGCTCCGCTTGCTGCGCGAGCAGGCGGGCAGGCATCGCGCAGACGAGCGTCGACAGGGCGAGCACGACGAGCACGTTGGGCCAGCGGGATGAACGTAGTTTCAAGTCAGGGTCCCCCTTCCGCATCCGGATGGGCGATTGGCCGGCTCCCTGGGGGTGCCGCACCGTATGATGAGTGCGCCTCAGCGTTCCACGAACGGTCCTAGTTTGCGCCGCAGCATCGCGCGCGCTCTGGACAGGCGAGTCTTGACGTTATCCAAGCTCAGGCCGGTGGCCGCGGCAATGTCGTTGTAGGCCATGCCCTGCATCTCGCGCAGCACCACGACCTCGCGGTAGTCCGGAGGAAGCGATTCGACCGCTGCCAGAATGCGGTCGCGCATCTCCTTCTCCTCCAGCACCGTATGCGGCGCGTGCGTCAGGTCCGCGATCTCGCGCGGAGCCCCTTCGCCCTCATCGCCGTCGCGCGGCTCGTCGAGCGACCCTGCGAGGACCGCGCGATGCCGTCCGCGGTGCTTGAGCTTGTTCCGGCAGTGGTTCACGACGATCTGGTAGAGCCACGTGTAGACCTGGGCGTCGCCGCGGAACCGGTCGAACGATCGGTACGCGCTGATGAACGCCTCTTGCGTGACGTCCGCCGCGTCGTCGGCGTCGCCCAGAATGCGGTAGGCGACGTTGTAGATGCGCTTCTCGTAGGCGACGACGAGCGCGTCGAAGGACTCTAGCACGTTCGACCCGCCTCGGGGCGCGCCTCGCCACGGTGTGCCTCACGCGGCGATCCGCCCGACGTTGCCGCCTCGCCAGCCCGTGAGTGGCGCGTCCCGCCGTAACGCGAGGCATGATCTGCGCTGCCGGCACGCGTGCCTGGTCCTGCAGAGCCCGAAGCACCTCGCGAGCGACGCTCGCCAGGGCTCCGCGAAGCCTTGCGCGCCGCCCCGCTAGCCGGCCTGTAGTGTACCCGGTAGCTGTACGATGATGGTCTCGTCGGGATACGCCGTCGCGGCAGCACCGGCCCCTGTCCTCCTCCGCGACGCCGCCTCAGCCGGCCCCTCGCCGCTCCGCTAGAATCGGAAGACGCCCTCGAGCAGGTATGCGTTCGTCCGTTGGTCGTTCGTCGTCCAGGAAAGCTGCGCGCCGCGCCCCAGACGGTAGCTCGTCTTCAGCTCCCACAGGCCGCGCTCGGACGTGGAGCTGAGCGGGACCGAGCCCAGCCGATGCCAGAAACTGAGGTCGAACGGGCCTGCCAGGTTGCGCGAGAGCTGGATGCTGAACTGCTCGAGCTGGTTGTAGTCGAGCGCAAGCTCCTGCAGCCCGAGCGCGGACGTCAGGCCGACGCGGTCGAACAGATCGGGCAGTACGTTCGCGGTGACAACGCCGAGCACCCGATCGCCGAAGATGCGGGCGAGGCGCGGATCGCTGCGGAACAGGCCCTCGATGGCGTCCTGGCCTCCGAGCACGCCGGTGATCTTGCGCTGGAGCCCCGCCGAGGTGAGCGCCAGGTCGGCGGGATCGGAGCGGAACGTCAGCCGCAGCGCGCGCTGCGTATCGGCGCTCGCCACGCGCGTATCCGAGCCTGCAATGTCGACCGCCTGACCGCTGTTCAGCGGCCCTCGCGCCTCGACCGTGATGGTGTACCGCCGCGGCTTGCCCGTCGCAGCCGAGGTGGCGGTGATGTGGCCGACCGCCGTCATGTCCACCGTGATGCCCAGCGAGCTGTCGTCGAGGCCCTGGCCGGGGCGGTCGAGCCGGATGTCGGCGAACGCGGGATAGCGCACATCGACGCGGCCGCCCTTGCTGATGGTGAAGCGCGCCGTGGGGAAGGCCAACACGCCGCGATCGACCGACAGGCTGCCCTCCAACCGCGGGTGGCGGATGTCGCCGGAGAGCACGATCGCCTGGGTCGGCAGGGTCCGCACGTCGACTGCCACCGCCGACGTCGCGATGCGCACCTGGTCGTCCACCACGAGCTTGATGTTGGCGAAGGACGGCTGGAGCAAGCCGATGGGCGCCTCGACGGTCTCCTCGTCCAGCGCGTTCGGCAAGCGGATGGCCGTCTTGCGCAGGTGGAGCGTGCCGGAGATGCGCGGCCGCAGCAGTGTGTTGTCGATGGTGAGCGCGAGCCCTGGCTCGGTCGCGGTCTTGCGGCCGGCGGGCGGCGGCGCCGACATCTCGCCGATGACGCTGCCGGAGCCGAATATCGGCAGCACGGGCTCGGCGAAGACGAGGCGTTTGGCCGTCAGGCGGAGCGGGCTCACGTCCGGCAGGTCCGGGCGCAGGGGCAGCTCGCCGGACAGCTCGATGGGGTCGCTGATCCGGTTCGGGTCAGGCTTGCCCGTCTTCGCGTCGATGACGGCCATCGTGGCAGTGAAGGGGCGGTTCGTGGCCGGGTTGCGACCGACGACGACGCGGTCGCCAGTGAACCGCACGTTCGCGTCCACGTCCGTCAGGATTGTGCGCATGTCGGCGTAGCGGACGCGCGACGCCTGGAGCGTGAGATCGCCGCGCAGGTCCGGCAGGATGGCGCCCGAGCTGAGCGCCTTCTGCGGGTCGGACCACTCCGTCAGCGAGCCGGAGTAGGTGACCGTGCCGGCGATCTTGCCCTCGATGTCGAGGGAGAGCAGCGAGGGGAAGTGCTGCTTCAGCACCGGACGCAGCGCCTTGAGCAGACCCGTGTCCTGCTCGGGCAGGCGCAGGGCGGCGGTGACCCTGGCGTCCGGCGGGATGCGGCTCGTCTTGCGGTCGAAGTCGACGGTGCCGGAGGCCGAGACGGTGTACTCGGACGCAGTCCCGTCCGTTCCGGAGAGCGCGGCCACGATCTGGCGCACGCCCAGCTTGCCGCCGACGAGGTGCGCGTCATCGATGTCGATGTGCTTCACGACGGCCCGCACGTCGCCGGACTCTGGCGCGGGCTTGGCAGCCGCGGCGGCGCCGCCACCGGCTGGCGCTCCCTCGGCGGCGACCGATATCGGCAAGTCAGTGAGAGTCGCCGAGGCGTGGATGTCCGGCGCATCCGGCGTGCCCTCGATGGTCAGGCGGACCTCGTCGGCGGTGCCGGAGAGCCCGGCGAGCGACTTCTTGTCGGGAAGGAGGCCGGCCAGACGCGCGAGCGGGAGCTTCTTGAGCACCGCGCTCGCGGCGATCGACTTGCCAGGCTGCAGCACGCCGCTCGCCGTGAGCGAGGTCTGGCCGGCCTGTAGGGCGAAGTCCGAGAGCGCCGCGCTCCCCTCCTGCAGATCGAGCCGGCCGCCGAACCTCTCGGCGGGCGTGCCGTCGAACGTGAGGTCGGGGCTGGACCAGACGACGGAGCCGACTGCCTTGCCGGCTGCTCCGGTGAGCCGCACGTCGGCGTCCAGCGTACCGGCGAACGGCTCCGAGAGCGGCAGCGCCCACTGGGTCGCGGAGGCGCCGGATCCGGACGAGGCGAGGGGGCTGCGGGTCACGGCGGCGCGGATGAGGTCGACCGGCAGGCGGTTCGCGCGGGCGCCTACCATGTAGTCGCCGGTCGCGATGTTCACTTGCAGGTTGGTCACGTCGATGCCCCGGTCCGCCGAGCCGAGCCGGGCGCCGGGCTGGCTTCGGTCGGGGCTCGACCGCAGCGTGAGCACCTGGTCCGCCAGCAGGGCGGTCGCGGACAGGTCGCCCAGCGACTGGCCCGACACCGTGAGGCCGCGGGTGGTGGCCGTGACCTGGCCGGCGAGGCTCCGAGCAGCGTCCTCGCCGAGCCTGCCGGTCAGGCTTGCGTGCAGATCGCCTCGCCCTTCCACCACGAGGTACGACGAGATCGGGGCATTGGGCAGGAACAGGTCGATGTCTCTCGCGTCCGCCACTGCATGGAACCGGCCGCCGGGGTGCAGGACCACCGAGCCGGTGACCTCACGCGGCGCCAGATCGCCCAGGCCCGCGCCCGCGACGGAGATGGGATCCACGGTGACGGTCGGGGCATCGAAGCGGCCATCGAACGCGACCTGTCCCGACGCTTCGCCCACGGCGTCCAGCTTCACGCCGGCGAGGCGCGCGACATCCTGGATATCGAGGCCGCCGAACTGCCCCGAGCCCCTTACCAGGCCATGGCCGCTGAACGGCTCGAGTGCGACGGCGTCAAGGGTCGCGGTGGCCGGCAGGCGCCATATCAGCCCGTTGCTCAGCGCTAGGCGGCGCTGCGTTCCGCTGACGTAGGCCTCGGCGTAGTCGAACTGGTACTGGCCGACGCCGGGCGCTATCGCGGTTGCCTGGCACTCGAACCGCGGGTCCGTGACGGGGCCCACAACGCGTCCGCCGCGCACGAAGAGCTGTCCGGCTAGCGCGCCGGAGCGGGTGTCGTTACAGGGCAGGGGGAGCCGCGCCAGTTCTACCCGGTCCGCCTCGACGTTCAGGAACACGTCGTGCGTCAGCAGGTCCAGCTCGCCCGACACGACGAGGCGGCCCGATGCCCCGTCGGCGACCAGGCTATCGACGAGAAGCGCCTTGCCGGTCGAGCGCAGCGAGGCTCGTGCGTCCTGTATCTCCAGCTTGTCATACATTAGGCCAGAAACTTGAACTATCGCCTGCCCGTCCGGCGCGTCGTCCCAGCTCGTGCCCTCCAGGAAGACGTCGGCATCGGCGGTGCCCGCGAGGCGGCGGTCCGTCTCGATGCCGGCGCGCGCGAGGTCGATCCGGCGCGCCCGGACGACGACGCGGTAGGCGGGCGAGCCATCGATCACTCGCAGCGTCGCACGGGCGGCAACCGTTCCGCCGGCAGCGCGCGCGCCGAGATCTGCGGTCCAGCGCTTGCCATCGTACGAGGCGACCAGGCTGGCGCGCCGCACGGCGGTCTCGCGGTAGCGCAGGCGGTCGGCTCTGGCCGTCGCGTAGACCCTGGGCGATGTGGCAGGGCCCGCGATGTGGAACTGCGCGGCTACCGGCGCCGGCACCTGGACCTCGCTGCCGGGCGTGCCGGACAAGGCGCCGCTGCCCGTCGCGTCGATCACCAACCTGTCGATCGGTCCCGACAGCGTGCCTGATGCGGACACGGCCGCGTGCGCCCACTTCGGGAGCGTCAGGCGCTTGATGGGGGCCACCGCGGCGAGCGCGGCGCTCAGGTCCGGGCTGGAGGCCGAGAACCGGGCGTTGAGGGTAAGCGGGGAGATGAGGCCGAGGCCGCCTGCAGCGTGCAGGCGCGCGCTGCCCCCCTGGCCGGAGACGTCGAAGGCGAGGTTGCCCTCGCGGAAGCGCACGGTGCCGGCGACGCCCGAGAGCGGAGTGGCGATGCGGGCCACGCGGCCGGACACCGCTCTCACGCCGGCGTCGACCGTAACCGACGTCTTGGACGCACGGTCGGGGCGGAAGATCGTCACGTGGCCGGACGCGAGGCCGCCGGCGACGGTTACCTGCTCGGGCGCCAGGTACCGGGCGAGTTGCACTCCTTGGGCGTCGCGGACGTCGATGCCGATATGCAGCGTGCCGGCGGGGGTGTCGTAGACGCCGGCCACCAGGCCCGTGCCGAACTGGCCAGGATCGCCGGTGACTGAGGCAGTCCAAGAAACGCTGCCATCCTTATACAAATCGAGCGAGCCGTCGACGCGTCGCGAGGTCGCCCTGAGGATGGGCGCAGCTCTCTTGCCGAGGCGCGGCAGGGCCGCATCCTCGTACTCGGCGATCGAATCGACGAACTGGATGCGTCCCTCGATCCGGGTCTTCTTCGCTCCCGGGCGGGGCCGGAACAGGTCCTCGAAACTCCACACGCCGCGGCGGTCCCGGCTCACGCGCGCGCGCGCGTACGAGACCACGGCATCGGCGCGAATGACGCCTCCGGCACGGATCTGGTCGACCAGGCGCTGGAGAGAGGTGTTGAGCAGGATGTGCCGCGCGGATGCTGCCTCGCCGCTGCCCGCGAAGGTGAGGCCGGCGGCAAGGCGGACGTCGCGCGCCTCGATGCTGTTGGGCCCGAGGTTGATCGACCCGATCGAGACCTCACGGTGCAGCACGTCGGTGAGGAGGTGGGAGAGGATGCGCGCGGAGCGGGCCTCGGCTGCCCGGATGTAGCGTGCCGTGACCATGCAACCGACCGCTAGGACGATGGCGGACGGCACCAGGAAGACCAACAGCGTCGCTGCACGTCGGGTCAAGCGCATAGGGTACTCGGCGGCGCCTCCGAGCATCGAGCGTTGGGCAGGACCCAGTCACGGACAGGCCAGGCGGCCGGCCCTGGAGTGGTCAGGCGTCGGCTCCGACGGCCTCCAGACGCTCTCGGAGCAGACGCCTGGAGAACTCGATCGCGTTGTAGCTGCTGCGGACGAACGGCGACGATGCCACGAACAGGAAGCCGATCTCCTGGCCGATCCGCTCGTACTCGGCGAACCGCTCCGGCTTGACGTACTCCTGGACGGGCAGGTGACGGGTCGTGGGCCTCAGGTACTGGCCGATGGTGACTGCGTCGACGCCGGCCTCTCGCAGGTCTCGGAGCGCGGTCACGACCTCGTCGTGCTCTTCCCCCAGACCCAGCATGATGCCGGACTTCGTGTAGATAGACGCATCGAGCTGCTTCACGGCTTGCAGAAACTCGACGGAGCGGCGGTACCGGGCCTGCGGGCGCACCGTGGGGGAGAGGCGCTCGACGGTCTCGATGTTGTGGTTGAAGATGTCCGGGTGGGCGTCGGTGACGATCTTCATGCACCAGCGCTTCCCCTTGAAGTCGGGCGTCAGCACCTCGACGATGGCGTTGGGGATGGCCTCGCGAAGCGCCGCGATGGTCTGGGCGAACTGGCCTGCGCCTTCGTCGGGGAGGTCGTCGCGCGTCACCGAGGTGACCACGATGTGCTTCAGGCCCATCTCGGCCGCGATCTCCGCCAGCCTGCGCGGCTCGTCCGGATCGACCGGATCCGGGCGCCCCACCTTGATGTTGCAGAAGCCGCAGTTGCGGGTGCAGATGTCGCCCAGGATCATGAAGGTGGCGGTCTTGTGCGACCAGCACTCGCCAAGGTTGGGGCACCGCGCGCTCTCGCACACGGTGTGCAGCCGCCCGTTCCGCATCATCTGCTCGAGCGACTTGACGGTCTGCGGGCTGGGTACGCGCTTGGTGAGCCAGTCGGGTAGGGTACGGTTCACGGGGTCTGCTCTCTGCGGGACGCGGGCGGTCTCTCATGCGTCGCCTGGCTTCTGGCGTAGTGTACCGTATCGGGTGCCGGAGGGCAAGCTCGGGGGATGCGCAGAGCGTGACACGGGTAGGCCGTGGAGGTCTTGACAGAGGTTTCGCCCGCCGGTATACTACGCTCGCAGTTGTGCGCGCAGGCCGCGATAGCTCAGTTGGTAGAGCAGGGGACTGAAAATCCCCGTGTCCCTGGTTCAAGTCCGGGTCGCGGCACCAGCATTGCCGACGTGGCTCAGTGGTAGAGCAGCTCACTCGTAATGAGCAGGTCCGCGGTTCGAATCCGCGCGTCGGCTCCCAAGAAGGCCCGGCCATCTCGGCCGGGCCTTCGGTTTCTACTGGTTGTGCTCCGTTCTACTCCTCGCGCAGGTCATCGGTTATCGGCAGCGTCACCGTGACCGAGGTGCCCTTGCCGACCTCGCTCTCGAACGCGATATCGCCGCCGTGCGCCGCCGCGATGCTCTTGCAGATAGACAGCCCCAGCCCGGTGCCCCCATCCACGCGCGCGCGCGCCGAGTCCACGCGGAAGAACCGCTCGCCGAGGTGCTGCAGGTGCTCCGCGGCGATGCCGCCACCGGTGTCCGCCACGCACACGCGCACCACGCCGTCCTCCACACGCGCCGAGATCGTGATCCTGCCGTCCTCGGGGGTGTGTCGCAGCGCGTTGTCGAGTAGATTCGAGAAGAGGCGAACCAACTCATCCGGGTTGCCCATCACGTAGGCGTCCGGAACGGTGTCCACTCCCTGGATGAGCCCGTTGCTGCCCGCGCCGGTCCGAGCGGCGGCGTGCTCCACGATCTCCTTGATCGGCGTGGGCACCGGGTCGCGCGCGAGTTGGCCGTCATCCGAGCGGGCGAGCAGCAGCAGGTCCTGCACGAGGTGCGACATGGCTCCCGCGGCCCGGTCGATATCCTCGATCGACTGCTTGTATTCCTCCTCCGTCGGGTGTCCGCTGACGCACAGGCTCGTGTTCGCCTTGATGACCGTGAGGGGCGTCCGCAGCTCGTGCGAGGCGTCCGCCGTGAAGCGGCGCTGCTTCTCGATCTGCCTGGCCTGCTCCTTGAACGCTCTGTCCAGCCGCCCCAGCATGTCGTTGAGCGTGCGCGCAAGGAGGGCGAACTCGTCGCGACCGTGCGCCTCCAGGCGGAGCGAGAGGTCCTCGGCGCCGATCTGCTCGGCGGTCTGAGTCAGGTACCGAACTGGGCGCAGCACGCGGTCCGTGAGCAGCAGCCCGCCCAGCCCAGCGAACAGGAGGCATATCGGGACGATCAGCAGCAGGGCTGTGTCGAGGCCGGCGAGAGCCCGGTGCACGTCGGAGAGCGGGTAGGCCGCCTGCACCACCGCTGTGACCTTCCCCTTCTCGGTGGAGGGACGCGAGATCAACCGCATCGGTTCGCCGTCGACTGTGACCGTTGCGTACAGCGTGCGCCCCGCCGCCGACCTGCGTAGAGAGGCCATGTGGAATGGCTTCTGGATCGGGTCCGGGAATCGCGGCGTGCCATCGGGCGAGAAGAACCTCGGCTCGTACGGGTCCTTGGGCGGTGGGCCTGGCCGGTCCCCGCCGCGTTCGGGCGGCGGCCCTCCCCCGTTGCGACCGTCTGGCCCCAGAACCAGCGGAAGCGGCAGGAACAGGCCGGGACCGCCGGGACCACGGTCGGGGCCCATCCGGTCGCGAGGTGGGTGGGCGAACCGCTCGGTCCTGCGGTCCAGATCGCGGTCGACGGAGGCGAGCATGATGGAACGCACGAGGAAGTGCACCCCCACCCCCAGGATGAGGAGTAGGCACGCCAGTGTGGCGATGTTCCAGGCGACGATGCGCGCGCGCGACGACTGGACACGCAAGTTGGGCTTCACTGCTCCTCCTCGCCTTCCGGGCGCCGAAGCGTGTAGCCGACACCGCGCACGGTATGGATCAGCTTGGTCTCGGAGGCCGCGTCGATCTTCTTGCGCAGCATGCCGACGTGCACGTCCACGGTGTTGGAGTAGCTCTCCTCGTCCATCCAGACCCGCTCCTGGATCGCCTCTCGCGTCAGCACCTGCCCCTCGCGCGCGGCCAGGGCCTCCAGCAGGTCGTACTCTCGCGGCGTCAGCCCTATCTCGGCGCCGCCGCGTGTAACGCGCCGCTGGGCGGTGTCGATCTCCAGATCGTCGATACGGATGACGCGCGTCCTGTGCATCTTGTCGCGCCGCATCAGCGCACGCACCCGCGCCAGCAGCTCCGGGAACTCGAACGGCTTGGCCAGGTAGTCGTCGGCGCCGAGGTCGAGGCCGCGTACGCGGTCGTCGAGTGCCCCGCGCGCGGTGAGCATCAGGATGGGCACCCGGTTGCGGCGGTTGCGAAGTTCTTCACACACCTGCCAGCCGTTCATCTTAGGCAGCATGATGTCGAGGATGATGGCGCTGTAGGGCGCTTCGAGCGCCATCTTGAGGCCCGCCGCCCCATCGACTGCCACATCGACGTCCAGGTGCGCCTCTTCCAGCCCACGCTTGATCACGCGCGCGATCGGGGCTTCGTCCTCGACGAGCAAGACTCTCATCCGTGCGTTCTCCTCGGGATCGTGGCGCGCTCGGCGGGCCGACCCGCGCCGGCTGGGCGCATGCACCGCTGCTAACAGGCTACTGCCTCTACGTGAAGCCTTCATGAAGGCGATGCCGAGAGCCCCGCGGGGCGCCCGTCTCGTCTGACTGACGGCTTCATTCCATCTTCATACGCCCTGCGTAACCTGAACGAGAACCGCGAGCCGAGCTGCTCCGGCACGTTCAAGGAGTCGCAGACATGACGTATCGGAGCCATCGCCGCACTGCCATCGCCGCCACCGCCCTCGGTGCGCTAGCCTGCTCGTCGGCCGGCGCACAGCAGCCGACCACGCGGCCCGCCGCGGCTGCGTCCACCATATCGAGCGAGGTGCTGACCTCCCGTCCCGAGAGGCTGGCGGTCGTCCGGCGCATCATCGACAGACTCGAGCAGAGCTACATCGAGCCGGCCGTAGGGAAGAAGGCCTGCGACGCACTGCGCCAGCGGCTGTCGGAGGGCGCATACGATGCCAACACGAGCGGCGAGGCGCTGGCCAAGCTCCTTACCTCGTTGCTCCAGGATATCACGCACGACAAGCACCTGGCGATCACCTACAGCCCGACGGTGCTGCCCGAGATGCCACCGGCGACGTGGCAGGACCCGCCACAGGGCGTCATGGCGGCGCGCAACGAGTGGATGCGGAAGCGCAACTACGGGTTCCAGCGCGTCGAGGTGCTGGACGGCAACGTGGGCTACATGAGCATCATCGGCTTCGCGCCCTGCCAGAGCGGGTGGGACACGGTGGTGGCCACCATGGCCTTCCTTGCGGAAACGGACGCGCTCATCATCGACCTGCGCGACAACGAGGGCGGAAGCCCCGAGATGGTCTCGATGATCTGCAGCTACCTGTTCGACTGTGGGTTCCAGGCGGTCCATCTCAACGATGTCTACACCCGCGACGACGGCGAGATCCACCAGTTCTGGACGCTGCCGTACGTGCCGGGCAAGCGCTATGCCAACAAGGATGTGTATGTCCTGACCAGCGCAAAGACGTTCTCCAGCGGCGAGGAACTGGCCTACGACCTCCAGGTGCTGCGCCGCGCCACGATCGTCGGCGAGGTGACTGTCGGCGGAGCGCACCTGGGATCGACCGAGCGCCTCAGCGACCACTTCGCCATGTTCGTGCCCAGTGGCCGATCCGTCAACCCGACGACGGGCACGAACTGGGAGGGTGTCGGCGTGATGCCGGATCTGGCGGCGACCCGGGAGCTGGCGCTGCCCGTGGCGCATCTGGCGGCGCTGCGGAAGCTCGCCGCCAACGCCACCGCCGACGAAGCGAAGCGCCGGTTGGCAACTGCCCTGGACGCAGCGAGCCGCGCGCTCGATGCCAGGCGGAAGGCTGCCGGGCTCTAGGCTGCCATGGAGCGCAGCAGCGATCCGCGGGCCCGCTCTCCTCCTCGGCGTGGCGCTGCGTGGCGCGGGCATGCTCTGTCCGCGAATGTCGATCTACTGAGGAGGCTCAGCATGCACAAGACGATCGGGAGCATCCGCGGGGCGGCGGCACTGGGCGCCCTGGCGATGACGCTCCATATGGCGCCCGGTGCCGCCATGGGCCAGGGCAGCGGCTTGGGGGAGGGCGACGTGACCGGCAAGAAGGTCACGCTGAACCTGGAGAACGCGGACATCCGCTTCGCGCTCAAGCTCCTGTTCCAGTCGGTGGGTGTCAACTACACGATCGATCAGGCGGTCCAGGGAACGGTGACCGCTCAGTTGTCCGACGTGCGGTTCGGCGTGGCGCTGGAGAACGTGTTGAAGTCGGTCCAGTCGCAGACGCCGCTGACATATGATCGCCTTGAGGGGATCTACCACATCCGGATCAAGCAGGAAGCGATGCCCGAGCCGTCGTCGGCGCCCGAACAGCCGGAGACCGCAACGCGGGCGCGCAGTAATCCGATGAAGCTGAAGGTGAAGTCGGTGGACGCCAACATCCTGGCCCAGATCCTGGGTGGCACGGCCCTCTACACGGGCCAGATCAGCCAGCAGCGGAGTGGCAGTGGGAGCGGGTACGGGAACGGCTACGGCGGCGGCGGCTACGGCAGCAACGGATACGGGAACAGCGGGTCCGGCAGCAACCGGGGCAGCGGACGCAGCGGCGGCTATGGCTCCGGTTCGTACGGAGGCGGATTCGGCTCCGGCGGCGGCTACTCCGGCGGCTCCCGATAGAGGCTGCGCACCTCGTGCCCCGGTGCGGCGCTGCCTGGGGCAGGGAGAGACACCGAACCGGCAGGCGGTGGACAGGGACGGCCCGCTACCGGTCATGAACTCGAATAGGGGGACGGCGCTCAGATAGGCCGTGACATAGGACGCGAACGACGGGCGCTCGGGCCCAATGCCGGGCGCCCGTCAGCTCGTGGGGCTTCGCTGAGGCGCCGGCCTCAGGCACGTCGGGGCCACCGACGCGGTAACGGAAGCCGGGTCCCACGTCTCCTGGGCGGCACACATGCAGGGCCGGAGCCGCTGGTCGTGCCGTCCGTGAATGCCTGCCATGGGGGCCCGGGCGCGCAAGTGACCGCACCGCCGCCGCGTGCGAACCAGTCGGTCTGCCGGCTGTGGGCCAGGATATCGTGCTCCGCGCCTGCCTGGAGCGTGACGGGGCTGGGCCCGGTCGACAGACTGGGCCCTGTCGATCAGCGGGGTGCTGGCGCCTGTACGTATCGCCGCCGGGGCGAGGCCAGCGAACGTGGCCGCGTCGAACGTGCCGACGCCAGGGGCGACGACCGATAGGGTCTCCGTGGGGATGAGGCCTCCTCCAGCCTGTGCTTCCTGGAGCTGCCCAGCGTGCCGCCGCTCTCGTGCCAGGATGGCGCACTCGATCGAACCATTTGCGCGCGGGAGAGGGCCGGAGCGGAGGCGAAGGCGCAGACCAGGGAGAGAAGGAGAAGGCCGTGGGAGCGCGGAGGGTAGGTGCGCTCCCACGGACCGAGGGGTGCTATGAGCGGCTGGCGCTCGCTCTAGTTGCCCCCAGGAGCTCCGGCGCCGCCAGGGCCGCCTCCGCCGGGACCACCGGGACCACCGGGACCGCCAGGGCCGCCGGGACCGCCCATGCCGCCAGGGCCGCCCATTCCGGGGCCGCCCATGCCGAAGCCGCCCATGCCGAAGCCGCCCATCACCCAGTTGACGGCAGCGTTGGTCGCGGCGAAGGCGCCGTCATCACCCATCTGGCCGTACAGCATGATCCGGTCGCCAGTCTTGATGTCGGCGATGGAGATCTCGGCGATCCTGGTCAGCTTCGCGTCGTCGGCAACCTTGATCGTGATGGAGACGGTCTCGCTGACGGCGATCGTCAGCGGCGAGACGGACGTGATCTTGCCGGTCGCGGAGCCGAAGGCCGGGCTCTGCTGGCCGCGCTGTCCGCCCTGTCCGCCCTGCCGGCCCTGTCCGCCCTGACCGCCCTGACCGCCCTGAGCGCCCGGCTCCGCCACGTAGTTCTGGCCGCCCTGGCCACGCTGTCCGCCCTGTCCGCCCTGCCCGCGCTGCCGGCCCATGCCCATTCCCATGCGCATGAAGTCAGGCATCTGGCCGATGGTGAGCGAGGAAGCGGTGATGGACGACGGGATGCCCGATACCTGGATGGTGTCGCCGACCTTGAGATCGGCAACCTTCGCGGTCACCATCGCGGCGATCTTGCCGTTGGCCGCCAGTCGGGCGGTCACGTCGTCGCCGCCGTTGGGCGATGCGACCGCGATCAGGTTGTTGGCCGCGTCGATCCCCTTGACGGTACCGAACAGCATCCGGCTCTGCATCCCGCCCATGCCCGGTCCGCCCATGCCGCCGGGGCCCTGGCCGCCGCCCGGTCCCTGCGCCAGAGCAGGCGTCAGGCTGCAGACCGCCAGTGCGGCGGCCGAGATGACGACGGCGATCGACCGGCCGCGCCCTAACTTGGTGTTCATCGTCTCTGGTCCTTTCTGCCAACCCGGTCCGGGTTGGTTAGGTGTCGCAGTACGTCACGGAGTGTCTGCTTGCTTCCGGCGAATCGCCGGCGCCCAGGGCAGAGGCGTCTTGCGCTAGCGCTTCTTCGTGGTGGTTCCGGTTCGGCCAGCCGCAGGTGCGCCAGGAGCCCTTCCTCCTGGCCCTCCCGGCCCGCCGAACCCGGGGCCTCCCGGTCCGCCGGGGCCGCCGAACCCCGGCCCGCCGGGCCCACCTGGCCCACCTGGCCCGCCGGGGCCGCCCGGTCCGCCAAAGCTCCTGGCTTGCTGGGCGGTCTTGCGTTGCGCAGCCGTCAGGACGGCGAGGGCCTTCTGGTTGCCCTTCTGCCGTGCATCGGACATGCTCCGCATCGCTTGCATGGGGTCACCACCCTTGGGGGTGGCTGCCTTAGCTGCGGCCCTTGTCTGCGCGGCGATGGCGACGATCTTCGACTTCTGTGCGGGCGTCAGCTTCAGCAGCGAGGCGGAGTTCTCGGGCAGGCCGACCGTTCGGAACGTGTCGACGTCCTGCAGGAAGCCCGGCAGGGCGCCCTTCTGGCTCGCGGTAAGGACGGCCAGGATCTTGCCTTCAGTGGCCTTCTCGATCTTCTCGATCTTCGCGCCAACCGCCTGCATCTGCTGTCTGCTGGGCGGGCCGCCCTGTCCAGGCCGCGGCATGCTCTTGAACATGCTCTCCATGAAGCCGCGCTGGAGCGTCTGAACCTTCGCCTGCTGCGCGCTGGTCAGCTTCAGCCCGGCGGCGAGCGTCGGCGTCGGGACGCTGACGACCGTGGGCTTGCGGTTCATGCCCATGGGGCCGCCGAATCCGCCGGGCGGCGGCCCCATGGGGCCACCCGGTCCGCCGGGGCCGCCGGGGCCCCCGCCGGGAGGTCCACCTGGGAAGCCCTGCGCCAGGACCAGCGTCGGCGCGCAGGCCAGAGCGGCGATCGCGACCAGCCTTGGCGCCAGCCTTCCCGTCTTCGTGTGCCCGGTCATGTGTCGTGTCTCCTTGTGTCGCTGGGTCTCGGTCTTGTCGGGTGCGGGCCGCCGGCCGCGCTAGCCTGGATCATGCACGAGTGCAGTGGTGGGATGGGCCTCCGTGCCCGTCCGGGGCCACTCATGGATGGTTTGGGCTACGGCTTGGCGGGCTTGTCACCGGCCGGGGCGCCAGGCCCCGGCTTTGTGCTGTCGGTGGTGGCGCCCGGGGCAGTCTTGGCCGCGTCGTCCTTGGCGCCGGGCGTCGGCTGGCCCTGATCGAGGGGCTTCGCTTGCGCGCCCACGCCGCGACTCTTGAGCATGCGGTCCAGCGTCTTGGACTGCATCTGCGCCTGCGTCTCTTCGCGCAGCCGGCGCGCCTCCTCGGGATCGCGCACCACCCTCGGCGTCAGGAAGACGAGCAGCTCGGTCTTGGCCGTCGACTTGTTGGTTGAGCGGAACAGATGCCCGAGCAGCGGGATATCGCCCAGGAGCGGGACCTTGTTGGTTGTCGTCGAGACGGAGTTCTTGATGATCCCACCCAGCACCACGGTCTCGCTGTCCTTGACGCTCACCGTAGTCGTGGCCTCGCGCTGGTTCACGACCGGTGCGTTGAAGTCTGTGTAGCGCACGAAGTCGTTGGCGGTCTGCGTGACGTCCATCGTCACGTAACCGTTCTGGGTGATGCGCGGCGTAACCGTCAGCACGATGCCCACATCCAGGAACGAGTAGCTGTAGGAGTAGTTGCCGTTCGAGTCCACCCGCGAGTTGGTGACGTACGGCAGGCTCTGGCTGATGTTGATCTCCGCCTGCGCGTTGTTGCTTGTGAATATACGCGGAGTGCTGAGCACTTCAAACCGGTTGTCCGTGTTGATTGCCTGCAGGAACGCCGTGTACTGCGAGGTGCTGAGCGTGTATCGCAACCCCTGCGGCTGGGCGGTATCGGCGCTCAGCCCAAAGGCGGACGACGCGGTGGAGCTGCCCTTGGCGAAGTTCCACTCCACGCCCAGCTTGTCGGCGGCCTCCAGGCTGGCCTCGACGATCAGCGTTTCGATCATCACCTGCTCGGGGATACGGTCGAGCTGCTCGACGATGGACTCGATGACCTGGCGATTCTGGGGCGAGGTCACGATGATGACGCTGTTCGTGTTGGTGTCGGCGATGGCCGTCAGGTCGCCGCTGAGGTCGCGGACGTTGACTACCTTGCCGCTGGCGTCGAGCCCGAGCGTGCTGCTGCTCGAGGAACTGGTGCGCGACCCGGTGCGCTGCCCGGAGTTCTGCCCGCCGAACATGCTCCCGCCGAACCCGCCGAATCCGCCCTGTGCCGCGAGGGCGGCGGCGCGCGTGGTCTCGTCCGCGGTCTCCTCGGTGCGGCCGGTTGCGTCGCCGCTGCCGTCGTCGATCTTGGCCGCCCGCGAGTTGCTGAGGCTGCTCGGGCTGGAACTCGAGCTGCGCGAGCTGGAAGACGACGAGGTCGTGCGGCTGCTGGAGCTGGTGCGGCTTGACGTGCTGCTGCGCGAGCTGCTGAACGACTGGTTCAGGATGTCCGCGACATCGTCGGCTCGGGCGTTGGCAAGGGTGATGACGAAGGCGCGGTTCTCGAACGTAACCGGCTTGTCGATCTCCTTGATCACCTTCTCCACGATGGTGAGCGTGTCGGGAAGCGCGGTCACGATGAGCGAGTTCGTGCGGGTCTCCGCCACGACGCCGCCCTGCGACGTTGTGCTGCCGCCCATGCCGAAGGGCATCGGGAAACCGCCGCCGGTTGTCGTGCGGCTGCCGGTGGTGCCGCCGCGCCCCTGGTTCGCGTTATTCGTCACCACGTTCTGGACGACCGTGACAACGTCGCTGGCGCTGGCGTACTGCAGCGTGAAGACGCGCGACTCCTGCGGCTGATCGGTCTTCCGGTCCAGTTTCCCGATCAGTTCAGCGATCTGCTCGTGGGTCTTGTTCGGCGCCGAGACGATGACGGAGTTGCTGTACTCGTCGGCGGACGCCTTGACGACCGTCGCTGAGGACGAAGAGCTGCCTCCTCCTCCGCGTCGGCCGAAGCCGCCCATCCCGCCCATTCCACCCATGCCGCCCATGCCGCCGGGGCCGCCACCCATCATGCCGCCCGGACCGCCGCCCATCATACCGCCGGGGCCGCCGCCCATCATGCCGCCCGGGCCACTCATCCCGCCCATGCCCATCATGCCCATGCCGCCCATGCCCATGCTGGCGTAGTCCAATGCGCTGAGGGCGAAGACGTCTGTGATGACCCTGGCCACCTGTGTGGCGCTCGAGTACTGCAGCGGGTAGACCTTCAGCGTGATTGAACTGCTGCCGAACTGGCTGTTGAAGTTCGCCAGCGCCGCTGCGGCCTCGGGCGAGGAGCTTCCCGACGAGCCGCCCGTGCGTCCGAAGCCGCCCATGCCCTGCGCCCCCTGCTGCTGCTGCTTGATGACGAGGAAGTTTCCCTCCTTGCTCAGCTTGCAGTTTCGGAGCGTCAGGGCCGAGTTCAGCATGGCGAAGGCGTCCGAGAGCGTTTGCGGAGTGGGGCTCTGCAGCGACATCGCGCCGGTGAGAGCCGGGTCCTTGATGATCGCGATTCCGCTCGCCTGGCTCAGCACATGCAGAATGGCGTCGACGCTCGCGTTGCGGAAGTCGAGCTTAACCCGCACCTTCGGGTTGAGCTTGAAGCTCTTCCACGCGGGCGTTTCCGGCTCCGACGAGCCGAAACCGAACTGCGCCGAGGCGGGGCGCATCGCAGCGAACAAGGCGACGAGCGTCGCCAGGATTCGTAGGGTCCTCATGTTAGTTGCCCTGCCTTTCAGGGGTGCGCTGGCCCGAGTCTGCCGGGCCTGAGCCCGGCGCGGATCCGGGGTTCGTCCCCGGCGTATTCGTAGTCGGCGTGGTGCCGCCAGGGCCGCCGCCCGGTCCGCCACCGGGTCCTCCGGCGCCGGGGCCGCTCATGCCCGGCATGCGCGACATCATCATCAGCATCATTCGCTGCTGAGGCGTGAGGTTGGTCATCGCCGCGAACGGGTTCGCAGCGGTGCCGGCCGCCACCTTCACGGGGATCTCGTCCGTCGGTATCGCGAACGTGACGCGGTGGCTGCCGCCCTGCTTGTCGCGGAACACGACCTCGGTGGGCTCGATGGCGGCCACCGTCAGCCCGTTCCACTTCTCGCCGGCGTGCACGAACGCGGTCTCATGCGTCGATCCGTTCTCCAGAAGCGCGCTGGTGACGCCGTTGGTCGTGCTGATACCGGTGAGCGCCCACATGCCGCTCTCGCCCATCAGCACGGGCGCCTCCATGGCCCCGGCCTTCTCGGCGACGATGCCCGGCGAGAAGGAGTTCCTGTTGGCGGCCTGGTACCGCGGGAAGCACACCTGGGCGCGCGCGTCGGCCACAGCGTCCTTGCCGGCCCGCGACTTGCTGGACTTGCGCGGCGCGGCGCCCGAGCCGGGCTGGTCGCCCTCGGTCAACAGCACGACCCCGTAGGCGACCGCCGCCAGGGCAAGCACGATCGGGATGGGTCCCTTGAGCCTAGCCATTTGTGTCGCCCTCCTTGCCCGCCACGGTGACCCTCTGGGCGCCGATCTTGGTGAATACCGAGACGCCGATGGTTGCGGCGACGGTGTCGGACGAGCCATCCGTTGCGGCAATCTGAACCGTACGCAAGGCGATGCGGGTTCCAGGTGCGTCGAGTGCGGCGACGAGCGCTCGCACCGCCGGATAGGGCCCCGCCGCCTGCACGACGTATGGCAGTTCGCGGACGGCGCCGAAGTCCTGCGTGCGCTGCGAGCGGAAGCCCGCCAGCATCACGTGCCGCCCGTCGGCCTCGCGGATCAGCCTGCCGAGGACGGCTGCCGTAACGGTGTCGCCGTCACCCGACCACAGGCGCGCCGCGTTCTGCGACTCAAGGGCTCTGGCCTGCCGCCTGGTGACCGTCAACGAGGAGAGGAGCTTGTCCCTGGACGCGCGCTGCTCGCGCTTGATGCGCTCGACCGAGGGCTTCGGGACGAGCAGCATCGCCGCTACGGCGCACAGGGCCAACACCCCGGACACGGCAATAGTGACGTTCGCATACGTTCTTGCCGATTGCCCGCTCGTCATGACTGGCCTCCGTCGCTCGTGCTCGTCTGGGCCTTAGTGCTCTTCCTGCCCTGCTTGGCAGCCTGTGGCATCGTCGGGTTGCCCATGCCGACCACGGAGATCGTGAACTGCACCACGGGCTTCTGGCCGATCTTGGCTGAGTTGGCCGCAACCAGGCGGGCATCGGCCAGGCGCGGGCTTCCACCAAGGGCCGCCATGTACTCGGCGATGCCGGATGACCGCGCCGAGGTGCCCCGGAGCTGGATCTCCTTGCCGCGCTCCGCGGTGGCCGCCGTCAGCCACACGCCTTGCGGCAACCTGTCCGACGCGACGGCCAGCATGTCGCTGAGCGGCTGGCCGGGGTCGAGCGCCTGGTGCATCACCGTCTTGGCGTCGGTCGCGTCCTTCGCTCTCTTCGTCTGGGCGTCGTTGGCGGTGCGCGCGATCTTCAGGTCCTTCGCTGTGCGCTCCGTCGCCTTGTTGGCGGCAGACACGGCCGTCGCGTAGTCGGTCCAGGCGACCCCCATGAGAAGCAGCGCGACCACGGCGCTCAGGACAGCGAGGCGGGTCCTGGACGCGGCCCTGGACTGGACCAGGCGCTCCTGCTCTTCCGGCAGCTCGAAGTGGAAAGTGCGGGCTACGTCGCCAAGCCTTGCCAGCGAGCGGCCGCTGGGCTCGACTGCGCCGGCTCGCACCACCTGGATCGTGTCGCTGCCCGCGGCCGCTAGAGTGCGCTGGATCTCGATGTCCGCGTCGCATCCCTCCGGCGCCACCCGGCTCAGGTGCAGCACGCCGTCGCGCACCACGTCGAGCGCAAGGCCGTGCGGCAGCGGCTCGACCACCAGGGCTTCCGACGCGCCGGCTGCGGCGGCCAGGACCGGCGAGGTCAACGCGACGGGCACGATGCGCGCCGCGGAGAGCCCGGCTGCCCTCAGATCGACCAGCAACTGGCGCAGATCGCCCGTGCGCACGGCGGCGACCAGCGTCGGCCACCCGTCCCCGCTGCGTTCGGGCGCCTGAACGACGTCATAGGCCATCTCGGTGGCCGGCATCGGGAACGACTGGCCGATCTGTGCCGAGGCGATCCGCCGCAGGTCCTCGGGCGACGCCTTGGGCAGCGCCATGACGCGGAGGAAGACCCGGTCGCGCGAGATGCCCACCACGGCCCTGCTCGGTCCGCCGGATGCGGCCCGGAGTTCGGCAATGGTCGACGCCTCGCGCTCGGCGCCGGTGAGGGGGTCGTAGGACCGTACCCGCCCGGGCGCCCACTCGATCAGCAGTTCGGGAGCTGCTTTGTGTTTCATTGCACACCTATCGTGGTGGTGTTAGTCGCGTTCTCGTCCCAGCACCACCACGCCGGGACTCCGGATCCGCCTACCCGCTCCCACGTCACAACGCGGACGCGGTCGCTGTCCTTCCGCACGGTCACCTCCAGCGCGACGCCCAGTCCTCCGCTCTTGCCGTAGGCGCGGATGACGAACGTATCGCCGCTGATCGTGAAGTAGTCGGCGATGTTGGCCAGCGTCGACATCGAGATGCCGGACAGATTGGCCAGGTCGCCGAGAGAACTGAAACCTGTCGACTGCTGCGAGATGATCGAGTCCGCGATGTCCGTCGTCACGTTCGGCAGCGTCAGCAGGACGGACCGCTTCACTGTGTTCAGGTTCACCTTGCCATGCAAGCGAGTGCTGTTCGTGAAGGTCACGGAGTTCATCAGAGACTGCGCGATCGTGGTGTTGATGCCCGGCATCACCAGCAGCTCGGAGAACGAGTTGTACGGGCCGGACCGCGCCAGGATCTGGGCGATGGGCGGCGCGATGCCGAACTGCATGAACACCGACGCATCCAGCGTCCCGCTGCCAATGTTGATGCGGGTCGTGCCATCGGACTGCGTGTTCGGGCACCCGGACTCCGCCGTCAGGATGGTGGCCAACGGGATGTCGTTGCCATCGTCGTCTTCCAGGCTCACCGACGAACGCAGCTCCTGATCCGTCGTGTCGTAGAGCCGCTGCGCGGTCCAGCCCCTGACCAGCAGCAGCTCGCTCAGGACCGGCAGGTTGCCGAGCCTGGCGTTGTACGGCGGATCGAGCGCGTTGTAGTAGCTGTCCTTGGCGCCGTACGTCCGCTCGGTCGTGCCGCTCTCGCGCCAGTCGAGCAAGCTGTCCCGCATCTCCTCGTCCACCGGCATCAGGTCGAGCTGGGCGCTGGTCGCGTAGTTGACATCGACCAACGAGCCGGCGTCGACGATCTCCAGCCGGTAGGACGACGTGCCCAGGGTGTACTCCTCGGCGCCGGTGTCGCCGAGCGTGGCCCAGTCGTCGTCGAGCGTGACCTTGTCTGTCGTCGCGTCCTCGAGCGTCGCGATGGCCATCGCCACGGCGGACTCGGCGGCCAACTGCGCGCGCCTCTCCCGGAGCGTGTCCTGGGTCTTGCGCATGCTCACGCGCTGGTCGGCCACCAGCATCGCCATGAGCGCCAGGAGGCAGGCGATCACGATCAGCACCTGGACGAGCACGAAGGCTCTCGGCCGCCGCGCGCTCATGACGTGGTCTCCGTCTCGACCGGGTCGTCCGCGTCGACATCGCTGCCCGGAATGCGGACGATGAACGTGTGCACTTCCTTGTCCTTGTCGCCGGTGAGCGTGTAGCTCACCCTGACGGCGGCCGGCAGCCTGCGGCTGACCGATACGGTGTCCCAGGTGTCGAGCCACTCGAGGCCGTCCCAGAACTGGAACCCGATGCGCTGGATGTCGGCGCACAGCACGCGCTCGCGCCCGCCCTGGGTCGTGTCGGCGTCGCTGGGGCGTTGGACGCGGATGAACAGACCGCTGCGGTCGCCGGCCTCGCCGATCGGGTCGACGCCCAGCCGCACCTCCGCCACGCCGCCGATGCAGCCCATCTTCTCGTGCTGCTCCTCGAAGGTGTCGGTGTCGTTCACCGCCGCGGCGGGCACCGCCTCGGACACCGTCGAGAAGATCAGCTCGTCGCAGCCCATCGTGCCCGTGTCGCCATACTCCGACGCCTGGCCCAGCATGTACGTCGTCTCGTCCGCCGAGTCGTCCGCCAGGACCGCGCCCTGCAGCAGCTTCGTGATGCGGCGCTGCATCGCGGCGACCGTGTCGACCTGGGACTGGCGGCTTACGTGCGTCCGCTGAACGTCCAGCGCGGCGACGAAGGCGTAGCCGATCGCGACCGTCATGATCGCGGTGATCGCCAGCACGAGCAGCAGCTCGACCAGGACGATGCCGTTCTGCGATTGTGAGGCTGCGCGCTTCATTCCGTCGTCGTCGTTCCCGTCGTCGGCCGGACGTAGAACAGGCAGGTCACCTTCTGCGTCTGGCTGCCGCTGCTGGCCTCGACCGTTAACTGATCGATGTCCTCGGTGCCGCTGGCCTGCACGTCGGCGGTCCAGGTGACCTTCGGGTAGCCCTGGTCCGAGAAGTTGCCGCTCCCCGAAGCGGTGCTGGCGGTCTCGGTCGCCAACACGTCATGCGCCTTCTCGAAGGCCAGGCTCTGCAGCACGTCGGCTTCCTTGGCCTTCACGTCCGCCGCGGCGACGGCCCGCAGGCCGCCCATCACACTGCTGACCGCGACGGCCACCAGCAGGACCGCGACCAGCAGCTCAACCAGGGTGAACCCACGTCTAGCTCGACTCACGGTATTCGATCTCCCCGGCATCCCACTCGTCGTCGGACGTATCGGGCGGCTCGCCGGACACCCACTGGGTCTGCCCGTCGCGCTCAAGCACGAGCGACAGGGTGTTGGACCCTTCCTTGAACACGATGGCGGCCGTAACGGCGGAACCATCGGGGTAGACCTGCCAGTTCCATGAGCCGGTATCCACCGCCTCGCCGCCCTGGCGAACGCCCTGGATGCTCATCAGGCTGGACAGCTCCACCCGCTTCACCTCGACCGGATCGTCCTCCAGCGGGACGTACTGCAGGATAAGCGTGTCGTTCTCGATCACGATCCGAGCAGGGAGCGCGCGGGCCCGCGACTCGTTGGCGGCCTCGATCGGCAGGCGGTGGATGGCCGCCTTCAGGTCCTGAAGCGCCCTCGACCGCCGCATGGTCACGAAGTCCGGCATTATGAGCGCGGCGACGACGAACATGATCGCGATGACGCAGCTCATCTCGATGAGCGTGAAGCCTCGTGTCGTGCGCGCTGTTCGCTGTGTCCGAATCATGGCGACTGGTGCTCCGCCGCTAGTCGTTGTCGCTGCTGGTGATGTCGGCGTTGTCGCCGTCGCCTCCCTCAGCGCGGTCCGCACCATACGAGACGATGATGAAGTCTTCGTTGTTGGGCCCCGGCGCCTCGTAGACGTAGTCCGATGCCCACGGGTCCCTCGGGATGGCCTTGCTGGTGTAAGGACCCTTCCAGTTCGGCGCGCTCGACGGCTGGCTCACGAGCGCGCCGAGCCCTTCCTCCGTGGTCGGGAACGCGTCGTTGTCCACGCGGTACTGCTGCAGCAGGCTCGAAAGGGTCGCGATGTCGGCCTTGGCCTTGGCCCGCTTGGCCTCCGCCGTACGTCCGACAACTCTCGGCACCACCAGGGCAGCCAAGATCGCGAGGATCAGGATCACCACGAGCAGCTCGATGAGCGTGAACGCGTGGGATTTGGAGGTGGACCGCATTCGTATCATTGAACTCTCCTCACTTCACCAGGCTCTGCGCCTGGAAAATCGGCAGCATCACCGAGACGACCACGAACCCGACGAACGTGCCCATGCTGAGGACGATGATGGGCTCGACCAGAGAGATGAGACGCCGCATCCCGGTGTCCACCTCGAAATCCAGGCTCTCGCAGACCCGCTCCAGCATCTGCGGCAGGTCGCCGGTCTCTTCGCCGATGGCCACCATGTGGACCAGAACCGGCGGGAACTCTCCCGCGTCGGTCATCGCCTGGGCCATCGGCCGGCCTTCGCGCACCTCCGCGGCGAGCGCCTTGGCGCTGTCGACGAAGAGGCGGTTGCCCGACGCGAGGCCGGCAAGTTCGAGCGCCTCGAGGATCGGAACGCCTCCGTAGATGAGCGTGCCCAGGACCCGCGAGAAGCGCGAGACCGTCGCCTTCGTGGTGACCGGGCCGAGGATGGGCGCGCGCAGGAAGAAGCGGTCGCGGGCTCGCTGGCCGGCCGACGTCGCAAGCCAGCCACGCAGCGCGATGACGCCCACGACGATGCCGCCCACGATGATCGGCCACTTGCTGACCAGCAGGTCGGCGGTCGCCATCAGCAGCTTGGTGGTGAACGGCAGCGTGTCGCCCAGGTCCTTGAAGACGCCCGAGAGGCGCGGGATGACGAAGGTCATCAGGAATGTGATGACCGTGAGCGCCGTGAACGCCAGGATGGTCGGGTAGACCAGAGCGCTGACGATCTGACTGCGCCGGGCGACTTCCTTCTCTTGCAGATCGGCGAGCCGGGCGGCCGTCTCCGGGAACTGGCCGCTGGCCTCGCCGGCCCGCAGCGTCTGCGTGAACATCTCTGGGAACAGCTTCGGGTGCTTCGCCAGCGCCTGACTCACCGGCAGACCGGACCGCACGTCGGCGAGCGCATCGTTCGTGACCGCGCGCAGCACGCCGTTCTCGGACTGCTCGATGATGACGCCCAGAACGCGGTCGAGCGGCAGGCCCGCACGGGCGAGGTCCGCCAGGCGCCGGGTGAAGAGCGCAAGGTCCTGGCGCGACGGGCGGCGGCCGTTGTGCCCGTTCGTATGGTTCTCGCGAACCATCGCGGCGGCTTCGGCGGCCTTGATCTCGACGACGAAGCGGCCCTCGGTGGCCAGCTTGGCGACCGCGGCGTCTCGGTCATCGGCCTCGATGACGCCCTTGCGCTTGGCCCCGTTCATGTCCAGGGCGGTATAGGCGAACGAGCGGCTAGCCATTACACCACGTCCCTCTGGCAGACGCGGAGCACTTCCTCCGGCGTCGTCTTGCCGTCCAGCACGGCGAGCTTCCCGTCTCCGAGGAGCGTCCTCATTCCCTGCGAAGCGACCGCGAAGTCCTTGATATCGACCGAGCTGTTCCGCGCAACCGTCATTCTGCGCACGGTGTCGTCGACCAGCAGCAGCTCGTAGAGGCCGTGGCGGCCCTTGAATCCCGTGTTCTGGCACTTGTCGCAGCCGCGGCCCCGGCGGATGGGGCTTCCCCCGTTGATGCTCCCGGGGTCGATGCCAATCGCCTCGAGCACCTCCGCCTTCGGATCGTAGGGTTCCGCGCAGTTCGTGCAGACCCGGCGAACGAGGCGCTGGGCGACGGTTGCGACGAGCGACGAGGCGACCAGGTACGGCTCCACGCCCATGTCCAGGAGGCGGGTGATGGCGCCGGCCGCGTCGTTCGTGTGCAGCGTGCTGAAGACCAGGTGCCCGGTGAGGGCCGCATGGATCGCGATGTCCGCCGTCTCGTGGTCGCGGATTTCGCCGACCATGATCACGTCCGGGTCCTGGCGCACGATGCTTCGCAGCCCTCCGGCGAAGGTGAGGCCGATCTGGGGCCGCACCTGGATCTGGCTGATGCCGGCCACCTGGTACTCGACAGGATCCTCGATCGTCAGGATGTTGGTCGTCGAGGACCAGATCTCTTGGAGCGACGCATAGAGGCTTGTCGATTTGCCGGAGCCGGTCGGGCCAGTCGCCAGGATGACGCCGTGCGGGACCTTGATGACGGAGCGGAACCTCATCAGCGTGTCGTGGCGCATCCCGAGTTCCTCGAGCCCCAGCATGGCGGTGCTCTTGTCGAGGATGCGCATGACGGCCCGCTCGCCGAACACGGTGGGCACGATGCTGACGCGGACGTCGATCTGCCTGCCCGCGATGACCAGCTTGATGCGCCCGTCCTGCGGAAGCCGGCGCTCGGCGATGTTCATCTCGCCCAGGATCTTGATGCGGGAGACGATCGCCGCGTGCATGCGCTTCGGAGGCTCCATGGCGTCCCGCAGCATGCCGTCCACGCGATAGCGGATCTTCACCGTCTTCTCGTAGGGCTCGACGTGGATGTCGCTTGCCTGGTCTCGGACTGCCTGGGCGAAGATCAGGTTGACCATCTGGATGGTCGCGGCCTCGCCGGCCATCTTCTGCAGGTCGGCCAGGTCGGTGGTGTCGTCCGCCTCCGGCAAGCCCGAGTCGTCGCTCTGGCCGGGCAGATCGGCCAGGATGCGCTCGATGAAGATCTCTTCGATCAGGCTGCGAATGAGGTTCGGCGCGGCGATAACGGCCCGTGTGTTCATCTGCAGCAGTTTGCCCAGCTCATCCGCCGCGCCCAACGACTGGGCGGATCCGATGGCGACGACCAGCGTGTCGCCCTCGATCGCTATGGGCAGCACCTGGTGCTTGAGGGCCAACTCCGGAGGCGCCAGTCGCGCGGCTTCCTCGCTCGGCTTCACCGCCTCTAGATCGACCCACTCGAACCACTTGGATGTTGCCACCTGGCCCATGTCTGCTTTCCTCTTCCTCTGAGGCTCCCGCCCCCGCCTGCTTCCTCACGAACGTACAGACAGGCTCGTTCATGAAGGAATGATGAAGGCCTGGAAACCCTCCCGCTGCATTGCTGTCGAGGGTGCGGAAGCCTTCTGCCGGAACGTGTACAGCGTATCCGAGCAGAATGAAGGATTTATGAAGTGCCAAACCGGTCCACGGGCCGGCTCTGGCGCGTGCTATTGAGCTGACGCGTTCGTGGTCACAGCGGGGAGGCGATGGGACGCGCTTGGGGCGCCGCGATTCCCCATCTTCATGAACGGCATTCGGGGCCGCTTGGTAACCGGTCCCAGCGAATGTATCGGTCGCAAGTCGGGCCGACTGGATGGGGCTCAGGTCGACCGAATGGCTGGGCCTTGTGGCATCTTCCGCAGGAAACACCGTCGTGTGCATGGAAGACGGGGGCGCCGGCTGTCTGCCGCTGCCTCCGACAGCCGCCTGGCGAGTCGCTTTCCCTGGAAGGGAGCACAGAGCCATGGGGCAATCCGATCCGGTCTGCGATTCGCGGGCCCTGGATGAGCTGACCGAGCAGTTGGGCGACATTCGCCTGGACCTGGTGAAGGCGGAGGCGTGGCTCGCGGCGCATGGGAAGGCACTGCATCCCTCGCACCTGCCCAGCGCTGCCAACCTGCTCCACTACGTCGCGTTTCGCCGCCACGACGTTCGCCACATCCAGGTGCGGCTCGCCACGCTGGGGCTCAGCTCGCTCGGACGCGCCGAAGCCCACGTGATGGCGAGCGTGAACGCGGTGCTGCACGTGCTGCACCGGCTCGCCGGCCGGCCCTGGTGCCTGCCGCGGCGCTACGAGGCCGCCGTCGGCCTGATGGACGGGCACCGCATCCTGGAGCGGCAGACGCAGAACCTGCTGGGAGCGCGGCCGGCCCGCCGCGGCGTCAGCATCATGGTGACGATGCCCAGCGCGGCCGCGACCGATGGCGCCTTGGTGCGCGACCTGCTGACGAGCGGCATGGACTGCATGCGCATCAACTGCGCGCACGATGGCCCGGACGAGTGGCGCAGCATGATCAGTCACCTGCGAGAGGCCGAGGAGGAGCTGGGCGTCCGCTGCCGGGTGATGATGGACCTGGCCGGGCCCAAGCTGCGGACTGGCCCGGTGAGCGACGAGGCTGCGGCGCTGCGCTGGCGGCCCCGCGTCGACCGGCTGGGGAGAGCGTCCGGGCCGGCGCGGATCTGGCTCTCGACCGCCGAGTTCGCGGCCCAGGCGCCGCCGGACATCGACTGCACGATCGTGACCGACGCGCACTGGGTCGCGGCGCTGGCCGCAGGCGACGTGGTGGAGGTGACGGACGCGCGCGATGTGCGCTGCACGCTGGTCGTCGCGGAGGTGCTGCCGGAGGGGTGCGTCGCCACCTCGCGCGACACGGCGTTCGTGCTGCCCGGCGCATTGCTGCGGAGGTTGGGAGGTCCGCGTTCGGGAGAGCCGGATACCGCCGAGGTGGGGCTGCCGGACCCGTCGCGGAACGCCCTGCTGCTGAAGCGCGGCGACACGCTCATCCTCACGCGCAGCCCGCAGCCGGGCCGGCCGGCGCTGCGGGACGAGGATGGCAACGTGACGAGCCCGGCGCGGATCGCGTGCCTGCCGCCGGACGCCTTCGCGGACGTGGCGCCGGGCGAGCGAGTGTGGCTCGACGACGGCAAGATCGGCGGCGTCGTGGCCGAGGTGACGGGCGACGAGATCCGCGTGCGCATCACTCAGGCCCGGCCCAAAGGCGACAAGCTGCGCTCGGAGAAGGGCATCAACCTGCCCGACAGCCGGCTGCGGCTCCAGGCACTGACCGAGAAGGACGTCGAGGACCTCGCCTTTGCCGCGCACCATGCGGACATGATCGGTGTCTCCTTTGTGCAGAGCGTCGCGGACGTGCTCGGTGTGCAGGCGCGGCTTGCCGAGCTGGGAGCTGCGGACCGTGCGCTGGTCCTCAAGATCGAGAACATCCGCGCCTTCGAGAACCTGCCGGACCTGCTGTTGGCGGCGATGCGGTTCGAGACGGCGGGCGTCATGATCGCGCGGGGCGACCTGGCGGTGGAGTGCGGCTACGAGCGGCTGGCCGAGGTGCAGGAGGAGATCCTGTGGCTCTGCGAGGCCGCGCACATGCCCGTCATCTGGGCGACGCAGGTGTTGGAGAACCTGGCGCAGACCGGCACGCCGAGCCGCGCGGAGATCACGGACGCGGCCATGAGCGTGCGCGCGGAGTGCGTGATGCTGAACAAGGGGCCGCACGTGCTGGCGGCGGTGCGCACCCTCGACGACATCCTCTACCCGATGCAGTCGCACCAGAGCAAGAAGGTATCGCTGCTGCGGGAGCTGCGTTCATGGTCGGCGCCGGCCCCGTGGAATACCGAGACGAACTGATGCGCCCCGCTGCGGCTCGGCACTGGACGGGCACGGAGGCCCATCCCACCACGGCGCTAGACGCGCGATGAAGAACGGCTCTTCCAGCCATCGACGGAATGACCACAGCGA
>CAZFLM010000039.1:0-58308 GCA_964519955.1 uncultured Chthonomonadaceae bacterium | reverse complement strand
CCATCATCCCCGCTCATGTTGTGCCTCCATCGAGGGCATCCGTCAGGCGCCCCTCCCGGCCCCAGAGTTCGCGCGGGACGGCGGGATTCCTACACGCCTGAGTACCGGGGAGCCGGCGGCCATAATGCAGATAGGGCGCTTCGCGGCGTCCGGACCTCGGCACAGGTGCGACACATCCAGGAGGCAGCATCCGCATGCGCGATCGAGACGTGGCCCGGTTCACGGGCATCGGCCGGGTCTCTCGGCTCACTGCACTCGTCGTCTTCGCCGCACTGGCCGTCGTGGCGCCTGCACGCGCCGGGCAGATGGCCAGCCACGACTACCTGGCGCTGATGGCCAGGCCGTTCCTCACCGGTTCGGCGCGGCGGGCGGTCGACGCGAACCAGGCCGCCTACCTCAGCGGCGCGCAGGGGCCGGATATCTGCGGCGTGGTGATGGCGGAGCTGAACTTCGCCTCGAAGTCGACGGTGGTGGGAGGAGAGACGCACTACAGCCCGCGCAAGGCGCTGCTGGCCCTGAACCTGCTCGACAGCGCCAGGACCGACGCCGAGAAGGCCTACGCGCTCGGCTGGATCTCCCACTACGTGAACGACATCTTCGTGCACGACGTGGTGAACCAGTACGGCGGCTTCTACGAGCTGTATGCCCCGCACCACAAGGAACTGGAGATGCTGGAGACCAAGCACGTCTTCAGCAAGCACGGCGACGTGGTGACCGAGGCCGTGGCGCGGTCCGCCCCGACTACCGGCGGCGACGCGAAGTACGCCTCGTTCGTCTTCAGCGCCTACCAGCGGACGTTCCCCGAGGAGACACGCTACCAGGAGGGCAGCGGGTTGGCAGGAGACCGGCGCGAGTACTTCTGCAAGCGCTACGTCGAGGCGTCGACCGTCTGCTCGCACGCTTCATTCGCCTTCTACACGACGCACCGGGCGGGGACAGGGGCACATGGCAACCCGGAGTCCGTTGCGTTCCCGCCCATGCCCTCCACGAAGGCCTACGAGCTGATGCAGAAGGCGGTCGAGATCAAGGTGACCGGCTCCGATGGTGGCGCGCTGCACGTGCTCGCCCGCGTGAACGACTCGAAGCTGTACGGGCGCTTCACCGCGGACTGGGAGGTGGCCATCAAGCAGGCGCTGGAGCGCACCCGCGCAGCCTTCGCCGCGGCGTCGGCCTACCTCGACGCGCCGGAGGGGCCGTCGCGCGCGGCTCTGCGGCGCAAGCTGCTCGCAGCGATTCCCAGTGCGAACCTCGACCAGCCGCGCGACTCCTTCGACGCTGCCGCCGCGAAGCCGGGCAACGCGGCGGCAAAGACGTTGCAGTACTCGGTTGTGCTTAGGCCCGAGGGCGGCCCGGCTGTCGCGCTCTCCGGCGCCTCGCCCGCCGTGCGCTACGGCGAGACCCACTTCGCCGGGTCGCAGGTGGGCACCGTGTCGTGGGACATCCCCCTACCGGCGGGCATCAAGGGCGGCCAGTACTCGCTCACGGTGGCGCTGACCGGGCTCGACGCAGTGAAGACGCCCGCGTATCGGGGCGTCGACTGGACGGTGGCCGAGGGCGGCTACTCCGGTTCCCAGGCGAAGGCGAGCGGCGGGCGCAAGCTTCTGACGATGCGCACGTATCACCCGAACAAGCAGCTCTTCCAGGAGTACACCTACTATGTCGGGCAGGGCGGCGCGCAGGTCAAGCACGGGCGCTACCGGGAGTGGAACAAGCAGGGCGTCCAGACCGACGAGATGAGCGTGGTGGAGGGCAAGACGGAGGGCGTCTGGCGGCACTGGTGGCCTACCGGCGAGCTGTACTTCGAGGAGACATACCTGCACGGCGCACGGACCGGCCCGTACACGCGCTACTTCAAGAGCGGCCGGGTCGAGACGACCGGCGCCAACCGCGACGGCAACCAGGTGGGGATCTGGACCAACTACTACGAGAACGGACAGAAACGCACCGAATCCGACTGGGGCGACGGCGGCTACAAGCCGAAGAGCGAGCGAGCGTGGACCGAGACGGGGCGCGAGTCGCCGATCGTCGGGCGCTAACGGGCGATCACCAGACTGGCAGGGGCTCGGCGCGATGCCGGGCCCTTTCTGCTGCCCAGACGTGCGGCAGGGCGGGCACGACGACGACGGAGGGAGCACGACGAGGGGGTGTAGCTGCCGGACTAGGGCTCGAACCTAGAACCTGCTGATCCAGAGTCAGCCGCTCTGCCAATTGAGCTATCCGGCAACGCCACGACATACTACCGTGAGGCGGGCGGGGTTGTCAATGGTTCCGCGCCCGCGGAGTTCATCTGGCCAACTCCAGCGTGATGCGCGCCGTCTCGGCGAGCGCTGCCCAGTCGCCGGTGTGGGCCAGGTACGCCAGGCTGTCGAGCCCGATATGGATCTGGCAGCAGCGCAGGCGCTCGTCGAAGTGCGGCACGTCCAGGCCGATCGACGCGTAGTGGCGCAGGGCTTCCGCTCGGAAGTCGATCGACTGCCACGCGGGGTACCAGTGGCGGCAGAAGCAGATCCACGCAAGGTCGTAGAGGAAGTCGCCGTACTTGGCGCAGCCCCAGTCGAGCACCCCTGCGATCCCGTCGCCGTCCACCAGCACGTTCCAGTGGAGCAGGTCGCTGTGGATCAGGTGGCGCTCTTCGGGCAGGCAGGCGGCCAGTGCGGCCAAGCAGGCATAGGCCTGGTCGAACGGGCCGACGCCGATGGGCGATTGCCGCAGCCGCTCCCGCCAGCCGTGGATGCGGTCCGTCGGCCGATCGTTGGCGACGTCGAGCAGGGCTTCGCGCCACGTGGGATGGGGTGCCGCGCCGTCGGCGTTCCACATGCCGCAGCCGGTCGTGCCCGTCACGTCGGCCAGCCGCATCGCATCCAGCGCGGCAAACAGCGCGGGAAGCAGCGCGCGCATCTGTGCCTCGTCCAGGTCGTCGATGTATCCGCCGAACACGCGTTCCGAGATGGCGTAGTAGCCCCCGAGCGCTTGGCCCAGCTCCAGGATGCGGGGGATGGGCAGGGCGGGCCCCGCGTGCGTCGCAGCCAGGCGGTCTTTGGCGAAGTCCTCGCCATGCGCGCCGAAGCGTATGACGTAGTCGTGGTCTGCCCGGCGGAAGGCGAACGCCTGCGACCACGCGCCCGCGCCGAGGTGGCCGACATCGGTCACCGGGCAGGCGAAGCGGTCCTCCAGGAACGACCGAGCCTGGTCCAGGTTGGCGGGCATCAGTGCCAACTCCTCGCAGACCGTCATGACCGCCTGTGGCAAGAGCGCCCGCGTCTCAGGCGCCAGGCGCTCGACCCGAGCGCCAGCGCGATGCCGTAGACCAGCATGCCCAGGTTGCGCCGGCGCCTCGGCCTCCCGTGGATGCGGCTGAGTGGTGCTTCCACGTCAGCCTAGACGGCGCGGTAGTACGCTTCGCCCGGCTTCAGCTCCTTCAGGATGTCCATGTCCTGCGTGAGGACCGTTCGGGCGCCCGGTAGGGCATTCCTGAACTCAAGGAAGGGCCAGAGCGCGCCGACGAAGACGCTCACCGTATGCAGCACTCGGCGTCACAGCGCGGCCTCTCGATAGAGCCGGCGGGCACCGTGCCTGAAGCTGCTCGGGTACCGGGTATCAGTGTACGTCCTGATGCCACGGTTGTCAACCAGCGGACAAGGGCACGTCCTGCCGCAGTAGAGGCGCCACATGTCGCGCACGACCGTTGTGCGCCATCGCTGGGCTGCTCCGTGCCCGACGGGTTGGGCGGGGACTGAGCATGGGAGGAAGTCCTCCGATGAGCGAGACGGAGCGCCAACGTGCGGGTGTGCTCGGTCCGGCGGTGGGCCAGCAACAGCCGCTGGCTGCGATAGCGACCACGACGGACCTTCCAGCGGCGGGAACGGAGCCGCCCGCCAATCGACGCCCGGCCGCCGCCCGTCAGGCCGAAGCGCCCGGGGTTCCCGCTACTGCGCCGGGCGCGGGCGCGCGAGGGAGCGCTGGGCGCGGTCGCAGAGCGTATTGAGGCCGGCCTTCATGCGGGGAGCGCACCGGCGCTCGACTCCCACATGAACAGCGTACGACAGCGCCAACATGAGTGCGAGCATGCCAGCGAGAGAGAGGTGTGGCCCAAGCGCCGCGTAGGTCTTGTTGAACATCATGTAGCCGGCATGCTGGTGCAGCAGGTACAGCGGGTAGGTGAGAGAGCCGGCCATCATCCACTGCCTTCGGCCCAGAGCCCCCGTTCGCCGAACCGCGACCAGGCCCATGGTGGCGTAGAACATCGTCACGATGCCCGCCACGACGAATGGGCTGGCTGCGGTATGGTAGGTCGCGCGGAATGCGGGCACATCTCGGACCGCTTGCAGCACGGCGAGACCCCAGGAGGCCACGATGAGGGCTGCTCTGGCCGGCGACACTCCCTTGGACCAGATCAGGTAGAAGGTGGCTCCGGCCACGAAGTAAGCGGCGTAGTCCACGATCAGGAACGAGCGCATCCGGCTGACGCCGAGCAACTCCATGGCGGCGCAGACCAGCAGCCAGACCGCCATGAACCACGGTGCCTGGTCCACGCGACGGATGGCCAGCACGAGAGCGACCATGGCATAGAACCGTATCTCCACGAACAGCGACCAGTAGACGCCATCCATGGGGCGGACCCCAACGAAGTCGCTCATCAGCGTCAGGTTGGTCAGATACTGGCCTACGGTGGCGTGGAAGTGAGGCGCGCCGATCGCCAGCGTCAGCAGAAACGTGAACGTGCAGGATGCCCAGAACGCGGGGTACAGCCGCACTGCACGGGATATGGCGAAGCGCCGCAGACTTCCGCTGGCCGCCGTCATCAAGATGACGAACCCGCTGATCATGAAGAACAACTGAACTCCGAGGTGGCCGTACTTGCCGACAGGCGCCAGCCAGGGGTAGTGCATGACCGTCGCGCCGTCGCCTGCGGCACAGCCCCGGAACGTATAGTGGAAGAGGACGACCGCGAGCGCCGCCAGGAAGCGCAAGAGGTCGATCTCGTTGACGCGGGTGCTCTTCATCGGCAAGTCGTCCTCGGTGACGTAATGGGGGCTGCGCGTGGCGGACGTGCCGCGGCCTGCTCCGCATCTATTGTGTCACGTGCCGATGGGTACCGAGGCACACCTGTGGCTAGCGCTTCCGGGCGCGCAGCACTTCGCCGACCCGGTACTCGACGATCCGGCGGATGAGGTCGACGGGCAGCGGCTTGTCCAGGGGGAGCTGCACTGTGCCGCGACTCACCCTGTAGCCGGCCAGTTCGTCTCTGAATGCGCCGATGCCGCTGGCGGTCGGGTAGAAGCCGATGTGCCCCTTGTAGCCGGCGAAGTGCACGAGGTGGCGGCCGTGCAGGTCGAACGTGGGAATGCCGTAGCTGATCGTCTCGACTGCATTGGGCGCGGCTTCGCTGATCAGCGCGCGCAGCTCGCGGAGCATCGCCTGAGTGGCGGGCGGGAAGCCGGCGATGTGGTCGTCGATGGCGGCAGAGGCTGAGTTCGTCGGGGTCATGCGGGCACCAATCCATGTCGGAGCATGATCTCCGCGATGCGCTCCGGGTCGGGCTTGCCGGGTTTGTTCACCTCGCCGGCGATCTCACGGAAGTAGGGCCGCCCGATGGACCCCGGTGTCAGCACCACCAGGGCGCGAGCGGTCTCCGGCGACCGGTTCTCGTGGATGTGCACGGCCCCACGCGGGATGAACAGGGTGTCACCGGGGCCGACCGGATGCACCTGCCCGTCGACGGATGCCGTGAGCACGCCTTCCAGCCCGTACACCGCCTCGTCGACCACGCGGTGGTAGTGGGCGCCCGGCACGCGTGCTCCCGGCGGCACGACGAACTCGAACATGACGAGATCGCCCACTCCCTGCGTCTCGTCCACCAGAAAGCGCAGTTCCAGCGCCCCGATGCGGATAGTATCGTCGCCTGCCATGCTGCTGCCTCCCACCGGTGGGTCGGCGGGGCGACCCGGCAATGGGTAGCAGTACGTGGCGGGCAGGCTGTGCGTGCCAGCATGCGATCAAGACGAGAGCGGCTATGCTGCCCGACAGTTCGGCCTTCCTACTGCGCGTTCTCGTCCTCCTGCGAGATGAACACGAGCCGGATGCCCAGAACCGTGCCTCTCTTCTTGCAGACCAGACACGTGTAACCGCCGTCGCCGTAGCCCGACGAGGCTACTGCTCCATGGGGGATGACGCCCGCGTTGGCGTTGAGCGTGACGTCGCAGCACAGCGAGTACCACCGATCCGTCGGGTCGATCACCTTATCGTGCCACCGGTAGTTGCGGGGCACGTCGGACGCCTTGTGGAAGTGTGCCAGCTCGAAGATGCCGGCCTGGCCGGAGTCGACCGCTACCTCCGTTCGCAGGGCGACCCACTCGCAGGGCCCCTTGTGAGCATGCGATTGGTGGAAGACCCGCAGTTCGGCGCACCGCTCGTCGTCAGGCTCGGGCTTGTAGAGGAGCGCCTCCGCGCGCCAGGCGCCGGTCTTGGCCTGCCTGATGACTGCCTGGTAGCTCTCCGGCTTGCCGTGCTCAAGCGGGTAGCCTGGATCGGAGACGAGCATGGTTCCAGAGGTGGTCTGGAAGGCGCCGACCGAAACCAGCTTGCCCTTGGCGACGGGTGTGGGGACCGACGCCGCGCGCGATTGGGTCGCATCCGCGGCTATGGCGTTGGGGGTGTGGCGGCACCCGGCAGGCGCGGCCGCCAGCGTGGCAAGGGCCAGGACGACAGAGAACAGGCGCATCGGGACGCTCCTTGACGTGGAGTGGCTGTACGGTGATTGCGGGCACAGCCCCCGCGTGCCGGGCGGAGACGCTCAGCCGCCTGCGATGCCGAGCAGATCGAGTGTGCATTGGTCTGGCTGGCCGGCGAAGTACTTGTCCAGCGCCTGGGCGAACACGCTGCCTGGCGGCGAGGCCAGCGAGAACAGCGTCATCGAGGATCGGAACTTGAGCCAGTCCGGGTAGCCGAAGACGTCCTCAGCCGTGCTCCCGCGGATGTTCATGGCCAACTCGGCGCACTCACGGAGCCGCGGACCGAGCACCTCGTGCGCCAGGTAGCGTCGGGCCTCCTCCACGGAGTCGAGCGCGTAGAACGCCGCCGTCGAGCTGTGTCCGAGCCCACGAAGCTGCGGGAAGATGAACCACATCCAGTGGGAGATCTTGCGCCCTGTGGCCAACTCGCGTCGGACCTGATCGTAGATCGGCGCCTGGGCCTGTAGGAAGTGGTCGAACTCCATGGACGTGGTCTCCGAGCGACGTTGTGCGCAACGCACCGATCGCCTACGCCCACCATCATAGGCCGCCAACCGCCGCGAGTCAAGCAAGGCGGGCGGGCTCCGCAGCCTACCGGACCCCGCCCGCCCCACGTTCGACCTTCGACTTCCGACCCGCCTACCCGCCCTTCGCCACCTTCGCCCAGCTATCCCGCAGCGTCACGGTGCGGTTGAAGACCGGCTTGCCGGCGAGATCAGGCGATCATCGGCCGGCGCGCCTTACCGGCGAGCGAGCATGCGCTGGAGGGCAGGCGGCGATGGGTACCGTCCCGCACAGCGGAGCATGTCCCGCTCGATCAGCCGATCGGCATCGTTCATGCCGAGGATGCGCACCGTGGCCTCCGCGACGTCGGTCTGGGTGGTGATCGTTGCCCCGTCCCGCCCGAGCCCGAAGTGCTCGCACCATCGCTCGAGCCTCGGGTTGAAAAGGCGCACCAACCGATCGGTCCCTGGCGCTATCGACGCGATGTTGCTGCCCTTGTTCCGATTGCAGTAGAGACAGGCCAAAGCGAGGTTCGATTGCTCGGTGGTGCCGCCGTGCTGGCGACCGATGATGTGGTCAACCTCGCAGCCAAAGAAGGTGTCGTCGTGGTGGATGAGGCAGTACTCACAGAGGTGCTCGGCGCGCGCTATGACCAGACGCCGTAGTTCGGCGCCGACTTGCACCGCCCTCACGCTTCTGCCCGGTCGCTGCCCAGGCGCTGGCGGGCGCGGGCCTTGGCGAGCCGCATCATATGCTCCAGTTGGAGGTAGCTCTGCAGCTCAGCGGACTCGGCGGCGGTCAGCGCAGCGTCTTTCTCCCGCTCCACCAGGAAGCGCACTCGCGCCTGCGTATCGGGCGACGGGCGGAAGTCGGCCACCTGCTGGGTGCTCGATCCCGCCGCAATGAAGTCGACCACTTCCTCGTAGGCCCTGGCTGCTGCCATGTGCGTCTCCTTGCTACCACTATACCAAAGCGGCGACGGGAGCGCGAGGGGTGGGCTGGTGGCCCAGCACCCACGCTGGAGCCCGCCCGCCCCACGTTCGACCTTCGACTTTCGACGTTCGACCCGCCTTATCCGCCCTTCGCCACCTTCGCCCAGCTATCCCGCAGCGTCACCGTGCGGTTGAAGACCGGCTGGCCGGGGGCCGTGTCCGGGTCGGCGCAGAAGTAGCCGAGGCGCTCGAACTGGTAGCGCGTGCCGGCCGGGGCGCCGGCGATGCTGGGCTCGATGAGGCCCTGGACCACCCGCAGCGAGTCGGGGTTCAGGTTCGCGGTGTAGTCCTGACCCTCGGCCACGTCGTCCGGGTCCGGCTTCAGGAAGAGGTGGTCGTACAGGCGCACCTCGGCGGGCACGGCGGTCGGCGCGCTCACCCAGTGGAGGGTGGCCTTGACGCGGCGTCCGTCCGGAGCGTCGCCGCCGCGGGTGGCGGGGTCGTAGGTGCAGTGGACCTCCGTCACGCTGCCATCGGCGTCCTTCACCACGTCGGTGCAGGTGACCAGGTAGGCGTTGCGCAGGCGCACCTCGCGGCCGGGCGAGAGGCGGAAGAACTTCGGCGGCGGCACCTCGCGGAAGTCGTCACGCTCGATGTACAGCTCGCGGGAGAAGGGCACCTTGCGCGTGCCGGCGTCCGGGTCCTCCGGGTTGTTGATGACGTCCAACTCCTCGGTCTGCCCCTCCGGGTAGTTCGTCAGGACAACCTTGATGGGGTCGAGGACTGCCATCGCCCTCGGGGCGCGGCGGTTCAGGTCCTCGCGCACGCAGTCCTCGAGCTGGAACGGGTCAACCTCCACGTCGGCCTTGCCGCCCACGCCGATGCGGCGGCAGAACTCGCGGATGGCCTCCGGCGTGAAGCCGCGGCGGCGCACTCCGGCGAGGGTGGGCAGGCGCGGGTCGTCATAGCCGCTCACGTGGCCGGCATTCACCAGCTCGATGAAGCGGCGCTTGCTCATCACGTTGTGGGTGAGGCCGAGGCGCCCGAACTCGATCTGCCGCGGGTGGTAGATGCCCAGTTCGTCGAGGAACCAGTCGTACAGGGGACGGTGGATCTCGTACTCCAGCGAGCAGAGCGAATGCGTGACGCCCTCGATCGAGTCCTCCAGGCCGTGCGCCCAGTCGTACATCGGGTAGAGGCACCACTTGTCGCCCTGGCGGTGGTGCTCCGAGTGCAGGATGCGGTACATCACCGGGTCGCGCAGCAGCATGTTCGGCGAGGCCATGTCGATCTTGGCGCGCAGGGTGCGGGCGCCGTCGGGGAACTCGCCAGCCCGCATGCGCGCGAACAGGTCGAGGTTCTCCTCCACGCTGCGGTCTCGGTACGGGCTGTTGGTGCCTGGCGAGGTGAGGGTGCCGCGCGTCGCGCTCACGTCCTCGGGCGACAGGTCGCACACGTAGGCCTTGCCCTTGCGGATCAGGTCGACGGCCCACTCGTACATCTGCTCGAAGTAATCCGACGCGAAGAAGAGGCGGTCCTCCCAGTCCGCGCCGAGCCACCGCACGTCCTCGATGATCGCGTCGACGAACTCCTGCTCTTCCTTGGTGGGGTTCGTGTCGTCGAAGCGCAGGTTGAACTTGCCGCCGAACTCCTGTGCGATGCCGTAGTCGATCCAGATCGCCTTGGCGTGTCCGACGTGCAGATAGGCGTTCGGCTCCGGTGGGAACCGGGTGTGGACGCGGTCGAACCGTCCGTTTCGCAGGTCTTCCTTGACGGCCTCGCGGATGTAGTCGGTCTGCTGCTCGCGACGCTCCGCGTTCGGCTCAGATGGCGCAGCGCTTCCTTGGGCCCCGTGTGTGTCGCTCATGGCATCCTCGCTTGTCCGCTCTGGCTGGCGGCGTGGTCGGCCTGCTATGGCAGGCGTGCAATGGAAGGAGTATACCGCCGGAGCATCGGCCCATGCGGCGGACAGAAGCAGAGGGGCCGGCCAATGGCCGACCCCTCTGCTTCAAGCAATCCCGCCTCGGATGGCCGCAACGTGCCTGCGGCCCTGCCGGGGCTAGCCTACTTCGCCGCCGCCTCGCTGCCGCTCGCCGTGTTGGGGGTCGCGGGCGCTTCGGGCTTGGTGTACTCCGAGCGCGGGGTGATGGCGCCTGAGGCCCTCTTCGCGTTGGTGTGGTGGCGCGACTTGTGCTTACCCCTATCTCTGCATGCCATAGGTATCTCCTTTGCCGCTATCGTTGACCTCAGAACGCTGGTCCGCCGCGGTCCGGGAGGTGCGCGCCCATGTCAACTCGCAGAGAGTGTACCCGCGGTCCGGCGCTTCGCGTGCAAATGGAGCGCACCGCGTTGTGGGAAGGGGCCTCTCTGCGCCAGCGCTCGGCACCGAGTAGACAACAAAGACAGCCCGAAATATTTCTACATTTCCGTGTCGGCGACCCTTGCCAGGGAGGTAGTCGGGTGATATGATGGTATTTGTCGCGAGGGCTCCCGCCTGGTACCGCCTCAGCGCTCCAGAGCATCGCCCCAAGGAGGAATCCATGGCCTGCAAGCGTGTACTGGATCTAGTGTGCCTTGTTGTGCTTGCACTCAGCGCAGGGGCACCCGCGGGTGGGCTGCGTGCCGCCGCTGCGCAGGATGTTTCGGCGCCATCGCCGGTGAGCATCGTCGGGCGCTGTCACTGCGGCGCGGTTGCTTACCGGGCCCGCGGGCCCGTTGTGCGGTGCGGTCCGTGCGATTGCCGCGACTGCCAGCGGGCGTCGGGCTCCCTCAAGCCTACCTACGTCACGGTGGCGCGCGCGGGCTTCAAGGTGACCTCCGGGAAGCCGGCCGCCTATCGCGCGAAGACCGGCGAGAAGTGCGACTGCCACGGAACCTGGCACTTCTGCCGGAAGTGCGGCGGGCCCCTCTACTGGGAGAACGACAACGGCAAGGAGATCGACCTCTTCGCCGGCAGTCTGGACGATCCGTCCATCTACAAGCCATCGGAGTGACGCAGCATCGCCAAGGAGCGTGACATGCAACTCCAGGACCTCAAGCAAGCCCCGTTCAACTGCACCATGATGGGCGCGATGCGCGGCGCTCTCGACTACCACGGCTTGGCCGTCTCCGATGCCGTGCTCTACGGCGCTAGCGGGCACGCGTTCGTACTCAACATCCACAACCAGCTCTGCCCGAGCGGCCCCTACTGCTGGAACACCGGCGAGGTGCATGGCCTGGCGGCGAACGTCGGGCTGCGCGTGGAGTTCCTCGGCTTCTTCATGGCAGAGAGCACCAGTGAGGAGCGGGCTGCCGCCGAGGCGAAGCTGCGGGCCGCGCTTGATGCCGGCGTGCCGTGCGCGCTCGTCAACATGGAGAACCAGCTCATCACCGGGTACGACGACACCGGATTCCTGAGCGCCCAGCCGTGGGCGTGCAACGACTTCCCGCCGAAGCGCCTCACGTTCGGCACATGGGACGAGCTCGGCGACGGGATCCACATGGACTTCCTGGTGCTGCGCCGCTGTGAGCCGGCGGAGCCGCGCAAGGCCGTGCTCGACAGCCTGTGGTACGCAGTCGACCTCTGGCGCAACCCCACGGCGCACACGCGCGAACCGTATGCCATGGGCCCGGGCGCGTATGCAGCCTGGTCGGCAGCCGTGCAGGCGGGCGACGGCGGCGGGCACGGCAACTGGTGGAACGCGGTGGTATGGGCCGAGTGCCGCGCCCGGGCCGCCGACTACGTCCGCGAGATCGGGGCGCTGCTGCCAGCCTCGTGCGACGTCGAGGCGCTTGCCTCTAGCTATGCCGCCATCGCCGATCTGCTCAACCAGTGCAGCGACAAGGAGTTGGAGGGAGCACGGAAGGTGAGCATGCTCGCGGAGGCCGCGGAGCGCGAGGGGGCGTGCGTCGAGCGCATCGAGCAAGCGCTGGTCGCGATGGGGTAGGCGCCGCCCACGGAGGGGATCATGTCACCGATCGGCCAGGCGTTGGCCGGGCAGTTCCGCGGCGCCTTCGCCGGGCTGCGCGACATCATCGAGCGGATACCCGACGACCAATGGTACACGGGCGTCACGAGGGACCAGGTACCCGCTCGCCGTGCGCACCACGCCATCATGTGGGCCGGGCGGTACTGCAGGCCCGTCCTCGGGGCTCACCCCGTCGCGAGGGGCGCCACCCCTGAAGCCGCCTACCGCTCGCGCCCAGAGATGCTCGCCTACCTGGACGAGACCGCCGGCCAGATCGCAACCGCGCTGGACGGCACGACCGACGAGCAACTGCTCGATGCCAGCAAGGGGCGGGCCGCGCTGCTCGAGCACTGGATCTACAACCTGCGGCACCTACAGCACCACGTGGGGCAGCTCATCTCCACGCTGCGAGAGCGCCGCATGCCGCCGATGAAGTGGCACTGACGGCGCGGCGTGCGATTGGGGGCGAAGTATGAACGATGCCGACCGATGCATCCTGGATCGATTCGCCCGTGTCCGCAACCGGACGATCGAGATGCTCGAGCGCATCCCGGACGAACTGCTGGCGCGCGTGCCGGACGGTGAAGAGACCTCCGTGCTGTGGCAGTTGGTCCACATCGCGGATGGGCCGGACTGGTGGATGACCCACGTGCTGAAGGACGGCGGCGAGTGGAGTTGGCCCCCTCGCTATGCCGGGTCGCGGTCGGGCGTGGCGGAGGGGCTGGCGGCGTCACGCGACCGCGTCCTGCGCTTCTTCCGGGCCAGGGCAGGAGCGCCCATGGCCATGCGCTACTCCGGGACAGATCCAGGCGAAGAGTGGACGGGACGCGACCGTGTGCTGTACCTGACGGAGCACGAGGTCCACCACCGCGGGCGTATCGTGCTGGCCCTCAGGCAATGGGGCTTCGACGCGTTCCCGGGCGATCCTGGCGACAACCTGTGGCCGGCAGCGGAAGACGCTCCCGACGCCCATGGGGAACCCGTCGCGGCCGGACGCGCACCCCGCGCTGCGACATGGGAGTTGGTGCGGGAGCTGATGGTCAGCCTGATCGACCGACTGGAGCGCATTGACGATCTTGCGCCGGCATTCCCCGATGAGCTGTACGAGGCGCGCGACGCGTCGATGGAAGGCCTGCAGGTGGGTGACTATCTGGAGCGGTTGGGCCGCCACAGCCGCGACCACCGGGAGCACCTGTCCGCCATCCGCGCGGCGATCGGGCGGTCGAGACCGACCGGGCCGACGGAGGACGCCGACCCCGTCTCCGGGGAGCCCTACTCCGCCATCTGGTACCAGTGGCTGCTCTTGGAGGCGCTGATGCGCCGGGCCGACCTGGTTGGGCAGCTCATTGGGCTCAACGACGGCGATCTCGACCGGCGGCCCGACCCCAGGCACACGGCTGGGAGCGCGATGACCGTGAGCGAGGTGTGCCGGCACGTGCTGGAAGCCGAGGACTGGCAGATGCGAGGCATCGAGGATGGGCTCTCGCACTGGCGTCAGTCGCACGCGGCCGCACCCAAGGCGGAAGCCTAGCCTTACCTGTTCATAGGTGGCACTGGACGGGCACGGAGGCCCATCCCACCACTGCACTCGTGCATGATCCGGGCTGGGGAGCGGCCAGCCGAACGGCAGGTGCGCATTGGGTGCTTGTGCCACCCCAGGCGTGATTGCGGCGACTTTGTGCCGAGGGCAACGGCATGCAGAACGAGAGCGCTATCGCCGGGCTTCTGGCGGACATGATCGACTACACGTGCTGGGGGAACCCGTGGCACCGTCTCGCGGAGGCCACGGCCGATCTCGCACCCGACGACCTGAGCTATCGGCCGCTGCCTGGCATCGGGCCTGCTCGCCGCGTCCTCAGGCACGTTGCCTCGTGCGCCGCGTGGTATGGCGAGGGGCTGGCCGCGCGCACGGACGACCCAAGCGAGGCGGAACTGGATCGCCTCCGGGGGAAGCGCGCCACGACACCGGCGGACCTGGTGCACGTGGTCGACGTAGCCTGCCACCGGCTCCACGCGCGCGCTCGATGCGTGACCGACGCCCAGCTTTGCGACCGGACGGGCGTCTGGAACCGCGCGTACAAGGGCTTCGTGCTCCTCGACGGCGGCGTGCTCCATGCGGCGTGGTACTTCGGGCAGGTGGCGATGCTATGCAGCTGGCGGCGCGCCGCAGCGGGCCGGCCGATGGCCCCGGCTCCGGGCCCGGCAGGGATCGAGGGGCGCGCGCCGCGGCGGGACTGGGACGACTTGCACCTGGCCTCGCGCAGGGACGCGTGCCTGAGGCTGCTGCGCCTCGCCTACGAGGAGAGCGGCTGGCACGCGCTGCGCCGATGCGTCAAGGGCCTGTCCGAGGGCGAGTTGGCGTGGGCGCCCTTCGACAGCGTGTGGGGCCCCATGATCGCCATCCACGTGGCCCACTGCAAGGTCATCTACGCCGACCAGGCTTTCGGCTCGGGCAAGCTGCAGTGGGGCGACCTGGACGGGGTGCTCGGCGCGCCAGGCGAGCAGCCCGACGGCGAGCGGATGGTCCGGATCCTCGATCGAGCCCAGGAGTTCCTCGTCGACCACATCTCACGCGCCTCCGACGAGGACCTCGAACGCACCTATCCCATGCACCACGGCGTGCCCCATACGGGCTGGCAGGTCGCCTGTGCGATGGCTCAGCACGACGCCTGGCACGGCGGGCAGATCGCGCTGATGCGGGCGGCCTACAGGCAACTGGCGGAACCCAGGGGCTAGGGTGAACCATCGGTCTGCCGGAGGGCACCAACCGTGCAGCGGGCGCGCAGTGTCGCCCGGCTGGAGTTGCGTCGGGAGCAGGGGAGGTCTAGGATGCGACGGTGGATGCTTGCTGCGTCAGCGTTCGCGGGTCTCGGCGACAGCCTCGGCGACGCTCGGCGGGTTCGGTGCCGCGGCGCCAGGTGCCGGCGGCGCAAATGGCGACGAGGTGATCGTTGCCTATGCGAATGAGCCTCCGAACCGGCCGACCGACATCTGCGTCCAGCGCTTCGACCGTGCTGGTAACGCTGTCTGGGGCGGTGGAGCGGCGCTCAAGGTAGGCGCTTCGGACTTCAGGGAGTTCATCGCGCCCGTCCTGTGCGAGGACGGCGCCGGCGGCGCCTACGTGGCGTACCGGTGCATGCTGCCTGCCGAGAAGGGCCGGCCTCGCGAGGAGGGCGCGGCCATCGTACGCCTCGACGGCGCGGGCAGGCTGGCCTGGCATGCGGGCGCCACGCTTGTGCGCCTGAATGGGAGCCCCCGTCGCCTCGCGTTAATCCCGGCCGGTCGGTCTGGGGTGATCGCCATCGGTTGCCGACCCACGAGCTGGAGCGAGTGCCTGGCTATGCGGATCGACCAGGACGGGCGCCCGCATTGGCTGCGCGACGGCGAGCCCCTCGCGGTGGGTTCCGACCTAACCGACCAGACACCGTATGCGTGTGTCTCGGATGGCCAGGATGGGGCGATCGTGCTGTATGTCCGGGAGGACTCGCGCCAGAACAGGTGGCTGGAAGGGCAGCGCGTGTCGCGAGACGGCGTGCTGCTATGGAGCGGGGGCAAGGTCCTGGTGGAGCCCACGGCACAGCAGTATCGAGTCGCGACGGTCGCAGCCGTCCCAGACGGCAGCGGCGGCGTGATCGGGTTCGTGCGCATTCACACGTGGGACCATGGCACGCGCCGCGAGGAGATCTGGGCACAGCGCCTCGATGGAGCCGGCTCGCGCCTTTGGGGAGCCACCGGGGTGCGGGTCGCGGACGTACGGTGCCAGGACCACTCGCGTCCGGCGGTGCTCGGCGCGGGTGTTGGAATGGGCGCTGCCGGCGACGGGTTCGGTGGCGCCGCCATCGCCTTCGAGCGCGAGTGGGATCACCCTCAGGACGAGACCGACACCACGGTCCTGGTGCAGCGCCTCGACTCCCGCGGCAACGCGGCCTGGGCGGCAGGCGGCGTGCCGGCGGTTGGTGCAGAGAGGTCGCGCCGCGCAGATCATCCGGCCATCGCCTGCGACGGCTCGCGCGGCGTGATCGTGGCCTGCGACATCAGAGAGGCGAGCGGCGCATATGGCGTCGCGATCGAGCGGCTCTCAGAGGCTGGGAAGGCGCGATGGGACGTGGGCAAGCAGATCGCCGATGTGCGTCGGTCGTACACGCAAGAGGCGCACCCGGCGATCGCGGCCAGCAGCGACGGCGGCGCATTCGTGGTGTGTGTGACCGACGCGATCAACTCAGGCGCCTACGGTGATCTGGGCGTGCGGCGTCTCCTGCCAACCGGCCAGATCGCCTGGCCCAAGCCCCAGCTATCGGACGCCGGCACGGGTCCTGGCGGCCTCTTGGTCCGGCTCGGGCCGACGCGCGCCAACAACGAGCACCCATCCCTCATCGTCGTCGGACCCTCGGCGAACCGAGAGCCCGCAGCCGGCGGGGGCGAGCCGCACCGCGCGCGCTGAGCCTACTTGGCCCCGGGCCACGTCCGGGCTCGTCCGGATTCCCACAGCGAACATTCTACTCTTGACGCCAGCTTGCGGTTGTGGGAAGATGACCTAGTGTTATGGGATTGCATAACACCAGGCAACCGCAACGTGAGAACCTCTGTCGACCGGTCCAACCCGATACCCCGCTACCTACAGGTGCGCAGCATCCTGGAGAAGGCCATCTGCGCCGGCCGCTACGGGCCTGGCGACCGCCTTCCAGGCGAGCGCGACCTGGCCGTCCAACTGCGCGTGAGCCAGATGACGGTGAACAAGGCCATCCAGGCGCTGGTCACCGACGGATGGCTGCGGCGCGAGGTAGGCGTGGGTACGTTCGTCAAGGAGGATCTACAGCCCAGGTCCGCCGCGATCAACGTGGGGTTCGCGGTGCCGTTCGGTCCAGCCGAGATCGCTGGTGACTTCTACCTCGGCTCGCTGCTCCGTGGTGTCCAGAGCGCGCTGGGCGACGTCCAGGCCAGCCTCTCCTTGCTGGAGACGCCGACGGACTCGCTGGACGCGCAACTGGAGGCCGCGCCGATGGACGGCTATCTGCTCCTCGACGTGATGGCGAGCAACCTGCGCGACGTGGAGCACGCGGCCGCACATGGGAGACGCATCGTGATGCTGGCCGCGGACAATCCGCCCGCGGGCGTATGCAGCATCGAGGCGGACAACTACGGCGGCGCGCGAACGGCCGTCGAGCATCTGGTCGGCCTCGGGCACCGGCGCATCGCGGGCGTCTTCGCGTACTCCGGCTCGTGCGACACGCGCCAGCGTCTCCGTGCGTTCGGCGACGTTCTGGAGGAGAACGGCATCGGCCTTCCCCGCGAGCGCCTGATGGCGTTCGGCGCTGTCTATCCGCTGCTCGACCGGGTCCGGAGCGCCGCGCTGGCGCTGCTTCAGCGCGACGACCGCCCCACTGCCTTCTTCTGCGGAGGATGTACCCTTGCACTCGAGGTGATGCACCTTGCGAGGGAGATTGGCCTCCGCGTTCCTGAGGACGTCTCGGTCGTCGGGTTCGACGACCCCATCACCGCCCGTTATGTCTCGCCTGGTCTCACGACTGTTCAGCAGCCCCTGGAGGACCTGGGGCGTGAGGCGATGCTGTTGCTGCTCGACTGGATCCGTCTCGGTCGGCAGCCCGCACCGCCCCGGCCTCTGCCCACCGCCTTCGTAATCCGAGGTTCAACGGCCCCGCCGGCCTCTCGGTGAGGCCCCGCGTTCAACCGACCCAAAGGAGAAGGACTATGCACGCTGCAGGACGGAAGGGGTTCGGGTTCACCCTCATCGAGCTCCTAGTTGTGATCGCGATCATCGCGATACTCGCGGCAATCCTGTTCCCGGTGTTCGCTCAGGCGCGTGAGCGTGCGCGAGCGATCAGTTGCATCTCCAACCTGAAGCAGCTCGGCACCGCGACGATGATGTACACGCAGGACTACGACGAGATGTTCTTCACGCAGCCCTTCCCCGGCTGCAATACGGACCCATCGCTTGGCCCCACCGGCTACTGGCTCTACTACCCTGACCTGCTGTACCCGTACGTTAAGAGCGTGGCCCTCTTCAAGGAGCCGGACTTTGACGGGTACCCGTGGTGGGAGTACACCTGCTTCATCGGGTCTCCGGGAGCGCCAGCCGGGCTGCAGCAGTCTCCGAACGTCCGGAGCCTGGCGGACTACCACCTCGGCTACGGCATCAACGAGACGCTGCTGGACGGCCCGAGGCCGACGGCCCTTGCCGACGTGCAGCGCTCGGCCGAGGTGATGGTGTTCTCCGACGGATATGGGCTCTGGAACACGTACATCGGGTACTGCCTGAACGTCGATGGCGCCTACCGGGCCTACGCGATCAGCAGCGATCAGGTCGACTGGTTCTACGGCCCGCCGCGCCACTTCAACGGGGCCAACTTCACGTTCACGGATGGCCATGCGAAGTTCGCCAAGGTCACTCTGACCAAGGAGAGTTCTGTCTTCTACGGCTACTACCGGGTGCTGGTCGACCCGCTAGATCAGACATGCATGTAGCGAGGACGAGATGAAGAAGCAGGTTTCGCCTGTGGTCGCCGTAGTACTCATCGCCCTCGTAGTCATCGCGGGAGCCGCCCTCATCTGGCGGGGCACCAGCAAGACCGTGAACCTACCCGCGAAGCCGCCGTCCGGTCCGATTGTGCTGCCACCCAGCCAGCAGGGCCGCCGGACGCTCCACAGGGCATACTCGGGGCAGCAGCAGGTCCCGCCTGGCAGATGACGGGCGGGCGGCCTCGGCTCTACCAGACGCGCGTGGGGGGGCGGCAGGATGCCGGCCTCCCGCGCTGTCTGTAATGACCCGGCGGCCGTAGGCCCGCTCGGCCACGAAGTGAGGAGCAATGTGATGACGTTCAAGGCGGTCCGGTTCGCGCTCCTGGCGTCGCTCCTGGCCCTGCCGGCGCTCGTCGCCGCTGCCCCGCGCCACCCCGTCGCCGTCGGCACGTTCATCCAGTGGTACCTGGCCAGGGACTGGACCGACGCGCAGTGGCAGGCGGAGTTCGGCCGCATGCGCGAGGTCGGCATGAGCTACCTCGTGTTCGCGCCGACGTTCGAGGGGAATGACCAGAAGGCCTACTACCCGACGCGCATTGCGGGAGCGAAGGAAGCGCCGGGCGCCGGACACCTGGTCGAGGCCTGCCTGCGCAACGCAGAGAAGGCGGGCATCCGCGTGTTCCTGGGGCTCAACTTCCACGAGGACTGGTGGAAGAAGTCGGCCCGCGACCCTGCGTGGCTGCTCGGGCAGATGGACATCGGCAACCAGGTGGCCGACGAGCTGTTCGCGCTCTACGCCCGCAAGTACCCGAGGGCCTTCCACGGCTGGTACTGGGTGTGGGAGGTCGACAACTACAACTTCCGGCGGCCCGAGCACATCGCAACGCTGGCCCAGGCGCTCGACCGGAACGTGCGGCACCTGCACCAACTGGCCCCGCGGATGCCGGTGATGCTCTGCCCCTTCATGAACGCGGCCGTCGGCGGCGTGAACGACTACGCGGCGATGTGGCAGGCGCTGCTGCAGCAGTGCTCGCTCGGCAAGGGCGACATCTTCTGCCCGCAGGACAGCGTCGGCGCGGGCGGGCTGAAGCTGGAGCAGGCGCCTGCGTGGTTCGCCGCTCTGCGCAAGGTCGTCGACACCAAGCCGGGGCTGCGCTTCTGGTCCGACACGGAGACGTTCGACCAGAAGGACTGGACGAGCGCTCCGCTGAGCCGGTTCGTCGCGCAGATGCGGGCGGTTCAGCCCTACGTGCAGTGCTGCCTCACCTTCGCCTACGCCCACTACTACAGCCCGTGCGGCTCGCCGGAGGGGTTCCACGAGACGTACCGGGGCTACGTGCGGACGGGGGCGCTTGAGGCGACGCCTCCGACCCCGCCGCTGAACGTCCGGCTAGAGAAGCGCGGCGACGGGGCCGTGCTCCTGAAGTGGGATGCGGCGACGGACAACATCGGCGTCTGCGGCTATCGCGTGTACCGCGACGGCGCCCAGGTCGGGCACACGCAGGCGCACGGCGTTGGACGGCCGCAGGCGCCCTGCGAGTGGACGGACAAGGCGCCACCCGCTGGCGCGCCGGCGGCGTACGAGGTGGAAGCGTACGACTTCGCCGGCAACCCCTCGTCCCGCACTCGGATGGCGCCCGCCGCGCCGTAGGTTCCAGCGCAGCATCGCCGCCGCGTGGCCCATGCACGCCTGGCGGTACACTAGGGGCAACACGCTCCGGAGTATCTCCGTTCCTGGAGGCACCACTCGCCATGTATCATGTCTTCGCCATCGTCCTCACGTTCCTGGCTCTGTCGGTGGCTGCGGTCGCCGCGCCGGCCGCCGCTGGCCCGCGCATCGACGGCACTTTCATCCAGTACACCTCCCGCATCATGTCCTGGTCCCGCGCCGACTGGGAGCGCGAGCTGGATCTGGCGCGCCGCGCCGGCATGACGACGATCGTCGTCCAGTGGGTCGAGTACAACGGGCAGCGGTTCATCGCTGAGGGCGCTGGCGCTGTCGATCCCACCGAGTCGATCCTCGGCTATGCGGATCGGCACGGCATGCAGGTCATCGTCGGTCTGTCCGCGGACGACGATTGGTGGAGCGAGTTCGCATCGGCTGCGTATCTGGATAGGTCGGCTGCCGCGTGCGAGCGTGTCGCCGGCGAGGTGTGGCAGCGTTACGGGAAGCATGCGTCGTTCGCCGGCTGGTACCTGCCAAACGAGGCGTGGGATGCGCGGTTCGCCGCAGGCGACGTCGAGCGCCTGCGCGCGTTCTACCGCCGCGTGAGCGACCGGTGCACGGCGCTGTCTGGACCGAAGCCTGTGTCGACGGCCCCGTTCTTCACCGGCACGACGAGCCCTGACGAAGTGCGGCGCAACTATGCCGCGCTGCTGGATGGCGCCGGCATCGATGTTCTGATGGTGCAGGATAGCGTCGGCGCCAGGGGCTGGGACGCGGATCTGGAGGCGAAGATCGCGCCGTACTTCGCCGCGTTCCGCGATGCGTGCCTGTCGGCGGGCGTGGAGCTGTGGTCGGACCTCGAGTCGTTCAGGCTGGTGTCGACGAAGCCCGATACCTTCGCGCCGACCACGGCCGACCGCATCGCGCGCCAGATCACAGTGGAAGCCCCGTTCGTCAAGCGCTTCGTCACCTTCGAGTTCTTCACCTACATGAGCCCCACCAAGGGCGCCGAGACGAAGGCTGTGTACGATGCCTACGTGCGCCGGCATGTGGCCGAGCCGTTCCGCCCGCTCGTGGGGCGCAGCGTGCAGGTCGATCCGGGCTTCGGCTACTACGCCGACCGCTCCGCTCGCAGCATCGCCGAGGAGGTGCGGGCCAACGGGTACGGCATCGTGCACTTCATCGTGACGAACGACGAGGCGATCAACCACGAGTTGGCGGTTGCACTGCGGGACGAGGGCATCGGGGCGTGGTACCTGACCTTCGCGAACGGCACCTACTCCACCGCGTCGCTCCCGAAGGAGTGGCCGACCTGGAAGATGGTGACGCGGACCGACCTCGAAGGCAAGCCTCTGAATGACGGTTACACCCGCTTCTGCCTGAACAACCCGGCGTATCGCACGTGGAAGAAGGCGCGGATGGCGCAGGTGCTGCACGACCATCCGTTCGCGGGTGTCGAGTTCGCGGAGCCGCACTGGCCGGAGTACCCTGGCATCACGTCGCCCGCATACGGCTGCTTCTGCGCCCACTGCAAGGCTGCGTTCACGGCTATGTTCCCCGAAGAGAAGGAACTGCCGGACATCCTGCACGCCGACTCGCCGCGCCATCCTACGAAGAACCCGGCGCTGTGGGCCAAGTGGCTCAAGTTCCGCCAGGCCACGCTCACCGCGTTCCTCAACGACCTGGTGAACGGGCCCGGGGGGATCCGCAAGGCATCGCCTCACGCCAAGGTCTGCACGTGGACGCTGGCGCTGACCGAGGCCAACGGGGTGGAGCGCGTTCGCGAGGTGCACGGCGAGGATGCCGCGGACGTCGCGCGAACGGTAAGGCCGGACGTGTACATGCTGCAGACGCACTGGCCGGACTGGGTGCGCGCCGAGCTGAAGCCGGACTACGTCGACGCCTATCGCCCGTTCATCGACCCAATCCATCAGGCCGCGCCGGGCCTGCCGATACTCGTCCAGGCCGACACGGGCTCGTGGAAGCAGAACCGGCGCTCATGGGAGTGGATCCACGCGTTCGAGGACGCGGCCATCCGCGCGGGCGCCAACGGGAGCACGATCTACGAGTACTTCATCGGCGACTACATGTACACCGATCCGCCACGCGTCGCCGAGGTGCGCCGCGACGGCGAGACGCTGCGGCTGCTGTTCACCAAGCGTCTGGACCCGAAGACGGCGGGCGATGCCTCGCACTACGCGGTCGGGAAGGGCAAGGTGGAGAGCGTGACGGTCGATGGCTCGACAGTCGTCCTGAAGGTCTCGGGGCTGGGCGCCGGCGAGCGCGTCAGCCTGACGGTGCGCGACATCGCGGACGCCCGAGACCGGCGCCTGTTCGACGACAAGCCCGTGTGCGTGCTGAAGGAGCAGAAGCTCAAGTTCGTGTGGTAGCCTTGGCGACGGCAACGGCAACGGCAACGGCAACGACCCGGCGGGGCGCGGAGGCCCCACCCTACGCGCAACTGGCGACCCGTGGCGCCCTCCGCGGCGCGCCGGGTCTTGCCTGAGGATGCTCTGCACAGGCAGAGGAGGTATGTGATGCTGACCAAGACGCGGCTGATCGAACTGCGCGACACCTACCGCGACGGGCTGCTGCTCGATACCGTTCCGTTCTGGTTCCCGCGCTGCGTGGACCCGGAGTTCGGCGGCTACTGGACCGGCGTCGATCGCGACGGGACCGTCATCCAGCCGGACAAGTCGGTCTGGTTCCAGGGGCGCGCGGCGTGGACGTTGGCGACGCTCTACAACACCGTGGAACCGCGCCCGGAGTGGCTCGACATGGCGCGCTCCGGCATCGAGTTCATGGACCGCCACTGCTACGACGCCGATGGGCGCATGTTCTTCTCGGTGACGCGCGAGGGGAAGCCGCTGCGGAAGCGCCGCTACGTGTTCTCGGAGGCGTTCGCGTCCATCGCGCTGGCTGCGTACGGCGTGGCGGCCCGCGACGAGGCGCGCGTGAGGCAGGCGCTCGACCTGTTCCGCCTGATGCTGCGCTACCTGAGCGAGCCGGGCCTGTTGGAGCCCAAGGTCGACCCGGAGACGCGGCCCGGCAAGGGGCTCGCGGTGCCGATGATCCTGATCGCCACGGCGCAGGAGCTTCGCAAGGCCGTCGACGATCCGCTGCTGACTGAGACCATCGACAAGTGCATCGCCGAGATCGAGCGCGACTTCGTCAAGCCCGAGTTCCGCTGCGCCCTCGAGATGGTGGGCCCCGCGGGGGAGTTCATCGACACGTTCGAGGGGCGGATGGTCTGCCCGGGGCATTCCATCGAGGCCGGCTGGTTTATCCTGCACGAGGCGCGCCACCGTGGCGGCGACGCGAAGCTGACCGAGCTGGGCTGCCGCATCATCGACTGGTCGATGCAGATCGGCTGGGACGAGGTGCACGGCGGCCTGCTCCACTACCGCGATGCCCGGGGGCTGCCGTGCACGGAGTACTGGCACGACATGAAGTTCTGGTGGCCGCACAACGAGGCGATCATCGCGACGCTGTTGGCCGCGCGCGTCACCGGCGATGCCAAGTACGGCCGCTGGCACACGATGGTGCACGACTGGGCTTACTCGCGCTTCCCCGATCCACTGCACGGGGAGTGGTACGGCTACCTGCACCGCGACGGGAGCGTCTCGACGCCGGTCAAGGGCACGATGTGGAAGGGGCCGTTCCATCTGCCCCGCATGCAGTGGACCTGCTGGAAGCTGATCGAGGAGTGGCTGAGCGCCTGAAAGACTGGGACCGGCGAGTCGGGGCGCGGGGCCTTCACCGGCCTCCGCGCCCCAACTCACGAATCGCGTACATTCGCCCTTGACAGGTACCCCTACCGGTGATACCATGTCAGAAAGTGTTATAGAACACTCCTATGTCCAACACCGACTCCACCACAGAACCGCGATACCAGGCCCTTCGCCGCCGCATCCAGACCGGAATCCGGCGCGGCGAGTGGGGTGTTGGCGACCGCATACCCGGCGAACGCGAGTTGGCGCGTCAGGCTGGCGTCAGCCAGATGACCGTGAATCGGGCGATCGGTGACTTGGTTCGCGCAGGTGTTCTAGTACGGCGCGTCGGTTCCGGTACCTTCGTGGCCGATCGCGCCGCCGTAGCGACGCCGCAGCCTGGCATCCTCCTAGCGACAAAGCTGACGAGCCACCCGGAAGAGGACCTCTATCTGCGAACGCCGTTCCGCGCCATCAGCGACATGGCGGCACGCATGGGCTGCCGGCTCATGGTCACGCAGGTCGAGGAAGCCGACCTTCCCGCCGTCGCCGATCAGCATCCGGACATGGGGCTGATCGCGCTGGCGCCGCACGAGGAAGGTTACCCGACCCTCGCGAAGCTCCACGACTCGGGCGTACCCTTCGTGGCGATGGGGGCATCGTGGGATGGCGCGCCGTTCCCGTGCGTGGACAGCGACAACGCGGGCGGCATCCAGACCGCCGTCAGCTACCTGGTCCGCCTGGGCCATACACGCATCGCGTTCGTGAACGCCGACGTGTCGGCCACCAACTGCCGCGACCGGCTTGCCGGGTACCTGGCGGGCATGCGGCTCCACGGCATCGAGCCTGAGCCCGCGTGGATGCACCAGGCGGTGTCCTATGCCGAGCTTGGGCCGGAGTGCGCCCGGCAGATGACCGAGCTGCTCGTGGGCCGCAGCCCGGTGACCGCGGTGGTGTGCGCGGGTTACATGCTCACGCTCAGCCTGTTCACCCTACTCAACCAACTCCAGCTCGTCGTGCCCGATGACATCAGCGTCGTGGGGTTCGACGATCAGCCGTCGGCGGAGCACCTGCGTCCTCCGCTGACCACCATACGTCAGCCGCTGTATGCGCTGGGCGAACGCGCGGCCCAGCGTCTGCTAGACCTCCTTCAATCGCCCGGGACCGATGGGGGGGGCGTGGAGAAGCTCGCGGTCGACCTGATCGTACGGTCATCGTGCCGGCGGGCTTCGGCCACTTGATCGTAAGGGGACATCCGACCTCGCGCCGGATCTGAAGCGAGGCGGGCATTGCATCGGTTGATGCGAAAGGAGCACACCAGACATGCGACGCGGCTTCACGCTCATCGAGCTGCTAGTCGTCATCGCGATTATCGCGATTCTCGCAGCCATCCTGTTCCCGGTCTTCGCACAGGCCCGCGAGCGGGCGCGAGCGGCCTCGTGCCTCTCGAACACCAAGCAGATCGGCCTGTCCATCCAGATGTACCTGCAGGACTACGACAGCACCTATTGGAACATGCCGTGGGACCACCCGGGTGGCTACTACAACGACACCCCGGGCATCAGCCTGATGTGGACCGAAGTCGAGATGCCCTACATCAAGAACACCCAGATCTTCGCCTGTCCGTCCGGCACCGGCACGACCGGTACGTGGAACTACCCCGCGATCTCGTACAAGAACCAGTACGGCTTCAACGAGGCCGTGCTTGGTCGCCAGGCGTGGCAAGGTACCGTGCCGGTGGCCGAGGCGAACCTCGTGGCTCCCGCTGAGATTGCACTGATCGCGGACACCTACTCGTCGAGCACCGGCGGGTACGTCGCGGGCTCCTTCTCCTGCGCCGCCGACCTCAATGGCGACGGCAAGAACGAGTACTACTGGTGCTCCAGCGACACCAGCACCGGTTGGGCCTACGGCTTCGCGCGGCACTTCAACGGCATGAACGTCGTGTTCGGCGATGGCCACTCGAAGTTCAGCGGTCCCCGCGGGCGCAACCCGAACGGCGGCGGCGGCTACAACGACTTCCTGTACCGGAGCTGCAAGGTCTGGAACGACGACTAGTCAGTGCCGCATAGGTACGGAGGTTCACACATGACGCAACCGATGGGGTGGGTGCGATGTGCAGCCCTCTCTGCGACGCTGATCGCGATCGCCGTCGGACTGGCGGGATGCAGCCACGGCGATTCCGGTCCGGCTCCCGAGAAGCTGAAGGGCGGCAAGACGGCGACGGGGCAGTTCATGCAGCAGCAGCCACCCAATGCTCCCGGCATGCCCGGTGGGCGGCCGATGATGATGCAGACCCCGCCCAACATGGGCGGAGCGCCAGGGGGACAGCGCGGCATGATGCAGGTTCCGCCGAACATGGGCGGGGCGCCAAGGCCTGGCGGAGTGTCCCACTAACATGCACGACCGACGCCGCCGGCCGGCCCCCTCGGGGACGGCTGGCGGCGTCCTCTCTCTCTCGCCGCGCACGTGCGGGCGATTTCAGTCCCTAAGCGAGCCATCCGATGCATCGTTGGCCCCTTGCCGTACGGGCCCTCACCAGGGCTCTCGCCTGTGCGACGCTCATCGCGGGCGCCACGGAGATGAGCTTGGCCGAATCGATCGACAAGACGCCGCCTCCGGCCGGCCTGACCGCACTCGCCGCCCGCGCCCTGGGGCAGCAGGTTGCCGATGGCGCGATCGTGCAGGGGCTCCTGCCGGCCAACTCGTCCCGAGTCGTGCCGTACTTCGCGAACATGGCTCTGCCATGCAATGGGCCCTCCGGTGGTGCGGGGCGGCGCTGGAGTGCTGCTGCAGACCGCAGTGCCCGAACGTTGGCTGCGGTCACACCGAGGGCGGTGGGTGCGCCAACAGGGTGACGGCGCCGGTGGAGTGTGTGCGGTCCAATGCCTCGTTGTATGAGGCCGAACGTGACGTCCGCCGCGCTGGCAGTTCCGGCCGCAACTAGGGGGGCGAGGATTGGGAGAGGCGGCCTACTCCGAGCGCGTCCAGGAGCGGACCAGGCGGCCTGCCGCGCTGGGGCGCTCGGGCGAGTCTATGCACAGGCACTACCGAAGAGACCGGCCTAGTGCGCCCGTGTTGCGCAACGCAACCGAACCCACGGCCACGGTGCGCTGGGTGGACCCAACGTCTGCAACCGAATGCGGACAAGCCAAAGGCACGGCCCAGCCCTGGCAATCGCGCCAGTTGCGGGTCCGGTTGCCGGGAGCGAGGACTAGGGCGCCGCCCTCTCGTTCTGGTTCGCCGATGTGATCTTGTGACGGATGTGGGCAGTCCAAAAGGGAAGGCTTCACTTCACTACCAATGGAGGATCTCTAGCCATGCAGCAAAGGGCCTCAGCCGTTCTAGCGCTCGTGACCGCGACCTTGGTCGTTCTTGCTCTGCCTGCCAGCGCACAGACGTCAGATCCGCCCTCAGGACTACTGCCGGACAGGGGAACACAGATCACGTCGGCCGATGGCCATGTCTTCACGATAACGTTTGTGGGCACGACCTGCGCTGATGGGCAGACACCGTACTCGATGACCGTCGTCAAGCCCAACTACATCAACGGCTGGTACGGCGCGGTGCTGAACGACCGTAACTGCGCGAACGGCGAGATAGTGTACTTCGATGGTGGCGGGACGCCTTCGGTTTCCACCTCTGTTGCTGGCTACAGCCAGGTGTGCCGGAGGATCGAGTGCCAGGTCGGAGCGACGAGCATGGTGTCGGCGAGCCTCTCGCTCCTACCGTACCCGTGTTTCAAGTACCGCGTGCATGCTGAGGACGGCGACAGGCAGAACTGCACGATCTACGTGTCTGTTGCTCGGGCGGAGTACTTGAGCGCCAGGGCGGCGATCCTCGCAACCTTCGGGACCGGCAACGTGGTGGCGATGGCCCAATCGCTGTTGGGCGTGTCGGCAACCGCCGACCATTGGGTGTCGAACCCGCCCTTGGTTCCATTGAGCCCGTTGTGGGCGCGAGGTATCGACGAGACGCACTCGTGCCTCATATCCAACGGCGACGGGTACTTCCTGGTCTCAGCGTCGATCGGGGTCTCGCTCACCGGCGTCTCCACCGGTGGCTTTGGAGGTCAGGCGACTGCTGCCCAGGCGGTGATTCCCTACGATATTCCGTAGGCTGCAGTCTAGTCGGACCAACGACACCCACTACGGGGCCGGACCACGTCTTGTGGCCCGATGGAGGACAGCCGAATGCAGCAGCACCGCGTTCGGCCTCTGATACCTACCTGATGGATGGTGATGGGCTCCGCCGTCTGCCTGCCGACAAGCGACAGGCAGGCAGACGGCGGAGCGCGCCGGGTGCACGACCCAGGCCGGGCCGCTGCCCCAACGATGGTGCATTGTCCTGCCCGGCGTGAGGGCGGAGGCCGACATACATGCGTGTGGTGCCATCTGGCCCGCTTCGTGCCAGGACCCTCGACCGACGCGGCGCGTTGCTGGTGTTCGCGGCAGCCTCTCTCGCTCTCGGACGAGCGCAGCCTGCAGGAGGAGACGAAATGCGACCGAAGCCGCCGCTGCCCGCGGGCCTGACCGCACTCGCCGAACGCATCCTGGGGCAGCAGGTTGCCGACGGCGCGATCGTGCAGGGGCTCCTGCCGGCCACTTCGTCGCGCGTGGTGCCCTACTTCGCGAACATGGCGGCGCACGGGCTCGCGGCGGCATACGGCGTCACCAAGGACGCGCGCTATCGGTCCGCGGCGCGCAAGTGGTTCGCCTGGTACGAGGCGTACCAGAACGTGGACGGCACCATCTTCGACTACGATGGCGCCTCCGGGAGTTGGAAGGGCTCAGGCGACTTCGACTCCACGGACAGCTACGCGTCGACGTACCTGGAGGGTGTCTGGGCGCTGCACCGGGCCGGGCCGGACAAGCCCTGGCTGCGCGAGCGGCTGCCGGCGGTGCGGAAGTCGGTCGCGGCCATCCGCCTGACCATGCAGTCCAGCGGCATGACGCTGGCGAAGCCGAAGTACCCCGTCATGTACACGATGGACAACACGGAGACCGCGGTCGGCCTTCGGTGCGCGGCTCGCATCGAGCGTGAGGTGGGCGAGGCCGAGCGGGCGAAGCAGTGCGACGCGATGGCCGCGAAGATGGAGAACGCGATCACGACGCTCCTGTGGGATGCAGAGGCGAACGCATACATCGTCGGTCTGCAGCCGGACGGCTACCGGCACAAGGGGCTGAGCAAGTGGTACCCCGACGTGATGGCCAACCTCATGGCCGTCGGCTGGCTGCCCCGATCGGAGCGGAACACAGCGCTGCTCGCGCGGCTCAAGGGGCCATTCGCTGGGCATCTGCATCGCGCGGTGTCCGGCGAGGCCAGCCTGGGTAAACTGGTTTGGTGGGGCGTGGCCGCCATCGGCGCCGGCGACAGACCCCTGCGCGACGAAGTCCGTCGTACCCTCAGCAGTATCGCGCCGACCGTTGAGCTGCACGAGCCCAGCGCCATCGGGCTGGCGTGCCGCATCCTGTGTGAGGAGTAACGACTGCGTGTCTCACCTATTCGCCGGCCGGCGCGCGTTGGCATGCCTGCTTGCCGCCGCCCTCGTAGCCGCCCTCCTTGGGTGCGGCAGGAAGCGTGACAGCGGCGTCACCGAGATTGTCTACTGGACCGGCTGGTCCGGGCACGAGTTCGACATCCAGCAGAAGCTGGTCGACGAGTTCAACCGCACACACCCGAAGATCCACGTCCGCATCCTCTCCCAGTTCGGCAACTCCGGCTATCAGAAGGTCCGCATCTCCTTCGCCGGCGGCTCCACGCCCGACGTTATGTCGACGGTATGGGCCGACGAGTTGGCGGGCTACGCCAAGCGCGGCGTGCTGACGCCCCTCGACGACTACCTGCGCAAGTCCGGCCGGGACCTGGACCGGGAGTTCACGCCGGGCGTCGCCCACATGCTGCGGGTCGACGGCCAGGTGTACGGGCTGGCGGTCACGACGAACACCGGCTTCATCGCGTACAACAACACGATCTTCCGCAAGGTCGGGCTGGACCCCTCGCGCCCGCCGCAGACCATCGAGGAGCTGGACAAGGCGGCGCTGGCCTGCACGGCGTACGACAAGAGCGGCAACTTCACGCGTTACGGCTTCCGGCCGGGCGGGCTGATGGCGTGGGCCTACGTGTTCGGCGGCCAGTGGTACGACTCGGCGACCAAGCGCATCACCGCGAACGACCCGCACAACGTGGCGGCGCTGAAGTGGATCGCCTCGTACAGCAAGGCCTACGACATCAAGAAGATGGACGCGTTCCAATCCACCTTCGGCAGCACGGAGACCGCGAACGGCCCATTCTTCGTGGGCAAGACGGCCATGTGGAGCACCGGGGAGTGGGCGGAGCAGTACATCACCCGCTACGCCCCGAAGCTCGACTGGTCGTTCTTCGCCATGCCCATCCCGCCCGGTGGCCGCCCGAACACGACGACGTCCGGGGGCAGCGTGTTCGTGATCCCGGCAGCGTGCAAGAACAAGGAGGCCGCGTGGGAGTTCCTGAGCTGGCTGGCGAGCCCGGACCCGGTCGAGACCTTCTGCCTGGGCATCGGCAACGTGCCGCCGCTCGTGGAGGTCTGCAAGCGCCCCTCCTTCCAGCGCACGCCGCTCTGGCGGTTCGCGACGAAGCTTGCGATGGGCCAGAACTCCTTCGGCCCGCCGCCCATCGCCATCTGGCCGACGTACACGCGGGAGATCACGCGCGCTGAGGAGAAGGCCACGTTGGGCGGCCAGGACCCCAGGGCGCTTCTGGATGACCTGCAGCGGCGCATGGTTGAGGAGAACGCGCGATCGGAGGCGGAGCTGGCCAGATGACGAAACGACCCACCACCGCCGCGCGCCGCGCCACCATCTCCGGCCTGCTCTTCGCGTCGCCGTGGATCATCGGCGTGTGCGTGTTCATCGCGTACCCTATCGTCGCGTCGCTGTACTACAGCTTCTGCGACTTCGATGCCATCCGCTCGCCGCACTGGGTGGGCCTGGCCAACTACCGCACCATGTTCTACGAGGACGAGCTGTTCTGGAAGTCGCTCTGGAACACGCTCTACATGGTGGCGGTGGGGCTGCCGATCGGGCTCGTGGCGTCGCTGATCATCGCGCTGCTGCTGAACCAGAAGCTGCCTGGCATGGCGTTCTACCGGACGCTGTACTACCTGCCCTCCATCACGCCCATCGTCGCGACCTCGATCCTGTGGCTGTGGCTGCTGAACCCGCAGATGGGGCTCATCAACATCGTGCTGCAGCACCTCGGGATACACAACGCGCCCTCGTGGCTGCAGGACCCGATCTGGTCGAAGCCCGCACTGATCCTGATGGGCCTCTGGGGCGTGGGCGGCGGCATGGTCATCTACCTGGCTGCGCTGCAGGACGTGCCCGAGTCGCTGCACGAGGCGGCGCAGCTCGACGGCGCGACGGGCTTGCAGCGCTTCCGCCACATCACCATCCCGATGCTCTCCCCGGTCATCCTGTTCAACCTGGTGATGGGGCTCATCGGCTCGTTCCAGTACTTCACGCAGGCCTACGTCATGACAAGCGGCGGCCCGCTGGACTCCACCAACTTCTACGCGCTGCACCTGTTCAACCGCGCGTTCCTGGACTTCCGCATGGGCTACGCTTCCGCGATGGCGTGGGTGCTCTTCATCGTGACGTTGGTGTGCACGGCCGTCGTGCTGAAGTCGTCGGCGCGCTGGGTCTACTACGAAGGGGAGGGCCGTTGATGGCGCCGAAGACGCGACCCGCCTCGTTCTACCTTCGGGCCATCGGCTCGCATCTGGTGCTGTTGGGCATCGGCGTGTTCTTCGCGCTGCCCTTCTACTGGCTCGTCTCCACGTCGCTGAAGCCGGACGCGCAGATCCTGGCGATGCCGCCGGTGTGGGTGCCGCACCCGGTGCGCTGGGACAACTTCCCGCGCGCGCTGAAGTACGTGCCGTTCATGATGTACACGTGGAACACGCTGCGCATCTGTGCCCTGAACGTCATCGGCACGGTCATCTCGTGCTCACTGGTGGCGTACAGCCTGGCCAAGATCCGCTGGCGCGGCCGCGAGATCATCTTCTACTCGCTGCTGGCCACGATGATCCTGCCGGGCCAGGTGACGATGGTGCCGACGTTCACGATCTTCAAGTGGCTCCACTGGATCGGCACGATCCTGCCGCTGGTGGTGCCGTCGTTCTTCGGCAACGGCTTCTTTATCTTCCTGCTGCGCCAGTTCTTCATGACGATCCCCACGGAGCTGAGCGACGCGGCGCGCATCGACGGGTGCTCGGAGTGGGGCATCCTGATGCGCGTGATCATGCCGCTCGCGCGCCCCGCCCTGGCCACGGTCGGCCTGTTCACCTTCATCGGGTGCTGGAACGACTTCCTCGGCCCGCTGCTCTACCTGAACGACGAGAGCGCCTACACGCTGGCGATCGGCCTGCAGCGCTTCGTGAGCCAGCACGGCGCGGAGTGGTCCATGCTCATGGCCGCCTCGACGGTGATGACGGTGCCAATCGTCATCATCTTCTTCTTCGCCCAGCGCACGTTCATCCAGGGCGTGACGCTGACGGGGATCAAGGGGTAGGGGACGGCCGGCGCATTGACACCGCTCGGGGGCTGCTGTATAGTGGCGATGGCGTTGCAGGGCGCAGTGGCCCCACGGAGCAGGACATGAAGCTGGTACTCGAACTGACGGCGGAAGAACAGGCCCGCCTGCGCCACAAGGCGGAGCGGTTCGGCCTTGACGACGCCGCCTTCCTTCGCATGGTCATCAACGACACGCCTGCGGCCGAGCTGGCCGCACGCTCCCTCGCCGAGATGCTCGATGGACGAATCGGTGTCGTCGACAGCTCCGACGCGATGGGCGGGGCGCCGTCGCGGCTCTCCGAGGACCGCGCCGCCTATGGCGCGCATCTGGAACGCAAGAGGACTGAGGGGCGGCTATGACCCTGTGCGATGCCGGCCCTCTGGTTGCCCTCATCGACCGGAACGACGCCCGGCATCGGGATTGCCTCTCGGCGCTGCCGGATCTGCCCGGTCCCCTGGTGACCACCTGGGCCTGCCTCGCTGAGGCGATGTACCTGGTGGGGCGTGCCGGCGGCCATCGTGGGCAGGATGCGCTCTGGTCTTATGTCCTCGATGGGCTTCTGATCGTGCACGAGCACTCCGCTGCGGAGCGGCCTCGGATGCGGGAGCTGATGGCCCGGTACTCCGACGCGCCCATGGACCTGGGAGATGCGTCGCTCGTTGCGGCCGCGGAGGCCCTGGCGCTCTCTCGCGTGTTCACCCTCGACTCGCACTTCCTCGCCTATCGGATCGGCGACCGCCAGCGCTTCGACGTGGTGCCGTAGCAGCGCTGGGCGTCCAGCGTTTCGTGAGCCAGCACGGCGCCGATGGTCGATGCTCATCGCACGCTCATCGAGGGCGTGACGCTGACGGGGTCCAAGGGGTAGGGGACGGCCGGCGCTGTGTAACCCCTCTCTCGAGCAGCCCGTCAAACGAGATGGTATCGCCATCTTGCCTGCCATGCCGATGCCCATCCCTGCACCACGAGGTGCCCAATGCGCGCGATCAGGCTCGTCTCGACGCTCCTCGTTGTCGTTCTTAGCTGCACCGCTGGCGCTGCCGACGCGATCCCGCCGCCGCAGATCGCGCCCCAGGCATGTGGTGGCGGAGGCCAGGTCCTGGACCTCTCGCCGGACGGACGCTTGGTCGTCACCGTCGTGCGCAACGTCATCCGCCTCTGGGATGCCCGTGGCGGCGGCCTTGTCCGGACGCTGCCCAACGCCACCGACATCGACACCTCGACGGCCTCCGACGGCGGACACCTGTGCGCGTTCTCGCCAGACGGACGCGAGCTGGCAGTCGGCTTGATAGACGGGTCTGCGTGCCTCTGGGAGGTCGCCACAGGGCGCGTGCTCCGCACTCTCCGCACACAGAACTCCCACGTCAGGACCCTCGCTTTCAGCTCGGACGGCCGCACCGTGGTTACCCTCACCGCGCGCCCAGGGGAGCCAGCCCCGAGTTCGGCCCACCTATGGAACTCGGCGACCGGCGAGCTGCGGCCGACCATGCCGCACCACGAAGACGCCGTAGTGGGGCCGGGCTGCCGCGCCCTGCTGCTGCGAGTCGGGGCGGCCCAGTGGCGGCGGGTCGACGTCCGGTCAGGCGTCGCGCAGGACTCGAGCGCAACCGCGGTTGGCAACGGGGATCTTCGGGCCTGCTCGGAAGACGGCAGCCTGGCTGTTGGCGTCTGCTGGACCGGGCTCGAGACCAACCACGCTCGTGCAGTCGGCACCGTACTGGACCTCCGCACCGGAAAGCAGTTGCGCGAGCTAGTCGACCCGGAGGGATCGGTGCGAATGGTGGCTATCGCGCCGAACGGCAAGACGGCGGCGACCGCTACCCTTTCGCGCGTGATGCTTTGGGATCTACGAACCGGCGCGTGCCTGAGGACCCTGACCGACGCCAAACTGGACAACGCCGTGTCGTTGGCGTTCACCGCCGATAGCGCGCGGGTCTTTGCATCGGGTGACCACTCCCGGGATGGCTGGTACTGCGTCTGGGATGTGCGGTCGGGCCAGTGCCTCGCTGCCGCACACGGCGCCGATGGCGGCTTCGCATTCAGCAGCGACGGCCGGAACCTGGCGACGAGTTCGGCCACTGGGCCCGTGGTTACTGAGCTGGCGAGCGGGCGGAAGGTCGCCGCCGCTCCCCGTCCGTGCCTATCGCTGTCGTCCGCGGTGATCTCGCCGGACGGTCGGTCGCTTGCCCTGGCGGGGCCTCTGCTCTGGGTCTGGCGTCCCCTGGACGGGCTCTTCACTCCGCTGGCCCAGAGCCAGTACCGCGGAGGACACGCCTTCGGGGGAGGCGCTTCGTCTTCCTCAGTCGCGTTCAGCCACGACGGACGCCATGTCATGCAGTCGATGATCGTGCAGTCGATGAACCGGTCGCCCGGGCCAACACAGGCAGTCGTGCAGGCGTGGGACGCTGCGACGGGACAGATGCTGCCGGGCGTGCGCGGGCGAGACTGGGCGGCGTTCTCTCCTGAGGGCGGCACGTTCGTGGTGGGCGCCTCCCCCTATGACGCCGTGCTGTACGACGGTGCGTCGGGCGAGAAGCGAGCCACCGTGCGCGGCGCGCTTCCGGCTGCGTTCTCGCCGGATGGCGCGCTGGTGGCGCTGGCGGACCTGGATGGCATCACGGTGTACGATGCCCGCAAGGGGGCGGTTCGGCTGGTGGTCGATCCGCCCTCCTCGCGATCGGACTGGGCCAAGCCGAAGGCCCTCGCGTTCTCGCCCGATGGTCGCCTCCTGAGCGACGGATCACGCTTGTGGGATGTCGCCGCCGGCGGATGCCGCGAGCTGAGTCCGCACTCGGTCGACGCGCTCGCCTTCTCGCCAGACGGCCGATTCCTGGCGGTACAGAGGGGCGGTGTCATCCAGCAGTTCGACACGCGGAACGGCGCTCCGCGGGGAGGCTTCGAGGCTGCGGGGGCGCCCGCTCCCGGCCTCCTGTGCTTCTCGCCGGACGGTTCGCGGCTCGCCAATGGCGGCGCAGCTCGCTCAGGTTGGTGCGGGGCGATGCAGACGGACCCGGTGCAGATCCGAGATGCCGGCTCTGGCCGGATCATTCACGAGTTCGGCGGATGCACGGCCCCTGTGATGTCGCCTGACTGGCGGTTTGTGGTGGGCCTTACGCAAGACGGGCTGCGGTTCTGGAACGTGCGAACGGGCGAGGTCCTGCTCGATATGGTGCTGGCGTGGCCCGAGGCGGTAGCGCCATTGGCTGCGGGTCAGACGGGGCAGCTCGGCCAGCCGCACCAGGGGGAGAGCCGCTCCTCACCGGCGATCGTGCCGAGCTGGATCGCCTACACCCCGGACGGGCGCTGCGATTGCTCAGACGACGCCAAGGGATTGGTCCGATGGTGTGGGGTCACGCACCTGCTGCCCCTCGGCGCGGAGCCGGAGGGGCGGCACGTGCCGGGCCTGGTGGCGCGCGTGCTCGGTGAGCGGCTGGGCGGCAACCAGGCGCGGGACTGAGCGCGGGTGGGGCGCGTGGTCGCTCGGCTGGCGTGGTTGCCGCGGCATCGCGCTCGTTGACACCGGTCCGAGGCCGCAGCATAGTGGCGGCAGCGTTACCGCATCGGCGAGCGCACGGAGTGGGATATTTGGCTGGTACTCGAACTCACCGACGACGAGCAGGCCCGCCTGCGCCACAAAGCTGAGCGGCTCGGCGTGGACGATGCCACGTTCCTCCGAATGGTCATCAACGACACGCCGCAGGCCGGACCGGTGGCTGGTTCGCTGGCCGAGATGCTCGACGGGCGGATCGGCGTTGTCGACAGTGCGGGGGTGATGGGCAGAGCTCCGTCGCGGCTGTCGGAAGACCGTGCCGCCTATCGCGCCGACCTGGAGCGCAAGAGGGATGACGGGCGCCCATGGCCCTTTGCCATGCCGGCCCTCCCGTTGCCCTCATCGACCGAGACGGCGCCCGGCATCGCGATGGCCTCTCGGCGCTGCCCGATCTGCCCGGCCTCCGGGCCTCTGAGCTGAGCAGGCATGTCGCGTCCAGGCTCATCCCCGCGGCGCTCCAGGTTGTCGAGGCCATACCGTCCATGTCCGGATGGACATGCGCCAGGCGCCGCCTGAAGGCACTCGGCCGGCGTTGAGCTTTGCCTCTGCAGCGTCCCTTTGGAGCAGGCGCTCTTCCACGCTACTGCGCCATGCCACGCTCGCGCGTCGGGTCGGGTCGGCCTGGCATCGCGGCTCCCTCCTTACCCCTTCAACCGACGAGCGCGGCGCAGTCGTGAGCCGGGAGCCGCGACCGGCGGCATCCGCAGAGGCGCGGCCCGCAGCGGTGCATCGGGACCCAACTCCAGGCAGGCGTTGCCCCCGGCAATTGGGCAGGAACTGTGCGTACAGGCGCGATCGGCGCTTGAGCGGTGGCCGATGTACCAGTAGAATGAGACTGTGACGCAGCCCCACAGTGGCCGCGTCGGACGCTCGTCCAGTCGATGCTCGCGTCGGCGCCGGGTAGCTGAGCGCGCGAACGCTGAGCCAGACCCACTGAGTTCGAGGCCCGCGCACCGCCGGCGAGCGGGGGGCCGGCCATTGCCAGGATGCGCAAGGCCAGGCGCACACACCGGCGCCTTCCCAGACAGACCTGAGGCGCCAGCTTACCCGGGTTGTCGGTCTCAACGACTTTCCGGCGTCGCGAATGGGGGCCAATGCGCCCACGTGGCCGGTTCCCTCGACGCGGACGGCTTCCGAGACGCTCGGCGATGGCTCGACTGGCGAGCCGCTTCCGCCCGCAGGCGTCGAAGCGGGCTCACCGGACGCGGAGACCGTGTGGCTCCTGGCGCATCTCCTCGGCTCGCCGGCGGACTCGATCGGCGGGAATGCAGAGCTGGATCACCTGTGCCGGGCGTGGTCCGGGGGCGGCGCGGGCGCGAGGCAGCACGACCCTCGCAGTTTGTGCTGCCCCCGGGGTTGTAGTCGGACCGGGCTCGGTGCGGGCGCCTCGGGTAGGTGGCAAGCGCCGCGGGTTGTGACGCCGATCGGGTGGAACCATCGCACAGTGTTGCAGGATAACCGGTGCACGCCAGTGAATAGGCCTCATGGAGAATGCTCCCATAGAGTACGACCGCGCGGCGTGTCAGTATCCGGCGGCGGGGGCGCCCACTCGCCTGGTGGCGGCTCCCGGTCTCCAGTGAGGCGACGCCGCGCGGTACATGAAGCGGACCGGACGATGCGAGTGACGGAAGCGGTACGAGACCTGGCCAGGCGCTTGCTCGCCATCGAGGCGGGCCAGAGCCCCTCTTCGGACCACGCCTCCGACGCGCAAGCGCGCGTGTGCTCCAAGCTGCGGTACCACCTCGTGCGCGTCGTCGGCCTGGAGGGCTTCGTCGCGCTCCTCTCTCGCGCGCTGGCCCTCGCCAAGGTCGATGCCCCCTATCTGGCAGGCTATGCGGTGTCCTCGGCCGGGTCGCTCGAAGGCGTGCCCGGCGCCACATCCCCGCCCGGCGGCGAGCAGGCCGCCGAGGCGTACGTGACCCTACTGGGCCACACCATCGCCCTTCTTGAGCTTTTCATCGGCGACGGCCTTACGCTGGGCATTCTGTACGAGATCTGGCCTGAAGCCGCCCTGAGCGACACCCACTTGGCGTGATAGAGGAGACCCAGCAATGAACCCATCCGGCAAGGTGGAGATAGCCCGGCTCGCAACCGGCGTGCCCGGCCTGGACGCTGTCCTGGGCGGAGGACTGCCTGAGTTCTCCTTCAACATCCTGGCTGGCGCACCCGGCGTGGGCAAGACGACGCTGGCACACCAGCTCATGTTCGCCAATGCGACGCCAGACCGTCCGGCGCTTTACTTCACGGTCCTGGGGGAGCCCGCCCTGAAGATGCTGCGCTATCAGCAGCAGTTCGACTTCTTCGACCCCGGCAAGCTCAATGGCTCCATTCGCTTCCTGAACCTGAGCCAGGTCGTGCTGGAGCGGGACCTGGACTCAGTGCTGGATGAGATCGTCAGGGAGGTGCAGTCCTGTGGCGCCGGCCTGGTCTTCGTCGACTCGTTTCGCACAGTCGTTCGACGAGCGATGGGCGCGTCGGCGCCCGAGGCCGACCTGCAGAGCTTCGTGCAGCGTCTGGCCCTGCACCTGGCGAGCTGGCAGGCCACGACCTTCCTTGTCGGGGAGTACACCGAAGGCGACATGCATGCCAATCCTGTGTTCACGGTGGCGGATGGTCTCCTGTGGCTCTCCCAGAGCGCGGAGCGGAACTCGGTGGTGCGCAGGCTGCAGGTCATGAAGCTGCGCGGGCAGGCTTCCATTCCGGGGCTGCACACCTTCCGCATCACCAGCGCCGGGCTTCAGGTCTTCCCGCGCACGTTCGGACTGGTGGCCAAGGTGGTCAAGCATGGTCCGACGCGGCGGCTGTCGGTCGGTGTCGCGGGGCTGGACGAGATGCTGGGGGGAGGAGTACCGTCCGGCGACTCGATCCTGGTCTCCGGCCCCTCGGGCTCCGGGAAGTCCGTGCTGGCGACGCAGTTCATCGCGGAGGGGCTGGATCACGGCGAGCCCGGCGTGATCGCCGTGTTCGAGGAGCGCCCGCATGAGTACGTCGGGCGAGCCTCCAAGTTCGGCCTCGATCTCGCCGCGCCGATCGCGGGAGGGAAGCTCAAGGTGCTGTACCTGCGTCCGCTGGACCTGTCCGTCGAGGAGATGCTGCACGAGATACTGAGTGCAGTCGACGAGGTCGGCGCCCAGCGTGTGGTGATCGACTCGCTGGCGGGTTTCGAACTCGCGCTCGCTCCGGCGTTCCGCGCCGACTTCCGCGAGTCCCTCTACCGCATGGTTGGCGCCCTGACTGGGAGAGGCATCACCGTCATGAGCACCGTCGAGGTGGTCGAGGCGTTCACCGACATGCGCTTCAGCCCGCACGCCATCTCGTTCCTCACGGAGGACATCATTCGCCAGCGCTACGTCGAGATCGATGGCGAACTCCGCAAGGTGATCATGGTCGTGAAGATGCGCGGCGGCAACCACAGCAAGGACATCCGCGAGTATGAGATCACTCCTGAGGGGCTTGTGGTGGGCAAGCGACTGACCGAATTCCACGGCCTGACGACCGGTGTGCCGGAGCGCTCGGGGTCGTCGGTTCACCATATCAGGTGAGCCGCATACGCAGGCAAGGGACGTGGCCGGGCGGCGGCCGCGCAGGCAGGAGCGTCGAGCGAATGAGAGAGAGCACAAGCCCTGGCGCGGCCGCGCGGCCTCGTTCCCCGATGGCATGGCGCCTCGCCGAGCATTCGCCCCGGCCATTGGCCGCCACGGAGGGCTCGGAGCATATCGTACGCTACGCCAATCCGGCGTTCTGCCGCCTCGTCGGGCAGGACCGGCCGCGCCTTGCAGGCCGCCCGGTCGATCACGCCCTCCCCAAGAGCGATCGAGCAATCCTGGCCTCCCTCTTGGACCGAGTCTCTGACGGTGGTACGGCGGCGGAGGTCGTCGGGCAGATACGCCAGGCCAGCGGAGGAGAGACGGCCTGTTGGACCTATCTGGCCTGGCCTGTCTTCGACGACCGGGATGAGCTGGTAGGCGCGGCGCTCCAGGTGTCCGACACGACAGGAGCGCTCGCGGTCCCCCGGAGTTCCGAGCGCACCGAGGAGGTCCTGCGAGCGGCCAATGAGCAGTTGCTGATCGCGGGGATTCGCGAGCAAGAGCTGGCCGAGTTGGCCGCGAATGCCCAGCATGCCCTCTACCACGCTCAGAGGATCGAGGGGATCGGCGCCCTGGCGGGCGGCATCGCCCACGACTTCAACAACCTGCTCACGGCGATTCTGGGGTACACCCAGCTCTCCGCGGATACGTTGCCGCCTGACGATCCGGTTCAGAAGCACCTGCAGACCGTAAAGGGGGCGGGCGAGCGAGCGGCGCGTCTGACCAGTCAACTCCTGGCGTTTGCCCGCAAGCAGGTCATCCACCATCGCGTGGTCGACGTGAACGCGCTTGTGGTCGAGACGCATTCGATGCTCGATCGTCTGCTCGGCGCTGACGTAGCGTGCAGCCTGGGACTGCGAGCCGACCCGGCCTGGGTGATGGTGGACCCCGGCCAATTCGATCAGGTGCTTGTCAACCTGGCGGTCAACGCCCGGGACGCCATGCCGAGCGGCGGCACCCTTACGATCGAGACAGCCAACACGCGGCTGGGTCCCGAGTACTGCAGTCAGGTCGACGGCCTGAGGCCAGGCGAATACGTGGCGTTGGTCGTGGCCGACACGGGGACCGGCATGCCTCCGGACGTTCAGGAGCGCCTCTTCGAGCCCTTCTTCTCCACCAAGGGGCAAGGCAAGGGCACCGGCCTGGGCCTCGCAACCTGTTGGGGCATCGTGAAGCAGAGCAGTGGCCACATCCAGGTGGAGAGCGAGCTGGGCGCAGGAACGAGGGTCCTCGTGTACCTGCCATGCGCCGAGGAACCCGACACCGAGGAGCCACACGAGGTGCCGCCTGCGCCGCCGCCATCCATTGATCGAGCCCCGCAAGCCGCTCAGACCGTCCTGGTGGTGGAGGACGAAGCGGCGGTCCGCGACATCGTGGTGAGGACCCTTCGGCTTCACGGGTTCGTCGTGATCGAGGCGCAAGATGGCAAGGAGGCCCTGAAGGTCTTGCGAAGACACGTGGGCGAGGTCGATCTGGTAGTGACGGACATGCTGATGCCCGTGATGGGTGGCCGGGAGCTGTCCGAGCGCCTGCACAAGACGGACCCGCGCATGCGAGTGCTCTTGGTCTCCGGCTGCACCGGCGACGAGGCCGTTAGGCAGTCCACCCTCACACCGGGGACGGCCTTCCTGCCGAAGCCGTTCACCCCAGACGGGCTGGTCAGCAAGGTCCGGGAGCTGCTGGGCGGCGCACGGGGCCATGATCTCACTTGAGCCCGAGCGTCCTCGTGGGGCAGGTGGTGTGCGTGCGGAACTCGTGGCATGAGGTGATCGATGCGAGCCCGCTGCCGATGTTCGCGGCCGAGGCGGAGGGGCACGTCATCGTCTGGGCCAATCCGGCCTTCTGCCTCCTGTGCGGCCAGCCTGAGGAGGCGCTCCTCGGACGCCCGGCGTCGGAGGCGCTGGGCGAGTGCCGGGGTCTAGATGATCTGCTGGACCGCGTTCGCCGCACCCGCGATGCGGAGGTGGCCGCCGGTATCGGCCGGGCCAGCCCTGGTGGGAACCCGGCACGCTGGTCCTGTGCTGCATGGTTCGTGCCGGGCGATATCGCGGACGCCGGCCGGATCCTGGTGCACGTGTGGGATGCGAGCGATGCCGCGGCGGGGCGCCCGGAAGGCGAGGACGCTGCCCTGCGTGAGGTGAACCAGGCGCTCATGATCTCCAGCGTGCGACAGCACGAGATGGCCGAGCAGGCCCGCGAGGCCCAGGAGCGGACGCTTCAGAGCGCCGATCTGAACCGGCAGAGCGCGGTCCTGGAGGAGCGGAACCGCATCGCGCGGGAGATACACGACACGCTTGCCCAGACGTTCGTCGGCATCCTTCTGAAGCTGCGGGTCGCCGAGCGGATTGCCGATCAGCGCCCCGCCGAGGCGCGTGCGCTGATCGACCACGTGCGTGACCTCGCGCAAGAGGGGCTGGCCCAGGCGCGGCGCTCTGTCTGGGCGCTTCAGCCGGACGCGGATGAGTACCGCGACGTGCTCGAGGCGCTGAGGCGTGTCACCGATCGCGTCGCGGCGTCGGCCGATGTCCGAGCAGAGGTGTACGTCCAGGGGACACCGCGCGATTTGCCCCCTGACGTCGGGATGGGCTTGGCCCGAATCGGGGAGGAGGCGATGACCAACGCGCTGCGCCATGGCCAGGCCACGATGTTGGTGGTCGACCTCACCTTCGGCGCTGACCACGTCTCGCTTCGCATTCAGGATAACGGCAGTGGGTTCGACCCGGCTCGTGAGGACAGTGGGGGCTTCGGTTTGATCAGCATGCAGCAACGCGCCGATCGTCTGGGCGGGCAGATGGCGATCGTCAGCCAGCCGGGCCTGGGCGCCGAGGTGTCCGTGACCGTGCCCATCGGCACCGCAATGGGGGACGCGCAACTGCCATGAATGAGCCCAACACGATTCGCGTTCTGGTCGCCGACGATCACCCCGTCGTGCGCCGGGGCATTGTTCTTATGCTCGCGTATGAGGCCGATATTGAGGTGGTCGCCGAGGCCGGCAACGGCGCGGATGCCGTCGAGCAATATCGCACGCATCGGCCGGACATCACGCTGATGGACCTGCGGATGCCCGGGATGAGCGGGGTCGACGCGATCGCCGCCATCCGTGCCGATTACCCCGCGGCGCGGATCATCCTCCTCACGACATACGACGGGGACGAGGGCATCTACCAGGCGCTGCGTGCTGGAGCGCGAGCGTACCTGCTCAAAGACACGCCCGTGGAGCAGGTCCTGGAGGCCATCCGCGCGGTGCATCGGGGGCAGAAGCGCATCCCTCAGGACGTCGGCGCGAAGCTGGCAGAGCGGGCGGCATACGCCGAGCTTACGGAGCGCGAGTTGGATGTCCTGCGGCTGATGTCGCAGGGAAAGAGCAACCAGGAGATTGCCGCCGCGCTATTCGTCGCGGATGGTACCGTGAAGTTCCACGTCAACCACATCTTCAGCAAGCTGGGTGTTGCCGACCGCACCCAGGCTGTCATCGTCGCACTCAAGCGCGGCCTGGTGGACCTCGGGTAGCCCGCGCACCCACCACACGCAGATTCCCCCGATTGGGCCCTCTCCATCACTACCGGCGCCCACCGTGAGGCCAGTATCGTCCCCAATCCACGAGCCGGCCCAGGACCTGCCCGTGGGTGGGCGGCGTTGTCGCCAGGCCACCGTATAATCGGGACGTTAGGCGGCCAGGTCCACAACAGAGGGCGACGCCCGGCGGCTTGCGCAACCGCCGTGTTCCGAACAGGCCTGCCCACCAGTTGGGGACACTGTGCAGGGCAGCCCCCCCGGTCGCTCTGTGGCTGGACCTGGCCGTGCCGGTACAGAGGGGCACACCTATGCGCATCAAGAAGATCGTCCTCGTCGAGCCCGGCGCGCCGGGGTACCACGTCTACAGCCGTGTCGCGCTGCCCAGGCTAGGTCTGCCGATGCTCGCGGCCATCCTGCGCCGCGAGGGATACACCGATATCCGCATCTACTGCGAGGACATCGCCCCGATCGACCTCGGCGATGTCGCGAGCGCCGACCTTGTCGGTATCTCCACCACCACGTCCACGGCTCTGGCCGCCTACCGGCTCGGCAGCCAGGTGAAGCGCCTGAACCCGCGAGCCATCGTCGTCCTTGGCGGCATCCACGTCACGTTCATGTCCCACGAGCCATTCGACACGGACTTCTGCGCGCGCCACGCGATCGACATGCCGGTCTGCGACCATGTCGTCGAGGGGGAGGGCGAGTATGTCTTCCGCGACCTCGTCGCGGCGCTCGAGGACGGCGAGAGGCCCAACCCGATCGTGGGGCGGCGGCTGAGGCACTCGCCCGGCGCCCCCATCGACCCCTCCGGCGTCATTCCCGATGTCGACGACCTCCCGTTCCCCGATCTGGAGTCCATCGTGGGCCGCCGGCGAATGAGGATCGCTCCCTTGACGACCTCGCGCGGGTGCCCGTTCGACTGCACGTTCTGTTCGGTGATCGAGATGTTCGGCCAGAAGGTGCGCTACCGGTCCATCGACCCGGACGATCCACGGAGCGTCATCGCGGAGCTGCGGGCGCTCCACGCCCGTGACATGGGGAGTGTCTTCTTCTACGACGACAACTTCGCCACCAACGTCGGGCGCACGAAGCAGCTCCTGGAGAACATGATCCGCGCCAACGTGGTGCCCCGCTGCTGGACGGCGCAGGTCCGGGCTGGCGATATTGTTCGTGATCGGGAACTGCTGGCCCTGATGAGGCGCACGCACTGCATGATGGTCTACATGGGCCTCGAGTCCGTGAACCCGGCGACGCTGAAGGCGTTCAACAAGAAGCAGAGCGTCGAGCAGGTGGTCGAGGCCATACGCGTGCTTCGGGGCTACGGCATTCGGGCGCACGGGATGTTCGTGCTCGGTTCCGACGAGGATACCGTGGACACGATCCGGTCGACCGCGGACTTCGCCATCAGGAATGACGTGAGCACCGTGCAGCTCATGATCCTGACGCCCCTTCCGGGCACGCGCTACTTCCGGATGCTGGCCGACCAGGGCCGCATTCTGGACGACGATTGGACCCGGTACGACGCGCACCACACGGTCTTCTGGCCCATGCGCATGTCTCCGCGCGAGCTGCAGGTCGAGACCTTCAGCGCGATGTCCCGCGTGTACCGTTACGCCCGATGCGCCCTGCCCGCGCTGCGCGGCAACCTCATCACGGGGGCGTTCCGCTGGTACGCGCACGGCATGGTGGCCGCGCAGACCCGGCGTAGCGTCGAGTACGTCAAGACCTTGCCGAGCGCCATCTGGCCCCTCTCGAGCCGGCTCGCAACGCCGGCGGCAGCCGACACCGGGGCGCTGGCTCGGCCCTAGCCTGGATTATGCACGAGTGCAGTGGTGGGATGGGCCTCCGTGCCCGTCCGGTGCGACTCATGAATAGGTCAGGCTAGCCGCTGGCGCGGACAGACTCCGCTTCCCAGTGCCCAACGCAGCGCGTGGCGCACCCAGCACGGCGGCGGCGAGCCCAGCAGGCCTGGTGGACCCCGCCAGTGCCCGCTCGCGGCTCGTTCTGCTGCTCGGCAGGCCGGAACCTGGTCTCCAGACAGTGGACAGCCATCGCCACTTCGTCTAGCATGTCTCTGCAGGCGCAAGGCGGGCTCGACGCCGCGGGGCGCCGTGCGAGAGGAGACGTTGCGATGCGAGACCAACCGAACGCTGATTCCGACCGAAGAGACTGCCCAAAGTGCGGGGCCGAGATGCAGGCAGGAGCCACGACATGCAGGTGCTGCAACACCAGGTACGGCCCGGTTGAGGCGGGCAGCCCCGGGACGAGGGTCGGCGCGCACCAGGACGTCTACGAGACGACGCCGCCAGAAGAGCCGCAGCACCGAGACTGCCCGCGCTGTCGACGGCGCATCCGGGCGGACGCCGACACCTGCTGCTTCTGTTGGGCGACCGTGCAGCCTACTGTCGCATGTCCCGCAGGCAGCCGGCCGTAAGAGGGATGGGGCGCTCGCGGGATAGCCGTGGGGCGCCCGGCGATCGGAGGCACCAAAGATGTGGGCCCAGCCTGACAGCGCGCAGTTCGCGCTTGAGTTGTTCCTGGCCGGCGAGTACGTGTGCGCGGGCGTGTACCAGCGGGTAGGCGGCGGGCGCGACGTGACCATCGAGGGGCCGGACTATCTGCCGGCTGCCTATGACGGTACCGTGGCCTGCTACACCCGCGTGCGGCTGACCTGGTCGGAGACGCAACATAACTGCCGCCCTGCGCCAGGCTCAGCCGCCGACGTCTAGCCTGGATCATGCACGAGTGCAGTGGTGGGATGGGCCTCCGTGCCCGTCCGGTGCGACTCATGAATAGGTCAGGCTAGGAGGCCGAGCGCTCAGATCCTGGCGCCTGGCTCCTGCCGACCCGCCCCAGCTCTGCCCCCCGAGCCACCCCCAAGAGCCTTGCTCAGGGCCGTTTGCCAGTTGGGCGACAGGCCAGGGCGCTTCCCCTATGATGAGGCGATGGCTGATGTGTAGGCCCGGTGACCACGGTTGCCGAGCCAGAGGAGGTCACGATGCTCGAACAAACTGACGCACGAATGGACCGACGGGACTGCCCGCGATGCGGGAGAGAGATCATGGCGGCGGCCACGAAGTGCGGGTACTGCTGGGCCAGGCTCGCTCCTGTCCAGCCTGGCAGCCCGGGCACGAGGCACGGGGCTCCATCGCCGGTCCACGAGTACCCTCCTGCAGACGAGTTGCTCCGCAGGGATTGCCCGCGATGCGGGCGGCGGATCATGCTTGCGGCGACCACCTGCGGCTTCTGCTGGCTGAAGATGCCGCCGGCGGTGGCGCCCCTCGCAGTGACCGGGCCGCTCTTGGTCGCCATACCGGAGACCGCCGGATCGGAGTAGAAGGCAAATGGAGCGATATGAGTATTGGAACCACGCCAGGACAAGGCAGCACTTCCTGGTGCGCTTCGATCAGGCCGGGCAGATCACGGGTGTGTGCGGTCCGATGAGACAGGCCCAGATACCGGTGGAGAACCGGCACAACTACGACTACGACTCGCAGCCGCGGCACACCGAGTGGGTGCGGCAGCACGCATCGGAGTTCAGCAGCCTCATGGCCGTAGCTCCTTAGCATCGGCCGCGGGCACGGCGGCGTCGGACTGCCCCCCGGGGTCGTAGCCGACGAACCGCCGCATCTCCTCGGATCGGCCGGCCGGGCCATTCCGGCCACCACGCACGCCGGCGGCGAGGCGATCCTCCATGGCAAGCGGGCTCAGGGACGCCCCCTGCGAGGTGGCCGTGGAGACCGGGCGGCGCTCTTCGTCGCGGAGGGCGCCGCAAAGCTCCACAAGAACCTCATCTTCAGTGAGCCCGATGCGGCGGCCCATACGTCGGCGGCCATCATCGCGCTGAAGCGTGGCCTGGCGAACCTGGACTGACGCCGCCGCCCCGGCGCTCGATCAGGCCGTCCGGCCTGGGTTGCGGACCCCCTCAGGGCCAGCCGGCTGCTAGCCGACCGTTCTGCATCGAACGGCACTCTGGGTGGGCGACGGGATGGTCCGATTCCGGCACAATGAACTCGATGGACGTTCGCGGGCCAGCCATGCGCCCGGCGCCTATGTCGGCGCCGCTGCGCAAGGGCCGGCAGGCGCGGTACTCCACAGGAAGGTCTGCCAGCACAATGGACGTTTTGATATGGATCGCGGCCGGACTGGCCGCCGGGCGCCTCGCGCAGTACTGGCTCAACGATGACTGGCACAACGCCACGGTCAACAACCTCGTCGCCGGAGTGGTAGGCGCCGTTATCGCAGGATGGATTTTGCGGATGACGGGATACGCCGGCGTCACCGGTGTCAACGTGTGGGTGCCGTTCGCCGCCGTTGCCGGAGCGGCGTTGGCCTTGTGGGCTGGGCGCGCGTTCACTTCGACTCCGACGCTTCAGTAGCGCAGAGCCGCCGGGCGGCCGCGGCCGCGCGAACAACCAGGACCGGCTGATGCCGGCCCGAACGAGGCACGCCATGACAACCGACCATGCCGCGCGCATGCTGCAGGTTCCCACAGACGCAAGGGGCCACTCGCAAGGCCCAGAAGGGGTCGAAGTCGCGATCGTCCTCTACGGCGACTACAGCTCGCCGACATGCGAGCGGGCGTACTCGTTCGTGCTGCGTGCTCGCGAGCGCATGGGCCTGCACCTTCGTTTCACGTGCCGCCACTTCGTGGTGCGGCCCAACCGACCGACCGCACTGCATGCTGCCGAAGCGGCAGAGGCAGCGGGCGCCCAGGGACGGTTCTGGGAGATGCACAACATGCTGTTCGCGCACCAAGGCGCACTCGATGCGGGCCATCTGGTCGAGTACGCGGACGCGCTCGGCCTCGACACAACCCGTTTCTTGCGCGACATGGCCGGGCACACCTACGCCGAGTGCGTCAGCGCCCAGTGCTCGGGCGGAGCTTCGCTCGGCGTGGCAACTGCGCCGGCGCTCTTCGTCAATGGCGTGCCATACGACGGTGAGTGGTCCGACGAGGGGCTGAAGGACGCCATAGGGCGCGCGCAGCGGCCCGGAGACTGACTGGCCGGCCCATCGGCTCGCGGTCCTGCGTCTTGCACCCTCACGCGCCGGAACGCTGGCGATTCCGATTGACCACGAGCCCGGAGGGCTCGACCAATGAGATACAGAGCAACCGCAAGCGTCCTCCTGCCCGTGGTCGCGCTTGCCATCGCATCGGGCGCGGCCTGGGCGGTCCAGACAGGCCTCAGGCTTACGATGGACGGAGCCGTCGTCTCAACCAACGTGCGGTCGATCGACGGCCGAGCATACGTGCCGCTGGTGGATGTGGCGAAGGCGCTCGGCAGGACGGTCAACGCCTCCGGGGGCGCCTACGACCTCGCGTTGGCTGCCAGTGCGCAGCGGCGCGACGGCCTGAATGGGAAGATGGCGACCGATGGCTTCTCCGGTCTGTGGCGGCTCAACGTGCGGAGTGTCGAGCAGGTGGCCGGCTACAGCCCGCAGTATGGCTCGGACAAGGCTCCGATCACCCCGAGGGAGTCCGGTGACGCGCTTGTCGTGATCAAGTGCCAACTCAGAAACGGCACGAAGGCCATGCAAGATGTGTCATTCGACAGGAACGCTTCGGGGAACACGGCGGTCGTGGACGACCAGGAGCATGGATACGTGCCGCTGGCCTACGATGCCCGAAACAGCGGATATGGTTCGGCCAAGATCCCACCTGCCACGACGATGGACTTCGCGATCCTCTTCAGTGTCCCGGCCGGCGCGAAGCTGACGCACCTAACCTACAGCGTTGGCGGGGCGGGCATGGACAAGAGCACCGACTTCCAGGTGTCGCTCACGGAATAGTCGCCCGGGCGCGCATGGGCCGTTAAGGTCGGGGCCCGCAGGCTTCAAGCGCAGCGTGCGGGCCCCGGTTGCGCGGCGCGGCCACGGGCGCCAGCGGGACGTGTCCGTCGAGGCGGCACCGCGCCTCGGGCCGGGCCTCTCGCGCCAACGGTGCATCGCCGGCCACGGCGCGCGGTTGGCGGCACCTCTCAGTGGGACACAACCGCGATCGTCGGCACCACGGGCAGCGTGACGAGCGCGGTGACCTGGCCGGTGCGCGTGTCGACGAACCGGTAGGCGGGAGCCGCCCAGGCCGAGGTCGCGGCGACGCGCGCCTCCAGGCCCGGCTCGGCGAACGCCGCGTAGGCTCGGGAGCGGTAGCCGCGGGCCTGCGGCGACTGGTGGGCGAAGCGGAGCGGCTGCACGAACAGCTCGACGCGCACGTGGCCGGAAGTGGGCCCGGACGCGCGGAAGACCACCTCGCCGGGCGCGCCCTCGGCGGCGATGCGCACCTCATCCCCCGCGAACGGGTACTCGGGCGGATCGGCGGGAATGGGGACGCCGGGGCTCACTCGCTGGAACCGCGTGGCCAGGCGCACGAACGCCCCGTACGCGCTGGGCGACACGGCCGCGCCGGTGCGCGGGTCCTCCTCGCGCTGGCCGGCCGCGTAGGCAGCCCACCGCGCGGCCTGCTCGGGCGAGAGCGCGCGCCAGGCTTCCACCGCGGCGCGCATGCGGGCGCGCACCGCCTCCTGCTCCGCCGTGCGCGGGTCGCGCGGCACCACCCGCGACCTCACGACGACGCCGCGCTTGGTGCGCACGAACACGGCGTTGCCGGCCCGCCCGGTGAGGCCGTTCGCCAGCAAGCTCTCCAGCACCCTGGCCATCGCTTGTTCCTCCTGCCCACGGTATCGGCAGAGCGCGCGGCAATCCGCAGGCAGTGCCCCGTACATAGCCGAGCCGTATCCAAGCCCCGACACCAGGATACGGCTTGGACAGGCCTTGCCGATCCCGGCGGTTCGCTCCGGGGAACGCGTGCAGGCTCTTGACCAACCGCCCCACGCCGTCGTATCATGGTTGTGTCGCCTTTCTGGTTAGTCCTCCTCTTCCGCCGACCCCGAGACGGGTGGGCCGGCACGACTGCTGACGCTGACGAACCGACTGGTCCAGTTGCCATTCGCGCGGGTTGTACTGTGGTAGCGTCATGCTCTGCCTTCGTAAGCGGACTCGTGCTGGGTCGTCCTGCGCGCTGGGCTACCGGACGACCATTCAGCGCGACGCCTACAACAACGTGACGACCGTCATCTACGCGGACGGGGCGATCGCGACGACGATCTACGGCTACGCGGGCAGCTCGTTCGACACGACGGGCGCCAAGCGCCGGCCGCAGGTGACCGTGGACCCGCTGGGGAACCACACCAGCTTCGCCTACAACGGGCGCGGGCAGGTTGCGGCGGTGACCGACCCGCTGGGCTGCGTTACGACCTATGGCTACGACTCGCTCGGCAACCGCACCAGCGTCACCGACGCGGTGGGGAACGTGACGACCTACACCTTCGACCTGGCCGGCAACGTGGTCGCGGTGACCGACGCGCTGGGCAACACGTCCACGACGACCTACGACGCCCGCAACCGTCCCCTCACCCAGACCGACCCGCTGGGCAATACGTCCTCGGTGGGCTACGACTCGGTGGGGAACGCGGTGGTGCGGATCGACCCGCTGGGCAACCGGACGAGCATCACTTACAACGTGTTCGACAAGCCAACGGGCGTGCAGGACATGCTGGGCAGCTTCTGCACGACCGTCTACGACGCGCTGGGCCGCGCCATCGCCAGCGTGGACCCGCTGGGCAATCGCAGCACCGCCATCTACGATGCGGCGGGCCGTCCGCTCGCCCGGCAGGACGCGCTGGGCTACCGCACGACCACGGTCTACGACGGGGCGGGTCGCCCGCAGGCCAGCGTGGATGCCCTGGGCTACCGCAGCACGGTCGTCTACGACAACGCCTCGCGCCGGGTCGCCTCCATCGACGCGCTGGGGAACCGCAGCACCGCGGTCTACGACAGCCGGGGCCGGGTGCAGGCCAGCGTGGACGCCCTGGGCTACCGCAGCACGCAGGTCTACGACCTGGCCGGGCGTGGCATCGCGAGCATCGACGCCCTGGGCTACCGCAGCACGGTGGTCTACGACGCGCGCGGGGCGGCGGTGGCGCGGCAGGACGCGAACGGGAACCTCTCCACGACCGTCTACGACGCGGCCGGCCGGGGCATCGCGAGCGTGGACGCTCTGGGCTACCGCACGACGCAGAACTACGACGCCGCGAGCCGCCGCATCTTCAGCCAGGATGCGAACGGCGTCCTCAGCACGAGCGTATATGACAATGCGGGCCGCGTGGTTGCCAGCGTCGATGGACTGGGGAACCGCGTCACCTTCGGCTTCGACAACGCGCGCCGGCAGGTGACGGTTCAGGACGCACGCGGCTACGTCTACACGACCGTCTACGACGTGCTGGGGCGGACGCAGGCGACGGTCAACCCGCTGGGCTTCGTCGCGACGCAGCAGTACGACGCGGCCAGCCGCAACACGGCGGCCATCGACGCGAAGGGGCAGACCAAGACGCTGACCTACGACGCGCGTGGGGCCAACACCGGCATCCTCTACTCCGACGCGACGCGCGTCACCTACCAGTACGACGCGCTTGGGCGCACGACGCAGATGGGCGACGCGAGCGGCAACACGCAGTACAGCTACTCGGCGCGGGGCGAGCTGGTGCAGGAGACGCTGCCTGGCAGCCTCATCCTCACGCGGACCTACGACGCGCGGGGCAGCCGGACGGTGGTGGTGAACCCGGACAGCCAGCGCCAGACCTACACGTATGACCCGCTCGGCCGCAGCCGGACCATCACGGACACCGACGGCAAGGTGACCACGACGAGCTACGACCCGGCGGGCCAGCGCATCGGCCTGCAGGACGCGAGCGGGGCGACGCGCAGCTACGCCTTCGATGCGGCCGGACGCCTGACGCAGCAGGTCGAGGCGACGGCAGCGGGCGTGCCCATCACCACGTTCACCGACGCGTGGGACGGCGCGGGCAACCGCGTCGGCCGCAACCACGATGGCGTGGTGACCACGTGGACGTATGACAGCGCGTACCGACTGACCGGGCAGCAGGCGGCAAGCGCCAACGCCACGTTCGTCTACGATGCGGCGGGCAACATCCTGACCAAGGCGCAGGACGGCTCCTCGCCGATGACGATGACGTACGACGCGGGCAACCGCCTGCAGACCGTGACGCAGGGCGCCAACGTGACGACCGTCGCCTACGACGCGAACGGGAACCTGAGCACGGAGACGCTCGGCGCGGCGGTCACGACCTACCAGTACGATCCCGAGAACCACCTGACGGGAATCGTGAACCCGGACGCGACGCTCAGCACGTACACCTACTCGGCGACCGGCCTGCGCCGCACCGCGCAGGAGCCCGGCGGCACGCAGACGCTCTTCGTATGGGACGGCGACGACTACCTGCAGGAGCGCGCGACCTCGACGGTGCTCTACGTGGTGCAGGGCGGCGAGATCCTGGCGGAGAAGCGCTCCGGCTTGCGCAACTGGTACGTGGCCGACCCGCTGGGCTCCACGTCGCTGCTGCTGGACGCGTCGCTGAACGTGACGGACACGTTCGAGTACTGGCCATATGGCGAGGAGCGGAGCCATGTTGGCTCCTCGGCCACCCCGTTCCGCTACGTGGGCACGCTGGGCTACTACAGAGACGCGGCTGGGCGGCTGTACGTGCGGGCTCGCGTGCTGCGGCCGGACTACGGGCGGTGGCTGACAGAGGACCCGATCGGGTTTGCAGGTGGGGACTGGAACACGCATGCGTACGCGGCTGACGTACCGTCGGGGGGGCAGGACCCCACCGGGCTCAGGGCGTACCGATGCGTTGTGTACGGCCCACCGCTTGGCATTCAGCACGTGTTTATATCGACCAATCAGTGCGGTGCCTACGGATTCTACTGGACTAATGGCGGTAGGTGCGAGAATGACGACACGCACCTCCAACTGATACCAGGGCGCTTCCGCTGGCACCGATGGGACAGGAAGCATCATAGGTGGATTGGATTCGGCCCAGTGTTTCTACCCGGTGTGGGCGCGGACAAGAGCACCGTCTGCACTCCGCTGGTAGGTTTTGACGACGAGAGGGAGGCGTACCTGTGCGAGTGCATGCGAATCTCGTGCACCAACCCGCCATGGTACGTGCCACCGTTCTACGTGTGCTGGGACTGGACGTACAGCATGGAGACGTGTGCTGATATGCAGACCCTCTACTACCACTACAAGCGGGGCGACTACAGCGGTGGCGTGCGTATGCGTTTGCAGTAAGGGAGCGACCCCACATCGTGTTGGGGTGCAGCCAAGGTATCGGGGGGACCTGTGAATCCAGTCTGAGGGGCAGGACACGAGCCCTCAACTCCGATCGCCGCGGCGCTGCATCGGGCATAGCAGAAGCCCCTCTGCGGCGAACGCCCGCGCGCCGCAACGGTGCTGGTGAGCTGGCTCAAGGGGTCTCCGCGTGGACGAGCAGGTGCCCATCTGAGGGAGTAGAGGCGAACGCCTGCCGCGCGGGCACGTCGGCGACCGCCGTCAGCTACCCGTCAAGAGGTGCGGCAGCAACGCCAGCACGATACCACCCACCAACAACCGGGTCGTCGGCGTGCCCAGAGAGGCAAGTCTCGCCTCCGGCAGGTCAGGAGCGACCTCGCCGTTCGTAGACTGCTTGTGGCGTACCTGCCTCTCTCGCTGCGCCTGCCGGAGATGCGCGATCAACGGTGCTCGACGATCGCCTGGACGACGCCGCCAACAGAACAGAGACACGGACCGGCTGCAGGAAGCCGACCGATTCGGCGCTCGGGTGACACGCTAGCGCAGATCGTGGACCGCAGCCGGCAAGTACGCTGATCCTGGCGAGGAAAGGGAGTGTGCTGTGCCGAAGCTGATCGCAGTCGCTGTACATGGCCGGCTGTTGGCCCTCGAAGTGAGGGTGGGTAGGCGAGGCCAGCCGTGGCGGGCACGAGCAATGGGCACTGGGCCGCGTCTACACTGCACAACGGGGTGACTGAATGAGACTCCCGAGGAATGAGGGAGAGCGCGTGGGCGCTCTCCAGGGGGCGCGTGCCCTGCGTTGCAGGACGCTCTGGGCGTTCGCGGGAAGCTACGCCGGTGCGACCACTCTGTCGTTCGGGCTCATCTCCAGAGCCGACTACTGGTGGCTGTGGCTGATGCCGCCCCTTGTCATGGTGGCGCTGCCAGCAGGGATGGCGGGCATGCTCGTGTGGTGGAGGCGGGTGTATCTTGCCGCTGTGGAGGAGCTCGATAGCCCGGCGTTGATCCCCGAGGCGATCTTCGTAACGCAAAACTGGCTCAGCGGCTCACGCGCGAGCCGAGCTTGGGCCCGGATCGCCGCACTGCTGCCAGCGGCAGCTGCGGACGGTCTCATCCTCGGCCGAGATGCGGTCCGTGCTCTCACCTTGCAGCTAAAGGACCAGGACGCTTCGGCGGAGCCGGTCCAGAAGGCGGTCCTAGAGTACCTAGCCGTTGCAGGGATCGTCGACGCTCTGCCCGTCGTTGCGAATCTTGCCGCGACAGCGCGCGGAGACAGGCTGCGCGAGGCTGCGGTGCTCTGCCGAGACCACCTACTACAGGTGCGCGCCGATGCCCAACGAGGGGGCGTGCTACTCCGTCCCGCGGATCCGGTGCTTGGGGGTGCTCTTCTTCGCCCTGTCACGCCGTCTGGTGGCGATGAACTCCTCAGGCCTGTGGGTGATGACGCCGCAGGGCCAGGGGCGACACGACCGTGAGGCGTCTGCCTGAGGCGCGCCGCGCCCTGCCGGTCGTGCGGAGCGCAGGCACGCGCTGCTGGATACGTGGCCTCTGTTGCGGGGACTGCCCCCGAACGCCTTGCCGCAGGACGGCAGCTGGCGAACGTGGACGCCCTGGGCAACCGGACGAGCAGCCTCTACGACGCGACGGGCCGGGTCATCGCGCAGCAGGATGCGAGGGGGTACCTGACCAGCTTCGTCTTCGACGCGGCGGGGCGGCAGCTCGCGGTGGTGGACGCCAACGGGCACCGGACGAGCAACCTGTACGACGCGCGCGGCATGGTGCAGGCGACGCAGGACCCGCTGGGAGCCTACACGACCTACCAGTTCGACGGCGTGGGCAACACTCTGCTGCGGGTGGATGCGCGGAACTGGCCGACTACGTACACGGTGGATGCGCTCAACCGGGTGACCGGGCAGGTCTACGTGGATGGAACGCGCGTCACGTTCACGTTCGACTCGGACGGGCGGCAGGCGACGATGCAGGACGTGACGGGGGTAACCACGTTCCAGTACGACGCGGCTGGGCGGCAGACGGGCGTGGTGAACGGGGTCGGGAAGGCGCTCGCCTACTCGTTCGACGCGACCGGGAACCGCACGGTGCTGGTCGACCCAGACAACGGGCGCACAACCTACAGCTACGATGCCCAGTCGAGGATCACGGGCATCGTGAACCCGTGGGCCGAGGCGACGACCCTCTCCTACGATGCGCTGGACCGCGAGGCGCAGCGGGTCCTTGGCAATGGAGCATCCATCTCGCGCGGTTACGACGCCGGCGGGCGTGAGACGCTCATCTCCTCGCCGGTGGCGGTCTACACGGCGAGCTACGACGCGGTAGGCAACCGGACGAGCGTGGTGGAGTTGGACGGCTCGCGGGTGACCTACTCGTATGACGCATCCTACCAACTGACGCGCGAGCAGCGTTCGGGTGCTACGGCCATCGACGCGAGCTACGCCTACGACGGCCTGGGCAATCGGCTGACCAAGACGGACGCGACAGGCATCACGACCTGCACCTACAACGCCGCCAACGCGCTGGTTACCAGCCAAGCCCCGACCGGCGTCGTAACCACGAGCAGCTACGACGCCAACGGGAGCCTGACGCTGGAGAACGCCGGCGGCGCGCTGACCACGTACGCGTGGGATAGCGAGAACCGCATGCTCTCGGTGGCTGCGGCCGGGCAGACGCAGACGAACACGTACTCGGCGGACAGCATGCGGCAGAGCAAGGCAACCGCCACCGGCACCGTGCACTACGTCCGCGACGGCGAGAACGTGTTCATCGAGACGGATGCATCGCTCGTAACAGTTGCCCAGCACACGGACCTGCCGGGCATGTGGGGCGGCAAGTATGCGCAGCGCCGGTCTGGTGCGTCGCGCTTCTACGTGCCGGACTTCCAGGGCAACACGCGGGCGCTGCTGGACGCCTCGCAGGCTGCGACGGATACGCTGATAACGGACGCGTGGGGCGTGGAGCTGGCGCGCACGGGCACGATCGAAGACCCGTTCAAGGCGTTCGGGCAGTGGGGCTACTTCCGCGACACGGCCTCGCGGCTGTACGTGCGGGCGCGGCACCTGCGGGTGGACCAGGGGCGGTGGATGAGCAGGGACCCGATTGGGTTCGATGGCGGGGATTGGACCTTGTACGGGTATGTGCGGAATCGGGTCGTTACCGATCACGACCCAACCGGCCTTCAGTCAAGTCTATTCCCTTGGCTGCCGGTGCCACATCCCAACCTCTTTCTACCTGAACCTACAGATCCAGAGACCCCAACCTGGCAGGCTGGTGGTACATGCGGGCCTGAGGTCGGGGCAGCCCTGCGGAACCTTCTCATCCGCGTTGGCCAGCGGTACCGGTCCAATCCCAGCTCACTCCGGGGCATGTGCAGCCACTTCGCCAATCCCAATGGGTGGGATATCTACGAGCTATACAGCGACACCGGTCAGGTGTTCCAGGATTACTGGCGGACACAGGGGTGCGCGACCTGCATCAACACCGTCAGCGTTGATGGCCAGTGCTGGCCGGCGTGGGCAGTCAACTACCTGCTCTTCGGCTACGCGTTTCGTCTATGCCATGACTTCCTCAATGAGACGATCGACCTCCACTACTTCCAGGAGCGGGAGGGTGACTGGTGGACCGAGGACCAAGCCACTAGTTATGTGTACCGATGGAACTGGTGTGGCGCTGCGCTGAGTAGGTTCTCGCAGACAGTGTACCGTCATCCGCGTGACGCGCGGTGGAAGAGCGAGTGGACGAAGGCCGCCTATAGGGGATGGCTCGAGGGGAGATTCCCAACCCCGAAGAGCCCAGGCGAGTTGTCCAAGTGCGCGTCGTGCGGGCAGTCGGCGCCTCGGCTAGACTACCATCTGAAGGACGGTACCGAGTACGGCTGGTACTGAGTCCCTGGCCAGTGAGTTCATCCTGGGGCAGGGCGGGAGGTATGTGCGCGTGCGAAGTCGTGTCATGCTGGCGGCGTGCGCCGGCGCCGTCCTGGGCGCGCTGCTTCACGCCACGCTCGGTCGAGCGAGTGTCTGGCTCCGGGGTGGTCCTCTGAACCTCGCGGGTCGCGACCTACGAGGCTCGCACTACGAGCACGACGACCTGAGCCAGTTCGACTTTGGTGCCACACGCCTGGGCAACTCGTCGTTCTTCGGCTGCAAACTGAACCATGCGTCTCTACGGGGATCAGATATGAGGGGTTCCGTCCTAGTCGGCACAGCTATGCGTGGCACCGACCTCAGGGGTGCGGATCTTGGTGGGTGTCGTCTTGGCGTGGGGATGGACGACACCGATCTTCGGGGAGCATCACTGCGGGGCGCGGACCTCAAGAGCGCCATCGTGCTAAGCGCCGACTTCAGGGGCGCCGACATTCGCGGTGCCGATCTCAGATCCTATACCTTGCGGACGGCGAGGCCGCCAAGGGTGCGGTTCGGCGGGGCGCAGTACGACGGACACACGCTATGGCCCAGTTCCGAGTGGAAGGACGGCATGGGCCCAGGGGACGTCGGTGCCGTTCTGGCTGAGTCCGAACCCACCAAGCAGGTCGTTCCTCGCCCCAACACCATTGCGGGCCGGCCTGCGGCTGGCGCTCGGGTGAAGCACTGATGGACGCCCACACGCCTCCGGTCTGGCCCAGCGCTGCTAGCCTCGAGCGGGGGAGCGCGCTCCTCGTGGGGTTCGATCGCGGGGGTCGCAGCCGACCAACTTAGGACCAATCCACCATGTCCGCAGTTCAAATTGACTGAAGCAGACTGGGTGGCCGCGCCGGAGTTTGGGAGGCGGTCATCCATTCTGCATGCCTTGAGGATGCTCGACGCATGGCGGGCCAGGGCGCCGTGCATCGTCGAAACGGGGACGCTGCGCGAGGACAACTCCCACGGCTGCTCCGGCGACGGCTGGAGCACCGTCGCGTGGGCGTGGTACTGCTCGCTGACCGGCGGCCGGGTCTGGACGGTCGACATCAGCGACGGGGCGATGGAGGCGTGCCG
>CAZFLM010000038.1:0-59312 GCA_964519955.1 uncultured Chthonomonadaceae bacterium | reverse complement strand
CGCGGCCTTGCACGTCGTCCGACTTGGTCGTCAGGATCTCCTGTAGGGTGTACGCGGCGCCGTACGCCTCGAGCGCCCAGACCTCCATCTCACCGAAACGCTGGCCACCGAACTGGGCCTTGCCGCCCAACGGCTGCTGCGTGACGAGCGAGTAGGGGCCCGTGGACCGCGCGTGGATCTTGTCGTCAACCAGGTGGGCCAGCTTCAGCATGTAGATCTGGCCGATCGTCACCGGCTGGCTGAACGTGTCACCCGTCAGTCCGTGGCGCAGGTAGCACTTCCCGTTGGTGGGGTTGACGCCCGCTCGGTACCAGGCGTTGTGCTTGATCAACTCGATCACGGCGTCGTAGTCGTAGTCGGCCGGAGTCGCCACCGGCTCCAACTGGACTTCCGGCTCTGGCTCGGTCGCCGGCGTCTCAGCCGCCTCGCCGTCCTCGCCGCCGTCGGCCGCCTCGATGGCCGGCGGATCCGGCATCGGCGGGATGAGCGAGACCGCGCCCTCGACCCCGGGGCCGCCCACGATGCGGGAGACGCGCTCGACAACGCGGCCGTCCTCGGTCTGCAGCTTGGCCTTGATGGCCTCCAGCATCTCCTCGGGCGACTGCTTCGGCGTGAACTCCACGTCGATCTGCAACTCGCTGTGAACGTAGTTCATCAGCGTCTGCCGGCGCAGGTGGTCCGCCAGGCGCTGCATCTCGAACAGGATGTCGTGCTCCGTCGATCCTTCGAACGCCGGGTTCACGAACGAGCAGTTCAGGTGCTTGCCCACGAGCCCGAGGTGCGTCTCCAGGATCTGGCCGATGTTCATGCGCGACGGCACGCCCAGCGGGTTCAGCACGATGTCGGCCGGCGTCCCGTCGGGCAGGAACGGCATGTCCTCTTCGGGCAGGATCTTGGAGATGACTCCCTTGTTCCCGTGCCGGCCCGCCATCTTGTCGCCTTCCATGATCTTGCGCTTCTGGGCGATGTAGACGCGGACAAGCTGGTTCACGCCGGCGCTCAACTCATCGGACGGCAGGCGGACGAGGTCGCCCTCGCACCGCTCGCACGAAGTGCGCTCCGGCCGCTTGCTGTAGTTGAACACCGTCTTGCAGCGGACGCACTGGTACTTGAAGCGGCTGAAGACCTTGACGTCGACGACCTTGCCCTTCTCGCCGTGCGGAACGCGCAGCGAGACGTCGCGGGTCTCCTCGGCCTTCTTGCCGAAGATCGCGATGATCAGGCGCTCCTCGGCCGTCAGCTCGCCCTGGCCCTTCGGCGCGACTTCGCCGACCAGGATGTCCTCGGGCCGCACCTCGGCGCCAATCCGGATGATCCCGTTCTCGTCGAGGTCCTTCAGCATGTCCTCGCCGACGTTCGGGATGTCACGGGTGATCTCTTCGGGGCCGAGCTTCGTGTCGCGAGCTTCCTTCTCGTACTTCTCGATGTGGATGCTCGTGAAGATGTCGTCCTTGACGAGGCGCTCCGACAGCAGGATCGCGTCCTCGTAGTTGTAGCCGCCCCACGGCATGAACGCGACGAGCACGTTCTGGCCGAGAGCCAGCTCGCCCTGGTCGGTGCACGGCCCATCCGCCAGCACCTGACCGCGGCGCACGCGCTGACCCTGGTTGACGATCGGGCGCTGCGTGATGCAGGTCGACTGGTTCGAGCGCAGCATGTTGATCAGCGAGTACCTGTCGATGTTGCCGTTCTCGGTCTCGATGATGATGTGCTCGGACGTGACGCGCTTCACCGTGCCCGGCCGCCGCGCGATCACCACCGCGCCGGAGTCCTTGGCTGCGCGCCGTTCCACGCCCGTCTTGACGAGGGGCGCGTCGGGGCGCAGCGTCGGAACCGCCTGGCGCTGCATGTTCGAGCCCATCAGGGCGCGGTTGGCGTCGTCGTTCTCCAGGAAGGGGATCATGGCGGTGGCCACCGAGACGATCTGCATCGGCGACACGTCCATGAACTCGACCTGGTCGGGCTTGACGACCGGGTACTGGTCCTCGAACCGCACCTGGACACCGGTCCTCGGGTGCCCTTCGGCGTCGACGAAGTGGCCGGCGTCGTTCAGCTTCTCGTTGCCCGGAGCGATGTGGTACTTGTGGTCCTGATCCGCCGTCATCCACACGATGTCGCTGCTGACGACGCCCTTGCGCACCTTGCGGTACGGGGTCTCCAGGAAGCCGTAAGGATCGACGCGGGCATGCACGGCCATCGAGCCGATGAGGCCGATGTTCGGGCCTTCAGGCGTCTCGATCGGGCAGATGCGGCCGTAGTGGCTGTGGTGGACGTCGCGCACTTCCAGCTTGGCGCTCTGCCGCGACAGACCGCCGGGTCCCAGGGCCGACAGGCGGCGCTTGGACGTCAGCTCGGCGAGCGGGTTCGTCTGGTCCATGAACTGGCTCAACTGGCTGGACCCGAAGAAGCTCTTGATGGCGGCCGAGATCGGCTTGACGGACAGGATGACCTGCGGGATGATGCTGTCGCTGTCGAGCGACGTCATGCGCTCCTTGGCGACCTTCTCCATCCGCAGGAAGCCCATGCGCAACTGGCTGTAGAGCAGCTCGCCGACGCTGCGCACCCGCTTGTTCTCCAGGTGGTCGATGTCGTCGGTGGTGCCCGTGCCCTCGGCCAGGTTCAGGATGTACCGCAGGATGCTGATGAGGTCCTCGCGCGTCAGGCTGCGAGCCGTCAGCGGGAGCCGGGTCCCCATCTTCTTGTTCATCTTGTAGCGGCCGACCTTGGCCAGGTCGTAGCGCCGCGAATCGTAGAAGATGCTGTACAGCAGGTTCCGCGCCGATTCAGCGGTCGCCGGATCGCCGGGGCGGATCTTGCGGTAGATGTCCAGCAGCGCCTCGTCCTGGTTCGTGGTCGCGTCGGCCTCGAGCGTGGCCTCCAGTAGGTGATGCGGCGCGTAGACGGTGATCGACGGGAGGCCCTGCTTCATGATGGCGCCGGCCAGCGTCTTGTCGATCCGGCCGAGCGCACGCACGAGGACGCGGTCCGAACCCGGATCCACGAGGTCCTCGATGACGCGCTTGCCGATCAGATCCTCGGTCGTGAACTCGGTGAGCGTCTCGACCTGGCTGAACAGCCGGATGATGTCGCCCGTCGTGTCGCTCGGTGCATGGACGTGCAGCTTGTGGTCGGCGCCGATCTTGGCCTGCAGGCCCTCAAGCGACACCCACGCGAGGTCCGGCGCGACGCGCTGCATGCGCTCGACGTCCGCGTCGGTGTCCACCAGGCGGGCGCCCGGCTCGGCGATCATCTCGCCCGTGTGCCGATCCACAACCGGGTCGACGAGAGCCACCGGCATCAGGTAGTCGCGCACCGAGTCGCGGACCGAGTTCTCGAGTTCGACGGTCTTGTAGATCCACAGCCCCTCGCGCAGCTCCTTCACCGTCATCTCGACAACGGCGTGCGCCTGGTCGAACGCATTCAGCGCGCGCATGAGGGTGGTGATGGGGAACTTGCGGGTCTGGCCGATGCGGACGTTGACGACGTCGTTCGCCTCGGTCTCGATGTCGACCCAGGCGCCCTCGCTCGGGATCAGCGTGGCGAAGTAGAGCACCTTCCCGGAGAAGTCCAGGTGGTCCTTGAAGTAGACGCCGGAGGATCGCGCGAGCTGGCTGACGACGACGCGCTCGGCACCGTTGATGATGAAGGTGCCCTTGTCGGTCATGAGCGGCAGGTCGCCGAGGTAGACCTCGCTCTCGATCATCTCCTTGTTCGCCTGGGTCAGCCGCACCTTGGCCTTGATCGGCGACTCGAACGTCATGTCGCGATGGCGGCACTCCTCGATGCTGTACTTGGGCTCACCCAGCGTAAAGTCGACGAGAGAGATCGACGTGTTGCCGGTGAAGTCATAGATGGGAGAGAAGCTCGCAAAGAGCTCGGGAAGGCCTTCCTCCAGGAACCAGCGGTAGGAATCAAGTTGAATCTCAATGAGATTGGGGATGTCTACAACGTGGGAACTCTTCTTGGTCGCGTGCTGGATTTCCCTCAATTCGGCCCCTCCTGTGCTACGCACGAACAGCCACTATACCACGAACGGCATCCCTCAGTCAAGACGGAATCTGTGACGTTCTTGGCAGCGTTGGGCCCGGTCCGGGCCGGTACCGGGCACCGTCACTCTTTCCTCGGGGGTAGGACGACGCGGAGCGACAACTCGGCCAACTGAGCATCGTCGACCGGCGACGGCGCGCCCATCATCGGGTCGGAGCCTCCGCCCATCTTCGGGAACGCCATCACCTCGCGGATGTTCTCGGTGTCGAGCAGGCGCATCAGCATGCGGTCGATGCCGGGGGCGATGCCGCCGTGCGGCGGCGCGCCGTACTCGAACGCGTCCAGGATGTGCCCGAACCGCTCGCGCTGCACCTCTTCGCTGATGCCCAGCAGCGCGAACACCTTGGCCTGGATGTCCGGCCGGTGGATTCGGATGGAGCCGGACGCGAACTCCATGCCGTTGCACACGATGTCGTAGCAGAGCGCCCGCACCCGCCCCGGATCGGTGTCCAGAAGCTCCAGGTCGTCGGCGTGCGGCATCGTGAACGGATGGTGCGCGGCGTCCCAGCGCTGCTCTTCCTCGTCCCAGATCACCAGCGGGAAGTCCGTGATCCAGCAGAAGTAGAGCACGTTGGGATCGGCCAACTCAAGCCGCTTGCCGATCTCGACGCGCAGCCGGCCCAACACCTCGGCGACGACGGTAGGCTTGTCCGCGGCGAAGAGCAGCAGGTCGTCCGGCTCGGCCTGGAGCGCGCCGAGGATGCCCGCCAACTCCGGCTCGGTCATGAACTTGGCGATGGAGCCGCGGACCGCCTTGTCGCCCGCCGGGTAGGTCTGCGCGCCGGTGCCGCCGCTCTTCGGGCCGTCGACCTGCAGGTAGGCGAGCCCCTTCGCGCCGTAGCTCTTGGCCATGGCGGTCAGCTCGTCGATCTCCTTGCGGGAGAGGGTGGCGCCGCCCGGGTAGCGGATGCCCTTCACCTGCCCGCCGGCGTCGAGGGCGCCGCGGAACACCGCGAAGGTGGTGGCCACCACGGCCTCGGCCAGGTCCGTCAGCTCCAGCCCGAAGCGCAGGTCCGGCTTGTCGCTGCCGAAACGGCTCATCGCGTCGTCGTAGCTGAGGCGCAGCCACGGCTTCGTGCCGAGCGTCTTCGTCGAGAGCTTCTCGATGATCTCCGTGATGAGCCCCTCGGAGACCTGCAGGATATCCTCCTGCGTCACGAACGACATCTCGAGGTCGAGCTGAGTGAACTCCGGCTGGCGGTCGGCGCGCTGGGCCTCGTCGCGGAAGCACTTCGCGATCTGGTAGTAGCGCTCGACGCCCGCCACCATCAGGAGCTGCTTGTACTGCTGCGGCGACTGCGGCAGGGCGTAGAACATGCCCGGTTCGAGGCGGTATGGTACGAGGTAGTCGCGCGCGCCTTCCGGCGTCGACTTCGTGATGATCGGGGTCTCGATCTCCAGGAAGTCGCGCGCGTTCAGGTACTCGCGGATGAGCGTGACGACGTTGTGCCGGAGGCGCAGCATCTCGACCATCGGGGGGCGCCGCAGGTCGAGGTAGCGGTACTTGACGCGCAGCTCCTCGTTCACCGTGGCCATCTGCCCCTCGTCGCTGAGCTGGAAGGGGAGCGGCTGCTTGCAGGTGTTGAGGACCTCGATCCGGGTGATATCGACCTCGATCTCGCCGGTCTCGAGCTTCGGGTTCTCCATGCCGGGCGCCCGGCGGCGCACCTCGCCGGTGACGGAGAGCACGAACTCGGGCTTGACGGCGGAGGCATCGTGGACGAGGTCGCCGGAGCGCGCGGCGTCGGCACGCACCTGCACGAGGCCGCTGCGGTCGCGCAGGTCGATGAACACCAGGTCGCCATGGTCGCGCACGCTATTGGCCCACCCGTTCAGCGTCACGGTCTGGCCGATGTGTTCGGCGCGCAGGGCGCCGCAGGGCGTGGTGCGTTGCCAAGGTTCCACAGTGTGTACTCCTTACGTTATGTAGATGGGCCGATCGGGAGCCCCAGGGGGCGGGGCGTCAGACCGATCATGGGCGCGTCGGGGCGTCCGGTGCGGCTTGTGCACGCAGTGTCTGGTGGGATGGGCCTCCGTGCCCGTCCGACGTCGCGCAGGTGCTGGCGAACTAGCAGGCGGTCCGGGCCCGCGCGCGCTCCGCCATCAGCTCGACGACCGACGCGAGCGGCACGGTCTCCTGCGTGCCCGCTGCCATATCCTTGACGGCGGCGACGCCCTCCGCGATCTCGTTGTCGCCAAGAATCACGACGCATTCGGCCTGCAGGCGATCCGCAGCACGCATCTGCGCCTTCAGGCTGCGGCCCGCGTAGTCCATGTCCGCGGCGATGCCGGCCGTGCGCAACTGATGCAGCAGTCGGACCGCGTGCGGGCGAGCGGCGTCGCCGAGCGGCGCGATCATCGCCACCGGGCGCTCATCGAACACGGGCAGCGCGCGCCCGAGTTGCTCCAGGACCAGCAGGCAGCGCTCCGTGCCGATGCCGAAGCCGATGCCCGGCGTCGAGGGGCCGCCCAGTTCCTGTACGAGGCCGTCGTAGCGCCCGCCGCCGCCGATCACGTTCATCGCTCCGAGCTGCGGGCTGATGACCTCGAATGCGGTCTTGGTGTAGTAGTCGAAGCCGCGCACCAGGTTCGGGTCGATGGTGTAGACCACGCCGAGATCGGTCAGGTACGTCTTGAGCGTCTCGAAGTGGGCCTTGCAGCCGTCGCACAGGAAGTCGAGCAGCTTCGGCGCGTCGGCCAGGGCGTCCTTGTCGCACTGCTCCTTGCTGTCGAGCATCCGCAGCGGGTTCTCGGCGAAGCGGCGCTTGTTGTCGTCGCTCATCACGTCCAGCCGCGGCCGGGCGTAGTCGAGCAGCGCGGTGCGGTAGCTCGGGCGGCAGTCCGGGCAGCCCACCGAGTTGATGCGCATCTCCGTCTCGGTGATGCCCAGGCGGCGGTAGAACTCCATGGCCAGGGTCAGCACCTCGGCGTCCGAGGCCGGGTCGCCCGCGCCGATCAACTCCACGCCGGTCTGCTGGTGCTCGCGGTAGCGCCCCTTGGTCCCGCGCTCGTAGCGGTAGATGGTGCTGACGTAGAAGAGCTTGGTGACGCCGTTCTCGACGCGCAGGCTGTTCTCCAGGTACGCGCGGATGACCGGCGCGGTGCCCTCGGGGCGCAGCGTCATGCTCCGGCCGCCGCGGTCGTCGAAGGTGAACATCTCCTTGCTGACGATGTCCGTGCCCTCGCCGACGGAGCGCAGGAACAGGTCGGTCTGCTCCATCACGGGGGTGCGGATCTCGCGGTAGCCGTACTGGCGGCAGGTCTCGCGGAAGAGGCGCTCGACCGCCTGCCAGCGCGCGGCGTGCCGCCACCCATCCTTGCTGGGTTCGGTGGGCAACACGTCGTGCATGTAAGGCGGAGCTGAGTAGCGCATGGCTTCCTTCCGGGTAGGCGTAAACAACCGTTGCCCGGCGGGGCCGGGCTCGCCATCATTGTACCTGCTCGGACGGCCTCGTGCGCCACACGCGCGGACAAGCGTCGCGATCTGGCGTGCAGCTTGGTGCGGCATTCGGGCGAAAGGGGGCGCCACGCAGCCGCGGGCCCCGTGCACGATGGCTGGGGCCCGCGAGTGTGGAGAACGGCTGCGGCTTGACGGGGCGCTGCTACTTGCAGACCGAGATGCTGGAAGCGGTCATGGTCTGCGTGGTGGCGTCGAACGGCCCCTTGACGGAGATCTTGGAGCCCGCGGTGAGGGCCGAGAAGCTGCTCGTGCTCTTCCCGCTCTTCACCGTGGTCGAGCTGGTGGCCACGACCGCGATGGTGGTGCCGGTGGGCGTGAACGACGCCTTGCTCACGGTCAGGACCAGCGTGCCCGCGTTCGTGTCGATGCTGGCGATCGTGCCCTCGGCCGTCTGCGGCTTGAGCGAGTCGTCGACGACGATGGCGGTTGCGGCGATGGTCTTGGTCGCCCGGTTCAGAGCGCCGGTGACGATGACGTCCTGGCCGTTCGCCAGGGTCGTCGTGGCGCCGGTGCTCTTCTTGGTGATGGTGGCCGAGCCGACGGCGATGGTCACCGTCGATCCCTTGTGGCACTTGATCGTGAACGAGGTGGAGTCGGATGCCAGGTTCGACACCACGCCGCGCACGGTCACCGTCGGCTGCACGTCGCAGATCAAGATCGTCGTGGCGGCCACCGTGTTCGTGGTGGTCTCCAGCGCGCCTGTCACCTTGACGTAGACGCCGCCGGTCACGAGCGTGCCGCTGCTGTCGCTCTCCTTGGTTACCGTGGTAGAGGAGGAGATCGTCACGGTCAGCGTGTTGCCGGCGTCGTCGGTCAGCGTGAAGGACGCCCCGTCCGAAGCCAGGCCAGAGGTCGTGCCGAACACGGTGACCGTCGGCTTGATGTCGTTGACCACGATGGCCGACGCCGCGCACGACTTTGCGATCGGGTCGTACACGCCGGCGACCTGCACGCGCTGGCCGTCGGCGAGCGTCGCGGTGCTGCCGTCGCTCAGGTTGGTGATGGTCGTCGAGGACGACACGGTGACCGCGAGGGTCTGGCTGCCGCCCATCTGCAGCGTGAAGCCGCTGCCATCGGATGCCAGACTCGTCACCGAGCCGCAGACCTTCACGTTCGTCTTCTTGTCGTTGACCACGATGGTCGAGGCGGTCACGGCCTTCGTAGTCGAGTCCTGTGTGCCGGACACCGTCACGGGGTAGCCGTTGGCGAGTGTCGTCGTGGCGCCGTCGCTCGCCTTCGTGATGGTGGTCGAACTGGTCACCAGCACGCTGACGGTCTTGCCCTTGTCGCACTGCAGAGTGAACGAGCTGGAATCCGTGGCAAGGTCGGCCACGACGCCCGTCACCTTCGATGACGAACCTTTCCCCTTGGGGCCTCCCCCGGCCTGTGAGGCCAGCGGCCAGATCAGCAGCAGAACAGCGGTCAGCAAGAGCCATTTCCTACTCACGCTCATCGCTCCTTCCGCGCGCTCGATGCCGGCCGCTGGGGGAATGGGCGGCGGCTCGATGCGGCGCGTGCTATGGGATCACGGAGCCGGTGGGCAGCCCTGTCCGCTTCACGATGCTATACGTACAGCGCGTCACGCCCAAACAGACGATTTCGTCACATTGGTCGCCAGCCCATCGTGTACGCCTCCGTGCGCAGGAACCCGCGCGCCCGAGTGTGAATGATCCAACGGGGGCGCGGACACCGCTGCAGCCCACCAGGAGGACTCTCGTGACCGTCTCAGGCCTGCTCGCGCTCGCCGCTGCCACGCTCGTCGTGGCGCCGGCGACCATCACCACCCAGAAGACCGGCAACGTGTTCGTGGCCGGCGAGCCCGTCGTCGTCCAGGTGGGCGGCGCCGAAGCCGGCACTACCTATCGCGTGCTGCCCTACGATGGGCCTGCCGCGAAGGAGGGCGCCGTCGCCGGTGGCACGCTCGACCTCGGCAAGCTGCCGCGCGGCTACTACACCGTTGAGGTGGGCACCGGGGCGGAGGCCGTCCGGGCGCCCGTGGTGGTCGTTCCGCAGCCGCGCGCCCGCAAGACCGACCACCTCTCCGTGGATGCCGCCCACTCGTGGCTCATCCCGCAGGCCAGGTTCGCCGATGGGGCGGAGCTGCTGCGCCTCGCCGGGTTCCACTGGGCGCGCGAGCGGCTGAACTGGGGCGAGGTGGAGCCGAAGCGCGGTCAGTTCGCGTGGGGCCGGTACGACGCCTCGGCCAACGCAGCTGCAGCCAAGGGCATCCACGTCTACCAGATCTTCCACAACAGCCCGGGCTGGGCGCGTGCGGACGGCAACGGCTCTCGCTATCCGGACGATCTGCGCGACGCATACCGCTTCACTCAGGCCGCCGCCAGGCACTACAAGGGGCGAGTCGAGGCGTGGGAGGTGTGGAACGAGGCGGACATCTCGGGCTTCTCCGTGGACGGCCCGGCCGACTACGCCGCGTTCTTCAAGGCGGCCGCGCTGGGGTTCAAGGCGGGCGATCCTGCCGTGCAGGTCACGCAGGTCTCACTGGCCATGCAGGCGACGCGCTTCCACGAGGGGCTCTACCGAAACGGCACGTCGGACTACCTCGACATCTTCAACTACCACATCTACGACACGCCCGCGAACTACGTCCGCCGCGCCGAGGGCCACTTCGACGTGATGGACCGCGCGGGGGTGCACAAGGCGCCGGTCTGGCTGACGGAGGCCGGCATCCCCTTGCGGGCCGTCGACGGCACTCTGACCGAGGCCGACAAGCGCAGGCAGGCCGAGTTCATCCCGAAGTCCTACGCGATGTCGCTCGCCTCCGGTACGGACCGCCACTTCTTCTTCGTGTTCCCGCACTACCTGGAGAACGGGGTCGAGTTCGGCGCGATGGACGCCCAGATGCGGCCCTATCCCGGCTACGCGGCCCTCGCGGCGGTGACCGACCTGCTGGGCGAGGCCGAGTACCGCGGCCGCCACCCGATCCCGGGGTTCGACGGCATCCAGATCCACCGCTTTGGCAATGGCGCAGGCGAGACGTTGGTCATCTGGTCCGACCGTGACGAGATCGTCGTCGGTGGCCTGCTGTATGCCGGCGGTCAGCGCGCCTACAACTGCGTGGGCGCCGAGCTAACGAACTGGGACGGCAAGGTCGGCCCGTCGCCGCTCTTCATCGTTCGCGATGCCCTCCCGCCGCAGCCGAACCCGTTCCTCGCCAAGCGCGACCCGCGGAAGGTCGGCAAGCGCGGTACGCCATCCGACGTGGTGATCCGGGTGCGCCTGCCGCAGGCCAAGACGATCAAGATGGCGGAGAACCTTATCGTCGGCGCGGGGGTGGAGCAGGCGGTCGAGGTGCAGGTCTACAACTTCGGGGCGAAGGCGCGGCGCGTGCAGGTGCGGCTTGCTGCGCCCAGCGGCTGGAAGCTCGACCGCGCGGAGTGGTCGGAGCAGATCGAGCCGATGGGCCGAGCCGTCCACGAGACCAGGCTCCACGTGCCCGCCGCGGCGAAGCAGTATGGGCACGTGCTGAGCGCCTCCGGCAGCGTGGCCGGCGCGGCGAAGCCCGCTCCGGTGTGCATCGACATGGCCATCGACCCGGACACGATGCACGCGTCCGAAGTGAAGGACCTCCAACTCAACGACGCATCCAAATGGACGGCCAATATCTCGGGTAACGGGAAGATGACCTGCGAACCCGACCCGGACGGAGGCGCGCGCTTCCACTGCACGTTCCAGCCGGCCGGCGACAAGTGGGCCTACCCGCTGGTCTCGTTCGCGCCGCCCGCCGAGTGGAGCGCCTACGACGCGGTCGAAGCGGAGGTGGCCGCGGATCGTGACGACAGCGAGTCGGACCTGCGCTTCCAGGTGTCCGAGCCCGGTGGCACCGCCTACTACACGGAGACGGGCTACCCGGCGCGCACGAAGTGGCAGCGCGTCGTCATCCCGTTCAGCGCGCTCGGCTACGGCTCGTTCTCGCCGGCAGACCCCAACGGCAAGCTCGATCTAGACAAGGTCGAGCAGTTCCGCTTCGGCGTCAACACGCGCGCGACGGACATCACGATCCGCATCCGCAACGTCCGCCTCGTCGCGTGGGACAAGCGGTAGGGGCGGGGGCGGGGCAGGAGAGACCCGGCGCGACGCGGAGGTCGCGCCCCACAGGGCTGTGCGCCCCACATGGTTGTACAGGCTCGCAAGATGGCTGTGGGGCGGGGCCTCCGCGCCCCGCCGGGTTCTTGACGCTGGGCGTGGGCCCATGATCCACAGTCGGCGTGCGGGCTATTCCAGCACCGGGATCTTCAGCGCCTCCCCGCCGCGCATGGCCGACTGGTGCGCGATGATGCCGGGCAGCGTGTAGGCGATGGCCTCGTGCACGTCGACCGATGGCGCGCGGTCCTCGAGGATTGCCGAGATGAACTCGTGGGTCAGGAACGTGTGCGAGTTCCCGTGGCCGGTGTTGACGCGCAGCGGCTCGGGCAGGCGGTCGAAGTAGTCGGGCAGCTCCTGCGGGCCCACGCGCACGTCGCCCTGCGGGTACCCGTTGGCGTCGAGGTGCGTCGCGCCATTCTGCTCGATGCGCGCCACCGCGTTGGGCGAGCCCTCGGGGCGGTGCATGGTGAACGACATGCGGTCGCCGTAGACGCTGAAGCGCTCCGTGCTGCCCGCAGCGATGTGCCAGCAGATCGAGATGCGCGCGCAGTGGCCGCCGGACGTCTTGAAGAACGCGTTGGTGCTCCAGAACGGGTTGCCGTACTCGTTGTCCCGCAGCACGGGGTGGCCGTCGCCCCAGCCGACCGCCTGGACCTCGGTCAGCCGCTCGCCGGTGACGGGGAGGATCATGCCCGTGCAGTGGGTGGGGTACAGCATCGGAGGCAGCCCGTAGCGCCAGGTGCGGCGCCCCTGCGAGTCGTGGTACAGCGCGATCAGACCATCGTGGTGGTACTCGGCCTCTGAGTAGAAGATGGTGCCGAACTCGCCGCGCTCGGCGGCCTCGCGGCACCAGAGCACCTGAGCGTGGTAGCGGCTGGTCTCGGCCATCATGTACTTCCGGCCCGTGCGGCGGACGCAGTCGAGGAGCGCCTGCATCTCCTCCACGGTCATCCCGGCCGGCACCGCGCTGATGACGTCCTTGCCGGTCTCCATCGCCTGGATCGCCATAGCGGCGTGGAGCGGGGCCGGGGTGAACACCGCGATGGCGTCGACGTCGCGGCGTGCCAGCAGCTCGTCGTAGGCGGAGCACCCCTCGGAGGCCCGGTACGTGTCGCGCAGTCGGGCGAGGGCCTCCGGGCTCTGGTCGCACACGGCGGTCACCTCGCAGTGGGGGTGAAGGTGCCACTGGAACGAGAGGCCGAACGATCCGCCGACGATGCCGAGACGTACTTTGCCGTGCGCCATTGCTGTTCTCCTGATGCGAAGCTGTGGGTGTCGTTTCCGCGTTGGGGCCTTCGGCTCCTGCGCCTGTTCCATGCGTGTTGTGCAAGGAGGTCCGCCATGCGGTACGTCTCTGCTCTAGTCGTCGCCGTGGCGCTGCTGGCCGTCGTCGCGTGGGCGGCCGCGCCGAAGTCGGGGTGTCCGCGTCGCGACTGCGTGGTCTCCGGCGCCGACGCCTACTGCTTGGGCGCGCCGGAACTCGTCGCGGGCCAGTACGCGAAGACGGCCAATTGGGCGCCGGTTGGGGGCGCGCTGATCGTGACGCGGGACACCCGTCGCTCCGACGACGCGCCTGGCGAGTTGGTGCTCTCCTCGTGGAACGCCGCCTCCCATCGGCTCACCGACCTCTGGCGCCGTCCGGCGGGCACCCACGAACTGGAGGACCTGAAGTGGTTCGCATCGAGCACCCTGGCGACGGTTGCCGTTCGGCAGCAACTGCCGTCGCCCGACCGCGATCACGGCAGGTCGCAGTGGCAGACCACCGCGGCGCTGCTGGTGGACGCCGCTCGCGGTCAGCTCCGCACGATCTTGCCGCCGCCAGCCCTGAGGGACGCAGCGATCCTGAGCGTCGATCCCGCACCTGCGCTGCCCGTCGCTGTGGTCACGCTCGGCGCGCACTCGAACAGCGAGGACTTTCCCAGGTGGCTGTGGGTATTGCGAGCGGATGGCTCAGGCGGGCCGTGGGCGCAGGTTCCCGCGGGCTGTCAGACCGCCATGTGGGCCGCCGACGGCAAGCGGTTCCTCCTCTCGCAGCGCGTCGGCGACATGAGCCCCGGTGTTCGGCGCACCTACCGCTGGTACGCGTTCGATCCGGCGAGCGGGCGCATCGACCCCATCGAGAAGCCGCCGCAACAGGAGCCGGCCTCCTCGAGACCCCGGCCCTTCATCATCGAGCGGCGCGCGGCCGAGGCGCGCGCGGGGTCCATCGGCGCACCCGTGCCCTCGGTGTGGATGCTCAGCACCAGGGAGAGCGCCTATGCCCGCGTTCTCGTCGCAGCAGATGCTGAGTCGCCCGAGGAGAGCCCGGCGCACGATGCCGTGGCGTACGAGGTGAACGGCTCCCTATGGGCGCGCCCCATCGTGAGGAAGCCGGCCGAGCAGTTCGAGAAGGAGTACCGCGAGTGGGCCACGGACGCGGCCAAGCAGCTTAACCTCGCCATCATGATGTACACGCAGGACTACGATGAGATCTACCCGCCGTTGGCCGGGGTGCAGGACAGCGTCTCGCCGTACGTGAGGAACCCGGCGCTGATGGGCGAGCTGCGCTACGCGCTGAACGGTGAGAGCCTCGTCGACATCGCGGCCCCGGCGGACCGCGAGATCGGCTACGTGGACGGGCCAGGCGGGCGCGTGGCGATGTACGCCGACGGCCACGTGAAGTGGCAACCCAACCGGTAGGCTCTGCGTCCAATGGATGGCGGCCGTACGCGCGGCGCCTCCGTCAACAGGCAGGATTCCGGCCGCGCCTCGGCCAAAGGACCCGGGTAGCCGCGCCCATGTGGGCGCTGACGATGTGAGAAGGAGCGATCAAATGCGAGGCGTGAGATGGGTGCTGGCTTGTCTGGTGGCCGCGACTGCGATGGCGGGCGGACCGCGGCGCGCTGTTGCGCAGACCGACGCGCCGCCCGCTGAGGTGCAGGCGCTCCTCGACCAGATCAGCGACATCGACAAGATGCGCGTGCTTGGGCCGGTGAAGCTGACGGCGGAGCAGCTAGACAAGCTGATCCCGGCCGTGAAGGAGGCTCTGGACACCTGCAAGAAGCGGGTGGACGATGCGGCCGCTGCGCCTCTCCGCGACATGGTCAAGGAGATCAAGGATGTGCGCGCCAAGGTCGTAGCCGGCGCGCCGATTCCCAAGGACTTCGACGAGAAGATCAAGAAGCTCCAGGTCGACTTCGTGAAGCAGCAGTCCCGCGAGGACGCCAAGGCGCTGAATGCGGTGCTCGATACGTTCACAGGGCTCCTCACGCGGACTCAGCGCGCGACCGTCATCGCCATGGTGAAGCCTCTGGCCGAGAAGGACACGGCGGACGACCAGTTGATGAAGTTCTACGTGGTCGGCACGTTCATGCAGTACGGCCGCATCGTGCCCTTGCTGCAGGACATGCGCAAGGCGTTCGACGCTCCTAAGGAGAGCACCCCATAGCCGCCTCGATTGAGGCCGGCGCCGGAAGCGAGCGGGCGGCGGATTTCGCCGCCCGCAACTATCGGTGGAACTTCTCGTTCCTGGTTCTGGAGGCCATTGCCTTCTTCATCGGCTTCGGCTTCTTCGACGGGAACACGGTACTGCCGGTCTTCCTCGCCAGGCTGGGCGCTGCGGACTGGGTGATCGGCCTCACCCGCCTCATCCAGACGCTCGGCTACACCTTGCCCGCGCTCATCTCGGCGCATGCCATCCACGGCCGCGCGCGTCACAAGTCGTACCTGCTCCTGACGTGCTACCTGGCCCGGGCCGGCCTGTTCACGCTCCCGCCGGTCTTCTTCTACTTCGCCCAGAGCCGCCCCACGTTCGTCCTCGTCTGGTTCCTCGTGGTGACGGGCATCTTCTGGACCCTTGATGGCGCCTGCGCGGTGTCGTGGTTCGACATCGTGGCCAAGACGATACCGGGGCGTGCGCGGGGGCGGCTCTTCGGCACGATGCAGGCCCTGAGCGGCGTCGCTGGGATCGCTGTCGGCAAGGTAGTCGAGATGATCCTGGCGCCGGACGGGCTGCCGTTCCCGGCCAACTTCGCGGTGCTGGCGGGCGGCTGGTGCGTCGGCGTCATCGGATCGCAGATCGGCCTGCACATGCTCCGCGAGCCTGACGGAGTCGTGGACGACGGCGAGGAGAAGCCCAGCTTCCGCGAGTACGTGCGCCAGGCGCCCGCGCTCCTGCGCCGGAACCCCGGCGTTGGCCGCATCCTGGCCGCGCGGCTCGTGCTCGACGGCGTGGGGATGGCCGCTCCGTTCTATGCGCTGTTCGCCACGCGCGACATGGGCATCTCGCTCGGGACCGTGGGGCTCTATATGCTGGTGCAGAGCTGCGGCAAGGTGCTGGGAGGGCCCGTCTGGGGGTGGCTGTCCGATCGCCACGGACCGGTGATCGGCCTGCGCACCGTCGCGTGCTTCGCCGCGGCCGTGCCAGGGCTGGCGCTTCTAGCCGGTCACGGGGTGGGAGCCGCGCTGCCCGTGATCTTCTTCGTGCTTGGGGCCATCCAGGACGGCCTCTGGATGGTGACGACGAACACGCTGTTCGAGTCGGTCGACGACCGTGACCGCCCGATGGCCATCGGTGTGCTGAGCCTCGGCCAGACGCCCGTCGCGATCTACGGTCCCCTGGGCGGCGTGATCGCTGCAGCCACGTCGTACGTCACGGGCTTCGGCGTGGCGTTGGTATTCGGCGTCGCGGGAGTCCTTCTGACGCTGCGCATACGCCCGACCCGATAGCCCGGATCACCGAGGAACTGCTGGAGGGTGGGGCGGTGCCCGCCGCGAGTGCGGCTGACGGCCGGCTCAGTACCGCATGCCGGGGATGTACGGCTGCGACACGGTGTCGACCGTGGGGGGGGTGACCGATCCGAGGCCTCCCCAGCCGCCGCTGAAGAGGTTGCCCAGGCCCGACCACATGCCCGTGTTGAGGCCGGGCGCGAACCGGCCAAGGACCCCGAGCCCCAGTCCCAGGACGCCGCTCGCGACCGACTCGGGTTCCGGCGTCGGTGTGGCGGTGCGGGTTGCCTGCTGCGACGCTGCGGCCTGCAGCGGGGAATCCAGGTAGGGCACGGTGAGGGTCTGCAGCGGCGCCATCGGCTCGATCTGCATGACCGGCGACGGCATGTAGTACGCGGGCGCGGTGTCGGCCTTCAGGTAGGTCAGCTCCACCCCGGTGGCGCCGGGAGTGGCCCGGCCGGCTGGGATGGCCGGCGATGCGGGGCGAGCCGCGTAGGTCAGTATCGGCAGCGTGAGCATCTCCATCCGCCTGGGCGCGTACGACAGCGTCTGAAGCGTCAGCATCTGGAGCCCGTTCGCGCGGGGCGCGGCGATCTGCGCGGGCGCGAACGGGACTGCGCCGTCCTTCTGCACGATGCCCAGCAAGGCTGTCGTGTCCGGCACGGCAAGCTGCGGCGCGTAGGCGATCGTCGGGTACTCCAGCGTCGGGATGCCCGCGGGCGGCGCTGCGGGTGCTGCGGCAGGCTTGGCGTCGGTAGGCTGTGCCGCGGGTTTGGCGGGCTGCGTCTGGGCGAGCGACGCGCCGCTCCAGACCAGCGCCAGTACGACCCAGGTTGCCGCCATCGACTTCATCGTCTCTCTCCGCTCTGCCGCGTTGATGCTCTCGTTATCGGCTGTCGCGCTGCATCACTTGAACCCATTGTACCGCCGATCGCCGATCCGTCAAGGTTGGAGTTCAGGCGCGTGCCCGCCGTATCCTCACCGCAAGGTGCGTCAGCAGGATCGGCGCGAAGCACAGCGACTCCGTGATGGATGCCGACTGCAGCATCTGCCGCATCGCATAGGGCCCGTACGAGCCGGAGCCGTAGTAGTACGTCGAGTAGCCGGACGAGGAGTAGGGGGCCCCGCCGTAGCCGGACGGAGTGTACGCCAGGGCCAGCATCGCCAGCAAGGGGCGCGCGACCCAGTGCATGATGAGCACGAACGCCAGGACCGTGTACGTGATGGCGATGGCCACGCGCGGGTTCGGGCTATGGTACGAGCAGACCAGCGCGAGCGCCACGTAGAAGCACGACATCGCGAGCAGGCGTGTGAAGACTGCGTCGATCGCCGGAGCGTTGCTGTCGAGCGTCGCGCCGGAGATGATCAGGATGAGCATGTACGGCGGGAAGAGGACCGCGACGGTCGTCAGCACCGGTATCAGGCAGGACAGCACCTTGCCGGAGAGAATCTCGCCCGTGCTCAGGCGCGTCAGCAGGACGTCCTGCCACGTTCGCTGCTCGTGCTCGCGGGCGAAGGCGGTGCACGCGAATGCCGGCACGACGACCGGCAGCACGATGTCCGGGAAGTACCACAGGGCCACACCGGAGAGATGGCCGTAGAGCTGGCCGGACGGGAACAACCAGTCGATCAGCTTGGTGAGGACGACGATCGCGCCCGCCGCCGCGGCCACCGCGTGGACGGGTTTGCGCCTCAGCAGGCTCTTCCGTAGATCGTTCAGCAGCACCGGGTTCATTCGGTCATCCCCTGCGACCAAACCGCCTTGCCAGCAGCGCCTCCAGCAGCAGCAGGGCAAGAGCCGACCACACGAGCCCCCGCCACACCTCCACCCCGTGTCGCCCGCGCCGCACTGTCGCCAGCACATCGTCGGACCCGCGCGCGAACTGGGTCTTCGTGCTGCCTAGCGCGCCGCCGATGCGCGCCTCGTTCGCCCACGAGAGGTCGGATTCCTGTGCACTGCGGTTGACGGCGAACGCATCGCTCTTGCCGTCGCCACCCAGCGCGACATGGTAGATCCCCGCGCGGCTGGTGTCGGCATAGGTGAACACGACACCCTCCGGACCCATCGCGGTTCGCAGCACCTGCGAGGCGCCGCCCGGCCTCGTGAGGCGCACCGGCTTCCCCGCGTCGTTCAGGTCGAAGCGGCTGGTGATGGGCTGCCCAACCCGCACGATGCGCTGCGACGCCGGCCCGGCTGCCAGATACGAGACGATCTGGTGCATCAGCGGGACGTAGGCAGGCTTGTACGGCAGGTCGGTGCCCGTCGCTCCGGCGGTGCATGCTGCCAGAACCACCTTGCCCAGGCCGACGCGGCGCTCGACGAAGACCGGCCGCCCGTCGCTGAATCTGGCCATCGCCGAGGCGGGCTGCTCGCCCGGCAGGCCGGTCGGCATGGGTACCGAGAGGTCGAACGTGACCGGGAACCGCGCCGTGCTCAGCACCACCTCGTTCGTGTCGCGGAACGCCGCCAGCGCCGGGTGCTTGATCGTGGCGGGGTTGACCGTCGGGGCGGTCTCGACCGCCACCGCGCGCCGCGCGCCGACGGGGCAGGGGAGCAGCCCGCCGAGGGCGCCCGCCACCCGTGCCGGATCGGAGGCGGCGCCGGGGAAGGCCAGGAGGCCGCCGCCTGCCCGAACGAAGCCCTCCAGCGCGGAGCGGTCGCCGGCGCCCAGGTCCGTCAGGCCGGTCAGCACCACCACATCCTGCGCGGCCAGATCGATGCCCGCGAGCGAGGTGCCCGTGCGCTCGGTGACCTGTATCGGTGCGCGCCCGCCTTCCGACGCGGCCTGCGGGGCCAGGGCCACCGAGAGGTAGAACGCCTCATCCTTCGCGGGGTCGGTGCTGGCGTGTCCGTTCAGGATCAGCACGCGCAGCTTGTCGCGCACCCGGATGGCGAACGTCGAGGCGTCGTCGGCTGTCAGGTCGTCCGGCGTGCTCAGCGAGATGCGCCCCTCGTGGATGCCGGCCGCCTCGAAGGGGTAGAGGAACGAGGCCTTCGCCGATCCGCCCGCCTTGACCGAGACTGCCGCAGTGCCTGAGGGCTTCCCGTCGACTTCGAGCTGGACCAGCAGGTTGTCGGCGGACCTGCCCGAGTAGTTGCGCACCTCAGCGTCGATGCGAACCGGCATGCCGGGCGTGACTAGCTCGCGGCTGAAGGTCGGCGTCGCAACGCACAGGTTCGGCCGATCCGCCCCTGCCACGTCGATCCACGTGACGCGCGCCAGTCCCGAGAGCTTGCGCCACGCCTCGGACAGCCGGTCTCCTTCGCTCGGCAGGCCCGCGCGCTGGCTGTCGGTGATCCAGTAGACCTCGCGGGTCGCCCCGCGCACGTTGGCCAGGAGCTTCGCCGCGAGTTCGGCGCCCGCCGCGTAGTCGGTGCCGCGGTCGCCCACCTGCTCCTGCCGGATGCGCGCGCGCAGCTTCTGCAGATCGTACGTCGGCTCACCGATCGCGGCGGCGGGCTTCGACGAGAGGAGCACAAGTGAGCCGGAGTCGCCCGGCTTCAGGCACTTGGCGACCAGGTCGTCGGCCACTCGCTTGGCCCGGTCGAACTCGCTGACGCCCTCGCGCCTGTGGCCCATGCTGAACGAGTCGTCCAGAACGATGAGGGCGTGAACGCGGGCACCGGAGTTCACCATGGGCATGCCGAGCGAGCGGACGAGGGGGCGGCTGAAGGCCAGGACGACCAGCGCCACGATGGCGATGCGCGTCGCGAGGAGGATGAGGTGCTCGATGCGGAAGCGCTTCCGGTTGCGCTTGGTGGAGGCGAGCAGGAACTCCCACGCGGCCCACGGCACGATGCGCACCCGCCGCCGCCGCATCAGGTGGATGAGGATCGGAATGGCGGCGAGGCCAAGCGCTCCGAGATAGGCTGTGTTCAGGAACGCCAGGGCGGACATCGCGTGGGCGGGTCCTCTCTGCTAGCCGTGCAGGCGGCCTGTCTGCCGGCTGCGGTGCGCGCCGCGTTGTACCGGCCGCCGCACGCGCTGCCTCGTGCCGGCCGCGGCACGCGCTGCGTCGTGCCGGCCGGGTTGAAACCCGGCGCTGTACATTGTGCGAAGTCCCCTGCGGGGACTGGGCGTGCGGTGCGGCGCACACGCCCAACCCCCGGAGGGGGTTTCGCATCGGCCAGCCCGCCATTTCAATGGCGGGACCTCGTGGCGGCCGCACCGTCGCTACCCGTGCAGGCGGCCGGCCAAGTACCGCGCCAGTGCCTGGTCGACGGGTTCGTCGGTCGGCATCCGTGCAGGCGGCCGTCCCGCCGGGTTGAAACCCGGCGCTGCCACGGCGCGAAGTCCCCTGCGGGGACTGGGGCTGCCGCGGCGCACACGCCAAACCCCCAGAGGGGGTTTCGCATCGGCCAGCCCGCCATTTCAATGGCGGGTCCTCATGGCCATGCGCGCCATCCGTGCAGGCGGCCGTCGCACCGTTACCGTGCCGCCGGGCGTCCGTCCCGCCGCCATCCGTGCAGGCGGCCGTCCCGCCGGGTTGAAACGCGGCGCTGTTGGGGCGCGAGGTCCCCTGCGGGGACTGGGTCTGCCGCGGCGCACACGCCCAACCCCCAGAGGGGGTTTCGCATCGGCCAGCCCGCCATTTCAATGGCGGGACCTTGTGGCGGCCGCACCATCGCTACCCGTGCAGGCGGCCGGCCAAGTACCGCGCCAGTGCCTGGTCGACGGGCTCGTCGGTCGGCATCTGCACGTAGTCCATGCTCATCTCGCGGCAGCCGCGCTTGAGCGTCTCGACGTACTCCTGGAGCGCGCCCAGGTACGCAGCCTTCAGGGCGGGCGGATCGGCGGGCAGGAGCCCTTCCTCCTCCATCCCCTCGAAGATGCACGCCTCGCGGAACGGGAAGGTCAACTCGTGCCGGTCCAGCAGGTGGAACACGATCACCTCGTGCTTGCGGTGGCGGAAGTGCTGCAGCCCGTTCAGGATGTGCTTCGGGTCGTCGAAGAGGTCGCTCAGGATGACGATGAGCCCGCGCCGGCGGACGCGCTCCGCCAGATCGTGGAACGTGTGGCTCACGTTGGTCTTGGGCGTGGTCGGCGGCCCGTCGAGGCGGCGCAGGATCTCGCGGAGCTGGCTGGGCGTGCCGGCGGGCGGCAGGAACGAGCGGATGCCCTCGTCGAAGAGCGCCAGGCCCACCGAGTCGCGCTGCTGCAGGAGGAGCATCGAGAGCGCTGAGGCCGCCACCGCGCCGTACTGCAGCTTGCTGAGCGCGCCCGACTGGTAGGCCATCGAGCGGCTGGTGTCCAGCACGAGGTAGGCCTTGAGGTTGGTCTCCTCCTCGTATTGCTTTACGTAGAACCGGTCCGACCGCGCGTAGACCTTCCAGTCGATGTGCCGGATCTCGTCGCCGGGGCTGTACTCGCGGTGCTGCGCGAACTCGACGCTGTACCCGTGGTGGGGGCTCCGGTGCATCCCGGAGATGACGCCCTCCACGACGAGCCGCGCCCGCAGCTCCAGCCTAGCGATACGCGCAAGTGTCTGCGGGTCGGCGAGTGGCGTGGCGGCGGTGGCTGTGGGCATCAGGGTTGGCTCAGTCGGCGAACGGGCATGTGCGGATAGCGTCGGTTCCATTCCCCGAGGTCGATCACATCGACATCAATGCGTGCGGACCATGCGTGCCCGGGCGGTCCGGCCACGGCAGCTACACGAGCGATCGCGTCGGCAAGGGCCAGCCTGTCCGGGGTTGTGAAGTCCGAGCAGCAGACGAGCAGGACATACTGGACGTCGCCAGTGGGAACCATGGACTCGAGAGCCAGACCGACGGCGGTTCCATACAGCTTCGCGATCGCGTGCTCCTGAAGGAAGGTGCCGTTCGCGATCGACTCGATGAACGCGCGTCTGTCGCCTGGCTTCGCCTTGGAGTTGTCCGGGTCCTTCACCTCAACGAAGTGCGTGCTGTCGCCGTCGCGCAGGATGAAGTCCACCGCGCGCAGGTGCCACTTGCCCGTTGCGCTGGCGGTGCCCCTGCGCTGCCCAGTCTGCGCGTCCGGCTTGTAGACGGTAGCCGAGCCGAAGTCGAGGACGAGATCCCCCTCCACGACCGGTGAAGTGACAACCGGCAGCGCCACTTCAGGTTGTCGCCTTCTCGCGTGTCTGAGCCAGGCGACTCTCGAACCTGCGCTGGTGGACTGACAGATACTCCTCCTCGATGAGGTTGGGGGTGATGTCCAGGTACGTCTTGGCGGTCGTCGCGCTGATCTCCCCATCCTTGCGTTCCAGGCAAATGTACTGGTACGGCGTCTCGGGCTTGCGCGCCAGCTCCATCTCCTGCAGCACCAGGTAGCTGTGCGTCGCGATGAAGATCTGCACGCCCGTCTCGGCCAGCCGGTGCAGCACCCGCGCGACCACCTCCAGCAGCGACGGGTTCAGGTTCGCCTCCGGCTCATCCCAGAACAGCACCGTCCCTGGCTCCAGCGACCCGTTGCGGATGAGCAGCCAGAGCAGGGCGAGCTTGCGCAGCCCTTCCGCAACGATGGGCATCTCTATGCGCCCGTTCGGTGTCTCGATGTAGAAGCGCTCGCCCTCCTGTACGACCGGTCCGCCCAGGAGCCGCTGCATCTCGTCCAGCAGATCGGCGAAGGCCGGCGGCGGCGTGCGGAGCGGCGGGAGCATGGCCATCTTTACGATCACTGCTTGAGTGGAATCGAAGTCGATGTCGCGCAGGTCGTACAGCGATGCGAAACCCCTTGTGTGCGAGAGCATGTCGGTCGGCGGCACGAACACTGCGGACAGCCCGGTGGGCCAGTCATGGTCCTGCCCCAGGATGTCGGCGTCGCTAGGGATGATCATCCACAGCGACCGATCGCCCCACTGCGCACGGGCTTGAGCCTCGCTCACTTCAGGCCGAAGGCGGATCAGAGATCGGAAGCTATCTGCGCCGAACACCGGAACGACAGGCATCAGCCCTGGGCCGTCCCCGTGTTTCATCAGTCCGTACAGCACCTTCATGATGTGCGTCTTGCCGGTCGCGTTGCCGCCGACGAGCACGTTGATGCCCGGCACGAAGTCGAGGTCGAGCTGGGTGAACGCGGTGAAGTTGGTCAGGCTCAGCTTCTCGAACATAGCGCACCTACCCGAAACGCACTCGCCGGCGCCGAAGCGCGGTCGCAATCGCATTCGGCGTCGGCGAGCACAACTCCTGCGGTGGAGGCACACACCGGTCGGGGCAGGCGCCTCCGTGGTCCGACGGAACGGCGAAGAGCAGACAGCCATGAACTGCGTTCACCATCGAGCATGAAAATGGGTGTACAAGCGCGAGTTGCGCGTCAAAAGCAGGTCCCTAACGGGATGACGTCACAACGGCACCGTGAGTCCGGTGGTTTGCCAGCTCATTTTCAGAAGAGATCCCTAACGGGATGACGGCCAGCCGGTAAGGGGCCTGGTGCTCCCGGCGACGGGTGGGTAGCCGGTTGCCACGCTCTTCCGCTTGCTTGCGCGCGCGGCTCTGCCCGAGCCTGGCCCTAGTTCCGCACCCCGCACACGCCCTGCGCACCGTCCCCTCCCGATTCGGGAGGGGTGGCCGAAGGCCGGGGTGGGTTGCCGTCCGCCACGCGGCTCGGTCCCGCGCCTGCCACCTACCCCTGCAGCATCCCCCGGCGCGCGGTCAGCTTCGCGTGCTTCTCCTCCATCGAGGCCGCGTACGCGCGCTCCTTCTCGACGATCGCCGCGGGCGCCTTGTCGGTGAACTGCGGGTTCAGCAGCTTCGCGCGCGACTTCGCCAGGTCGGCCTCCAGCGTGGCCAGCTCCTTCGCGATCCGCTCGAGCTCCTTCGGCACGTCCAGCGCCTCGCCGATCTCCAGGAATACCTCCGCCCCGGTCACCGGCGTGCCCACCCACTTGCCCTCGCCCGAGGGCGGCGCGTCGAGCAGGCGCAGGTCGGTTAGGCGGGCGAGCGGCGGCATCATCGCGGAGTTTGCCTCGAACGCTGCGCGCGCCGCCGCCGAGGTCGCCACCACCGCGCCGGGCTGCTTCGACGACGGCGGCAGGCCCAACTCGGCGCGCAGGTTGCGCATCGCCCGGATGGCGTCGATCAGCAGGGCCACGCTCCCCTCGGCCTGCTCGTTGTAGAACGCCGGATCGGCCGCCGGGTACGAAGCCACCATCACCGAGTCCTGAGACGCGATCTGCTCGTCCGGGTTCGTGTGGCCTCCGGCATTCACCGTTGCGCGGAGCGTCTGCCAGATCTCCTCCGTGATGTGCGGCACCATCGGGTGCATCAGGCGGAGCGTCGTCTCCAGCGTGTGGTACAGCACGCGCTGCGCGGTGCGGCGGCCGTCCTCGTCGCGCAGGCGCGGCTTCGCGATCTCCACGTACCAGTCGCAGAAGTCATCCCACAGGAACTGGTAGATGGCACGCATCGCGTCGTCCATGTTGTACGTGGCGAGCGACGCGTTCACCGTCTCGATCGTGCGGTGCAGGCGCGACAGGATCCACCGGTCCGGCGTCGTGAGCCCTGCCTCGCCGGGGGTGGGCGGCTCCGGCCCAGCGGAGAGGTCCAGCGGCGTGCCGCTCGCGTCGGAGAGGTTCATCATCACGAAGCGCGACGCGTTCCAGAGCTTGTTGCAGAACTGCCCGGCGATGCGCACCCGGTCCGCGCTGAACTTAATATCCTGGTTCATCCCCGCCTGCTGCAGCAGCGAGAACCGCAGCGCGTCCGCCCCGTACGCCTCCACCATGTCGAGCGGGTCCACGCCGTTGCCCTTGCTCTTGGACATCCGGTCGCCCTTCTCGTCGAGCACCGTGGCGTGGATGTACACGTCATGGAAGGGGATCTCGCCGATAAAGTCGAGCCCCGTCATGATCATGCGCGCCACCCACAGGTAGAGGATCTCCTGGGCGGTCGAGAGCAGGTTTGTCGGGTACCAGGTCTTGAGGTCGTCAGTGTCGCGCGGCCAGCCGAGCGTGGCGTGCGGCCACAGGGCCGACGAGAACCACGTGTCGAGCACGTCCTCGTCCTGCCGAAGCGCGTCGGCCGGCACGCCCAGGCGCTGCGCCGCGTCCTCCGCCGAGCGCCCCGCGGAGTAGCGCCCGTCCTCGGTCCACCACACCGGGATGCGGTGCCCCCACCAGAGCTGCCGCGAGATGCACCAGTCGCGGATGTTCTCCATCCAGTCGAGGTAGATGCGCGTGTAGCGCTCCGGCACGATGCGGATGCGCCCGTCGCGCACGGCGGCGATGGCGGGTTCCGCGAGCGGCTTCATGTTCACGAACCACTGCTCGGAGAGGAGCGGCTCCAGGATCGTCTTGCACCGGTCGCAGAGCGGCGCCTTCAGGGCGTAGGGTTCCACCTTGTCGAGCAACCCCTCGCGCTCGAGCTGGAGGATGATCTGCTGGCGGCACTCGAAGCGGTCCAGCCCAGCGAATGCGCTGCCGGCCTCGGCGGTCATGCAGCCGTCCTCGCCGATCACCACGATCTGCGGCAGGTTGTTCCGCTGGCCGCACTCGAAGTCGTCGAGGTCGTGCGCAGGCGTCACCTTCACGGCGCCTGTGCCGAACTCCATCTTGGCGTAGTCGTCCGCGATGAGCGGGATGGCGCGCCCGGTCAGCGGGAGGTCGATCATCTTGCCGATGAGGCCCGCGTAGCGCTCATCCGCCGGGTTCACCGCCACGGCCGCGTCGCCCAGCATCGTCTCGGGCCGCGTCGTCGCGATGGTCACGAAGCCGGAGCCGTCGGAGAACGGGTAGCGGAAGTAGTACAGGTTGCCCGCGCGGTCCTCGGAGTTCACCTCGATGTCCGAGATGGCCGACATGCACCGCGGGCACCAGTTGACGACGCGCGCGCCGCGGTAGATGAGCCCGCGGTCCCACCAGCGCAGGAACTCCTCGTAGATCGCCTCCACGTAGGACTCGTCCATCGTGAAGCGCGCGCGGTCCCAGTCATACGAGCAGCCGAGCTTCTGGAACTGCAGGTAGATGCGGTCGCCGTACTGCTTGCGCCACTCCCAGCAGCGCTCGATGAACTTCTCGCGGCCGATGTCGTGGCGCGACACGCCATCCTTCCCCAACTCGCGCTCCACCACGTTCTGCGTGGCGATGCCGGCGTGGTCGGTGCCGGGCAGACAGAGGGCGTTGTCGCCCTGCATGCGGTGCCACCGGGTGTAGGTGTCCAGGATCGTGTTGTTCAGCGCGTGCCCGATGTGCAGGCTGCCGGTGATGTTGGGCGGCGGGATGGTGATGCTGTACGGCTTGCCCGCGCCGCGCGGCTTGAAGCACCCGGCGTGCAGCCACGACGCATACCAGCGCTCTTCCACGGACTTCGGTTCGTACGCCTTTGCCAGTTCCATTGTCGTCATTCCTTTCGCGGATGCAGCGGCGGGCGGGCACGGGCGGCGCCTCGATCAGCCCACGGGTTGTGTTGGACGGGCAGGGACGCCCATCCCACCACGGCCCTCGGGGCAAGGCGGGAATCGAAAACGCCCACGTCCACAAAGGACGCAGGCGTCAGCCCCGCGCGGTACCACCTTCGTTCCCGGCCATCGCCGGACACTCGGACGCTGTAACGGGCGCACCCGTCGGCGCCTACTGGCCTCCGATCGCTCGGCGGCGTTGGGGCCGCGGCTCCGGGGCGACGTTCGGTTCGTTCCGTGCCGGGCGCTTCGCACCAGTCGCGCCCTCTCTGAGGCCGGTCTCGAACCTACTCCTCCCCTTCACAGCCTGTGGAGTTCAGTTGTTGCGTTGGATTATACTCGGGCGCCGCGGGCCTGTCAAACAGAGCGGCCGGCTCCCGGATGCGGCGCCGCGGCTCGTCTCTCCAGGTATGCTTGCTGGATTGCTGATCCGATGCCGCCGTGACCATCGATGGCACAGCTTGTGCAGTCATCGCCTGATGTTGATCATGGTGCCATCATTGCTTGCGGTGGCAGTTCACCGCGGAATCGGGGAGAACATGACGGTGAAGGCCTTGCATCTGGCAGGACTGATCGCGTGGCTTGCGCTGGCAGTGGCGCCCGCTGGCGCGCAGAAGCTCTACGCGATCGACGACACGTCCAGGAATCTGATCTCCATCGACCCGGTGACTCTGACGGTCACCACCATCGGGGCTACGGGGATCGGCGCGGGCAACTTCGGCGACCTCGCGTACGATAGCGCGACCGGCAAGCTGTACTGGGTGGCAGGCAGGGGCAACGACAGCCTCTACACCATCGACACGTCGACCGGAGCCGCCACGCTCGTGGGGAGCCACGGTGTCGATGACCTCTTCACGCTGGGGTTCGACGGGACCTCCCTCTATGGCCAGTCGACGAGCGGGCTGGTCTACCGGATCGATGGCTCGACGGGCGCTGCCACCGCTATCGGCAGCAACGCTGTCTACCCAGGCGGCTACGACTACAACTCTGCCACCGGCGAGATGGTGCTGCTTGAGGCCGGCTGGGGGGGACTCTATTCGGTCGACCTCACGAATGGCGCGGTGACGGTGCTCAACACCGGCGCCGGGCTCGTCAATGACAACGATGTCGCCTATGATGCCGGCCAGAACGCGTACTGGGCGGCAGATTGGAGCGGCAACCTGTTCAAGTACGACGCGGGTACCTACGCGCGGACGGCGATGCTATCCGGTCTCGGCTGTGTCGCCTCGCTCGCGTATGTCCCTGGTACTCAGAGCGTGCCCGAGCCCGGTCCGCTCGCGGTGCTTGTCGGCCTTGCGGTACCTGCCGCTGCCTTTCTGCGCCGCCGCCGCTAAGGACATCGCCTTCCGGCAGCACCGCATGGGCCCGCGCAGGGCGGCACGGGGATCCCCTGGCCAGTCCCGCGCGGGCCTTTGCGTTACTGCTCTGGCCCGGCCCTGCGACGTTGCCGGCGCCAACCTGCGTGCGGCCCTCAGCCCACCCCGCTGCACCCGGCCCGAGAGAGTCGAGGAGCCGGCATGCCGGCCTGCGTGCGCCCGATGCCAGGCTACGCTTCGTCGGTCTCGATCAGCCCCACCCGGCTGCCCTCGGTATCCGCCACGATCGCGAGGTGGCCGACGCCAGGGATGGGCTCCTTGCCCACGACGATCGTGCCGCCCAGCTCGACTGCCTTGGCGAGGGAGGCGTCCACGTTCGCCACCTGCACGTACACGGCCGGCGACTTGCCGGGCTCCGGCGTTCCCTTCTCGAACCCGCCTCCGCTGGCTCCATCCGCGGTCCGCCACAGCAAGTAGTCGTCGCTGAACGGCGCGAAGGTCCAATCGAACAGGCCGCCGTAGAACCGCTTGGCCTTCTCGAAGTCGGCCGTCATCCACTCCACGTGGCAGACCGCGTTCACCGGCATCGCTTCTCACTCCTGTGTGCCAACTCGGCGGCTCCGCACGGGAGCGCACCGGCGAGCGGAGGATACAGCCGTTCACCAGCGAAGTCAATAGTCAGGCTAAAGGTTCGGGGCTACCTCCGCGCGCCATCCCGAGCCGCCGCCATCGCCCGCGCCCGGTCCGGGTCCACCGGCTCCTCGACGCGCCCGTCGCGCTTCAGCCAGGAGCCCACGATGGCGCCATCGGCCGCCGCCAGCAGCCCGGCGACTGTCTCGGCGGTCGCCCCGCTGCCCACGAAGAGCGGGGTGCCCGGGCAAGCGGCGCGCACACGGGCGAGGTCGTCCGCGGACGTCGCCGAGCCGGTCGCGATGCCGGACACGATCAGCCCATCTGCCAGGCCGCGCTCCACCGCGTCGCGGGCCTCCTGTTCGATGGGCATCGCGGCGAGCGGGCTCGCGTGCTTCACCGCCACGTCCGCCAGGATGCGCACGTGCGCGCCGAGCCACCGCCGTGTCTCGATGGCCTCGCGCGCCGCGCCTTCGATGATGCCCTGGTCGGTCACCGCCGCGCCGACGTACACGTTGCACCGCACGAACGCTGCGCCGCAGACGTGCGCGATGGAGATGGCGGAGACCACGTCGTTGCGCAGCACGTTCACGCCCACCGGGATGCTCACCGCGGACCGCACGGCCTCCACGGCCAGCGCCATCGCCGCGATGGTGACGGCCGGCGACGACGCCTTGGGGAAGGGGGCATCGAAGAAGTTCTCGACCATCAGCGCGTCGAACCCGGCATCGGCCAGCGTCCGAGCGTCGGCGACGGCGCTCTCGATGGTCCGCCGCAGGTCGCCGCGGTCCCGCGCACTCCCCGGCAGCGCCCGCAGATGCACCATGCCCACCAGCGCCCCCCGCGGCGCGAACTCATGTAGGTCCATTGTTGCCTCCCCACAGGCACCGCGGTCCCCGGCCCACTTCGGAGCCGGAGACCGCGCGCACACCACACCTGGCGGGCTCTGGCTGGAGGCAGCCAACCCCGAAACCCCAGCCCCAGCCCCCAAGTCCCAAGTCCGCCCCTAGAGGGCTTCGCCGCCCTTGTCCACGTTGTCCTTCGTGAAGATCTTGGTCCCCAGGACGATCTTCTTCTCGACCTTCTCGCCCTTCAGGATCTTGAGCGCCGCGTCGATGGCCTCCTTGCCGCCGGTCGGGTACTGGAACGTGGCGGTGAGGATGCCGTCCTTGACGTAGCGCACGCCCTCATGCGGGAGCGCGTCGATGCCCACGAACTTGATCGTCTTTTCGCGGCCCTTGCCCTCTTGCTGCGCGGCCATGTACGCGCCGTGGGCGCTCGGATCGTTGTGGCCATACACCGCGTCGATCTTCGGGAAGCGCGAGAGGGCCGATTTCATCTCGCGCTGCGCATTCGGCTCGAACCACTGGCAGTCCGGGTCGAAGATGATCTTGATCTGCGATCCGGCGATGCCCTTCATGAAGCCGTCGTGACGGTCCTTCGCGGGCACCGAGGTGCCCAGCCCCTTCAACTCAACGATGTCGCCCTTGCCGCCCAGAGCCTTCACCAGGAACTTGCCGGCCTCTTCGCCGATCTTGACGTTGTCGCCACCGATGAAGCACGTGTACTTGTCACCCTCAACCGCACGATCGAGGACGATGACAGGGATGCCGGCGTCCATCGCGTCCGCAACGGGCTTCGTCAGCGGTCGCGACTCCATCGGGCTGATGATGAGCAGGTCGACCTTCTGCTGAATGAACTCGCGGACCTGGCTCTGCTGGGCCGTGCTCTTGCCCTGGGCGTCCTTGGCCACGAACTCGATCTCGTCGGGGTGCTGTGCGGCGGCCTCTTCGAGGTCCTTGTTCATCTGCACGCGCCACGGCTCGCCCAGGTTGCACTGCGACATGCCGATGAGGAACTTCTTGCCGCTCGCCGGCTTGGCGCCTGCGCTCGTGCTGCCGCCAGGCTTGCCGGGCGTTTGGGCGCCGGTGTCGTCGGTCTTCTGTGGGCCGCAGCCCGCGGCCAGGATCGCCGCAGCCGCCAGCGCCAATGCTAGCTTCTTCATGACTTTGCCCTCTTCTGTTGTTGAATGAGAACGGCCACGACGATGATCGCTCCCTGAATCATCATTCGAGGGGCGATGGGGACCGCGTTCAGACTCAGGATCTTGTTGATGTAGGCGATGATGAGCACGCCGATGAGCGTGAACATCACACCGCCCTTGCCACCCGCCAGGCTGGTGCCGCCGATCACCACTGCAGCGATGGCGTCCAGCTCGAAGCCGGTGCCGGCCTCCGGGTCGCCGATGTCCTGCCGGCACGCGTTGACGACCCCTGCCAGCGCCGCGAAGAACCCGCAGAGCGCGTACGCTGCCACCTTGGTGCGTGCCACCGCGATGCCGGCCAGGCGCGCAGCCTCTTCGTTGCCGCCGAGCGCGTAGATGCGCCGACCGAACGCGCTGCGCCGCACGATGAGCGCCATGGTCAAGATGCAGACCAAGAAGAGCAGCGTGGCGGGCTGGATGCCGATGCCCGGCAGCGCTGTCGTCATCCAGCGGAAGAACGGCGGCGTGTCCTGCGTCAGCTTGTACCAGGGCAGCGCGGCGGGCTGCACCTTGATGCCGGAGGAGATGAACTTGGCGCCGCCGCGCGCGGCCACCATCAATGCCAGCGTCGCAACGAACGGCTGCATGCGGAGGCGCGAGATTAGGATGCCGTTCACGGAACCCGCCGCGAGTCCCGCCAGCATCACGATGGCGATCGCGCCCGGAACGGGCATCCCGTAGCCGATGGTCAGCAGCGCGAACAGGGTGGCGCACAGCCCGAGCACCGAGCTGACGGACAGGTCGATGCCGCCGGTGAGGATGACGAGCGTCATGCCCGTCGCGAGCAGACCGTACTCGCAGTACTCGAACAGGATATCGACCTGCGTTCGGGTGGAGATGAAGATGGGCAGGCCCGTGTCGCGGGCGCGCGGGGTGAAGATGCAGCCGGCGATGAACACCACGACGAAGGCAATGACCCCGCGGTAGTTGTTCAGCCACTCGAGGGTGCGGCGTTGTTGGGCGTCAGGTTGCATGGGCTCCTCGGCATAGGTGGCGGCCATCTCGGGCGCCGCCGCGTTGGAGGTTCGGCAGCGGCGGGGAGGATTCCTCGGTGGGGCGCAACGCCGGGCTTCACTGCGCGCCGTCGCAGGTGTACAATCAGCGTAACAGAGCGCCGGAGGTGATCCATAACCGCCCTGATCGACATTCCGACGATAGGCCCGAGCCTCGACGAGGTGCTGAGGCTCGTCGAGGCCGGCACAGAGGTGGTTCTCGCCGACCGCGACCAACCTGTTGGACGCGTGGTGCCTGCCGCCATCGGCCGGCCGCCCAGGGTGCCGGGGCTCCATCCGGGTTCGATGTCGATGGGCGAAGACTTCGACGGCCCGCTGCCGGACGAGTTCTGGACCACAGGCAGGTGACGCATCCGTGCAGGTGGGCGCTCGTGCCGCGTCTCTACTTGCCACCGCGCGAAGCGATCAGCCGGGCAGCCTGCTCCTGGCCCTCCAGCCTTGCGTGTCGGTAGGCGGTCGTCCCCCGCGCGTCCTTCGCGTTCACGTTGGCCCCATGCGCCAGGAGCAGCCGCACCGCCACGTCGTTGCCGGCCCCGACTGCGTCCATCAGTGCGGTGGTGCCGTCGCGCGTGACTGCGTTGGGGTTTGCGCCACCGCCCAACAGGATGTTCAGCACGGCGTCGCTCTCAGGGCCGGCGTGGCTCGCGGCGATCATCAGGGGCGTCTCGCCGTCGCTGCCGTCCTGTGGGTCGGACGCGCGGCGTCTGGCGTCGACACAGGCGCCGCACTTGAGCAACAACCGGGCTGCATCTGCCAGCCCAGATCGAGCCGCCCGCATCAGCGCTGTCTCCCCGTACCGGTCGGTGGCCTCGATATCGACGCCTCCCTGGAGCATATCGCGGACAGCCCGTTCGTCGCCCATCGCGGCCGCGTCGAGCAGCGTCGGTCGCGCGCCGTGCGCCTGCAGGATGCGGGCGGTCGCGATGTGACCGAACTCAACTGCCTGCGAGAGCGCCGACTTGCCATCGTGGTTCGTGACTTGCGTGCTGGCTCCGCGCGACAGCAGGTACTCGACGATTGCGTCGTTGCCGGAGAAAGCAGCGGCTTCGAGCGCCGTCCAATGGTAGCGGATGCTCGTGTCTGCCCCGCGCTCCACCATGAGCCGGACGATGTCGAGCCGACCCCTCTCCGCGGCGACGGCCAGCAGGGAGTCCTCGTCGTAGTCGTCCCAGTTCTCGGGGCTGTACCAGTCGCGCTGGTTGACGTCCGCGCCTGCGTCCAGTGCCGCCCGAGCCCTCGCCACGTCGCCCGTCTCGATGGCGTCGTAGAGACCGCGCCCCAGCGCGATCTTCTGCCTCAGCGATGCGACGGCCATCGATGCTGCGACGAGAAACACGATGAGGACGTAGACCGCCGACTGCCATACCTCGGGGCGGCGCCGGAACAGGCCATACGCGGCGCCCGCCGCCAGACCAGCGCCCGCGCCGGCACAGCATCGGCTGAGTGTCTCACGCGCTATCGTGACGATATCGAGGCCGACCGGGCCGTCCACGGCGCCAACGCACACGCCTATGGGCGTGGCGACCGCGCAGGCCAGCGCGCCGCAGAGACCGTACGCCAGTGCGTTCATCAGCCTGCGGCCGAATCCGTCCGCGTCCGATGCTGCCATGTTGCCCCGGCTCCTCCGTGGGCGCCTTGCGTGCCGATGCCGTCCGCCTACTTCACCCCAGGCGACCGCGGCAGCTTCTCCAGCGCCCGCACCACGCTCGCCGGCACCTTGCGCGCGCTGACGGTGAGCGTCGAGCGGTCCTCTTTGCCGCGCTCGACCTCGGTGCCGGGCTTCCTCGCCTGCTGGAAGACGGGCGCCAGCGCGTCCTCGTCGCCCTCGGCCAGGTAGAACGTGCCGTTCAGCACGCCCCAGTTGCCGTCGCCCCGCGCCTCGGTCACGTTCACCAGGTCCTTCGGCGACGTGCCCAGCCACAGGCGGTAGATGGCCACCTTCGGCTTGGCGCGCTCCTGCCCGCTCCAGTTCTCCAGGAACGCGTTCAGCATCCCGCCGAACGTCGTGACCGACTCGTGCCCGTCGTTCGGGTTCGAGATCGTCGCCTCGTGCACCCACTTCTTGAGACCCTCGTCGTAGAAGTAGGTTCGCGTCAGGGTGTTCGCGCCGGCCGCGTCCTGCTCCTTGGTGACGTAGTAGCGGTACACCCGGCCCACCTTCCAGCCGTAGTCCAGGTGCGTGTGCGCGCCCTCGCCCTCGCCGCCGAAGCGGTTGTACTGCGTGCGCGCCTCGGCCTCGATGGTCTTCGGGTGGAGGGTAGGGGAGGTGTCCCAGATGGAGAAGATCATCAGGTGGCGGCCCTTGCCGGCGTCCTGGATGCCCGTGTAGCCGCCCGCCGGGTTGCCCGGCCACCAGTTGCAGCCGCAGTAGTAGATGGTCGGTCCCGTCGCGATGACCTCGATCTCACCGTAGAGGCAGGTGGCCGGCTTCGCGGCGGGCTTCGGCTTCCAGATGAGGTGCTGCGCCTGCGCGGCCGATGCGAACGCGGCGACCAGGGCGACCGCGAGAGTTGCTGTACACACTTTCCACATATGCACGCTCCCCGACGCGCCGGCCGAAGGTCAGTGCTTGTTGCCGGCTGCCGTCACATCGTAGCACGTTAGCTCGCCGCAGCCAGTGCGGACGTAGAGACGCCCTTCGGCCAGAGCGAAGGATGACCATCCCGCGGCGTGCTCGACGTGCAGTTGCAGCTTGCCCAGGACTGCCAGCCGCTGTCCGGTCGTCCCGATCATGGCGATCGTGTGTCCGCCGTCCATGAACAGGAACACCTTGCCATCCGCGCCGATCGGCGAAGAGCAGTCCTGGTAGCCAGGAAGCTGCTCCTCCCATTTGGTCTCGCCTGTCTGGGCATCGATCGACCGGATGTAGCACTTGCCGCCGCCGTGCGAGCATCCCCAGCCGCCAAGCGTGATCACCTGGCCCGCGTAGAGGAGGGGCGACCCCTGGACTTCGTCGGAGTGCGTGCTCCACAGGGGCGTGGCTCCGGTGATGGACAGCCGGAAGGCTCGTGTCTGCTTGCCCGCCATCCCCAGGACGAGGGTGTCGCCCACGACGACAGGAGATGCGCCATCGTTCTCGCCGACGCCCGCGCGCTGCCAGACCACGCGCCCCGACCTCGGCGCGATGCAGAAGAGCGAGCCCGCATGGATGATCGCGTAGGCGCGCCCCGAGTGCAGCCAGATGGCTGGCGATGTGGTCTCCATCGTCGGGCCGTAGGTGCCCGCGGGGGCGTTTCGCGCCCAGAGCTGCTTGCCGGTCCCGGGGTCGAACCCGCGGATCTGGCCGGCAACCACAACGAGCACGCCGCGGATGACCGCGGCCGAGGAGTAGATGCCTCGCATCGGAATGTGCTGCGTCCAGACTGCGGCGCCGGTGTTCGCGTCGAGGCAGTAGAGGTGCTCCTTGCCGGTGAAGAAGACGCGGCGGTTCCAGACGACCGGCGTTCCGCTTGTTGGGTAGTAGTCCTTCTTCGTGCCGTAGTCCTTGCGCCACAGCACCGCGCCGGTCGCGGCATCCAGCGACAACAGCCGGTCGATGTAGGGCGATCCGTCGCCTGCCTCCGACTTGCAGTGCAGGTACAGGTAGACCCGTCCTCCGGCCACGACCGGCGACCCGTAGCCGCAGTCGTTCGTGGGTCCGAGGCCGCCGGCGCGCCACAGCACCTTCGGCCCGGAGGCAGGCCAGGACGAGGCGAGCGCGGGACTGGCGGGCGACACGCCGTTGCGCATCGGGCCGCGCCACTGGTTCCACTCGCTGGGCAGTCCTACGCCTGTGCTCGGGTCGCTCTCCGGCGCGACAGCGGGTCTTGCGGCGAGGACGCGGTCCAGCAGAGCCACTGTCGCCGTCTGCCTGGCGGCGGCCGCCACATCCCTCGGGGTCTGGTCCTTCTCGTCCTCGATCGTGACGTCGGCGCCTGCCTGCAGAAGGGTCTCAACCAGGCCTGTGCATCCGTGCTGAATGGCCACGTGCAGCGGCGTGCGCCCGTCCAGCATCGTGGCGTTGACGTCCGCCTTGGCGTCGAGGAGCATCTTCACGATCGCGGGACGGTTGTTCGCCACAGCGAAGTGCAGGGGCGTCGATCCGTCGGTATCGCGCTCGTTGGGGCTGCCGCCGTGCCGCAGGTACTGAGCGACGGCAACCTGGTCGCCGCTGCCGGCGGACTGGAAGATGTCGCCGAACGCGAGGGGTGAGAAGCAGCTGCACCCAATGGCAATGACGAGGAGGCAGAGCAGGCGAGTGGGGGGATTCATGGTCTCGATCCGGTGGCCTCGGGGGCTCCCACGCGTCCATACGGCGCCCCGGAGGCAGGTTGAGTGCAAAGTGGGCGGCAGCCGTGCGGGTCTGCCGCCCACTGAGACGGGATCGGGTCTGGGAGGGTACGCTACGCCAGGATGTCCTCCACCGGCGTGTACTCCAGCCCGAACTGCTCGGCGAAGTCGGGGAAGCAGACCTTGCCCTCGACGACGTTCAGGCCCATCCGCAGCGGAGCGCTATCGCGCGTGGCCGCCTTCCACCCCTTGTTCGCCAGGGTCAGGGCGTAGCGGATGGTCTCGTTCGTCAGCGCGAAGGTCGAGGTGCCCGCCACGGCGCCCGGCATGTTCGCCACGCAGTAGTGGACGACGCCTTCCTCGATGTACGTCGGGTGCATGTGCGTCGTCGGGCGCGTCGTCTCGAAGCAGCCGCCCTGGTCCACCGCGACGTCGACCATCACCGCGCCGCGCCGCATCGACTTCAGCATCTCGCGGCTCACGAGCACCGGAGCCTTCGCGCCGCGCCGCAGTACGCTTCCGACCACGAGATCGGCCTGGGGCAGAAGCTGCAGGATGTTGAGGCGGTTCGAGTAGATCGTGGTCACGTTGGCCGGCATGATGTCGTCGAGGTAGCGCAGCCGCTCCAGGTTCACGTCGAGCACGTACACCGCCGCGCCGAAGCCGGCCGCGATCTTCGCCGCATTGGCTCCGACCACGCCGCCGCCCAGGATGACGACCGTCGCAGGCTGCACGCCGGGGACGCCGGCCAGCAGGATCCCGCGGCCCTCCATCGGGCGCTCGAGGTACTTCGCGCCTTCCTGAATGGCCATCCGCCCCGCAACCTCGCTCATGGGCGTCAGCAGCGGCAGCGTGCGGTCGGGAAGCTGGATGGTCTCGTACGCGACGCAGACCGCTCCGCTCGCGATCATCGCCCGGGTCAGCTCCTCGCTGGCGGCGAAGTGGAAGTACGTGAAGACGATCTGCCCCTTCCGCAGCAAGCCGTACTCGGCGGGCATCGGTTCCTTGACCTTGATGATCATCTCGGAACGCGCAAACACATCCGCCGCGGCCGCGACGATCTCCGCGCCTGCGGCGGCGTACTCGGCATCCTCGATTCCCGTGCCGATACCCGCTCCGGCCTCGACCAGAACGCTGTGCCCCGCCTCGCGCAGGGCCTCGACACCGGCGGGCACCAGAGCGACGCGGTACTCGCTATCCTTGATCTCCTTCGGCACTCCCACAATCATGGCGACTAGCTCCTAGGTATGCGCGACTCGCTCACCGTTGATGCGAGCACGTTGGGCTTCGACCTGCCTCCGGGCGAATCCTGCAGCCGAACCGGCACTATCGCGGCGCCCGTATAGAGGCACATCGGGTCTGTCCCGTGAATGTATACCCGACGCCCGCAATGGTCGGGAGACGGCTCGGGGAGGGTTAGGGATGCGCGCGAGGTTGGCACGGCGGAGTGTGTTGCACATTGCACTGTGGGCCATGATTCTGGCGCCCCGTTTGGGCGCCGCGGACTCGTGCCGCCACTGGCTGGCCGCCCAACACGACTTCGGCGCAAACCGAGGCTTCTACCTCAACTTCGAGAACACCTCGGACGAAGGGCGTCCGTGCACTCTCGGCACGCTGCGCCTCATCCTCGGCGCCGCGGACGGGCAGCGCTGGCGCTTCGTCGTCGCCCAGCCCTCCTGGCAGATCGGCAAGGAGTACAGCGCGCGCGGCGTGATCGGCGCGGAGGGCGCCGAGCTGTTCCTCGATGGCGCCAGCATCGGCCGCGAGGCGGGTGGCTTCGTGCCGGACGCCGGCCCGGTCACGCTGAACTCGGTGCCGGCCTGGGCGAACGGCCGCGCGGAGTACGTCGTGCGCCAGCTCGACGCGCGCCTCACCGTGGCCGGCAAGCCGGTGGCGACTCGTGCGTTCGGCGTGCCATCGCCGGACAAGGTCGCGCTGTCGCTGTTCACCCCGGCCTCCGGCACGTCGCTGCCGCTCGCCATTCCGCGCGGGGCCTCCCTGGTCATCGAGGCGCGCTTCCGCATCGAGGCGCGCCCCGACCTGCGCACGCTGGCCCCGTTCATCGACCGGTATGGCCAGGGCATCCACTCCGCGTGGTCCGGCAAGATCCGCTCCGACGCCGACCTGAAGGCCGCCGCGCGTGAGGAGAAGGCGCGTCTCGCCTCGGTGCCCGCGGCGCAGGGCTTCGACAAGTTCGGCGGCTCGAAGACGCTTGGCTGGCGCGAGAAGGCCACCGGCTTCTTCCGCGTGACGCAGCGCGGCGGCAAGTGGTGGCTCTTGACCCCCGACGGCAACCCGTGCTTCTACGTGGGCGTGTGCGGCGTGCCCATGCTGAAGTGGGAGATGACCCCGGTCTCCGAGCGCGAGTTCCTCTATCAGTGGCTACCGCCGAAGACGGGCACGTTCGCGGAGGCGTGGGCCAAGAACCAGTGGGGCGGCACCGACGGCACCGAGTACGTGGCCTTCCACACCGCCAACATGATCCGCAAGTACGGCGCGGGCTGGCAGGCGGCGGCCAAGGACGTGAGCGCGCGCCGCCTGCGGGCCTTCGCCTTCTCGGGCGGCGGGAAGTGGGACGCGCTGGCCGGCTTCCCTTGCCTGCCTGTGCTGTGGCCGGAGGGGGTGCCAAGCCTCGTGCGCCACCCGGACGTGTTCGATGCCGGCGTCGTGCAGGAGATGCGGCAGTCGTTCGCACGCACCATCGGCGCCCGGAAGACCGATCCCATGGTGGTGGGCTGGAGCGTCGGCAACGAGTACGACGAGATCGTGAACAAGGCGGAGGTCGCCGCCATCCTCGCCAAGCCCGCTGCCACGCCGGCGCGCAAGGCGATGCTGGCCCACGTGGCGCGCTCGACGTACTCTGGCGATCTCGACCGCATGGCGCGCGCGTGGGGAGTGGCGTCTGCTGCCGACCTCGACAGCGCGAGTGTGAAGCCGCCGGACGCGGACGTCGAGGCCATGCGCCGCTTCTATGAGGACGCCTACTACGCGTGCCTCTACAAGACGCTGAAGCAGGTCGACCCCAACCACCTCTACCTGGGCAACTGGATCGTCCCCGGCTGGTGGGAGAACGAGGAGGACTGGCGCATCCATGCCCGCCACTGCGACGTGATCGGCTACGACCGCTACGCGCCGACGTTCGCCGACGCCCAGCTCGACCGGCTGACGCGCGAGACCCAGAAGCCGATCCTCTGCGGCGAGTTCTCGTTCCCGCCGACCTACGGCGGCGCGCGCGGCTTCGGCGCCTATGGCACCACCGCGACCGACGACGCGAACGCCGGCGACCTCTATGCCAAGTGGATTGCGGACGCGGCGCGCAACCCGTACTGCGTGGGCGGCACGTGGTTCATGTACCGCGACCAGCCCCTCACCGGGCGTGGACCCGGCCGCGGCGAGGAGCTGATCTACGGCGAGCACTACGCGTTCGGCATCGTGGACGTCGCCGACCGCCCCAAGTGGGACCTCCTCACGCGCATGCGCAAGGCCAACCTCGGGGCGGCTCGGCTGCGGGCCGGGCGGTAGGCTGGCCCGGAACCCGCATGAGTGCCGTGGTGGGATCGGCCTCCGTGCCCGTCCAGTACAATCCGTGGACCGGTCCGGCTACTGCTTCACCGTGCCGCCCGTCTCGCTGGCGACGGCCGGCGTGAAGACGATGTCCTGGATCGTCGCGGCGACGAAGTAGCGGATGTGGAACTCGACCGGGTACGTCGAGCCCAGATCGGCGATGCCGGCGCCGCCGGCGCCCTTGGTCGCGGTGTGCGTGTAGAGGCGCTTCGTCACGGTGTAGCCCGAGGGCGCCGACACCGTGCCGAGCGTGTCCACCCCCGCGTCGATCTGCGTCACCGTCTCCGGCAGCAGGCGCTCGCCGGTGTTCAGGTCGGTGAAGTAGAGGTGCGCGTACGTGTTGTTCGAGGCCCAGCGAGATCCGTCCCAGAACACCGCACCGTAGGTGTTGACGACCACGCCGTTCACGATGACGTTGCCGCCCGGCTCGGTGTCGATGTGGATCGGCCTATCACCCCGGCTCGACGGCGCTGTGCCGCTCGTGTGGATCCAGTAAGTCACTCCGCTCTGATCGGCCCCGCCGTTGATGTCGAACCAGTAGTTGGCGTCTGCGCTCGGCATGTCGCCGATCTTCGTGCCGGCGCTGGCGGAGAGGGTGGAGGCGACAGCGGCGCTCTTGCCGTCGTACTGCACCCAGGCTGGGTCGCCGAGGAGAGCCGTGGTGTTGCCGAGCCCGTCCTCGATGTACACGTCGAAGAACGCGTCCGCCGTCCCGTAGCCGCTTCCCCGCGACCGCAGCACGATGTGCGTGCCGTCCGGCTGGGTGACGGTGTACTCCACAGCGCGGTAGGTGAGCTGGTTGCTGGTGTCCTTCATGAGGCCGCCGCCGCAGCCGATCTGGGGCAGCAGCGCGGCCGTCGCTGCCGCAAGGCCGAGGCACGTGCGCGTAACGTAGTGCATGTCGGGGTCTCCTTGCTTCCCGTGTGGGTGCTGGCGGCAGCTACTGCTTCACCGTGCCGCCCGTCTCGCTGGCGATGGCCGGGGTGAAGACGATGTCCCGCAGATTGCTGGACGCCGTCTCCAGGTACCGGATGTGGAAGGCCACCGGGTACGTCGAGTCCAGATCGGTGATGCCAGTGCCGCCGGTCCCCTTGGTCGTGGTGTACGTGTAGAGACGCTTCGTCACGGTGTAGCCGGCGGGCGCGGACACGGAGCCCAGGTTCGCGGTGGTGCTGTCAACCTCGGTGACGACGTACTCCTTCAGCCGCTGGCCGGTCCGCAGGTCGGTGAAGTACTGGTGCGCTGCCGTGTCGTTGGTGACCCAGTCGTAGCCGTTCCAGAACGCCGTGCCATGCGCGTTCACCACGGTGCCCGAGAACACGATCTGCCCCCCAGGCTCGGTATCGATGTGGATCAGCGTCGTGCCACGCGACGACGCGATCGCCGTTCCGCTCGTGTGGATCTGGTACGTGACGCCGCCCATGTCCGAACCACCGTTGATGTCGAACCAGTAGTTGGCGTCGGCGGTTGGCAGGTCGCCGACCTTCGTGCCGGCGCTCGCGGAGAGGGTCGAGGCGACCGCGGCGCTCTTGCCGTCGTACTGCACCCAGGCTGGGTCGCCGAGCAGCGCGGTCGTGTTGCCGAGCCCGTCCTCGACGTAGACGTCGAAGAACCCGTCCGACGTCCCATTGCCACTGCCTCGGGAGCGCAGGACGATGTGGGTGCCGTCCGGCTGCGTGACGGTGTACTCCACCGCGCGATAGGTGAGCTGGTTGCTGCGGTCCCTCATAAGCCCGCCGCCGCAGCCGATGAGGGGGAGCAGCGCGGCCGTCGCTGCTGCCACAGCGAGACACGACCGGGTGATGCCGTGCATGGGAGAGCCTCCTTGCGCGTCCGGGAGCGGATGACGCGCTAACCAGTGTAGGCAGCCATCGTCAACACTGCGTCAAAGACGAACGGTAGGATAGTGCGGCACTGATGGCTAGCCTGGCCTATTCGCGAGTTGCGCTGGACGGGCTCGGAGGCCCATCCCACCACGGCGCTCGTGCATCATCCAGGCTAGTGCGACCTGATTTGCGAGTTGCGCTGGACGGGCACGGAGGCCCATCCCACCACGGCGCTCGTGCATCACCCAGGCTAGTGCGACCCGCTTTGCGGGTCGTGCCGGGCGGGCACGGAGGCCCATCCCACCAAGGCACTCGTGCATCACCCAGGCTAGGCGAAGACGACCGTGCGGTTGCCCGTGACGAGGATGCGGTCCTCGACATGCCAGGACACCGCGCGGGCCAGGACAACCCGCTCGATGTGGCGGCCCATGCGGCGCAGGTCGTCGACCGAGTGCCGGTGATCGACCCGCTGCACGTCCTGCTCGATGATGGGACCGGCGTCGAGTTGCTCGGTCACGTAGTGGGCCGTTGCGCCGATCAGCTTCACGCCGCGACGATGGGCCTGCTTGTAGGGGTTGGCGCCGGCGAAGGCCGGGAGGAAGCTGTGGTGGATGTTGATGGCCCGGTGGCGCCACCGATCGACGAACCGCTGCGAGACGACCTGCATGTAGCGCGCGAGAACGACCAGGTCGACGCCATCCTCGATGAGGGCGAGCTGCGACTCCTCGTCGCGCTCCTTCGTGTCCGGCGTCACGGGAGTGTGGTGGAAGGGGATGCCGTAGCCCTCCGTCACGCCGCGCAGCAGGTCGTGGTTGCTGACGACCATCGCGACGTCGGCGCGCACGTCGCCGGCCCGCTGCTGCCAGAGAAGCTCCAGGAGGCAGTGGTCCTCGCGGGAGACGAAGATGGCCAGGCGCTTGCGCGGCCCTGCCAGCGCGAGCCGCCACTCCATGCCGAATGGCTCCGCCACCTCGACGAACTCCTGCTGGAGGCGAGGGGCGCGCTCCATCAGGCCCGGCAGCTCGAACTCGACCCGCATCAGGAAGGTGCCGCCGAACGGGTCCGTGCTGTGCTGGTCCGAGTGGACGATGTTGGCCTCGCGCTCATAGAGGAACCGCGCGATGGCGGCCACGATCCCCGGGCGGTCCGGGCAGCTAATGAGCAGTCGTCCGCGGTCGGCCAGCTCGGGATCGATGCGCGGGCGCATGGCGCCTACCTCCGAACGAGCAGGGTGTCGTGCTTGCTCCCGGCGTCGTCGGTCTCCGGGTAATCCGTCGTGGAGTTCAGCCCCCGGCTCTCCTTGCGCAGCAGGGCCGAGCGGGCGATGAGCGTGGCCACGGTCGCCGTGTTCCGCAGCTCGCCCAGTTCCGGGGTCAGGCGGCAGGCGGCGGCCCACTCCTCGGCCTGGCGCAGCGTGTCCTCCGCCGCGTCGTGCGCCTCGGCCAGATCGTGGTCGTTGCGCACGATGCCCGCCTTGTTGTGCATCACGGTGCGCAGCCGGTCCCGCGGCTCGATGGGGTCCGGCGAGGACGGCATCTGCGCGGTGGTCCTCGGCCCGGCTGGGGCCGGCACATCGAGCCCGGCGCACTCGGCGACCGCCGAATCCGCGGCGCGGCGCCCGTAGACCATCGCCTCCAGCAGCGAGTTCGATGCGAGGCGGTTCGCGCCGTGGACGCCCGTGCACGATACCTCGCCCGCGGCGTAGAGACCGGGGATGTCCGTGCGGCCCTGCAGGTCGGTGCGCACGCCCCCGCACATGTAGTGCGCCGCGGGGACTACCGGGATCGGCTCTCGCGTGATGTCGATGCCCAGGTCGAAGCACCGCTGGTAGATGGTCGGAAACCGCTTGCGGAGGTAGTCGGCGTCCAGGTGGGTGACGTCCAGGTAGACGCACTCCTCGCCGCGCTTCAGCCGCTCGGCGTGGATGGCGCGGGCCACGATGTCGCGCGGCGCGAGCGCGCCCATGGGGTGGTACCTCTCCATGAACGTCGCGCCATCGGCGGTGCGCAGGATGCCGCCCTCGCCGCGCACGGCTTCCGAGATGAGGAACGACTCGCCGGCCGGGTGGCAGAGCGACGTCGGGTGGAACTGGATGAACTCCATGTTGGCGATGGTCGCCCCGGCACGCCACGCCATCGCCACGCCGTCGCCGGTCGCGATAGCCGGGTTCGTCGTGTGCAGGTACACGCGACCGCAGCCGCCCGTCGCCAGCAGCACGGCCCGCGCGCCGATGCGGTGCACCTCGCCGGTCGCCGGGTCCAGGACGTCGACCCCGCGGCAGCGGCCGCCCTGAACCGCCAGGTCCCACGCGAACAGGTGCTCCAGGATGGAGATGCGCGGCTCTTCCTTCACGCGCGCCAGCAGCGCCCGCTCGCATTCCCATCCGGTCCGATCGACCGCGTGCACGATGCGGTTGCGCGTGTGTCCGCCCTCTCGGCCCAACTCCAGCACCGGCTGGCCGTCCGCTCCTGGATGCGTGCTGAACTGCGCGCCCAGCACCATCAGGTCGCGGATGCGGTCCGGCCCCTCCCGCACGAGCACGTCCACCGCATCCTCGTGGCACAGCCCCGCGCCGGCCACCTCGGTGTCGTGCGCGTGCGACCCCACGTCGTCGTCCGCCGTCATCACCCCGGCGATGCCGCCCTGCGCGTAGTTGGTGTTCGACTCGGCGCGGTCCTTCTTCGTCACGATCAGCACCGAACCGTGCTCGGCGACCCGCAGCGCGTAGGTGAGGCCCGCGATGCCGCTGCCGACGACCAGGTAGTCGACCGCGGTTGGGATCGGTGGGCGGGTACTGGCGGGGTCGGCGGTGGGGGCTGTCTGGCTTTCGCTCATGGGAGCTGCTCCGGCTGCGAAGAGAGATGGTAGGACAGGACGGCGAGTTCCTGGACGAAGGACACGTGGCGGACGACGATGTGGTCCGGCACGCGCAAGGCGGTGGGCGCGAAGTTGAGAAGGGCGTGCACTCCGGCGTCGATAAGCTGCTCCGCGGCAGCCTGGGCGGCCGTGCGCGGCACCGCGACGATGCCGATGCGGGCTCCGATCGTGGAGTTCGCCTCCTTCAGCCGCGCCACGTCCAGGATCTCCAGCCGCCACAGCTTGCGTCCGATCTTGGCCGGGTCGTTGTCGAACGCCGCCACGAGGTTGAACCGCTGCTCCGCCAGCCCCCCGTATCCGCAGAGCGCCGAGCCCAGGTTCCCCGCGCCGACCAGCAGCACGCGCTGCTCCGTGTCGACCTTCAGAATGCGCGAGATGCGGGCCTGCAGGTCGGCGACGTTGTAGCCCACGCCGGGCTTGCCGAACTCGCCGAAGTAGGAGAGGTCCTTGCGGAACTGGGCGGCGTTGACGCCGGTCTCGGCTTCGATGTCGGCGGAGGAGATGGTCGGGACGCCGGCGTGCTCGAGGTCGATGAGGTAGCGGAGGTAGTTGGCGAGCCGCTCCAGGGTGGGCACGGGTACTCGTGGCGATGGAGGGCTACTCAACGTGCGGTCCTTCCGGCGGCGCCGCGCGCGGAGTCGCCAACTCGCTGCGCCACTCCGACGCATTATACACGCCCGCCTCCCGACCGTCAATCTGGACAGACGCCTGCAGATTCCTTCGTGCTGCTACGGAACGAGGGTCCTTAGTGAGACGTAATATCATCTGGAGGCGCACGCAGATGCGGCGTACACGGCAGAGGGAGGCGATCGTTCGCTTCCTGGCGACATCGGAAGAGCACCCGACGGCCCAGGCGGTACACGAGGGCATCCGGTCGGAGCTGCCGCACGTCGGCCTCGCGACGGTGTACCGCGTGCTCCGCTCGCTGGAGGAGGAGGGGGTCGTCGTCGCGATGGCGGTTGGCGATGGGGCGCGGCGATATGACGGCCGGCCCGGCGGCCACCAGCACATCGTGTGCACCCGCTGCGAGCGCGTCGTCGATATCCCCGACCTGGTGACGGGCCACGCGAGGGACGAGGTGCGGCGCTGGACCGGCTTTGAGATCGGCGCCGTCGACGTGCAGTGGCGAGGGCTCTGCCCGGAGTGCCAGGACGCAGGCGCGGCCCGAGAGGCGATGTAGAGGCGCTGCCTGCCTCGGCCGTGGCGGGTGCGAGATGTAGTCAGCGATCGTACTGAGACGTAACAGGCTTCCTGATGGGAGCACTTCTCAATAGACAACGGAGGTTAACAGACCATGGCAGGGCATTGCTGCGACAACCCGGAGTGCACGTGTCCCAAGGCGAAGGTCGGCCAGCCCGCGCCGGACTTTACGATGCCGACGACGGCCGACCTGGAGAAGCTCACCGCCAAGGCGTCGCTCGCCGACTACAAGGGCAAGTGGCTGGTGCTCTTCTTCTACCCGCTCGACTTCACATTCGTCTGCCCGACCGAGATCACGGCCCTCTCCGACCGGCTCGACGAGTTCAGGGAGCTGAACGCGGAGATCCTGGGTGTCTCGACCGACTCCGTGTACTCGCACCGCGCCTGGATCAAGACGCCGCGTGAGGCGAACGGCATCGCCGGCCTGAAGTACCCGCTGGCGGCCGACATGCTCCACACGGTGTCGCGCGACTACGGCGTGCTGGTCGACGGAGCCGGCATCGCCCTGCGCGGCCTCTTCATCATCGACCCGGAGGGCGTCCTGAAGTACTCCGTCGTCAACAGCCTGAACATCGGGCGCAGTGTGGACGAGACGCTCCGCGTGCTCGAGGCGCTGCAGACCGGCGGCCTCTGCCCGGCGGACTGGAAGCCGGGCAAGGCGCTCCTCAACCCGTAGATGCGGCCGCGGCACGACGAGCGCCCACTCCCTGAAGGAGTGCGGTGTGAGATGCCCAACGTCTAGAGCAGATCCCTAACGGGATGGCGGCAACGGCGCCAGCCAGAGGACGCGCTTGCCCGTCCCCGACACGCCGATGGAGCCCGCGCGGCAGGTTGCGCGGGCTCCTCTTCCGGAGGAAACACGATGCCGATGCGAACAGGCACGCCGATGCCCGAGCTGACGGGCGCCACCGAGTGGCTCACTCCCCCGCCGAGCCGCGACGAACTGATCGGGAGCCCGACGCTCGTCCACTTCTGGGCGGTGAGCTGCCACATCTGCCACGAGAACATGCCGACCATCGTCAAATGGCGCGACGAGTACGGGCCGAAGGGGCTCAACGTGGTGGCGCTGCACATGCCTCGCCAGGAGGCCGACACCGACGTCGAGCGCGTGAAGCAGCAGGTCGCCGAGATGGGCATCACGGAGCCCTGCGGCATCGACAACCAACACTCGGTGGCCGAGGCGTTCCAGAACACCTTCGTGCCCGCGTACTTCCTGTTCGACCGCGAAGGCAACATGCGCAGCCGATCGGCGGGCGATGCGGGCCTCGCGATGCTGGAGGGCGCGCTGAAGCGCCAGTTCGAGAGCTGACACGATCGCCCCCCCGACACGCAGAACCGCCCGGCGCATACGCATCGCGCCGGGCGGTTGTCGCTGCGGGGGCGGGTGATGCCTACTTCATCTTGGCCATCAGCACCTCGATCGCCTTGTCGAGCTGCGGGTCGCGATCGGCCAGCCAGTCCTCGCCGCTCATCGGGACCAGGATGTCCGGCTGCTGGCCCATGTCCTCCATCGGAGTGCCGTCGAGGCGGTAGACGCCGCTGCCGGGCATGCGGGCCGGGGTGCCGTCGACCAGGCGCAGCTCCCACGTCCAGATGACGTAGCCCGGCGTCGGCATGCCGACCAACGTGGCCAGCCCGCGCGCCTTCATCGCCGCCGGGAACATCTCGGCGTTGGAGAAGCTGTGCTCGTTCTGCAGCACGACGGTCGGCTTCTCCCACGCCCGTCCGGGAGCGGGCTCCGGGTCGTTGCCGCGACCCTGGTAGTAGCCGTGGGTTTTGCGCTCCAGCCAGTCCATCAGGGTGTCGGAGATGTTCCCGCCGCCGTTGAACCGCACGTCGATGATCATCGCCTTCTTGCCGATGGAGTACTCGTACATCTCGCGATCGAACGTCGTCTGGTTGTTCCCGCCCATGCCGGCGATGTGAACGTAGCTAATCTTGCCCCCGCTCTTCTCCTCGACATACTTGCGCAGCCGGTTGATGCGGTTCTCGTAGCGGATCTGCCCCCAGTCGCCGTAGCCGAGCGCGGTGTAGGAGACCTTGCGCGCGCCTTCCTTGGACGGCTTCGAGTTCACCAGGAACTCCATGACGCGGCCGGCCTGGTCGTTGAGCACCTTGTACAGGTTCTCGTCCAGCGTCACGTCCTTGCCGTTGATGGCCATCACGTACTCGCCGGGCTTGATCTGGGTCTTCTCGTAGGACCCGGGCGCGCCCGCCGGCACCTTGTCGACGCGGATGCCGGGGCCCTCGTACGTGTAGTCATAGGTGAAGCCGGGGTGCGCCGAGTTGGACCCGGCCACGCCGCCCGGCGCGGTGCCGACCTCCGAGTGGGACGACTCGAGTTCGCCAACCATCATCGACAGTACCGTCGCGAACTCGGCCCGATGCTCGACGCCCTCCAGCATCGGCTCGTAGCGCTTGCGAACCGCCTCCCAATCGCGGCCGTGCATGTTCGGGTCGTAGAAGCGGCGGTTGAACGCGGCCCAGAACTGCGTGAACGCGGCCCGGCGCTCGTTGCGGACATCGCGCTCGTAGTCGGCCGTGAACGTCACCTTCTCCTGGGCGTTGCTCGCGTCCAGCTTCATCAGGTACAGCTCGCCGTTCCGGACGAAGAATGCACGCTTGCCGTCCTTCATCATCCGGAAGCCGCTGCACCCGCCGCCGCTCGTGACGCGCTTCACGTCCTTGCCGTCGTAGCTCACCTGCCAGATGTCGCCTTCGGATGTGAACCACGTCGACCCGTCGGGAGCGCAGACCATGTCGCCGCCGGGGTCCTGCGAGCACAGCTTGCGGATGCGCTGCGTGATCCCGTCGAAGTCGATGTTGACCGCCACAGGGTCCTTCGGCTTCTCGAACTTGATGTCCATCTCGGCGAGGCGGGCCTGCTCTTTGGTGAGCGGGATGGCGTAGAGGCCGTTGCCGTCGCGGTCGCTCTCGAAGAGCAGGTACTTCCCGTCCGCGGTCCACCGGGGCATGCCGTGGCCGGCGTTCAGCCGCGTCACGTTGACTGCCTCGCCAGGCTGGCCGCCCGCGGGCATCACCCACACGTTCCAGTTGCCGCTCGTCTCGCGGATGCAGACGGCGAGCCACTTCATGTCCGGCGACCAGGCGAAGTCGCCACCGTCCTGCCACTCGCGCTCCTTGAAGGGCATGGGCAGGATGCGCTTGATGGCGCCGTCGGCCAGCGCGATGGTATAGAGCCCGGGCTCGCCGCCGCTCACCCACATCGCCAGCGATTTGCCGTCCGGCGACATGTGCAGGCTGTCGGCATCGTCCGCTCGGTTCCAGATGCACTTCGTCTGGAGCGTGGCAGTGTCCATCTCGAAGACGCGGTTCACGTAGTCGCGGTCGGAGCGGTAGTAGAACTTCTTGCCGTCTGGCGCCCACAGGAAGTCGGAGTCGTCCCCCGCCCAGTCCGTCATTCGGCGTGCGATGTCGAGCCCCTTGCCCGCGACGCCCTTGGGTTTCTCGACCGGTACCGTCCAGATCTCGCCGCGAACGCCGAACGCGAACGTCTTGCCGTCAGGCGACGGCTCAGCTTCGTTGACGCCGCTGGTGATCACCTCGCGGCGCGTCTGATTGAGCTTCTCGTCCTCCGCGGCGGTGAACTGCACCTTCTGCGGCTCGTTCTGGCCCGCGCGCATCAGCCACAGGTCGGTGCCGTACTCGAAGGCGATGTCGCCGGACTTCGCCGCTACCGCGGGGCACCGCACCGATCCACCGATGAACTTGGTGATCTGCCGCCCATGCCCCGCCAGGTCGAAGTGCCACAGGTTCGGCGTGCGGCCGGGCGTGTCGGTGAACTTGCCGGGGTTCTCGCCCAGCTTGTGCGAGGACGGGGTCACGTCGGCGTAGGTGACGGTGATCAGCGACTTGCCGTCCGGCAGGAAGCGGGTCCAGAGGTGCTGCTTGTCGTCGTCGGTGATCTGCGTGCGCTTGCCCGTCGCGACGTCCAGAAGCGCAATCTGCGCCGCGCCCGAGCCGTTGTAGCGCGGTCGCGACCAGTGGAACTGACCATGGTAGCCGAACACGACCTTCTTGCCGTCGGGCGAGAAGGTCGCGAAGTTCATGTCCTTGTAGTCCTGCGCGAGCTTGCGCAGGCGGAGCGTCGCCACGTCCATCGTCAGCAGCTCGGCGTCGCCGGTCTCGCGATGGGTCGTGAAGACGATCTGCTTCCCGTCCGGGCTCCAGCCGTACGAGATCCCGCCGCCCGAGTGCCACGTGAGGCGCTTCGGCGCGCCGCCGTCGGCCGGCATCACGAAGATGCCCCATCCACCGGTGCGCTGGCTGGCGAATAGAATCCACTTGCCATCCGGCGAGTACTGCGGAAACGCGTTCATCTCCACGTTGCGCGTGAGCGCGGTGGCTCGTCCGCCCGTGGCGTCGGCCGTCCAGATGTCGCCGCGGTACACGAAGGCGATGCGCTTGCCGTCCGGGCTCAGCGCCGGCATGCGAGGAGCGATGACTGGCTTGGACTCCGGCGCCGGGAGTTGCCCCGTGGCAGGAGCGAGCACGCCGACGAGCGCCAGGAGCAGGGCGCAGGCCGACAGAAGGCGGTTGGTCATACCGGTTCACCTCGAACGGGAGAATGGGGGCCATCGGGTCGCGGCACCGGGCCGTCGCACAGTATAGACCGGAGGGGGCGAAGATGGCAACGGGGCAGGTGATGGCGAGCGGGAGGGCTTCTGGCTTCTCCTCTACGGCCACTGCCCCGTGTTGCTCACGCTCCACAGCTCGGCGGAGGAGGAGAGCCTCGATACACGGGTGCCCTTCACGTGGCCGTCGCAGAAGAAGACCATGTTGATGGCGGCCGGGTCGGCAGGTTGGCCCGGGCTCTCCTTGCGGTACGAGGCGCGGTGGCGCCCGTCGAGCGTCTGTGTGGCGCCGCTGATGCCGGTGCGCATCGTGTCCAGCGGGCTGAGCGCCAGCGCGCCGCCGGGCAGCGTGCGCGTGCTGGAGATCCAGTCGTAGGTTTCGGCCAGCAGGAGGCACTCGGCGGGCGCCACGACCTCCGAGATGGAGCGTGGGGTGAAGCCGCCGCAGTAGTTCGGGGTCCACCAGTTCACGATGTGGTCGCTGATGCCGTACGATGAGATGTTGCCCGACTTCCAGTTGCCGGCGTCGAGCGAGCCGCTCCACTCGGGGCAACGGAAGAGCGGCGAGAGGTCACCGATGAGCGCCTGCCCGTCCTCACCGTGGTGGCCTGTCACGGGCGAGATGTAGGGCGAGACCAGCTCCGGCCAGTACTTGCTGGCGCCCGTGTAGCGCATGCCGCTGCCGCACCGGTCGCCCTCGACGCGGTCGAAGTACGGCGTGAAGACCTCGTCGCAGTCCTGTGCGTAGAGCAGGATGGCCATCCCGACCTGCCGCGCGTTGCTGACGCAGCCGGTCTGCCGGGCGGCCGCCCTGGCCTGCGCCAGCACGGGCAGGAGGATGGCCATGACGATGGCGATCACCGCGATGACGCAGAGCAGCTCGATGAGCGTGAACCCGCGAGCGATGCGAGCCTTCGACGCCTGGCGATACGCTGTCATTGCCTGCCCGTCCTTTCCGCCTTTCGCAGCGGCACAACCAACTGCTCGATCGGCACGCGCCCGGCCTCCTGGATGTCCTGATCGCGGTAGCGCTCGCCGAAGTAGGACCCGATGCGCCCAAGCGCCTTCCACCTTCCCTCGTTCAGGCGCGCTGCGTCGAGCCCGACACGCGGCTGCGACGGCACCGAGCCGACCAGCACCGCCGACTCCGCCAGCGTCAGCGCGCCGGGCTCCTTGCCGTAGTAGAAGCTCGCCGCTTGCCGGACTCCCCGCTGCCCCATTCCGTAGTCGACGTTCGACACGTACAGGTTGAGGATCTGCCGCTTCCTCAGCCGCCGCTCCAGCGCGAGCGCCAGGAACGCCTCACGCACCTTGCGCGAGAGCGTGCGCTCCTTCGTGAGGAACAGGTTCTTGGCGAGCTGCTGGGTGATGGTGCTGCCGCCCTGCTTGATGCGCCCCTCGCGCAGGTTGCGACGCAAGGCCCGGTGGATGGCCACGGGCTCGAAGCCGTGGTGCGAGTAGAACCCGCCGTCCTCCATCGCCACGGTGGCGTCCAGGAATGCCTGCGAGCAGCGCGGGTCGTCCAGCGGGAGCGCCGCGATGCGGGCCACCTCGCCATCGGCCTGCACCCACAGCCACACCACCAGCGCCACCCCGCACGCCGCGGTCGAGCCGAGCGCCCACCGCACCTCCCGCCGCCACCGCGGCACCGGGCGCGCACCACGCGCGTTCCGCATCCGCCGCCGCGCATCCCACACGCCCGCGATGCCCAGCACCAGCAGCGGGGTGTAGCGAGCGTACGGGAACTCGCCATCCAGCGTGTGGAACAGCCACTCGCCCACCTGCCAGACGAGGAGGGGGAGGGCGAGGGCGAGTTCGAGGGTGTCTGCGCGTGGCCGGCGGGTCGCGCCGGCGCTCACCGTCCCCATCCCGCAGAGCCCTTCCTTGTCGGCATCAGTCAGCGTGGTGCTCCATCGCCGACGGGCCGGTCTCCTCGCGCTGCTGCAGCATCGCGGTAGCGCCCAGCAATAGGCCGAAGCAGCAGGTGCCCGCATAGCGCCCGGGCATCCCGAGCGGCGTATCGACGCAGCCCACCGCCAGTAGCCCTACCCAGGCTGCGGCGATGGCAGCGACGTCCGTGTCTGGCGACGCCGACCTGACCAGGGAAGCGATCGTCCAGACGAACAGCACGAACAGCAGTCCTCCCGCGATGCCTCGCTCCACCAGCCAGTGCAGCAGGATGCCCTTTGGGTCGCTGGTCACGTTGTAGGTCGTCACGCCGCCCCGCGTCGAAACGACCGGGGCGTTGTACGAGTTCACTCCGACGCCGGTGATCGGGTGAGCGCTGAAGGTGGCCAGCGCGCTCCACCATTGCCTCACGCGCGCCTGGGCGGACACGGTCGCCGATGCGCGGTTCTGCGGGCCGGCCATCCGGACCCCCGTGACGACGCCGGCCAGGGCCACCGCGCAAATCAGCACCGTGACGGCAGCCCGAGTCGAGCGCGTCACCATGTACACGAATGTGGCGAGGGCGAGCGCCAGTCCGATGGCCCCTCCGCGGAACCAGGTCATCATCAGTGCCGAGAACTCGGCCGACGCCGCCACGAGGTAGGCGAACCGCGGCCAAGCGCGTTCCGCCTGCAGCGCTCCGGCCACGGCAAGCGGCAGCGCGACCAGCATGAGCACGTAGAGGTTGTTGGGATCGTCGAAGGTGCCGCCGGCCCGTAGAACGGTGCCAGAGAGCAGGCCGTGCGTCCTCTCCCGCTGGTACACGATTGCATAGAGCGCGGCGAGGGAAGCCACAGCCGTGAGCCCCGGGCCGACGCGCCCCTGTACGAGTGCAGCAGCGATGGCCCCGGTCGCCAGGGCGCCCACGACCGATGCCGCTGCCAGGCTCTGCTCTGGCTCCCCGCTTCCGTCGGCAGCCGCGGCCAGCAGCGGGACGCAGAAGACGGAGACGAGGAGCCATACCGGCAGGAACCTGGGCTGGGCGCGCCTGAGGGCCGGCGCGGCGAGGAGCGCTGCTGCCAGCGCGAACCAGAGCACGGTCCCTCCAAGGCAGAGCCACGTCGCCGGCGGCTGGTGCACCTCCATGACCAGCCCGCCCGGCGAGATCCTGCCCAGCAGCGTGTTCGGCAGCAGGTAGTAGGCCAGCAGCCAGGCGGCGATCATCGTCTGCGGTACCAGGAACGGCACGGCGGCGAGCGGGACCGCTCTCGTGGGCCGCTCGGTGGGTCTGCCCCGCCGTGTCAGCGCGCTCCCCATCATGCGGCCTTCCGGCCCGACACCGAGTGGCGGTACCAGATCCAGCCCGCCAAGGCGGCAACCAAGCCGAGCAGGCCGACCGTGCCGGTGAAGACCTTGCGGGCTGCGCTGCGCCCGATGGCGCGCTGCGCCTCCGTGCGGAGCTTGTCGTCCTCGGCGAACTGCTCGTCGATCGACTTGCCCGGTGTGTAGCGCATCGCCAGGTTCTTCCGCCTGGAGTTGTCCTGCACGATCGCGGCGCCCCGTAGCTGTCCTTCGAATGTGAACTCGGCCTCCGGGCGCGGCGTGGCAGACGCACTCACGAGTGTGTACTCCAGGCTGCAGAAGTCGCGCTGTGGGAGGATGAGGCCCGGGCTGTAGCGCTCGAGCAGGTGTATTCGCCCGGGCAGCACCAGCCCGGGGCCGATGCGCCGGTAGTCGGAGTACTGACACCGCTGCTGGTAGCCCTGGTCTTCGCCCGACACCACTGCGGAAACACACTCGTCCTGCCCGACGCGAGTTGTGGACACCGAGCCGGGCCTGTAGCTTGGGAGGCCGCTGCTATCGGGCACTCCGTCGCTCATGGCCACGAGCGTTGTCAGTTGGGTGCCCGGCGTCGACTGCCCGGCAGCAGTCCTCGCCAACGGCAGGCCAGCTATCCCCTGGCCAGGGAAGACGTAGTCACGCAAGTAGACGTATCGGAGCCCTGGGTGGATCTGGACATCAGCCCCGCGGACGGTGTACATGCTTCTGCGGCCATCGTAGAGGAACACGCTGGACTGCTTGCTGGCCGCCACGGTCCTCGTCATCAGCAGCTTCTTGCCACGCTGCGATAACGTAACGACGCTCCCCTCGTCGGGCCCAGATGGGGGCGCCTGGCGCAGTATCTGGGCCGTCTTCACGTCGATCATATCGGATGGCGCCAGGGCTTTGGCTTGCGGGGGCAGACCGTCGAACCAACGCTGAACCTGGTTCCTTGCCTCCTCGCGGCTCAGGTTCGCGTGGGCCCACCGCCGAACGCACCTGTAGGTGACCGCGAAGTCGGGAGTCCCTTTTCCTGCGATGCGGTCCTTGCAGGCGGGGAGCGGGCCCGGCTGGGCGCCTGTCGAGCTCGCCAGCAGGGCTAGCGCCATCGCGCATGCCGATACAGGTGTGCGACACGCGCCCGTGGGCGCACCTCTGGACACGGTTCTGCCTCCTTCGATGTGAGCGGGCGAGCAAGCTGGGCTCGCCCGCTCAGCGGCGTCAACTGTCTGCGAGTACTAGATGAGCTCGTCGCACGGGGTCTGGTTGTTGTACCCATACACCGACGACGCCTGGGAACTCGACTGGACGGTGCAGCTGCCCGTCGCGCCCGCGCTACTGCTCCAGCCACAGGCGGCATCTGAGTAGTAGTTCACGGTCCATGTCGCGCTGGCCGTCTCACACTGATTTGGATGGTACGGCAGGAGCGAATCGCAGTAGCCATTCGTGGCCTTGTAGTCCTGGAGGCCATTCTCGCAGGTCACGCTGCCCGTGCACATCTGGACGATGGTGATGACACCGCCGTTCTCGTCGTAGATCGGGTACGAGATCACATATCCGGTGCACTTGCATGCGCCCCCGCCGGCGTGCTTCTCCGGCACCACGCCGATGGGGCAACCAGCCCATGCCCCCATGGCGCTACCCAGCGCAAGCGCTGTCGCGAGTACGGCCCACACCGACCGGTTGCCCGTGTGGGCGAACTGCGGTTGTTCGCCCGACGACCTGTAACGCATCACTGACTCCTCCATCGTCCACTCTCGCGGACGGCTTGATCGAGGGGGCAGCTCCCCCTCGGGCGCCATCTCGGGCGGCGGCCAACGCGGTCGCTACCCGAGAAGCTTGTCAAGGTCCTCGATGCCGCGCAGTCGGTAGACGCGGCCATCGGGGCAGCAGAGCAGGAAGCTGGGCGTTGCGGATATGCCCAGCCGCTCGCCGAGCGCGATGTCGGCGTCCAGCCTCTTGCGTGCCTTGCGCCCGTCCATCCTCACGCCGGCTTGCTTGGCTGCGCCGGAGACGGCCCCCTTCAGCCTGAGGTCGGTCTGGAACAGCCTCTCGTGGAGCATCCAGAACTCCTCAGCCGTCGAAGCCGACTCGGTCGCCAGCGCCGCCTCAAGCGCATGCGGGTGGATCTGGGACAGCGGATGCTGGCGGAAGTCGAGCTTCAGCCTGCCCCGGTACCTGGACATCGCCGCGTGCACCAGTTCCTGGGTGCGCCGACACGGCGGGCACTCGTAGTCGCCGAACTCCACGAGGGTGTACGGAGCGCGGGCATCGCCGAGCAAGCGGCCCCTCCCGGCGAGCAGGACCGACGGCTGCACGTCGATCTGCAGCTTGCGCAGTTCGCGCGCGTCGGCCTCCCGCTGGCGGTAGACGTCGCGCGCCGTCAGGCCGGCGAGCACCATGGCGATAGCGGCACACGCAAGGTAGGGGCGCACGTCGCGTGCGTTCCGCGCCGCGCGTTCCTCGGTGTGTGCCGCGGCCCCTGCAGGGCGCGTCACTGATTCTGTCATTCACTCTCACCGTTCGGCAGTAGTCGTTGCGCTTGTCTGGTCGGGTGGTGCGCCTCAGACGGCGCGCCCGCGCGGATCTCCTGGGCGAGCAGAGCGAGCGCCACACCGGCGAGGCACATGTCGGCGGCAAACATGCCAAGAGGACTCAGCGTGAAGAGCGTGGGGAAGCACCCGCAGGGCGCCTCGATCCCCCTGGCCGAGCGCCAGTAGGAGTAGATGGCGAACGCACTGAAGAGCCCGACGCTGGAGCGCAGGGCGATGGCACGGAATGGGCGCCAGAGCAGCGCCACGGGGATCGTGAACTCCAGAGCCAGCACGGCGACAGCGATCCACGGCGCCAATGCCGACGGAACAAGCCCCGACGCCTCGATGACGCGCTCGAACTGCGCCGGCGCGAGCGCCTTGGTGGTCGCCGCGGCCCAGAGCGCGGAACACAGGAGGGTGAGACCCGTTGTCCGCGCAAGCCCGCCGCACGGCGATCCGAACCGGGGGCGCGGCATGCGCCGCAACGCAGCAGGGGTCCTAGGTTCCACGGTGTACCGTCCCATGACATCCGCGCGATAGGCAGCAAGAGCAGTCAGAGCGTCACAGTCACAGGTTGCGCCGGCCTGCCCGTCTTGGGGCCGGCGGAAGGAGACGTGTTAGGAGAAGAGTGCTGAAAGGCTGCGAGCGTATTGTACGGCCGGCCGGCAAAGCTGTCAAGGGGGGGGGCACTTTTCTTGGAACAATCTTGCGGACCGGTCGCGGTGCCAGGTTCGGAGTGCGCGCGAGGTGCAGGACCTCGCCCCGTCGAAGCCGAATGGGCAGGCGCCAGCTTGATAACAGAGGAGAGAGACCATGCGACCGTTCGTGCGCGCTGCATCTCTTGCCGCCATCTGCCTCGCGATGGCCGGCTGCCAGTCGTCACCGTCCACCCCGCCCCCGCCGCCGCCCGGAGCGCCCGGCGCATCCGCCGCACCTCCCACCAAGGCCGCCAAGAAGGGCGTCATCGGCGTCTCGCTGCTCACCATGTCGAACCCGTTCTTCGTCGACATGGGCAACGCGATGAAGGCCGAGGCCGAGAAGCTGGGCTACGAGGTGGTCCTCACCGCCGGCGAGAACGACGCCGCGAAGCAGAAGGACCAGATCAACGACTTCATCGCCAAGAAGGTCAACGCCATCGTGCTCGCCCCGTGCGACTCGCGGTCGGTGGGCACGTCGATCCAGGAGGCGAACAAGGCGGGCATCCCCGTGTTCACCGCGGACATCGCCTGCCTCGACAAGGCGGCCAAGGTCGTCTGCCACATCGCCACCGACAACTACGCGGGCGGCAAGGTGGCCGGCCAGGCCATGATCGACGCGCTCGGTGGCAAGGGCAAGATCGCCATCATCAGCCACCCTGAGGTCGAGTCCGGCATGCTGCGCACCAAGGGCTTCAAGGAGGTCGTCGCCGGCGCCAAGGGCATCAAGGTTGTCGCCGAGCAGGCGGGCCTGGGCGATCGCGAGAAGTCCTACACGGTCGCGCAGGACATCCTGCAAGCGAATCCCGAGCTTGACGGCATCTTCGCCATCAACGACCCGACCGCGATGGGCGTCGTGGCCGCACTGGAGAAGGCGAAGCGCGCCGACAAGGTGAAGGTGATCGGCTTCGACGGCATGCCCGAGGTGAAGCAGGCCATCAAGGCCGGCAAGGTGTGGGGTGACGCCGTCCAGTACCCGGAGAAGATCGGCGCGCTCACCGTCCAGACCATCGACAAGTACATGGCCGGCACCAAGCCCGACGCGCAGATCCTGATCCCGACCGGCCTCTACAAGCAGGCCGATGCGCTGAAGGACACGAGCCTCAAGTAGGGACGCTGCTTGCTGCGTCCGCCGCCATGCCCCCGGCCCGCAGGCTCTGCCTGGGCCGGGGGCATCACCACCCGAAAGGGCACACCCATGCGACCGACCGTACGCGCCGCCGCATTCGCCGCCATCTGCCTCGCGATGGCCGGCTGCCAGTCCGCCCAGAACACGCCTCCTCCTCCTCCCGGCGGGCCCGGCGCCTCTGCCGCTCCCACAGCCAAGGGTGCCAAGAAGGGCGTCATCGGCGTATCGCTGCTGACCACGGCCAACCCGTTCTTCGTCGAGATGGGCAACGCGATGAAGGCCGAGGGCGGCAAGCTCGGCTACGACGTGGTTGTCACGGCCGGCGAGAACGACGCGGCCCGCCAGAAGGACCAGATCAACGACTTCATCGTCAAGAAGGTCAACGCGATCGTCCTCTGCCCGTGCGACTCGCGGTCCGTTGGCACGTCTATCCAGGAGGCCAACAAGGCGGGCATCCCCGTCTTCACCGCGGACATCGCCTGCCTCGACAAGGCCGCCAAGGTGGTCTGCCACATCGCCACGGACAACTACTCCGGCGGCAAGCTGGCGGCCGAGGCGATGATCGACGCGCTCGGCGGCAAGGGGACGGTCGCGATCATCGACTATCCCGAGGTCGAGTCCGTCATCCTGCGCACGAAGGGCTTCCACGAGGTCATCGACAAGGTGCCTGCGATCAAGGTCGTGGCCACGCTGCCCGGCCGCGGCGAGCGCGACACGTCGTACAAGGCCGCGCAGGACGTGCTGGAGCAGAACCCCGAGCTGGACGGCATCTTCGCGATCAACGATCCGACGGCGTTCGGCGTGGTCGCGGCGCTGGAGAAGACGAAGCGCACCGACAAGGTGAAGGTCATCGGCTTCGACGGGCAGCCCGAGGCCAAGCAGGCCATCAAGGCCGGCAAGATCTGGGCAGACGCCATCCAGTACCCCGAGAAGATCGGCGCGCTGACGGTCCAGACCATCGACAAGTACATGGCCGGCACCAAGCCCGAGCCGCAGATCCTGATCCCGACGGGCCTCTACAAGCAGGCCGACGCCCAGAAGGACCCGGCCCTGAAGTAGGGACGCCGCTTGCTGCGTCGGGCGTTGCTGTTGGGGCAGCCCGCCGAGCACTGGAGACCACGACCGTATGAAGTCGCATCTCGCCCGCCTCGCGTCCAGCCAGGGGATGCTCGGCGTTCTCATCCTGCTGTGCGCCTACTTCGCCTGGGCCACCTACCACCAGGAGCGTCCCACGGGCGCCGCGGGCGGCGAGGCGCTGGCCGCGCAGGTTGTCTCGTCGTCGCAAGCCGGCGCGGCGGTCGTGCTGGTCGCGCCGGACGACGCCGACGGTCACGAGTTCGCCGCGGCATTCGAGCGGCGCTTTCAGGCTGCCGGCCGCACCCTCGCCGCGACGGTCTATGGCGACCCGCCGACGGTCCGTGGCGAGATCGAGCGCCTGGCCGCCGCCGGAAAGCCGGCCGCCGTCGTCGCCACCACCGAGGCTTGCCGCCAGTGGGCGGTGTGGGACGGGCTGCGCGCGGCCAACCCGGCGTTCGCCCAGCTCGCGGTGCAGTCGCCATCGCCGCGGGCGGTCTCCACGTTCCTGGCGCCCAGCAACCTGCGCAACGTGGCCGACCAGATCGCGGTTATCGCCATCATCGCGGTCGGCATGACGATGGTCATCCTCACGGGCGGCATCGACCTTTCGGTCGGCTCGATCATCGCCCTCTCCGCCGTGCTGACCGCCTGGCTCATCCGCCG
>CAZFLM010000037.1:14854-61498 GCA_964519955.1 uncultured Chthonomonadaceae bacterium | reverse complement strand
CACGTACCGAGCCGCGACCGTGAGGGAGCGGTCTGCCGTCACCGCGATCGCCTACCGCCAAGCCCCAACCGCCTGCCGACTACAACAGACCGGTCGCTCGCGCTCCCGGCTCGGACCGTGGTTGCGTGAGGTATAATCCACCCTTCTTGCCGCACTCGTGTCCTACATGGCCGGAACCCGGTCCTCCTGCTCGTTGTCACGTTCCTGTTCGTCGACTGCTCGCCCTCTCTCGTGTTCGCACCTCGGTGGTCCTGGCATGCCGCTCATCGTCGTCGATGACTTGAGGAAGACCTTCCGTGTCGCCCAGCGCGAGGCCGGACTCTGGGGCGCCGTGCGCGGGCTGGCTCGCAGGCGCTACCGCGATGTCGAGGCGCTGGCCGGCGTGTCGTTCGCGCTGGAGCCGGGCGAGTTGGTGGGCTACATCGGGCCCAACGGCGCGGGGAAGTCGACCACCGTCAAGGTCCTGGCCGGCATCCTCGTGCCCGACTCCGGACGCTGCGAGGTGATGGGACGCGTGCCGTGGCGCCAGCGCATCGAGCACGTGGCGCGCATCGGCGTCGTCTTCGGCCAGCGCACGCAGCTCTGGTGGGACCTCCCTACCGTCGAGTCGTTCGAGCTGCTGCGCGACATCTACCGCGTGCCGCAGCCGCAGTACCAGGAGCGCCTCGACGAGTTGGTCGCGCTGCTCGGCCTCGATGCGCTGCTCGACGTGCCCGTCCGCCAACTCAGCCTCGGCCAGCGGATGCGCTGCGACCTGGCCGCCGCGCTCCTGCACGGGCCCGACGTCCTGTTCCTCGACGAGCCGACCATCGGCCTCGATGCGCCCTCGTGCCTCGCCGTCCGCGACTTCGTGCGCAAGCTGAACCGCGAGCGCGGCGTCACCGTCATCCTGACCACGCACGACATGGACGACATCGAGGCGCTCTGCACCCGCGTCGTCCTTATCGGCGGCGGGCGCATCCTCTCGGACGGCACGCTCTCCGACCTGCGCCGCCGCGTTACGAGCGAGCGGTGGCTCATCGTCGATCTGGCGGAGGAGAACGGGCCGGTGTCCGACCCCGATGCCGAGATCATCTCGCGCGACCGCCGCCGCGTGACGCTGCGCTTCGATCCCGAGGTGGTTCCCGTGGCCGAGCTGATCGCGCGGATCGCGGCGGCGCACCCGGTGACGGACCTGTTCGTGCAGAACCCGCCGATCGAGGAGATCGTGGCCCGGCTCTATCGGGAGGGCGCGGCGTGAGAGCCTACACGGCGGTGGTCGGGGCGCGCTGCCGGGTGCTGCTGCAGTACCGTGCGGCCGCCATGGCCGGGTTCGCCACCCAGCTCTTCTGGGGCCTCATTCGCATCATGATCCTGGGCGCCTTCTACCACGGCGCGCGCAGCCTGCCCATGAGCTTGCGCGACACGGTCACCTACGTCTGGCTCGGCCAGGCGATGCTGGCGATGTTCCCGTGGAACGTGGAGCCCGATCTGCGCGCGCTGGTCCGTTCCGGCGCGGTGGCGTACGAACTGGTGCGCCCGCTGGACCTCTACGGCTTCTGGTTCAGCCGCTGCCTGGCGATGCGTTCCGCGCCCGTCGTGCTGCGCGCCGTGCCGCTCTGCGTGCTCGCGATGCCGTTCCTGGGCATGGCGCTGCCGCCGAGCTGGGGGAGCTTCTGGGGCTGGGTGCTGACGACGCTCGGCGCACTCGCTCTCAGCGCTGCGGTGACCGCGCTGATGTCGATGTCGCTGCTCTGGACCGTGTCGGGGGAGGGGATGACCCGCCTGATGCCCGCCCTGGTGATGCTGCTCTCGGGCATGGTTATCCCGCTCCCGCTCTTCCCGGCCTGGGCGCAGTCATGGCTCGACCTGCAGCCCTTCCGCGGTGTGTGCGACGCCCCGTTCCGCGTCTACACCGGCCACATCCCGGCCTCCGGCGCGCTCGCCGTCTTCGCCCACCAGCTCATCTGGATCGCCATCTTCGTCCTGATAGGCCGCTGGGTGATCTCGCGCGGCGTCCACCGGCTCGTGGTGCAGGGCGGGTAGGGGGATCGGACTTGGGACTTGGGACTTGGGACGGGCGCAGCCCCCGACCCCAGTCCCCAAGTCCCAAGTCCCGCCCTTACGCCAGCACCCGCATCACCTCGTCGAAGCTGGTCTCGCCTGCGAGGGCCTGGGCGATGCCGTCGTCGCGGAGGGTGCGGAAGCCGTGGCCGGCGAGGTGCCTTCGCAGGCCTGGGATGTCGTCGTCGGCGATGAGCGCGCCGGTCTCGGCGTCGACGGTCATCGCCTCGAAGATGGCCATGCGTCCGCGGTAGCCGGTCTGGCGGCACTCCTGGCAGCCGCGCGTTCTCTGCAGCGAGGCGCCGGCCAACGTGGCGTCGTCGATGCCCAGCGCGCTCTGGATCGGAGCCGGCACTGTGTCGAGAGGCGCCCGGCACTGGCGGCACAGCTTGCGCAGGAGCCGCTGGTTCACCACGCCGACCAGGCTGGACGCGAGCAGGCCCGGCGCCACGCCCAGGTTGCGGAAGTGCTCGATGGCCGAGACCGCGTCGTTGCCGTGCATCACCGCGATCACCAGGTGACCGGTCAGCGCCGCTCGGATGCAGTCGTTGGCCGTGTCGGCGTCCGGCACCTCGCCCAGCAAGATGACGTCGGGGTCCATGTGGAGCATCGTCGCGATCGCCTTTGAGAAGGTGAAGCCGGCCGCCGGCTTCACCAGCATCTGGCTGATGCCTTCGAGATGCACTTCGACCGGGCTCTCGGCGGTCATCACCTTTCGGCGGCCGTCGCGCACCGCCTGGAGCATGGAGTAGGCCGTCGTCGTACGGCCCGACCCGATCGGCCCGCTCAGCAGGATCAGCCCGTTCGGCTGGCCGAGCAGCCCGTCGATAACCGGGCGCAGGGCGTGCTGCCGCGTCAGGCCGATCTCGTCCAGCCCGATCAGAATGCGTGTGCGGTCGATGATGCGGATCACGATCTCCTCTCCCAGCGCGAACGGGGCGCACGCGACGCGCAGGTCGTACTGGCCGCGCTCCGTCGTCTTGGGGATGCGCCCGGTCTGCGGCAGATGCGCCTGCGCGACGTTCATCCCGGCCTCCAGCTTCAGCCGGGCGATGACGCCTTCGCGCATGACGGGTTCGACGCGGCAGACCTCGCGCAGCACACCGTCCTCGCGGCGGCGCACCACCAGGGAGTTGTCGCGCTGGCCCTCGAAGTGGATATCGCTAGCGCCGGCAGCCAGGGCGTCCGCGACGATCGTGTCGACGAGCTGCACGACCTGGGCGTCCGATGCGGCGGCGGTCCAGTCGAGCAGGCGGCGGGCCTCCTCCAGCGCGGCGCGGCAGTCCTCGCACTTTGCCAGGTGGCGTTCGAGGCTGGCTCGGTCCGCCGGCGTCAGCTCATTGCCGGCATACGCGACCAGCATCGGCTTGGCGGCTTGGCAGTTCATGGGATATCCTCTCTGAGCGTCTCCTGCAGACGCCGGACGGCTTCGAACATCCGGGACTTCACGGTGCCCTCAGCGATCCCGAGCACCTCGGCGATGTCTTGATACCGGAGCCCTTCCAGCCGCGCCAGGACGAATACCAGCCGCAGGCGAGGGGGCAGGGCGCGGATGGCGCCGCGGATGCGCCAGGTGCGGTAGGCTTCGATCAGGTGCACCTCGGGCTCGTTGCGCGCGCAGCATCGCAGGTTCGCGAACCGCGGCGCGCCCGTTGGCCCGGCCTCGTCGAGCGACAGGTCGCGCCGCCGCAGTCGGGCCCGCCGCCAGTTCAGGAAGCGGTTGCGCGCGATCCGGTAGAGAAACGTTCGCAGCAGCGCGGTGGGCTCGTAGGTCGCGCGGCGCTCGAACAGGCCAACGAACACATCCTGCGCGCAGTCCTCGGCCGCCTGTTCGTCGAACGTGAGCGAGTACAGGAAGCGCCGGACTGCGCCGTAGTGGCGCCGGTGCACCTCGTCGAACGCGCGGAAGTCGCCGGCGCGGACCAGTGCCATCAGCTCGACGTCGCCCAGGTGCTCCATCGTGGTCAGGTCCGCCTGCAGGGTAGGTACGACCGCGCTCACACTACCTAACACCGCTGCCGCCGAGTGGTTCGGAGGAACCGCGTGACCGAATCGATCCGCCTCTACTTCCGCTACGTCGGCATCTCGGTGCGCGGCCAGATGCAGTACCGCGCCTCGTTCCTCATGCTGACTCTCGGACAGCTCGCGATGACCGGCATCGAGTTCCTCGGCATCTGGGCGCTCTTCGCCCGGTTCGGCAGCCTGCGGGGGTGGACGCTGCCCGAGGTGGCGATGTTCTACGGCATGGCCAACGTCGCGTTCGCCCTGGCGGAGGCCGTGGGCCGCGGCTTCGACACCTTCCCCGCGATGGTGAAGAGCGGCGACTTCGACCGCCTGCTGCTCCGCCCACGCTCCACTGCGCTGCAGGTGGCCGGGCTGGAGCTGCACGCCATGCGCATCGGCCGCCTGCTGCAGGGCGTCGGCATCCTGGCGTGGGCCTGCGCCGCGATGGGGCTGCACTGGAGCGTCGCGCGGGCAGCACTCCTCGTCGCCGCGGTCCTCGGTGGAGCCGCCCTCTTCACCGGCCTCTTCGTGCTGCAGGCCACCATGTCGTTCTGGACCATCGAGACGCTGGAGATCGTCAACACGGTGACGTACGGCGGCACGGAGACGGCGCAGTACCCGATGACGATCTACCGGCCCTGGTTCCGGCGCTTCTTCACATACGTGGTTCCGCTGGCGTGCCTGAACTACCTGCCTGCCAGCGCCATCCTCGGGCGTCCGGCCCTTGTGGGGGGGCTGACGTGGGCGGCGTGGCTGTCGCCGGCGCTCGGGCTGGTCTTCCTGGCGGCGTCGCTGCGTGCGTGGCGAGTAGGGGAGCGGCACTATCGCTCGACCGGCAGTTAGCCGTCGGCGCGCGGCTATGGGGAACGCCGATGTATAATGGACCCGTAACTCTGGTCAGATCCACAATGGAGGAATGATCGATGGTACGTCTCGTATCGGCGCTGGTCGTTGCGATCCTGCTAGCCGGTCCGGCGTGGGCCGGCCCGAAGCCTGGCGAGAAGAAGGCGGCCAAGCCCTCGGTGCAGTCGTGCGACGCCTGCCCGCTCCACGCGAAGGCCGGCGCCGCGGCCGAGGCGAGCTGCCCGCTCGCCAAGAAGGCTGGCGCCAAGGCTGAGGCAAGCTGCCCGCTGGCCAGGAAGGCCGGCGCCAAGGCGGAGGCCGACTGCCCGCTCGCCAAGAACCCCAAGGCCACCAAGGCCGCCAAAGACATGCAGGCCAACCTGGACAAGGCCAAGCCGACCTGTCCGATGGGCGGTGGCTACGAGCTGAAGACGAAGGCAGATAAGGAGCATCCCGCGGCGATCACGGTGAAGGGCAAGACGTACTACGTCTGCTCGCACTGCGCCAAGGCGCTCAAGGAGGCCAAGGCCGCCAAGACGAAGGCTGCCGCCAAGCCGTAGTCATTCGCCTCCATACTGCCCGCACAACATCAAGGCCCCGCGCGATCGCGCGGGGCCTTCTTGGTAGCGGAGGTCGGATTCGAACCGACGGCCTAACGATTATGAGCCGTTCGCTCTAACCACTGAGCTACTCCGCCACAGCGACTACGATTATACTGACGCGCGGCGGGTTGTGTCAAGCGCGCGCGTTGCCTCACCGAGAACCTGACCGCGATGCTCGCGGCCTGTCGGCGCTCCGACGCCTGCCTGGCCGGTTCCATGCCGTTTCACGGCGCGATGGGAACCCAGATGCCGTCGCGAGTGGGTACAACAAGGTAGCGCCACGCGCGGAGCTGCACGGTTGCCGCGGCGCAGAACACCTCTCAGGCGCTCGGTACCGTGAACTCGGCAGTCTTCTCAGCACTCGTGTGGATGGTGTCGCTGGCGGCGGGCCTCCTTGGCTCGCTGACCGGCCTGGGCGGCGGCGTCGTGCTGATCCCGATCCTCGTCCTGGGATTCGGCGTCGACATCCGCTATGCCGCCGGCGCGTCGCTGGTGTCCGTGATCGCCACCTCCTCGGGCGCCGCCGCGGCCTACGTGCGCGAGGGCTTCACCAACATCCGCGTCGGCATGCTGCTCGAGGTAGCCACGACGATCGGCGCCCTCTGCGGCGCGACCCTCGCGGCGAACGTGCCAACCAACGCGATCGCCCTCATCTTCGGCCTCGTCCTGCTCTACTCGGCCTTCGGGTCGGCCCAGCGGCGAGCGGCCGGCGCGGACGACCGGACGCCGGATCCCATCGCGACACGTCTGCGCCTCGACAGCACCTATCCCACCCCCGAGGGGCTTCGCACCTACCACGTTCGGCGCGTCCCGCTCGGCTTCGCGCTCATGTGCGTGGCGGGCGTTCTGTCCGGCCTGCTCGGCATCGGCTCCGGCGCGGCCAAGGTGCTGGCAATGGACCGCGCGATGCGCCTGCCCTTCAAGGTCTCGACGACGACCAGCAACTTCATGATCGGGGTGACCGCCGCGGCCGGCGCGGGCGTCTACCTCAACCGAGGCTACATCGATCCCGGCCTGGCCATGCCGGTCATGCTGGGAGTGCTGCCGGGGGCGCTGCTGGGTTCGCGTCTGCTGGCCGGCGCTTCGTCGCGCTACCTCCGGCTCGTGTTCGCCGGCGTCGTGCTGGCGCTGGGCGTCGAGATGATTCGCAACGGCCTGGCGGGGAGGCTCTAGGATGAGCGGCCGGGAGCAGCCCTGGAGCGACGAGAAGGTCGAGGCCCTCGTCGGGCGCCTGCTGCAGGCGGGCGTGCTCGTGGCGACGGCCGTCGTGCTGATCGGCGGCGTCATGTACCTCGCACGCTACGGCTCGGCGCCCCCGAACCTGCGCGTCTTCCACGCGGAGCCCGACAAGTTCCGCACCGTGGGCGGCGTGGTGCGGGCCGCCGAGGCCGCGAGCCGGCGCGGCATCATCCAGCTCGGGCTGCTGCTGCTCGTCGCCACGCCGATCGCCAGGGTCATTCTGAGCGCCTATGCGTTCGCTCGCCAGCGCGACTACCTCTATGTCGGCGTCACCTCGGTAGTCCTCGCGGTACTGCTGTACTCGCTGCTGCGCTGAGGCGTAAGCCTCGGGGCTCCGCGCTGCTTTGCCGTGTCGCGCAGCGTGACGGTCTTCAGCAGGCCGTCATACGGCGCGCTCTCCCCGTACTGAGCGATCATCACCCGGTAGGCGAGCGGCGAACGGTTCCCGCGGCAGACGGAGGGAACAATGAAGATGAGTATCTAGGTATGTTAATATATAGCCCGTCGGCTGCGGCTGCTTCCCCGGTGACGGGTGGGCCTGGTGCATGTTCGTCAGTTGCACGCGCCCGGGCAGGGGCGGCTCGACGCGGCCGCCCGCTCGCGGCAAGGGGATGGGAGATACGGATGGACATTCTGCCGGTCGTCGGCTTCCTGATCTTCTGGGTGGTGCTCCAGCGCTACATCCTGCCGAAGCTGGGAGTGCCCACCTGAATGTCGGCCACCTCGTGCGCGGTGGAGCCGCGCCATAGCGATGAAGAAGAGCCCGCCGGCGATCAGCGCGAGCAGCGGCCGCATCCGCGCGGGTAGTATGATGGGGGGTGGCCGCGCAGAGCCTGCGGCGCCGAGCTGACGATGCGGAGAGGGGAAGGCGATTGGCACAGGAACGGTTCGAGTTGGGCGCAGCAACGTGGGACGAGAACCCCGGCCGGGTTCAGAACGCGCAGGCGGTGGCGGCGGCGATACTCCATCTCGCCGAACTCCCGCCGGACGCGACGATGGTCGACTACGGCTGCGGAACGGGGCTCGTGACCTTGGCGCTGGCCCCGCACGCCGGTCGCGTCGTCGCCATCGATAGCTCGCCGGCCATGCTGGGCGTTCTGCGCGACAAGGCCGCGGCGCTCGGCCTGGCCACGGTCGAGACGCGCGAAGTAGACCTCGAACACTCCGACGCGCCTGCCCTCGATGCTGACCTGGTCGTCTGCTCGATGGTGCTCCACCACGTGGCCGACGTGCCACCGGTCATCGCCAGGCTGGCCGCGATGCTGCGCGCGGGAGGGCGGCTGGCGATCGCCGATCTCGACTCCGAGGATGGCTCGTTCCACCAGGACCGCACCGGTGTGTACCACTCAGGCTTCGACCGCGAGTGGCTGGCCGGCGTGCTCCGCGCGGCAGGGCTCACCGACGTGCGCTTCGACACCGCGAACGTCATCGAGCGCCCGGGGGAACGGGGCACGGACCGCTACGGCGTGTTCGTGGCGGTGGCGACGAGGGAGTAGCTCACGGGGGCTGACAAACTGAGGCCGGCGCGATGCGTGCCGCCGGCTTCAACGTACCGTTTCGGGCGAGGACGTCGGTTTGGATGCGGCGCGTCAGGGAGCCGGCGATCTGGTACCCGTCGCCGCCGCCGGCTTGCGCACCACGGCCTGCCCACAGCCGGGGCAGTAGCGCCAGTCCGGAGCGAGCGGCTGGCCGCAGCGCGAGCACGGCATCGATGAGGCCGCCGGCAGCGCCGCGCCTCCGAGCTTCAATCGCATCCAGTCCGTCGGCGCCAGCAGGATCGAGCCGTCCGGCTGAGCCGTCCACTTCAGCGCGCCGGTCCGCGCAATCGACTCCAGCACCACGACGAGCGGAGTGCGCGTCACGCGGGCCGCGAACCCCAGGTTGGCAGGGATGCGCGGGTCCAGGTGGATCGCCACCCCCGTCTGCTTCTCGATCGACCTCATCGCCTCGGCCATCGTCACCGGCTTGCCGTCTGCGATCTCCAGCGTAACCGGAGCCTGCAGCACGCCGATGGCGTCCGCGATCGACGGCGAGTTCGGCGACAGCGGACCGCGCTGCCCGGGGCTGATCCGCTCGAATCGGCCGATCCGGCTGGTTGGACCACCAGCCTCCGCCTGCGCGACGACGATGCCGCGCCCCCGCGCCACCCGCAGCGGCGGCCTCGCCACGCGACTGACCGCATCGAGGATGTCGTCCGCCGTCGCGCGCCGCATCACCAGACTAACGGTGCCCGCCACATCCTGCGCGACCGAGAACTCCTCGCCCGTGCGCCGCAGCACCTCGGTCACGAGGGTGTTCAGATCGACCGAGTACGCCTCGAGCGAGTAGAGCGTCTTGCCTGCGGGTGAGCGCCCCACCTCGACGAGGCTCAGCGCCGACCGCTCCTGGCGTGGCTGGGCGGTGTCGTCCTCCGCCAGGGCGGGGAGGGCGAACAGGACGGGCAGCAACAGCATACCGAACAGACGCAGGCGCATAGGTGGCTCCAAACTACCTCTCGTCAATCGTCTCCGCACTGACCCGTATCACGGCCAGGCGGCCATCCGCGTCAACTCCCGCATCGCCCTTCACCCGCGACACCGAGCCACCGACGCGCACCTGCTCATCTAGCGCCTTGACGTACCTTACCGGACGCGCCACCAACTCCATCGGTTGCACGTCGGGCTGCTCATCCGGGCTCGCCGCACCGTGCGAGCCGCGTACGCCCGACCGGTAGCCGCCGGCGGCGCGGCGAGCGAACTGCTGCCGCGCCGTGGCGCCGACCTTCGGCATCACATCGAGGAAAGACCGGGCCTCCGCCTGGGCCACGCGAACGCGCTCGGCTGCCGGCTTCTCGTGCAGCACCGCCGGCGCGCCGTCTCCGCTCGCCTGATGGTTGAGCACAGGGGGTGGCGGCGTGTTCTGCGCGGCCACGACCGGGGCCGGCGCGGGCCGGACGGCCTCCTGCCCGCTGTGAACCGGCGCCAGCGCCGTCGGCGGCGTCACGCGCACGATGGCTGGCTTCTGCCCGGAGCCTGGCGCCAAGCGTGAGACGACCGCCGCGCCCGCCGCGACGACCAGCAGCGCGCAGGCTCCGGCCGTCGCCCAGCGGAGCTGCCGCATCGGCGATGGGCGCGACTGACGCGCAAGCCTCGCCGCGAACTCGGGATAGAGGTCGCCGGGCTGCACCGGCACGCGCGATGCCAGCGCGCCCAGAGCGCGGCGGCACGCGGCCTCCTCGGCCCGGCAGGACGCGCAGACCTCGAGATGCGCGCGGACGTGCTCTGCCGGCCCCGCGTCAAGCTCCAACTCGACGTAGGCCGGAAGTAGGTCGTGCGTTGCGGCGCAGAGGCTAACCCTCTTCGCCGGTCTCCCCGAAGGCGGCAACGTAGCGCTCCTTGAAGCAGCGTCGCGCGCGGTGCAGGCGCACCTTGGCGGCGGTCACCGAGATGCCCAGCACCTCGGCCACGTCTTCGACTGACAGATCCCGGAAGTAGCGCAGCACCAGTACGTCGCGATGCTGCAGCGGCACCTCGTTCAGAATGCGCTGGACCACGCCGGCCCGCTCCGACTCGGCGGTCTGCTCCTCCGGCCCCGGCGTCTCGTCCGGCCGGTCCCGCAGCGTCTCCACTAGCGGCAGCCACCGCATGCGGCTCTTGCGCCGCGCGGCGTCCACCGCCCGGTTCACCGCGATGCGATACAGCCACGTCGCGAACCGGGAGCCTCGGCGGAACGATCCGATGCTGCGGTGAACCTGCAGGAACACCTCTTGCGTCACGTCGCGCGCGTCGTCCTGGCGCCCCAGGATGCCGTACACGATGTTGTAGACGTACTCCTGGTGCCGGTCGAACAGGATGTCGAACGCAGACTTGTCGCCCGCAGCGAACCGCGCTACCAGCGGCTCGTCCGGGTCGCAAGGCGGCGACGCGGTCTCGACAGTCATCCGCGCGCCCCAAGCCAACGTTCTTGTCTCCGTGTACACCTGTGCGCAACTCCGGGCCCGCGCGTGTGCGTGCGGGCGTCTGTGCATATGACGCGCGCCGCCTGCCGGCCGTTACACCGGTTTGGCGCTTCCAGGTGATCCGCGCAGGGTTCGTTGGCGAGCATGCGGGCCGCGCTTCCTTCCGCCTGGTTCGTGGCCTGTCCAAGTCGGCGGCCACTGGGGCCGTCCACCCCGAACCTTCGGCGAGCGGCAGCCCGCATCCTCCTCCCTGCCCGTCCGCCGCGACCATGCCGTGGTGGGATGGACCTCCGCGCCCGTCCGCTGCGACCATGCCCTGGTGGGATGGGCCTCCGTGCCCGTCCGCCGCGACCATGCCGTGGTGGGATGGACCTCCGCGCCCGTCCGCTGCGACCATGCCGTGGTGGGATGGGCCTCCGCGCCCGTCGGGTGCGGCCGCGCTTTGGTGGGATGGGCCTCCGTGCCCGTCCGCTCCGGCCCACTGACGAGCGCCGGCAGCTCCTACCAGCGCGTTCGCACCGTGTACGTCACCTTCGCCTCGCCATCCTTCTTCAGCGGCACGACGAACTCGACGGTGTGCGCGTCCTTCTTGACGTAGTTCTGGCTCTTCTCTAGGATCTCCCAGTCGGATGACAGGTGCTCGATCACGGAGACTCTCATGTCCTCGGTGCGGTGGTTCCTCAGACCGATCTCGAAGCTCTCTTCGACCTCCCGGTCCGAGATGCGTCGGAAGTTGGTCCGCTTCCGCTCGCCCACTGCGTCGAAGCTCTCCCCGACGTAGAGGCGCAGCGTCTCGTCCTTCGGTGTGTGGTCGATCGCGTCCTCGCCCAGAAACTGCAGCGCGCCCCGGCTGTCGGCCTTGTAGAGCCGCACACGCCCCTTGGGAAGCGCAATGCCGAGCGCCGGCTTGGAGTTCTGGATCTCCATCACGACGTTGAACTTGGTCTGCGCGCTCTTGTCGTAGCTCTCGCCCGGGTGGTCGCCGTTGAGCCACACGCCCCAGATGCCGCGGCGGCCGTCGTAGACGAACTTCTTCTCAGCCGGCGCCTTCTCCGCGGCGAGGAGCGTCATCTGTTTCTGCTCCTTGTCGCGCACCGTGGTCGTACCGTCCAGCGTGTAGAGGTGGTACTCGAAGAAGGACTCCTCCCGGAACTGCGGCGCCGGCGCCACCGAGTCGGCCGCGCCGCCTCCATAGCTGCCGCGCGTGGTCGCCGGCCGCAAGCGCCGCACGTCTCCCGCGATGAGCTGGAGCGATGCGTTCTCGTAGGTCGCGCCCGACTGGTTGTCCAGCGTCACCCAGCCCGTCACATCCACGGAGCGGTCGTCGCTGTTCACGATGGCCACGTAGTCGGCCTTCCACGTGACGCCATCCGTCATGTAGGCGACCTCGACCTCGTGCGGGCCCGCCTTGGTGCTGTCGAGGAGCCAGGAGAGCTGCGGGCGCACGATCAGGCCCGCGGGCATCTCGTGCAGCGTGATCTGCCCCATCGGGTTCAGCACGATGCCGCCGTCGTTCGCCTTCACGATCAGGCCGCTGAAGTTGGTCTCGCTGCCTCCCTGGCGCTCGCCTGTCTGGGCAACCGAGACCGAGAACGGGGCCATGATCGTGCCCTTGATGTCGCGGGTTCTGCCGTTGTCGAAGATCTGCGTGATGGTGATGGGCTTGCCGACGGACTTGTTCAGCAGAGTCGTCGGGCTCATCAGGTCGTACTGGTAGTTCTGCTCCCGCACCGCCACGGCCCCGGGAGCCGTCAGCGACTTGATGCTCACGCTGGTTGGGTCGATGAGCGCCGCGACGTCCTCGATCAGCAGGCTGTTGCGTCCCGTGGCCAGATCGATGCTGCGCTTCTCCTTCACCAGCGCGAAGTTCTGGTTGTAGATGGTCAGCGCCACTCCCTTCGCCTTGCTCGCCTTCGGCGCTTGACCCGCTGCGGCGCCGCCGAGACACAGGAGCACGCACAGCGCCCCTCCAGCACGCACCATCCGCATCTCGACCTCCCGCCGATACCCTCGGCGCACGACGTTGTGCAGGCAGCGCCCGGGCTGCCGGACGGCCACGGCGGCCGCTCCCACGTTAGGACGCTCGCGGGTGCCCGCCGGGTTACCGGGCCCGCCCGAAACGCAGGACTCGCCGCCCCGCGCGCCGAACCACGCCCAGGTGAACGCAGTCATTCTGAACGCCGACGACCTGGGCGCCTCGCCCGCTGTCAACGCCGCCATCCGCCGCGCCCACACCGACGGCGTGCTCACCGCCGCGAGCCTCATGGTCGCGGAGCCGGCCCTCGACGAGGCGGTGGCCCTGGCCCGCGAGCTGCCGTCGCTCGACGTGGGGCTGCACGTGGCGCTGAGCTGCGGCCGGCCCATCTCCAGCCCGGCAGAGGTGCCCGCGCTCGTCGGACCCGATGGCCGCTTCCCTAACGATCCGGCGCGCTGCGGGATCCGGGCGTTCTTCTCGCCGGCGGTGCGCGCCCAGGTGCGGCGCGAGGTGCGCGCGCAGTTCGCCGCCTACGAGGCCACCGGGCTGCCCTGCGCGCACGTCGACGGCCATCAGCACCTGCACCTGCACCCGGTCATCTGGGACGCGGTTGTGCGGGAGTGTGCGCGGCTCGGGGTACGCTGGATTCGGGTTCCGCACGAGGAGTTCCGCCCCTGGTCGTTCGGCCGGGCGGGGGCGCGACGCGCGGAATGGCTGTACTTCCGAGCGCTGCGGCCGAGGTGCCTGCGATCGGCCCGCCGGGCCGGGCTTCGCGTGGCCGACCGCGTCTGCGGACACCTGGAGAGCGGGCGCATGGCGCCGGAGTACGTCCTCGACCTGCTGGGCAGGCTCGGCCCAGGCGTGAGCGAGGTGTACTTCCACCCCGGCGCCGCGGCCGACGACGTGGATCTGCGCGCGCTGCTCGATCGCAGAGTGCGCGCCCGAATAGACGAACTGGACCTTCGCCTCGCCGGGTTCGCCGGCATACGGTAGGGTGCGGCGGCCCCGGCAACGCAGCGTTCCGGCATCATCTGACGTACGGTCAGGCGAGAGCGATGGACCCGAGCTGCACGCGGGGTCACATGCGGAGCTGACCATGGCGTCCCGGATTAAGTGCCCCCATTGCGGGGCCGGCAATCGCGACACGCAGGAATCGACCCAGTGCTGGCAGTGCGCCAAGCCGCTCTGGGAAGCCGCCGAGCGCGGTACCTATCGGCTCGACTCCATGCCGCCGCTCGGCGGGACGACCACGCTGCGGCCCGATCGCCTGCCCACGCCGCTGCGCGACATCAAGCCGGTCGCTCGCTGGAAGCTGTGGGCGGCGGCCATCGCCGCCGTCCTGACGTTCGTGGCGTTCTGCGCCGTGCTGATCATCTACCTGGAGGCCATCTGGCGCCACTGACGCGCCGGTCTATCGCCATGCCCGTACCCAAGCTCCAAGTGATCCTCGTTGTCCTCTTCGCGACCGCGTGCGTGGCGGTAGGCGAGACCCTCCTGAGCGTCGGCATGAAGCAGGTGGGCAAGTCGGGCGCCGAGGGCTTCCGCATGCTCCTCGCGGCCGTCACCAACGGGCACGTGGTCGGCGGCACCGCGCTGATGGCCCTCTATTTCGGCCTCTACGCGCTCGCCCTCTCGTGGGCCGACATCAGCTTCGTCCTGCCTCTCACCGCCGTCAGCTATCTCCTCGTGGCGTTCCTCGCCAAGTTCTGGCTGCACGAGGGCGTGACGCCGGCGCGCTGGGCCGGGACAGCCCTCATCGTCATCGGGGTCATCGTCGTCGGCCTCGGCGAACGCAACTAGCCGCGCGACCATGGCGCTCCTCGTCGCCGTGCTCGGCCTGGCGGTCGCCGCCTTCTGGGCGTACTCCCTCATCTGCCTCTGGTCCGCCCGGTGTTGGCAGAAGACGCCTCGCACGGCCCCGGCTGTGCCGCTTCCCGCCATCTCCGTGCTGAAGCCGCTCTGCGGCACGGACGCCGAACTCCCCGCCAACCTCGCCAGCTTCCTACGCCAGGACTACCGCGACTACGAGGTGGTCTTCGGCGCGCTCGACCCTGACGATCGTGGCCTGGCCGACGCGGCCGCCCTCGCCCAGGGCAGCCCCTCTGTGCCCGTGCGCGTCGTCGCGGGGGCGGATGAGTTCGGCCTGAACCGCAAAGTCTGCACGCTGGAGCGCCTGGCCGCCGAGTCCCGGAACCCGCTGCTCGTGCTCTGCGACAGCGACATGCGCGTCGAGCCGGACTACCTGGCGCGCGTGGCGGCCCCGTTCGCCGATCCGGAGGTCGGGCTCGTGACCTGCGCCTACTGCGGCGCGCGGGTGGGCAGCCTGGCGGCGCGCCTGGAGGCCGTAGCCATCGGTTGCGACTTCGTCCCGAGCGTGATGCTGACGCGCCGCCTGAGCGGGCTGGGCTTCGCGTTGGGCGCCACGATCGCGCTGCGCCGCGAGACCCTGGAGCGGATCGGGGGCTTCCGCGCGCTGGCCGACGAGTTGGCCGACGACTACCGCCTGGGTGAGCGCGTTCGGAAGCTGAGGATGAAGGTGGTGCTGTCGGACTACGTGGTGGACGACGTGATGGGCGCGGAGACGTTCGCCCGCATGTGGTCGCGCCGCGTCCGTTGGGCCAAGACCTGCCGCGCCATGCAGCCCGCGGGCTGGGCAGGGGCGGTCGTCACGCACGGGTTCGTGCTCGCCCTGGCGCTGGCCCTCGCGGCCGGCCTCGCTCCGTGGGCACTCGGCGCGCTGCTCGCCACGGTGCTCCTGCGCGCCGCCGTCGCGGCGGCCATCACCGGGTGCATCACGCACGACCGCGAGGCGCGCCGTGGCCTCTGGCTGCTGCCCGTCGCCGACGTGCTCAGCTTCGCCGTCTGGCTCTCCAGCTTCCTCGGTCGCACCGTCGCCTGGCGTGGCAGGCGCTTCCGCCTCGCCCCCGGCGGCAAGCTGGAGCCGCTGTAGCCCCCGCTTCGCACCAACCCGTAGGGCGGGGTCTCCGCACCCCGCCGGGTCCTTGACGCTGCTGTCCGCCGCGCCTCCGAGCCACCCCCCAACCCCCAGCACCCGACACCCGTCACCCCGCCCCATGCCCGCGCTTGCGGTGGCGCAGCGTCTCCGGGGTCTGCTCGCCCAGGCGCTCGAACTCCTGCTTCATCAGGTCGCGGGCGGCCTTCAGCTCCTCGGGCTTCGCGGCGGGGTTGATCGGGCGGGCGAGCGTGCGGCGTGGCTTCACGGGCTTCGGCGGGTCGAGGCGGGGTGGGGGTGGGAGCTGCGAGCGGAATGGGTGGAGGATGGTGGAGCCCGGGTTGCGTGGCTCGGGCGACCACGAGACGCCGCGTTCATGGCACCAGTCGCGCAGGTAGGCGCGCAGCACCTCGCCGTTGCCGTGGATCACGCGCACCCGCCGCCACCCGCGCCAGGCCGAGGTCTGGGCCAGGTCGTCCAACGCCCAGCGCATCTCCCGGGCTGTGCTGCCGTGGAAGTCGACCTCGTGGTCGACCTTCACCGCTGGACGCCGCCGGCAGTGGGCTCCACCAGGTAGTCGTCGACCGTCGCGCAGACGAAGTCGTCGCCACCGTGGCGGGTCCGCATAGCCAGCAGCAGGGCTCGCGCCGTGTCGAGGGAGGTCAGGCAGGGGATGCCGCGCTCCACGGACGCGCGCCGGATTTGCAGCGCCTCGCGCTCGGAGCGCTTGTCCGTCGAGAGCGTGTTGATCAGCAGATCGATCTTGCCGTCCCGGATCACGTCGAGCAGGTTCGGCGCGCCCTGATGGATCTTGAGGACCGTGTTCGCCGGGATCCCGTGCTCTGCCAGATGAGCGGCCGTGCCGCCCGTCGCGTAGACCTCGTACCCCAGCTCGACGAACTCGCGGATGACCGCCACCGACTCCGCCTTGTCGTGCTCGGCGATCGTCGCGATCAGCTTGCCCTTGCGCGGCACGTCCACGCCGCTAGCCACCATGGCCTTGTACAGGGCGCGGCTGTAGTCCGTGTCGACCCCCATGATCTCGCCGGTCGACTTCATCTCCGGGCCGAGGCCGACTTCCACGCCGATGAGCTTGGGGAAGCTGAACACGGGCGCCTTGACCGCGATGAGCGGGGCGCTCGGGTGCAGGCCGCCGACGTAGCCCTGCTCCTTCAGCGTCCGCCCGATCATCACGTTCGTCGCCACCTTCACCATCGGGATGCTGGTGATCTTGGAGAGGTAGGGCACCGTGCGGCTGGCGCGCGGGTTCACCTCCAGCACCTGGGCCTCTTCGTCGGCCACCACGTACTGGATGTTCATCAGGCCGCGAACGTTCAGCCGGCGCGCGAGGGCCGTCGCCGTCTCCACGATCTGGTCGATGACCTTCTGGCTGAGCGACTGCGGCGGGTACACGGCCATCGAGTCGCCCGAATGCACGCCGGCCCGCTCGATGTGCTCCATGATGCCGGGGAGCAGGCAGTCGGTGCCGTCGCTGATGACGTCGACCTCCACCTCCTTGCCCAGCACGTACTTGTCCACCAGGATCGGCGCCTTGGGCGAGACCTCCACCACGTACCGCATGTAGTTGAGCAGCTCGTCCTCGCTGAAGATGATCTCCATCGCCCGGCCACCCAGCACGTACGACGGGCGCACCAGAACCGGGTAGTGGATCTCCGCGGCGACCTCGACGGCGGCCTCGGTGCTCGTGACGGCGCGGCCGGCCGGCTTGGGGATGTCCAGCTCGCGGAGGACGCGCTCGAACCGGTCGCGGTCTTCGGCGAGGTCGATCGACTCGAAGCTGGAGCCGAGGATGCGGATACCGTTCTCGTGCAGGGGGCGCGCCAGGTTGATGGCGGTCTGCCCGCCGAACTGCACGATGACGCCCAGCGGGTCCTCGCGGTCGAGGATGTTCAGCACGTCCTCGGTGGTCAGTGGCTCGAAGTAGAGGCGGTCCGAGGTGTCGAAGTCCGTGCTGACGGTCTCGGGGTTGTTGTTGATGATGAGCGCCTCGTAGCCGGCCTCGCGCAGCGCCCAGACGCAGTGCACCGAGCAGTAGTCGAACTCGATGCCCTGTCCAATCCGGATCGGGCCCGACCCGATGACCACAACCTTCCGATTCCCGTCCACCTGTTCACCCATGCGTTCGCGCCCTCCGACCTCTCGCCAAACATTGTACTTCCTCCGGGGCCGGATTGGGCGTCGCCCGCGGGCAGGTGCGACCAGTTTCGCCGTCCGCACACGCCGATGGGGCCGCGCATCGCCGCGCAGCCCCATCGCGAACCGACAGTCCTCTGCCACACTGCCAGGTGCGAACGCTGTGGTGGGATGGGGCGGAGCCTGCCCTGAGCCCGCCGGAGGGTGCCCGTCCGGTACAAACCCCCTCCGCGCGGACCGCCACTAGCCTGATCATGCACGAGTGCAGTGGTGGGATGGGCCTCCGTGCCCGTCCTGTGCCACCCATGAACAGGTCAGGCTAGTCCGCGCACCCCTGGAGGGCGGGCCTCCGTGCCCGCCGGGTGCGCCCGCGCCTTCTACAGCTTGATCTCCTTGCCGGCCGCCGCGCTGCGGTAGAGGCCGTCCAGGATGGTCAGCACCTGCAGCGACTGCTCGGCGGGAACGGGCGAGGCGAGGCCCTTCGCGACGTGCTCTGCGAACACCATTACCTCCTTCGCGTGCGGCTCGCCGCCCTCGGCGTTGGTGAGCTGCGTGTTGAAGTGCTGCTTCGTCACGTTGTTCGTCGTCAGGATCTCGTTGGAGGGCCAGTGCGACCCGCCCTTCGTCCCGTACAGCCACATCTGCATGTCTTCGCCGGTCGTCTTGTGGTTCAGCAGCCAGCTCACCTCGATGATGAGCGTCGCGCCGTTCTCGAACCGCACGAACGCCGCCGCGAACTCCTCGACGTCCCAGTTCTTCGGGATGTCGCCGCCCCAGTTGCTGAACGCGCCCGGCAGCTTGCGCAGCTTGTCCTGCGTGATGCCGCTGACCGTGACCGGCTTCGGGTTGCCCATCATCCACAGCGTCAGGTCGAGGATGTGCACGCCGATGTCGATGCACGGGCCGCCGCCGGAGTGCGCCTTCTCGATGAACCCGTACCGGGTCGGGGCCGCGCTGCGGCGCAGCATCCAGCTCCGCGCGTGGTAGATGTCGCCCAGCGAGCCGGTCTCGATCTCCGCCTTCAGCGCCTTGGACTTCCCGTCGAAGCGGAAGTGCTGCGCCGTCATGAGCAGCTTGCCGCTCTTGTCGCGCGCCGCGATCATCTTCTTGATGGAGGCTGGATCGGGAGCCAGGGGCTTCTCGCAGATGACGTGCTTGCCCGCCTGAAGCGCCGCGACCGCGTACGGCATGTGGTACATGTTCGGCGTACAGATGTCGATGATGTCGATGCTCTTGTCGGCGATCAACTCATACGAGTCGAGGTGCAGGCGCTTGATGCCCTGCTTGGCGCCGACGCGCTCCAAGATCTCCTTGTCGATATCGCCGAACGCCACCACCTCGGCGTACGGGGTCTCTGCCCAACCCGGGAAGTGCGTGCCCGCAATGCCGCCGACGCCGATGACGCCGACCTTAAGCGTCTTAGCCATATGGCTCCCTCATGTGTGTGTTCTGTGGACGGCAGCCGCCGCCTGACGGCATTGTTCGGCGCGGCGCGGGCGATACCCTACGTGACGGCAAAGAGCCCGAGGCGTATTCGCCCCGGGCTCCAGCAAGACGGTCGGCTCTGCGGCCTAGCCCTTGCGGCGGCGGATGACACCGGCGCCGGCGACACACGCCCCCACCAGGAGCGCGAGGGTGCCCGGCTCAGGGACGCGCGTGTCCTTGACGTTCAGCACGACGTTGTCGAGCACCATCTGGGTGCCGTGGCCCGTGGTGGCCAGGTCAGGGTTCAGCGTGCCGCCGTAGGTGTGGAACGTAACCGTGTCGATGCCTGTCCAGTCGAGGACATACTGCGTCGTGCCGCTTGTGTCTACCGTCTCGGTCACGCTATAGATGGGCGACCCCGCGAGCGAACCGGTGATGTCGACCTGCAGGCCGTTGTTCCACGCGGCGCCCAGGTAGAGGCTCACCAGGTCGAACGTGTCGACCGACGAGAAGCTGGCGTCACTCATGAACCAGTTGAGCGCCACGTTCGGCGTGGACACGACGCCGTTGTAGTAGCCGCTCGGAGCGATGTCGTCGTATGCGACGACCGCCATGTTGTTCCACGTCAGCCCGGCGTACGTCGGGTCGACGTTGGCGATGAGGTCGCCGTACTTCGGGGGTGTCAGCGCGTCGAAGTCGATCGTCGTCGGCCCGGCCCAAGCGCCAGTGCCGAGCAGTGCGAGCAGTGCTACCGCGGAAAACAACCTGGCCAAGAATCTCATACTGGTCCGCCTCTCGTTAGTTGGATGGGCGATGCACACGGGATCAGGATCGGGGTGGCGCTCTCCCACGGAGCCCGTACTGCACGTACTGTGCCAAAGCCCGCCCGGACGCTGCGCATTGCTGCGCAATTTGCCTGGTCGGCCGTAGTCGACACGTCAAAGAGCCCGGAACGGCGTCGCCCCGGGCTCTTGACGATCTGGATGGCGCGCAGGCTAGGCGCGTCTGCGGCGAACAATCACGCCGGTGCCCACGATGCCGGCGCCCAGCAGCATGGCCAGCGAGCCGGGCTCGGGCACCGTGCCATCATCGGCGCGACCGAACCGAAGGTCGTCCAGCCCCCAGCCGTACGGGTCCACGACCGTGACAGTGATCCGAGCGATGTCCGAACTGGTGGTGAGGCCGAAGAAGTCGAGCGTGCCGCCATCGCTGTCGGAGGACACCGACCCGAGCAGGTTGTCCGACGCGTCATAGGCCCGCAGGATCGCGCCGTTAGGTTTCGCGCTGTACAGGACGTTCTGGACCCCGACCGAGGTGATCCCGCTGACGATGAACGTGGCGTCGAACACGCGGTCGTTGCCGACGAGCGTGTTGTTGAACCAGCCGTACGGTGACGAGACAGGCCCGATAGGGCTTCCGTAGAAGTTCCCGGGCGAGAACGTGACGCCGAGCGCCGAGTACGTGCTCCCGATGTCGCCGGAACCCGGTGTGGGGTCGCCGCCCGGCGTGACGTCGAAGTTCACCAAGCGCGCGTCGCTTGTCGCCGCCAGCCAGGACGTGAGGTCGGTGAACGTCGCCGCACCGGCGCGCGTCGACGCGCCAAGGACGGCGGTGGAGAGTGCCAGCGCGAACACCAGAGAGACAGATCTAGAGATGTTCATGTATTCCTGCCTTTGTACTGACCAGGATGGACGCCGCCGGACCGCGTACCGATGGCAGACACCCTGTGGTGTATGCACGAAACGTGCCATCGTGCCAAATGCGGCCGCATCGGGTTGCCCGCATGGGGAAGGGCGGCGGCCGCCCCGTGTCGAAGATGCCTCCTGAGACGCGCCGCGAAGGAGGACGCTATGGCCGAGAAGTTGGCAATCGACGGGGGTGCTGTTGCTATTCCGCAGGGGATACCCGGCCAGGGGGGTGGGCCGGGCGCGAACTTCATCGACGAGAACGAGATAGAGGCCGCCGCGGCCGTGCTCCGGTCCGGCAGGCTGTTCCGCTTCCACCCGGAGAGCCGGGTCCGCGAGTTCGAGCAGCAGGCGGCGGCCAGGGTCGGCGTCGGCCACGCCCTGATGGTGAACTCGGGCACGAGCGCCCTCGTCTGCGCCCTCACGGGGCTCGGCATAGGCCCGGGCGACGAGGTCATCGTCCCCGCCTATACGTACATCGCCACCGCCGCGGCAGTCGTCGCGGTCGGCGCGGTGCCGGTCATCGCGGAGATCGATGGATCGCTGGGCCTCGACCCCGCCGACTTCGAGGCGAAGATCACGCCGTACACGCGCGCCGTCATCCCGGTGCACATGCAGGGCGTGCCCGCGTGCCTGGATGCCATCGTCGAGGTGGCCCGCCGCCACGGCCTGTTCGTCGTCGAGGACTGCTGCCAGTGCATCGGCGGCCAGTATCGCGGCAAGATGGTCGGCTCCATCGGCGACACCGGGGCGTGGAGCCTCAACTACTTCAAGATCATCACGTGCGGCGAGGGCGGCGCGGTCTTCACCAACGACTACCGCGCCTACGAGCGCGCCTGCTTCGCCGCGGACCCCGCGCTGCCCATGTGGATGAGCGACACGATCCCCACGGACGGCTGGAGCGAGAAGCCGTTCTCCGCGCACTGCTTCCGGCCCAGCGAGCTGCTGGGAGCCCTCGCCCTCTGCCAGCTCGCCAAGCTGGACACCATCCTGGCCCACACCCGCTCGCTGAAGCAGGCCTTCCTCGGCGCGCTTGACGAGCCGAAGGGCTACGCCCTCCAGCACGTCGACGACCCGGCGGGCGATTGCGGCATCAGCGCGGCCATCATCGTGAAGACGCGCGAGGCGGCCCAGCGCTACGCCGACGCCATCACCGCCGAGGGCCTGCCCTGCGGCGCGGCGCACAGCGATGCCTTCCCGGACCGCCACATCTACTGCTTCTGGGACTCGATACTCGACAAGAACCCGCCGAGCGCCGTGGGCGGCCCGTGGCAGCACCCCGCCTACAAGGGCAGCGTCGCCTACAGCCGCGACATGTGCCCGCGCACGCTCGACATCCTGGACCGGGCCCTGCGCTTCGGCTTCAACATGGCCATGACCGCCGACCACGCCTGCCAGATGGCTGCCGCCATCAACAAGGTGGATGCTGCGCTGGGGTAGCGAGCGCGGATGCCGGCGTGATGAGAGAAGAAGGCGGCCCACGCGCTTGCGGAGGGCCGCCTTCTCTTTGCCGCGGTTTTGGGCAGTGACCGTGAACCCTCGCTCCATTGCGAGGAACCCACACTATCGGGATGCGTCCAGGCCTAACGGGGGCCTTGTACCGATGAGGAACTGCCGGACGGCCTGCAGCCGGACGCCCGATGGGAGCGAACAGCCATGAAGACACTCGGCGCACGCATCGTCTCAGTCGTCGTGCTGCTCGGAGCCGTTGCCGGGAGGCTGGCCTTCGCCAGGCCGGCGAAGAAGGTCGCGCCGCCTCCGCCGAAGCAGATCCACATTGACCTCGACAATGCCGTGCCTGTCGCGATGCCCGCGTCCACGCCCAACCTGACGCCGGTCGCGCTGAACACGCCGGACGGGAGGACCGGGTGGGTGGTGCGCATCCCTGGCGACAGGCCGATCGCGACCCCGGCCTACGCGGACGGCAAGCTGTTCGTGGGTGGCGGCTACGGCTCCTACGAGTTCTACGCCTTCGACGCCGAGACCGGCAAGAAGGTCTGGCAGATGAAGACCTCCGACGATGGGCCGACGGCCGCGGTGGTGGAGGACGGCTGCGTTGCGTTCAACACCGAGAGCTGCACAGTGATCGTGGCCGACGCCCAGACCGGCAAGCTGATGTGGCAGGAGTGGCTCGGCGACCCGCTCATGAGCCAGCCCGCCATTTCGAAGGGCCGTCTCTACATGTCTTATCCCGCCGGCCAGTCCGGCCACCACGGAGCCGCCCACCAGAACGGAGCCCCGAACAACGCGGCCGTCCAGCAAGCCGCCAAGCCCATCAGGCAGGCGCCGGGCCCCAACGCCGAGAAGCAGCCCGCCGGTTGGACGCACCGGATGCTGTGCGCCGATCTGCGGACGGGGCGGCACCACTGGAGCGTGCCCATCCCCGCCGAGGTGATCTCCGCGCCGGTGGTGGAGGGCGACCGCCTGCTCCTCACCTGCTTCGACGGCACCTCGCTCAGCCTCGACGCATCGACCGGCAAGACCGTGTGGCTCAAGAAGAACGCCGGAACCAGCGCGCCCATCGTGGCCGGCGGCCAGGTCGTCATGACCCAGAAGGAGTCGCGCGGCGGGGCCAGCTTCGAGGGCATCAAGCGCATCGATGCGAACGGTGGGCTGGAGAAGGACAAGAGGCTGCTCGCCTCGGGCAAGGCCGAGTACCTGGCCGCGGGGAAGGGGGGCGGGGTCGGCATCGGCAAGGAGGGCCAGGCGAAGCTCGACGCGTCGGTCGGCTTCAGCAGCGCGCCCGCGGCAGCCAACCTCGCGCAGGCCAACAAGAGCGTAGGAGTCAACACAGTGGTCGGCGGCTGGGCGTACCAGGGCTCCCGAGCCGTCTGTGCCAGGGGGCAGATCATGAACGCCCAGGGGCGCAGCCTCAACGCCCTCTCGTCCACCACCGGCGCCCTCAGGTGGCAGGCCAAGGTGAAGGGCGGCGGCGCCGGCGACCAGGTCTTCGCGCCGCCGGCACTCGGCCGCGAGAACCTGTACCTCTCCAGCCTCCAGGGGCACCTCGCCTCGGTGCGCCAGAAGGACGGCAAGGTGGGCTTCCTCTACGCCCTCAAGCAGCCTATCACGTTCCAGCCCGCTCTCGCCCGCGGCAACCTGTACGTGGGCACCAGCAACGGGCTGTTCATCTGCCTGAGGACCGGCCAGAAGGAAGCCGACGGCTGGACAGCCTGGGGAGGCAACGCCCAGCACAACAAGAGGGACTGAGGCTGGGACTTGGGACTTGGGGGTTGGGGCTGGACTTGGGGGTTGGGGCTCACCCAGCCCCCAAGTCCCAAGTCCCAAGTCCCGCCGTTAGGCCAGCAACTCGTCCGGCCCAAACCAGAGCGCGATCTCCGTGGCCGCGGTCTCGGGCGCGTCCGACCCGTGCACCAGGTTGGTCTGCACCTCCGTGGTGAAGTCCCCGCGGATGGTGCCGGGTAGCGCCTCTTCGGGCTTGAGCGCGCCCATCATCTTGCGCACCAGCGAGATGGCCTGCGTGCCTTCCCACACCATGGCGACCACCGGGCCGCGCGTCACGAAGGCGACCAGCTCCTCGTAGAACGGCTTGCCCTTGTGGACGGCGTAGTGCTTCTCGGCCAGCTCGCGGCTCGGGTGCAGCAGCTTCAGCCCGACCAGCTTGAGCCCGCGGCGCTCGAACCGCCCCACGATCTCGCCCACGAGCCGGCGCTCGAACCCGTCCGGCTTCACCATCACGAAAGTGCGTTCCATTCCGATCCTCCCAATGTGCTCGTGGCAGCATTATACCGGGCCTCGAATGGGCCCCGCGGGCGTCGTGCGAAGCGGTGCGATAACGTTCATCGCAATACCGTCGCGCACGCGCAGGATTCCGCGCGTCGGCTTCCGAACCTATGCGTCAAGCAAGGAGGTGACCCCGTAGCGATGAACAGCTCCGAAGACTGGGATGTCATCTGGCGGTGGCAATGGTTCCGGCGAGCACTGTGGCAGCCTCACATGAAGGACCCGAGCCACCCTGAAGGACGCACGGCGCGGACGGCGCCCGTGTGGGATTGGGTACTGAAGGAGTACAAGGCGGAGCGCGTGCTGGACTGCAACGCCGGCCTCGGGCTGCGCACCATCCTGCTGCACGAGTCGGGCTTCGACGCGGTCGGCACGGAGCGCAGCGCGGTTGCCGTCGAGCATGCGCGCGAACTCGCCGACATGCTCGGCCTGCCCATCGCGTACCACCACTGCCTCTGGGCCGACCTGGGTGAGCGGTTCCAGGCCGAGTTCGACGCGGTCATCAACGACGCGCTCTCCTGGATGCAGACGCGCTCCGATCTGCGCTTTGCCGTGCACAACTTCGCATCGGTGCTCAAGCCCGGCGGCGTGCTGATCTTCACCGGTGCCGACCAGTGGTCGCACATCGAGGACCACACGACGCTGATCGATCACGCATGGGCCGCCGCGCCGCGCTTCCAACTCCGCAGCGACTACACCCACGACGACACGCACCTGACGCTGCTGGTCGCGCGCGATAAGTCCGATGTTGGCGTGGTCGAGAACTACCTCTTCGTCGTCCGCGACGATCAGGGCGCGCGGCTCGAGACCGCCAGCATCTGCAACTCCCTCCGGTGGACGTGGCCGGACTACCAGGCCGTCTTCCGCGAGGCCGGCTTCACCAAGCTCGAGAGCGTCAAGGTGCCCATCGGCCGCCGCGAACACGTACTCAACGTGGCCACCAAGTAGCCTTCGTCTCTCAAGCGCCAGACGTGCCCCGATGAGGAACACCCCGGTGTTCCTCATCGGCCTTCAACCTGGAGGCAATCGATGCAGCCACTCACCCTCGTGTCCCTGCTGTTCGCGCTCGTGCTCACTCCCTCGATCGCGTTCGCCGCTGAGGCCGACCTCTTCGTTGCCCCGGACGGTCGCGACACGTGGTCCGGCAAGCTCGCGGCCCCGAACGCCGCCAAGACCGACGGCCCGCTCGCGACGCCCAACGCCGCCGTCGAGGCCGTGCGCAAGCTCCTCCCGGTCGCCAAGAGCGCGGGCAGACCCGTCGTCGTCAAGATCCGCGGCGGGCTCTACTTGCTGGAGAAGCCCCTGGTCTTCGGCCCGGAGGACTCCGGCGCGGAGGGCAGCGCGGTGGTGTTCGAGTCCTACCCCGGCGAGCGGCCCATCCTCAGCGGGGGCACGCGCATCGACGGGTGGCAGGTCCGCGACGGGCGCTGGGTGGCGCACCTGCCGCAGGTCGCCGCCGGCGAGTGGCGCTTCTCGCAGCTCTGGGTGAACGGCGAGCGCCGCTACCGCCCCCGCCTCCCCAAGGGTGACTACTACACGATCGCCGAAGCCGTCCAGCCCTCCGCCGATGCCACCGGCTTCGACGCGTTCGCCTTCGCTCCCGGTGACATCCGGGCCGACTGGTCCAACCTCGAAGACGTCGAGGTGCTCGGCTTCCAGATCTGGACGATGGCGCGCCTCCGCGTCAAGTCGGTGGACGCCGCCGCGAACGTGGTGCGCTTCACCGGGCCGACGCGCGGCAAGGACTGGTGGGCGTCGCTGCCCAAGGGCAACCGCTACATCGTCGAGAACGTGAAGGAGGCCCTCTCCAAGCCCGGCGAGTGGTACCTGGATCGTCCCTCCGGCGAACTGACCTACATCCCCATGCCCGGCGAGAAGCCCGGCTCGGTCGACGTGTTCGCGCCGCGCCTGGAGCGCCTGGTCGAGCTGCGCGGCAACCCGGCCAAGCGGCAGTGGGTCTCCAGCATCGTGTTCCGCGGCCTGGTCTTCGCGCACACGAACTGGAACTCGCCTCCGCAGGGCAACTCGTTCCCCCAGGCCGAGGTGAACCTGAGCGCCGCCATCTCGGGCTCCGGCGCGCGCGACTGCAGCCTCGAAGCCTGCGTGGTGGCGGGCTCCGGCGAGTACGCTGTCGAGTTCGGCGAGGGCTGCAAGCGGAACCGCGTCGTCGACTGCGTCCTCACCGACATGGCGGCGGGCGGCGTCAAGATCGGCACGACCGGGTACTCGGAGGACGACGAGGTCGTCGCCAGCCACAACGTGGTGCGCAACTGCCGCATCGGACCCGGCGGCCGCATGCACCCGGCAGGCATCGGCGTGTGGCTCGGTCACTCGTGCTACAACGAGATCGACCACAACGACATCTTCGACTTCTACTACACCGGTGTCTCGACGGGCTGGTCGTGGGGCTACGGGCCCAGCAACTGCAACCACAACACCGTCTCCAACAACCACATCTGGCAACTCGGCCAGCGCGTCCTCAGCGACATGGGCGGCATCTACACGCTGGGCCTGTCGCCCGGCTCCGTGCTGCACCACAACCGCATCCACGACGTGCAGTCGTTCTCGTACGGCGGCTGGGGCATCTACCCGGACGAAGGCACCAGCACGATGCTCATCGAGAACAACGTCGCGTACGGCTGCAAGTCGGCGGGCTTCCACCAGCACTACGGCCGCGAGAACGTTGTCCGCAACAACGTCTGGGCGCTGAACCACGACAGCCAGCTCATGCGCACCCGGATGGAGGCCCACCTGTCGTTCACCTTCGAGCACAACATCGTCTACTGGACCGAGGGCGCGCTCCTGGGCTCGAACTGGTCCGACAACAACTATAAGCTGGACCACAACCTGTACTGGAACGCAGCCGGCAAGCCCGTCGACTTCGCGGGCCTCACGTTCGAGAAGTGGCAGGCGAAGGGGCAGGACGCCGCCTCACTCATCGCCGACCCGCTGTTCGTCGATCCGTCGAAGGGCGACTTCCGCCTGAAGCCCGGCTCGCCCGCCGAGAAGATCGGCTTCGTGCCCATCGACCTGACGCGCAACGGGTGCCTCACTCCGCTGCCCGCCGCGACCCACGGCAGCTCCGGCGACGCCAAGGCGATCAAGCTGCAGCTCAAGAACGCGCCGCCGGCGTTCCCGCTGCCCCAGCCGCCGGCCGCCGCGGGCGGGCCCATCGCCGACCCCTTCGAGGACACGCCGGTCGGACGCGCGCCGCGCTCGTTCACGGTGTCGGAGGAGGACGGGCAGCACACGATCCGCATCACCGACGAGGCGGCCGCCTCCGGTTCGCGCTGCCTGAAGCTCGTCGACGGCCCCGGCCAGAAGGCCAACTACAACCCGCACCTGTACTACGACCCCGTCTTCGAGACGGGGACCATCCTGGGCGCCTTCGACCTGCGCGTGGAGAAGGGGGCGTTCCTCTACCACGAGTGGCGGGACGCGGCGAACCCGTACCACGTCGGCCCGTCCATCACCGTTCGCCCGGACGGCTCCGTCAACGCCGGCGACAAGAAGCTGTTCGACATCCCGCCGGGCAAGTGGGTGCGCTTCGAGATATCCTGCTCCATCGGCCCGAACGCGCCCGGCTCCTACGACCTGACCGTGAAGCTGCCCGGCCGCGTCCCGGCGATGCGCTTCAAGGGCCTGCCGTGCAGCCCGGAGTTCCGCTCCCTGCGGTGGTACGGCTTCACCATGGACGGTGACGCCGACGCCGTCGCCTATCTGGACAACATCTCGCTCAAGCCGAAGGGGCGCTGAGAACGGGCGTGCGCATCGTGAATCATCGAGAGACCTGGCGGCTGGCGCTCGGCATTGCGCTCATCCTGGCCGCAGGCGCCGGCGTGGAGGCCCAGCCGCCCGCGGCGCAGCCCGAGACGCCCACCACCGGCGCCGCCAACCCGGATCTGAGCAGCTTCGACGACACCATGCTCGCGTTCATGGCGAAGCACAAGGTGCCCGGCGGCGCGCTGGCGGTCGTGCAGGATGGTCGCCTCGTCTATGCCCGCGGTTACGGCTACGCGGACCGGGATATGCGGGAACCGGTACAGCCCACCTCGCTCTTCCGCCTGGCCAGCGTCTCCAAACCGATCACGGCCGTCGCGGTGATGACGCTGGTGCAGCGGGGCAAGCTGGACCTGGAGGCCAAGGCGTTCGATCTGCTCGGCCTGAAGCCTTTCCTGAAACCCGGCCAGACAGAGGACTCACGCATCCGCCGGATCACGGTGCGGCAGCTTCTGCACCACATGGCCGGCTGGGACCGCGACAAGAGCGGCGACGCCATGTTCCAGCACTTCATGGCCGCGAGCGACATGGGCATTCCGTCGCCGCCGAACCACCAGGCGCTCATCCGCTGGGTGATGGGGCGCCCGCTGGACTTCGACCCCGGCACGCGCGAGTCCTACTCGAACTTCGGCTACTGCGTGCTGGGGCGCATCATCGAGAAGGTGTCTGGGCGCAGCTACGAATCGTACGTGCGGCAGGCCGTGCTGAAGCCGTTGGGCATCAAGGACATGCGCATCGGCAAGGGGCACCCGGACGAGCGCGCCCCCGGTGAGGTACGCTACTACCATACGTGGGCGCTGAAGGTGCGCGCCTACGACTCGGGCGCAACGCCGCGCATGGAGGAGATCCCGTACGCGTTTGCCTCGCCGCAGACGATGGACGCGCACGGCGGCTGGATCGCGTCGGCTGTCGACATGGCACGCTTCGCCGCCGGCCTGGACGCGCCGAAGGGCAAGCCGCTGCTGGATGCGGCGACGACCGCTCTGCTCTACGAGAGGCCGCAGCCCCCGGTCGGGCTCGACGCCGATGGCAAGCCGGCAGCCGCCTACTACGCCTGCGGATGGCTCGTGCGCCCCGTCGGCGCCGACGGCAAGGCGAACTACTGGCACAACGGCGCGATGCCCGGGACCTACACGCTGCTCGTCCGCCGTTTCGACGGCCTATCGTGGGTCGTCCTGTTCAACCAGCAAGTCACCGAGGACGCGCCGTCCGACAGCATCGACGCCGCGCTCCATGGGGCCGCCGCCGCCGTGAAGCGCTGGCCGTCTGCCGATCTGTTCAAGTCGTACCCATAGCCCGGCCTCGTCGCGACATCGCCGTTCCCTCTGTCGTTCGCGCGGCCCATCCGTCGGGGCGCTGCGTGCCGTGCCCGCCGCTGGCCGCGTTCGTCGCGAGCCGCCGAGTCATCACCTGGAGATCCCATGAACCGCATCTACAACTTCAGTCCCGGTCCCGCCATCCTCCCCGAGCAGGTCCTCGCCGAGGCCAGCCAGGGCGTTCTCGAGATCGCCAACTCCGGCATGTCCATCCTCGAGGTCAGCCACCGGGGCAAGCAATACGAGGCCATCCACCGCGATACGCAGGAGCGCCTCCTTCGGGTGATGGGGCTCAGCCCCGACGACTACGCGGTGCTCTTCATGGGCGGCGGCGCCAGCACCCAGTTCGCCATGGTGCCGATGAACTACCTGGGCGAGGGGCGCTCGGCCGACTACGTCATCGCCGGCGAGTGGGGCACCAAGGCCGCGAAGGAAGCCCGCCGCTACGGCGAGGTGCGCGTCGCCGGGACCTCCGAGGACCGCCAGTACTCGTACATCCCCAAGGCGCTCGACCTCTCGCCGAAGGCTTCGTATGTCCACGTCACGACCAACAACACGATCGAGGGTACGGCGCTCTACGACCTGCCCGAGACCCACTGCGTGCCGCTCGTCGCCGACGCCTCCTCCGACATCCTGTCGCGCAAGGTCGACTACTCCCGCTTCTCGCTCATCTACGCCGGCGCGCAGAAGAACCTGGGGCCCGCGGGCGTCACGCTGATCGTCGCGCGCCGCTCGTTCCTCGACGAGGCGAGCGCGGACGTGCCCACGATGCTCGCCTACAAGACGCACCTGAAGAGCGACTCGCTCTACAACACGCCGCCGGTCTTCGGCATCTACGTCGTCGGCCTCGTGTTGAAGTGGATCGAGGAGCAGGGCGGGGTCGAGGCCGTGGAGAAGGTGAACCGCGAGAAGGCGGGAGCCATCTACGCCGCCCTCGACCGGCGCCCGGAGGTCTACGAGCCCACCGTGACGGTGGTTGGCGACCGGTCGCTGATGAACATCACGTTCCGGCTGCGCGACACGAGCCGCGAGGCGGCGTTCCTCGACGGCGCGAAGGACCGCGGGCTCGCAGGGCTCAAAGGACACCGCGCCGTGGGCGGGTTCCGCGCGTCCATCTATAACGCGTTCCCGCTCCAGGGCGCGCTAGTCCTGGCGGACTACCTCGACGCGTTCGCGGCCGGCTAACGCAGCTCACACCGGAGCGCCGTGGTGGGATGGGCCGTAGCCTGCCCTGAGCTTGTCGAAGGGCGCCCGCCCCGCCCCGCTCGCCACAGGACAGGCTAGTTGCCAGACGTGTGCGTCGCGCCTGCGGCCTCCTCCGCGACGGGAGGAGCCGCGGGCGCGGCTTCCGTCGGAGCGGCAGTCGTTCCCGTCGGCGCCACCTCGCCACTGATAACCGGCTGCGGGGGCATTCCCTCTGGGCCGCCCTTCAGGTGCATCAGACTCAGCAGCAGGACGAAGGCGACCGCGAACAGCGCCGCCACCAGCATGGCGACCCACCGTGATCTGGTCGACCGCTGGCGCACCTGGGTCTGCGCAGTGGTCTGGGCCTGACGCTCCCGCACTTGCGCGAGGAGCGCGTGGGCCTCCTCGACTGGGACCTGGAGACCCTCGGCCAGGTCTGCCACGGAGGGCATCGACTTCCGCCGCTCGCGCTCCTTCTCCGTCTCTGCCCACAGCTCGACGACGGCGCGCGCCTCTTCGTCGGTCATATGCTCCCGCCGGAGCGCTTCCTCGTCCTCGAACCGTTGCTGCAGCATGCCTACCTCCACCGTGGCGTCACCAACTATCTCGTCCTGCCCAATCCTCTGGTGCGATGGGCGTCCCTGCCCGTCCAGCACAACCCGCTGGTGGGATGGGCGTCTCTGCCCGTCCTGCAAAGCGCCGCGCCCCGCACCCGTCCGCGAGGACGGCCGGCCGCAGGCCACACTGCCGGTGGTTTCACACCACCGGGCCCGTCCTGCACTCACCACCACGTTCGCCGGCGCCCTTCGGTTTGCCTCTCGCCGCCCGCCGCTCACCTCGCGTGCAACCCGCGCCCGCAGGAACCATTTCGCGGTAGAATGGCGTAGTCGTATCGGGTCCCGGGACCCGCCTGCGACCTCGTCGCCCTCCACCCCGCCCAAGGGAGTCCAGACCATTGAGGACACGTATCGCCCTGCTGTCGCTCGGCCTATGCCTGCTGCTGCCCACCGCCTCGCGTGCCCAGGACTACCATAACCTGAAGAACACGCGATTCGCCACGGTCGCCAGCGGGCCCATGCAAGCCCTCGTCGTCGACGTCGACGACCCGACGGACACTGCTGCGGCTCGGCAGGCCGTACTCAAGCGCGTCGCCCAGTCTCGCCAGGCGCGGGTGCGCGGCGCGGAGGCCTACCTGAAGTGGCTCCGCCGCGCTTACCCTGAGGCCCGCCGCATCACGCTCGGCATACCGGAGGTGGTGATGCTGCGCCAACCGGGCAGGAGCGTCGTGCTGCCCGCGGCCAAGCAGGGGCGCGGCGCGAACGAGATCACGCTGGCCTTTCCCGCCACCGGGCAGCCCGGCGCGTGGGTGACGGCGCTCCAGCAGGACATCCAGAACACGTTCGACGTCCTGTACTCGGAGATGAAGACCATCTACGGGGCCCCCTCGTGGAGCGGCACCCTCACCGTCCTCAACGGCGACAACCTCTACCCAAGCAGCAACCTCAGCGACCCCAACGTGTTCTGGGGCGGCGTCTTCAACGCCTCGACGCACGAGCTATACCTGGCTGCCTACTCCCACCAGCAGACCCTCGTCCTCAACATGGCGCAGAGCCTGCTGCTGGCCTTCCGTGGCTCCTCGTCCATCTCCTACGACGCGTGGGAGCGGGGCATGGCGCGCGCGGCCGGGCAGGTGGTCGTCCGCAATAGCCTCACCCAGTTGGCGAGCGTCGCATCGGCGGCCTACGGCGGCACGCTTGGCGACCTCGACCTGTCCGACCCGTTCTTCCATGGCCTCGACCGCTACGACCTGCTGAACCAGGCGCCGCTCGGGAACGACCGGTTCTTCCCCCTCGCCAAGGAGAATGGCGAGAACGGGACCTCCGACTTCCCGCTGATGATGTACAACCGCCTGCAGATGGCCGGCAGCGCCTGGATGAAGATCGCCACCATCGACCCGCTCTTCTTCAAGTCCTTCAACGAGGCCTACTACCAGGCGCTCGCCTCGAACTCGGACCTGAAGAACGACGTGCCGGCCCTCAAAACGCTCGCCAAGCAGGTCTTCGACACCGATACCGGCTCCACGATCGCCGCCGAGGGCCTCGACTTCGTCGACTGGTACGCGCGCCAGTACGCCCTCGACACGGCTGTCACTCCGGGCGCCAAGCTCTACTCCGACTTCGTCTTCTCGCGGGCCGACACGTCCAGCAGCACGGATGCCGACCTCTACTCAGTGGCACTCGTCATGTACTACTACGAGACCACGTGGAACGGCACGCAGAGCGACGAGACCGGTCTCAACGCCGCTTCCTATCCCATCTACTGGGACTACACCTACACGGCCCGCTTCAACCTCGGCGCGCAGTATGAGCGCGTCCAGTTCGGCGAGGGCGGCATCGACGGCATTGGCACGGTGACCCCGGGCTTCCCGGATACGCTCGGCGGCGACGCCACGCTCTACAGCCGCATGCGCGTGGCCGTCGATATGCCCGTGCGCGCCGAGTACGCTCGCTTCTACGTCGCGCCGCGCAGCGCCGGGACACTGCAGAACCCCAACAACTTCTGGGGAGTGGTCGTCGGAGCCAACTCCGGCACCGTCAAGATCGAAGCCGACGGCATCTCCAGCGGCGACGTTGCGGTCGCGCAGGGCGCGTTCGGCGCCGCCGTCGACACCAGCCTCTTCTCCCGCCCGCGCCGCGCTACAATCACGTTCACCTCGCAGGACGGCAGCACCACCACGACCCGCCAGGTGGTCACGGGCTACAACCAGTACGTCGGCGTGATCTATGCGTCCGACCCGATCGAGACGGTCAGCCACACCTTCACCGAGCCCCTTGCCATGGTCACGTTCCCCGTGAAGCCGCTCAAGGGCAAGGCCGCGGAGGCGCTCGTCGACTCGAACGGGGTGCCCATCTTCGCGGAAGGCGACCTGCTGCTCGCCCAGTGGCGCCAGAACCTGACGGGCGACGATAGGTACCTGAAGTACCCAGCCATCGAGGCCCTCACGCCCGGCAAGGCCTACTGGTTCCAGCACGCGTCGGGGCTGACCGCGAACATCGTGGGCATGCGCTCCAACAACCAGATCGCCGTCTCCACCGGGCTCATCGTCGGCTGGAACCAGATCGGCAACCCCTACGAGACCGCGATCTCGGTCAGCGACCTCGTGTTCCAGTACCGCGAAGACACCGCCGCCGTCGACCTCGCCACCGCCGTCACGAAGGGCTGGGTCGCCGCGGCCACGGTCGGCAGCGATCAGGTCATCCTCTACCAGTGGGACTCGGCGAACGGCTACACGCGAGCCACCGCGCTGGCCCCGTGGAAGGGCTACTTCATCAAGGTGCTGGTCTCCGAAGGCCTCACCATCACGTACCCGAACCCGACGCTGACCAGCCTCTCCCGGGCTGCAGCCACGCGCGCGTCGAAGGCAAGCACCTCCTCCAGCGGGTGGGGGCTGCCGCTGCGCGTCAACGGGCCCGACAATACCGGATCCACCTGCTACATCGGCCAGTCGGTGAACGCGACCGCCGGCTATGATGCCGAGGCCGATGCGGCCATGCCCCCGGCCTTCACGCGCTCCGCCCCGACCATTGGCTTCTCTCACTCCGACTGGGGCAGCAACTCGGGCACGTACTTCACCGACGTCCGCAAGACCGGCGCACGCACCGCCTGGGAAGTCACGGTGACCACGCCCGAGGAGGGGAAGACCTACACCGTCACGTGGCCGCAGATCTCCCGCGTGCCGCGGACCGTGCGCCTCACCATCAAGGACCTCTCGACCGGGCGCAGCCAGGCGATGACCGGCGCCTCAGGCGTCTCGTTCGTCTCCACTCAGACCGGCTCGCGCCGCTTCCAGATCAGCGCGGAGCCGCGCGTGATGAGCGCGCTGCGCATCACCGGCGTCGTGGCCCGCGATAGCCGCGCTGCCGGCAGCCGCTCGGTCAGCATCGGCTACAACGTGTCCGCCGACGCCACCGTGCAGCTCCGCATCCGCGGCGCCGACGGCCGGGTGCTGCGGACCATCTCGCAGGGCCGCGCCGTCTCGTCAGGCGCAAACACCGCCCTGTGGGACACCCGCACGGATGCCGGCGTTTCGGTCCCGGCCGGTATGTACCTGGTCGATATCTCCGCGCAATCGGGCGAGGGTGACGTCGCACACTTCTCGCATCCGGTCACGCTGATCCGATGATGCCCAGCGGATCGCACGACGCCGCCAGGGGGCGGATACCATCGATGGGAAGGACTGCTCACATCATGCATCGGAACTGGTTGCGCCACCTTGTGCTGGGCGGCATGGCCGTCGTCGCCTGCGTGTTCCTGGCAGCGTGCGGCGGCGGAGGCGGAGGAGGAGCGGTGGCGGACGTCGCCGGGCAGGTGCTCATCGTCACCGATGCGTCCGCGCCGAACCCGGTCGCCACGGTCGCCATCGGTGGCAAGACCGCGACGACCGACGCGAACGGCTACTTCATCCTGCGCAGCGTCTCGCAGAAGTCCGCTCAGCTCACGGTCACCGCGACGGGATTCCCGAAGCTTACCCAGAAGCTGCCCACGCTCACCGCCGACAGCGTGAACGATATCGGGCGCGTGTTCATCTCGGAGGACGGCTATACGGCGGCGGTCTCGGGGCGCATCATCGACATCGACACGATGGACCCCGTGTCCGGCGCGACGGTCATTCTGAGCGGCCAGCAGACCACCACCGCTGCGAACGGCACGTTCTCGTTCACGGGCATGCCCGTCAGCCTGGGAACGCTGGACTACGTCGTGGGCACCGTGAAGGCCACCGGCTACCCGGACAAGGACATCACGCTCAACCTGCCGCTCGGCGCGCCGACGACGACGTACCCGGTCAATGAGCTGGGCGACATCGCCATCTCCAAGGCCGTCGGCGAGCTACCCAGCGGCCCGACCAACATCCGGGGCACCGTGACCCTGCAGGGCGTGAGCAGCGCCTACGGCGTCACCGTGGAGCTGTGGCAGAACGGCGCCGTCGTCGACACCTACTACCCGAGCACGAACGGCGTCTACGGCTTCTGGAAGCCCGTGGGCGACTACCAGGTTCGGGCGTACATGGACGGCTACGTGGCCCAGACGAAGTCCGCAACCCTGACATCCCAGGCCACACCGGTCACGGTCAACTTCAACCTGACCCCGTAGCGGGCGGTCGTGGTGGGGGCGGGCGTCCCTGCCCGCCCAGCAGGCCCGACGGGGCATCCGGGCCAACACAACACAATGGGGGCGGCTCCCGCTGAGGGAGCCGCCCCCGTCGTCGCTTCCTGCCGCCCAGACCCGGAGAACGCCGAAGCGCCGTGGCGGGGGCGGGCGTCCCTGCCCGCCCAGTAGGCGGTCGTGGTGGGGCGGGCGTCCCTGCCCGCCCAGCAGGCCCGACGGGGCATCCGGGCCAACACAACACAATGGGGGCGGCTCCCGCTGAGGGAGCCGCCCCCGTCGTCGCTTCCTGCCGCCCAGACCCGGAGAACGCCGAAGCGCCGTGGCGGGGGCGGGCGTCCCTGCCCGCCCAGTAGGCGGTCGTGGTGGGGCGGGCGTCCCTGCCCGCCAGGCGCGCTCAGGCGCCCCGCACGATCGCGTCCGCCACCCGCACCACCCGCACCATCTCGCGCACGTCGTGCACCCGCACGATGGCCGCGCCGTTCGCGATGCCGATCGCAACTGCCGCGGCCGTGCCCTCCAGCCGCTCCTCGACCGGCAGGCCGCCCAGCACCGCGCCGATCGTGCTCTTCCGAGAGACGCCCAGCAGCACCGGGTATCCCAGGTCCGCGAACGCGCCCAGATGCCGCACGAGCGCCAGGTTGTGCTCCGGCGTCTTGCCGAACCCGAAGCCCGGGTCCACGATGATGCGTCTGGCGTCCACCCCGGCCCGAATGGCGGCTTCGGCTCGCTCTCGCAGCCAGTCGCGGACCTCCAGCACCACGTCGCCGTACTCGGGCCGTTCCTGCATGGTGCGCGGCTCACCCTTCATGTGCATCAGGCACACCGCCACGCCCAACTCCGCCACCGTGCCCGGCATCGCGGCGTCGACCGTCATGCCGCTGACGTCGTTCACCAGGCTCGCGCCCGCCCGCACGGCTTCGCGAGCCACCCGCGCCTTCATCGTGTCGACCGAGATCGGCACGTCGAAGCGCTCGGCGAGGGCGGCGACGACGGGCACGACCCGCGCCAACTCCTCGTCCTCGCAAACCGGTGTGGCTCCGGGACGCGTCGACTCGCCGCCGATGTCGATGAGGTCGGCGCCGTCCCGAGCCATCGCTTCGCCGCGGCGGATGGCGTCGTCGAGCGACAGGTAACGCCCTCCGTCGGAGAACGAGTCCGGCGTCACGTTGAGGATGCCCATGACGAGCGTGCGCTCGCCGCAGCGCGCGATATCCAGGAAGTCGGGCACGATCAGTGGTAGGTGGGGAGCCCCACGGTGGGGAAGTGCTCGGAGAAGTCCTCGCGCACGATGTCCTGCAGCCGCTCCAGGCCAAGCTCGCTGAGGCGGTAGCCGCGGTCGGTCACCGTGGCGCCGGGCGTCAGGAACAGGTTGCCGCGGAACGTCCAGTCGTCCATCGCGAGTGTGAGGATGTCGTTGATCTGGTAGGCGTCGAGGATGTCGAGCTGATTGCGGGCACTCTCGGCGAGGTCGACGTCGCTCGTCATGTCGATGACTCGCTCGAACTCGGAGACGGCACTCGGAATGTCGCCCTGGTGCTCGCTCAGGAGGCCGCGCTTGAACCGGTGGCTCGCCTCGGTGGGGTCGATGCGGATGAGATCGTCGGCCACGCGGATCGCCGACTCGACGTCGCCCAGGCCCATGTAGGCCGCGCCGAGGGCGTCGCGGGCGGGAACGTGGCGCGGGTGCAGGCGCAGCAGAGCCTTGCTGGCGTCGACCGCGCGGGCGTAGTCGCGCGACTCCATGCACAGCGCCACCACCGCTTCGCGCGCCAGCACCGACTCGGGATGCTCGACGATCGCCTTCTCGGCGGCCAGCATGGCCTCGTTCCACTGCCCCTGCGTCTGGTAGAGCCTCGCCAGCCGGAGATAGCAGGTGTACGCGTCCGCCCCGAACTGCAGCGCCTGCTCGATGCTGGCGATCGCTTCGGCCACCTGGCCGCGTTCGGCACAGCGTTCGGCTCGGCGCATGGCGCGCGACGCGCGTTGGGGCAGCGTGGTACTGGTCCTGCTCGCATTGGTGTCGCCGATGGGCATCGTCTTGTCCCGTAAGGCACCAGGAGGGGGCAGCCTCGATCAGACTGAAGCCGGTCAGTCGCCGGCCTTCACACGGTCGCTGCGGCGCGTCGAGGCAAGGGGGCAGATCCTGCCTGTCCCGCTCCGCGGCGGAACGCTCGGTAGTTCGTTGTCATTCGGCGCGATTCCTTCCCAGCATCTATGCGCGATTTGCGCCCTGTGGAGGGCACAGACAACAGAGCCCCCGGGCCACCATGCCCAGGGGCTCTGTCGACGCTCTCCGGCGCTGTGAGGCCTACTTCCGGCGCTTCGGTGGGACACCCGGCCCCGCGGCCACCACCGGCCCCGACGCCTTCTCGTTCGCGCGCACCACGTACAGCGCCACATCGCGCACCACGGGCGGCGTCGTCAGGCTCAGCGGCTCGCGGCCCGTGCTGTTCGCGGTCTCCTCGCTGATCGCCTTGCCCGTCGACGTGTCCCACCAGGTCGCCCGGAAGGTGCCCGCCTGCAAGCCCGCCACCGTCACCTTGCCCGACGTGGGCTGTGGCGCGGCGCCTCCCGTGTCCGCCCGGTTGTGCAGCCAGGCCACCGCATAGTCCTTCGACGACTTGCCCACCACGCCCAGCGACGAGGCGTAGCCCGCCAGCACGAAGCGCCGCACGAGCACCCAATCCGCGCCCGAGTTCTGCACGCGCACCGTGTGGCTGCCCGCTGGCACCGTCACCTCGATCTGCGCGTCGACCGGCTTGTCGGCGTCCGCCGCGGCGAACGGCTTCGTCGCCTTGACCGCCCCGTCGACCGCCACCGTCACCGATGCCCCGCCTTTCGCCGCCTTCGCGATTTCCACGGCGAACGTGCCCTCGTGCGCGTAGTCCACCTTGAACGTCGCACCGGCGGCCAACTCCTTGTGCGCCGCGCCGTGCAGGAAGGACGGGCACTGAGCGATGTTGTCGATCGTGCCCGAGGGCGTCACCGTGAACTCGCCACCGGCCCCCTTCTCGGAGCCGCCGCCCGGGCTGAACGCCAGCGGCGCTCGCCCTTCGGTCGAGACCGACACGGCGCCCGGCGCGAGCCCGCGGTGGCCCGCCAGCCCGGAGGCCCGCACGAACTCGGCAGCCGGCTTCAGCACGTCGTAGATCTGCTGCGTGTCGGTACCCTCGGTCGGGGCGAACTGGGCGGCGCCCGCGCAGTCGGACATCAGGGATGCCCACGTGGCGCGCCGAACGAACGGCGCCGCGCTGCCCTGACCCGCCTCGGGGCCGATCTCGCCGAAGAAGAGCGGGCGGTCCAGCTTGCGCGCCCCGGAGCCCGCGATCGTGGCCACCGGGTCGTCCAGGAACGCGTGCGGCTGGAAGTAATCCATGCTTCGCCAGATCGCCGTCAGGCTCAGGTCCGAGCTTGTCGTGATGAGGTGCTTGTACGGGTCGGTCTGGTGCAGGAACGAGGCCATGCCGTCATGCCACGCGGCCACCTCGTCGGCGTGCTTGTGGGCCACCGCGTCGGTCGACTGTACCTCGTTGAACAGCTCCCACGCCATGATGCTCGGCGAGTAGCCCCAGCGCGCCACGATGTAGCGGTACTTCGCCTTGGTGAGCGCGACGGCCCGCGGGTTGGTGAAGAACTCGTCCGGCGTGCCCAGGAACCCGCCGTTCTTCTTGTTCAGGGGGTTCTGGTCCCACTTGGCGTCGGCTCGCGTCGAGTACTGCCCGTTGTGCTGCAGGACGAGCTGGAAGTAGACGCCGTCCTTCTCCGCCGCCTGCACGATCTCGTCCCAGCGCTTGGCCGCGTCCAGGTCAAGCTTGCCGATCTCCGCCTTGCCCGTTGCCGGCCAGTCGAGGTCCTTGCCGTCCCAGTGGGTCATCCAGATGCGCGACCAGTTCAGCCCCGCCTGACTCATCGCGCCGAGCACGGCCGCCACGTCCTTCGACTTCCCGTCGCCGAATGCAGCGTTGTGGCCGATGGGGTAGTACGCGTTGCCGTTGTCGAACGCGAACCGGCCGCGGTCCTTCTGGTCGCGCCGCACGAAGCCCGGCTTGGGCGTGCCCGCCGCCTCCGCGTCCTTCTTGTCCAGGTTGCTCGGCTGCACCTCGCGCCCGTTGAGCGTCACCTTGCCCACGAGGTACCTGCCCGGCACGTCGGGGGTGTAGCGGACGCGCCACGTCTTGCCGCCGTCGAAGAACGCGGGCACGCGAGCCTTCTGCTGGTCGGGGCGCTCGATGGTCATCACCACATCGTTCTCGGTGTAGTCGAACGGGTTCCCCTGCGTCTCCAGCTCGAACGAGAACTCGATGCGGTCATACGTGCCGCGATTGGCCACGCCGAACTGCCGCCCGCCCTTCTCGCCGGGCATCCCGGAGGCGCCGTACCCGCCCGACGAGCCGTACCCGCTGCTGAAGCCGGAATCCAGCCCGCTCGACCGCCCGCCGCCCGTGCTGAAGTCCGGCGCGCCGCAGCCGGCCAGCAGTGCGCCAGCCAGGAGCGCCGCCGTCGCGGCCATCCCAGTACGCCGCACACCCGACAACCCGCGGCTCGACGGTGTCAGTGCTACTCGTTTCAATGCAGGCGCTCCCATTCCTCGAACGTTCGGCGTTCGTCCTCTGCGTACACTCTCAGCAGGTCCAGCGCGGTCTGCGTGTCCACCAGGCGCTCCACCCGGCCCGCCGGGCAGGGCATCCACTCGACGAGCCCCATCAGCCGGCACACGAGCGGCCGAGCCGGGTACACGATGCACCGGCCGGCGGCGCGATCGTGGAACCGGCACTGCCGCACCACCACGCCGTCGCCCAGTTCCACCTCCCGGTCAAGAGTGGCCGTGGCCACCGCAAGGGCCGGGGCGACATTGCTCCCTAGGTACTCAGTGACGGCTTCGTACTCGCGCCGTGACATCGGCACGCCCTCGGCGCAGCGCAGCCAGCACCCGTCGCACCCGTCGCACCGGCTCAGGTCCATCTGCAGCTCGACCCGGCGCGTCAGGTCGTCGAGCGACCTACTGGACACTCAGCGAGTCCCCGCCCACGCCCTGCGTGCTCCCGCCGCCGCCGCCGCTGAAGGAGTAGATCTGCAGCTCCTTGCCCATCGACCGTACCTTGGCGGCATCGACGAGGCTGGCGTACGCCTTGGGCACGGCCACCACCTTCGGGTTCCCGTCCGAGACGTACCGCTGGCTCTTGTTGTCCTGGAAGTACTTGGTCCAGAACTCCAGCGTGCCAGCCTGCGTCGCCTTCGTCGGGTTCGGCTCGATGCGCTCCAGGCGGTACGGGTTGTACCCCCGGATGGTGCCGCCCGCGCCCGTCTTGACCTTCGTGAATGGCGACATGATCGGGCGCCAGGCTGCCAGCACCACGGCCTGGTTCTCGTACCGTGTGCCGTTGTACTCCCCGGAGATCAGGGCCTGCTGCGAGTCCTTGGCATCCTTACGCGGCACCTCGCCGAACGGAACCGCGAGCGACGTGACGGCCGCGCTCGGGGCAATCTGCACGATGTCCTTCTGCGCCACCGCGATGGCCTGCCGGATCTGGTCCGCGCCAGAGCGCCGCATGCTGATGTGGTTGGCGGTGTGGTTGCCGATCTCGTAGCCGTGCTTCGCCAGATAGCCCAGCTTGACGTCCACGAAGTCCTTCTGCCCGAACGGCGGTCCCTGCCTGCCCTCCTCGGGCAGCACGAAGAAGGTGCCCTTCATCTGCCAGTCCGGGTGCGCCTTCGAGAACGACTCCATGATGCCGATCGCGCACTCCGGGTCGATGTGCGCCTGCCCGTCGGTCCCCGTCACTACCCGGAACTGGCTGACGAGCGAGTCGTCGAAGGTGAGCGCGATGGGTGTCTTGCCCGCCGGCAGGTCGATGTTCCCCTTCACGATATCGGATACGTTCACCGGCCGGTATCCGGCGTCATACAGGCTCTGCAGATCCTGGCGGAACGTCTCCGGCGTGCGGTTCAGCGCGTTGTCGGGCGCCTTGCTCGTGAAGCGGTGGTACATCACGATCATGATGGCCCCGGCCTCGTTCGGCTTGTAGGTCTTCAGATCGATCTCGCTGACGCGCGGCGGCGGAGGAGGCGCCTGCGGCGCAGCAGGCGCCGGCGCGGAGCGGTGGCACCCGGCCAGGGCGAGGCATCCGAGGGCTAGGAGGGCAGTGGAGCGTGTAACGGCGTGGCGGCGATGCATGGCTACCTCGATGGGTGACCGGGCATGCGGCGGCGGGGGCGCGCGCGGCGGATCGGTCGGGTGGGTTGCCCAGAATTATACGGTATCGCGCGCGCCAAAGCAAGGAGCGCCGGAGCCCGCTCGGCGCCAGGTTGGAGGAACCGCGAGGCCGGAGGCGAACTTGCCAACAGCACGCTCTTCGAGGAGACGACGCCATGTTCAGGCATCTGCCACTCAAGCATCCGAAGCCCGACGCCGAGGGGTTCATCGGCGAACTGATGGGAATCGAGCCGGACTGGCACACGCCCCTCGTCGAGTACATCGTCGACGACACGGTGATGAAGCCGATCGTCACCAACCTGCTGGGCCGCGAATGGGTGCCGGGCATCGTCGATCGGCCCAGCTTGGAGGCGTACCTGGACAACTTTATCGCCTTCTGGCACGGCATGGGCTACGACTTCGTCCGCTTCGAGATGGGCCTGCCCTTCGCCGAGCACCGCGTCGTGGGCGCGGACCCAGCGCCGGGCGCGAACAAGGACCGCGCGTGGTCGGACTCGCAGCACGGGATGATCACCACGTGGGAGGAGTTCGAGCGCTACCCGTGGCCGAAGGTGGAGGAGTTCGACTTCTCGTGGTACGAGTACCTGAACGCGAACCTGCCGGATGGCATGGGCCTCATCTCGTGCCACGGCGGCGGCGTCTACGAGCACCTCTCGTTCATCATGTCCACCGAGGGCCTCTGCATCGCCCTCCATGAGCGGCCGGAGCTGGTGCAGGCTGTGTCCGACCGCATCGGCGAGCTGATGGTCTCCTTCTACGAGCACCTGCTCGACCTGGACCGCCTGATCGCCGTCTTCCCGGGCGACGACATGGGCTTCCGCACCGCGACGATCGTCTCGCCCGACGCGCTGCGCAAGTACGTGCTGCCCTGGCACGCCCGCTTCGCCCAGATGACGCACGACCGCGGCCTGCCGTACTTCCTGCACTCGTGCGGCAACCTGAACGCCATCATGCCGGACCTGATCGACACGGTGAAGATCGACGGCAAGCACTCGTTCGAGGACGCCATCATCCCGGCGCCCGAGTTCCAGGAGCGCTACGGCGACCGCATCGCGGTGCTCGGCGGCATGGACCTCAACATCCTGAGCGGAGGCACGCCCGCCGAGGTCCGCGCCCAGACGCGCTACCTGGTCGAGGTCTGCGGCCCGAACCACCGCTACGCCATCGGCTCCGGCAACTCGGTGCCCAGCTACGTCCCCGTCGAGAACTACCTCTCGATGGTCGACGAAGCCCTCGACCTGATGGAGCGCTTCTAGGGGCCGGGTGTCGGGTGTCGGGTGACGGGTGACGGGTGTCGGGCTGGCGGGTTCCGGGTGTCGGGTGACGGGTGACGGGTGACGGGTGACGGGTGACGGGCTGGCGGGTTCCGGGTGCTGGGGTGGTGATCGACCGCACTACCGTAGGGGCAGAGCATTCGCTCGCAGGGCCGTACATCGTCTCAGCGTATGGCGCGAATGCTGTGCCCTCCCTCGGCGGCGCACGCGGCCCCGATCCCGCACAGGTGTCGCGCGAATGCTGTGCCCTCCCTCGGCGGCGCACGCGGCCGTCGCACTCGCGGGTACCATTCAGACATTGCGCGCGCCCTTCGCAACTGTCATCCCGAGCCGCCGTCGCGAGGGATCCGGCCCAACGCCGCACACGTCGCGATCGACCGGCTGACGACCTGGAGGGTGGCGCTCCGTCGCCACCGCACGCGCGCCGCCGCGAACGTACACACGATGGAGGACACGACCATTCGCCTCAAACTCGGACATAGCCCCGACTCCGACGACGCCTTCATGTTCCACGGCCTGGCAGCGGGCCTGGTCGAAACCGGCGGCCTGGAGTTCGAGCACATCCTGAAGGACATCCAGACCCTCAACGAGTGGGCGCGCGAGGGCCGCATCGAGTGCACGGCCATCTCGGTGCACGCCTACGCCTACGTCGCGGACAAGTACGCCATCCTCTCCCACGGGGCCAGCATGGGCGATGGCTACGGCCCGATGGTCGTGTCGCCGGGCGCGCTCGACCTGACGCAGCCCTGCACCATCGCCGTGCCTGGCGAGATGACGAGCGCGTTCCTCGCCTTCTCGCTCTATCTGGGCCACCGCCCGGTGCGCATCGAGGACGCCCAGCCCGCCGACACCGTGCGCTATGCCGTCGTCCCGTTCGACGAGATCATCGAGGCGGTGCTCGCTGGGCGCTACGATGCGGGGCTCATCATCCACGAGGGCCAGCTCACGCACGGCGACCAGGGCCTCACCTGCCACGTGGACCTGGGCGCGTGGTGGAAGGAGCGCACCGGCCTGCCGCTGCCGCTCGGCGTGAACGCCATCCGCCGCGACCTGCCGCCCGACGTGCAGACCACGGCCTCGCGCGCCCTCAAGGCCAGCATCGAGTACGGCCTCGCCCACCGCGCCGATGCCCTCGACTACGCCATGGGCTTCGCGCGCGACATGAAGCGCACCACGGCCGACACGTTCGTGGGCATGTACGTGAACGACTGGACCGTGGACATGGGCGAGGCCGGCAAGCGCAGCATGCGCCAGTTCCTCGGCGAGGCGGTGGAGAAGGGCCTTGCGCCCGGGGTGGGGGAGATCGACTTCGTCGACTGAGGGCTGCGTGAGGAGACGTCGCGCCCGGAGGGCGCTTGGCCGCAGGCCCTCCAGCCGGGTGATTCATCTCCCGGCGGCGCGGCGGACCAACCTATCGCCGGACGCACCCGTCCGCGAGGACGGTCGGCCGCAGGCCATGCTGCCGGTGGTTTCATACCACCGGGCCGCGCGCTTGGCCGCAGGCCCACCGCCGGGTGATTCATCTCCCGGCGGCGCCGAGGCCGAACGCGTGGCCAGGAGGCTGCCATGGAGCGGGGCCAGGTCTTGATCGTTGCGGCCGCGAGTGCCATCCCGTACGAGGCGCTGATCCTTGGCGATCTTGAGCGCTCAGGGCTCGAGCCGTCAGTGGTCCGCACTGTGGATGAGTGTCTGGTCGCGATGCCGAAGCTGCGGTATGGTTCGGTAATCGTGGCTGACTACCTCCTGGTTGCCGGCCAGGGCAACGACGGCGGCGAGCAATACCTGCGCTTCCTGCATCCCTATATGGAGGGCCGCGGCGCACTCGGGCTGAAGCTGGTCATGGTCTGCCCGCCCGTTGATCGGGTCGAGTGCTTCCGATCCTACGATGGCGCAGTGACCTGCTACGTCCAGAACACGCTCGAACCTGAGGCGATCGCGCGCTACATCCTGGAGACGTGGAAGCGTGGCTGACGGCGACGCGCGCCCGGAGGGCGCTTGGCCGCAGACCCTCCAGCCGGGTGATTCATCTCCCGGCGCGTGCCTGCGGCCAAGCGTTGGCCTCCCGCGCCCGCCTACGTCGTCTCCACCGCCACCGGCTTGCCCGCCGCCAGCGAGCGCTCGACGCCGTCCAGCAGCGCCATCACCTCGAACGCGGTCTTCACCGGCGACACGTTCACGCCGTCGCGGAAGAAGGCGCGGACCTCCTTCAGCGCGTCCGGGTAGAACGGCGCGCCGAGGTTCACCTGGTACGTGACGATCTCGCCGCCCTTCTGCAGCCGTCCGCCGAACGAGTTGAACGGGCGCCCGAACTCCATCACCGCCTGCCTACCATCCGCGTAGTCGACCGCCGCGATGCAGCCCAGCGTGCTCTCCACCGCGCTCACCCGCGTCGCGCCGCTGCCCATCATCCGCTGCGTCAACTCGGCGGTGTGGCACCCGTACCAGACGATGGAGCTTCCCGCCGGGGCCGAGCCCAGCACGCCGTATACGTTCACGTTCTGGGGCTCCGGCATCGCCGTCACGGCCTCCAGCAAGGCAGGGCTGCTGCGCACCGGCGAGCACGCCATCACGGTCGTCCCGCTCGCTCTCGCGATCGCCAGCATCTCCCGCGCCTCCGCGATGGTCGCGCAGAGCGGCTTGTCGACGAACACCGGCTTCCCGAGCCCCGCCACGCGCTGGAAGTAGTCCAGGTGGTACGCCGGATCGTTGATCTCCAGCATGATCGCGTCGCAGTCCGCCACGGCCGCGTCGAAGTCCAGCGTAACCGGGATGCCCCACGCCTCGACCTGCGCCTGACGCTTGTCCAGGTCCGGCTCCGACTGGAACGGCGTTTCGAACCGCAGGCACGACACCGCCTGCAGCCCCTCCACCTTCCGTTCCGGCGCAACGTCCGGCGAATTCATGATCTCCGCGTACGCCATGGTATGGCTGGTGTCCAGCCCAATCAACGCAACCCGCATCGGCTCTGCCATGCTTCCATCCTCCTCGTTCCGCCTAACGATCGGTCGGCACGGAGCCCGACCCTCCAGGGGCGTCCGTCCCTGCCCGCCCGGTACAACGTCGTGGTGGGGCGGGCGTCCCTGCCCGCCAGGTGCCACCCCCGCC
>CAZFLM010000037.1:0-14754 GCA_964519955.1 uncultured Chthonomonadaceae bacterium | reverse complement strand
GTGGGGCGGGCGTCCCTGCCCGCCAGGTGCCACCCCCGCCGGGCTCTTCGCCCGGCACAACGCTCCGTTGGGGGGCGTCCCTGCCCGCCCAGCACTACTCCCGCGCGGCCCGCTCGAACTCCTCGTACGCGGCCTGGTCCCACTCAGGCTCGACTCCGATGCCGTGCAGGTCGCCGTAGTTCTTCGCGATGAACCGGCCCTCGAATAGCTCCACCATCCGCGCAGCCTCCGCCCGGATACGCGGAATGTCGCCGGTCGGCATCGTCGCCTGAATGTCCACCGGCGAATACAGGCACAGCCTATCGCCACTCAGCTTCTCCGCCAGCGCCTCCAGCCCGTACAGCGCCGGCTGGTCGAGCTGCAGCGCGCTCACGCCCACCTCGGCCAGGTCGTCCATGATCTCCCAGATCCAGCCGCACGAGTGCATCAGCACGTGCACCCCGCGCGACCGTGCCGCCCCGCAGAGACGCGCGAACAGGGGCTTGTAGACCTCGCGCCACATCCTCGGGCTGATGAGCATGCGGTTCTGCACGCCCCAGTCCTCGCAGAACATCACGCCGTCCGCCCCGGCCTCCGCGTAGCGCACGATCATCCGCTCCAGCACGTCGGTGACGATGCCGTGCAGCGCGGCGATGCGCTCGGGCTCCGTGTAGAGGTCCGCGAAGTAGACCTCCATCTTGCGCAGGTAGCGGCAGAGGGCGAACGGGAAGCCCGGCAGCCAGCCGACGCGGAAGTGCTCGCCGTCGGCCGCGAACACGGCCCGCGCGTGCTCGAACCGCGCCTCGTTCGCCAGGTCGGGCGGCGTCCACGTGTCCAGCTCGCTCCAGTCCTCGAGAGCGGGGCGGAAGATCTCGCCGCCTGCCGACATCCCCACGATGCGGTGCCACACGTTGCCCCACTCGTCGTCGTGGTACTCGAACTGGCCCTCGACCCACCGGCGCTCCCGCCACACTGCCGATGGCCCGATGCCCGCCCCGACGAGGTCGCGCCACCGCCCGCCGCTGAAGTCCATCCCAATGCGCGCTGGCCCGGCGCCCTCCAGGTTCCGTCGTATGACCTCGCGAGGTGTCATCCCTCTGTCCATTTCCAGTGGCGCGCCAATGCCGTGGTGGGACGGGCGTCCCTGCCCGTCCGGCACAGCCTCCGGGGTCGAAGCGTCTACGGCGCAGGAGGCGCCGCGGGCCGGCCCTTCGGCAGGCGCTCGACACACCCGCGGAGCACGTTGGCGGCCACGACCACGTTCTCTACCTCGTCCGATATCCAGATGCCGGACTGTGGCATGCTCCCCTCGCACCGGATGCTGTTCCCGGTGATGGCGATGCACTGGTGCCCGGTGTCGCCCTTGAACGCCTTGCGGTTCGTGTCGGTCAGCCAGATGCCGTAGTTCAGACCGCCCGCTTGCGGGGTCACCACGACGCTGTTGCCGGTGATCGTCACGTTGTCGCAGGAGCAGAAGCACGAGATGCCCGCGTTCAGCGCGCCGGTGACCGCGTTGCCGGTGATGCTGCTGTCGCCGCACCACTCCAGGTCCAGCCCGACATCCTTGCAGCGAACCACGGTGTTGGCGGACATCACCACGCGGCGTGCCCCCGTGCCCCAGATAGCCCCGCCGCCCCCGTCCGTCACGTGGTTCCCGACGAAGGTCAGGTCCGAAGAGACCTGCTGCTCGTATTGCCAGTTGCCCCAGAACTGGATGCCGTGCTCGGAGCAGTTCCGCACCCGGTTGCCGACGACGCGGATCTCCCGGCAGAAGTCCAGCTCGATGGCCCGAGTGACTTGCTCGATGTCGCACTCCGCGATGGTGGTGCGCGCGGCGTGGTCCAGGTTGATACCGAACGCCTTGAAGTCCGCGATCACCACGTGCTCGACCCGGCAGTCTTCGAGGTAGCGCCCGTCCTTCCAGACGCCGTAGATGGCCGGCGCAGCACTTCCGCCACCCTCCATGCGCAGGTCCGCCACAGTGCACCCAGCGCTGAGGCGCAGTACGGTCTGGCCGGGCGTCGCCGGCAGCAGCACGCTGCTAGGCCCCACGCCCCGGAGCCGGCAGTTCGTGGGCAAAGTAAGGGGCCCCACGCGGTAGCGCCCTGGTGGGATGGTGACGTCGAGCCCCTGCGCCAGGGCCCTTGCGAATGCCGCTGTATCGTTGGCCTTCCCATCGCCCTTTGCGCCGCACTCCCGCACCGTCGGCGCCGCCGAAGCCATTGGCGCCAGCAGCAGCCACGCCGCGCACCATGCCAGCAGCCTCATCGCGTCCCACCCGCCTTCCGCGCGCGCACCTGCACCGGCTTCCGGCCGTCGGGCTTCGGCATCCACATGTCCTGCCAGGTGAGGCCCAACTCCTCGACCATCCTCAGCGCGTACTCGAGCCGGCCCAGGTTCGGGTCGCCGTTGTTCGTGCCGAGCGTGAACTTCACCCCGGCGGCCTTGGCGCGCTTCAGGAAGGCGAGGCTCGGGATGCGCAGCCCGGCGCTGATCTCGATGGCCACACCGTTGCGCACCGCCGCCGCGATCACCCGGTCCATCCGCTCCGGCGTCCAGAGCGCGTCGTACTCCCTCGCGATCACCTCCGGCAGGTAGGTCGCGTTCGCGTAGATGTCCACCGGCTCGTTGTCCAGGATGCCCAAGATGGTGTCGACCAGGTGGTCCATGAACGCCTGCTTGTCCGGGATGTCCACCTCGTCCTTCATCCACAACCGTGCGCGCTTGCCGCGGTGGTCGACGATCGTCATCGCGTCGGTGAACACGTAGTCGAACTTGGCGATGGCCTCCTTCGAGAAGAGGGTGGGCCACTCGCGCCCCTCCGCCTGCAGCCCGATGAAGCACGGCGCGCCCTTCATCGACTGGCGGAACGCCTCGATGCCCGCGTCGTTCGTGATCGGGAATCCCACGCCGCCGTTCACCGCGATGCCGTGGTTGATGCCCGTCTTGCGCATGTGGTCGAGCGTCTGCTCCAGCGTCAGCCCGCCCTTCAGGTGCGTGTGGAAGTCGACCAGCGGGAAGTTGTCGCCCCCCAGCTTCAGGAGCGTCTTCGCCACATCGTCGAATGGCTCCGGCTTCGCGTCGTCCGCCACGTCGTCCGGCAGGCGCCGCACGCGCAGGTTGCGGAAGCGGACCTCGCTACCGGCGTCGTGCCCCTGCAGCGCGAACGCTCCGCGCGACAGGCGCCTGCCGCGGCTCGCTCCGGGCATGTCCGGCTCGACGTAGTCCACCAGCAGCGCGCCGTCGATGCGCACCTGCACGCGCTTCGCCCGCACGCTGATCGACACGCGGAACCACTCGTTGTCCCGCACCACCTGCGTGTACACGTTGCGCACGCCGTACAGGCTGCCGGTCTTCTTCATCTCCAGGTAGCCGTCGTGTTCCGGCTCCGTGTTGCAGATCTGCACCTCGAAGCCCTGCTCCGGCCAGCCTTCCTTCTGGAATGCGGTGTGGAAGAAGATGCCCGAGTTGGCTCCGGGCTTCGCCAACGCCTCGGCCTCGAACTCGAAGTTGCGGAAGTCGCCCGAGTGGAACAGGTGCGCCCGCGGCCCGTGCGCCACGATGCACCCATCCTCGACGCGGAACGTCTTCGCGTTCTCGGCGGCCTTCCAGCCGCGCAGCGAGCGCCCGTCGAACAGGCTGACCCACCCGTCGCCGTCGGCGGAGGCAGCCACGGCAGGCCCGAGCAGCAGCGCGAGCGCGGCCAACGCAGTGACCGTGTGAACAACGAGATGCATGGGGCAGGGGCTCCTTTCGGAATGGTCAGGCCTTGAACCAAGGCGTCTGCCTCCGTCGGGGTCCAGTGCGCTCCTAACGGCGAAAGCAGACAGTCATATACTGCGTTCACCATTGAGCATGCAAACGGGTGCATGAGCGCGAGGTGCGCGTCAAAAACAGATCCCTGCGGGATGACGGCACAACGGCATGGTGAATCCGTTGGGGGCAGCCCACTCTCACAAGAGACCCCTGACGGGATGACGGCCAAGGCGTCCCGGGCCCGTCCGCGAGGACGGTCGGCCGCAGGCACCACTGCCGGTGGTTTCACACCACCCGAACGCGCCGCCCATTGCACCCGTCCGGAGGACGGCTAGCCGCAGGCCACACTGCCGGTGGTTTCACACCACCGGGACCCTCGCCCGGCCGCAGGCCCGTCATCCGGTCCTCTGGCGCCATCGGACCAGGGCCCTTCGCACACGCCACCTCAGCGGCCCTCGCCCCTTGCGGGAGAGGGTGGCCGAAGGCCGGGAGAGGGGACGCCGCGCACGACCACCGCGCGGTCGCATCTCACTGATACACGCGCACGTAGTCGATCTGGTACAGGCTCGGGAAGATCGCGTCGTCGACGCCCTTCTGCCCGCCCCATGCCCCGCCGATCGCCAGATTCAGGATCAGGTACTGCGGCTTGTCGAACGGCCAGGGGTTCTTGCCGTCGTTCTCGTACACCAGGACCTGCTTGTCGTCGTAGGTGAACACCATGCGCTTGGCGTCCCAGTCGACCGCGTAGACGTGGAACGCGTCGTAGGGTTTCTGCGCCGTGATCCGCTCGCCCTTGGAGGTGTGGTTGCCGTCCGCACCCGTCGTGTGCACCGTGCAGTAGATGTTGTCCGGCTCGTACCCCACGTTCTCCATGATGTCGATCTCGCCGCACGACGGCCAACCGATGTCCTTGATGTTGGTGCCCAGCATCCAGATGGCAGGCCAGGTGCCGCGCCCCGTCGGGATCTTGGCGCGCACCTCGATGCGGCCATACGTCCAGCTCTGCCGCGTCGTCAGGCTCGCCGAGGTGACCTTGGCATCCTTGTACGCCTCCTTGCGCGCCTCGATGGTCAGGTGCCCGCCCTCCACGCGCGCGTTCTCCGCCCGATCGCGCGTGTAGTACTGCATCTCCCCGTTGCGGACGAAGCCGACCTCGTAGTCCCACTTCTTGGGGTCTGGCCGGCCCGCCTTGTTGAACTCCTCCGACCAGACCAGCTTGCGCTTTGGCGCCTGCTGGGCGTCCGCCGTGGATGCTGCCAGCGCCGCAATGCCGAGCGCCAGACCGAGGGCGAGCGTCGTGCCGAGCGTCATCTGCGTTCCTCCTCGCATTCGTGGCGGCGGCCTCCGGACCCCCGCATCCTGTATGTGGCCCTTGTTACACGGGACGCGCCGGACTTCCTCTGCATCCGGCCTCCCGCACCACCCCACTCCCCGCACAACGCTCCGAGCCGCGTCCGTGAGGGAGCGGTCTGCCGTAACCGCGATCGCCCCTCGTCGAACGCACCAGACTCGCAGCTCACGGACGTTCGTCTCTCCCGGCACAACGTTCCGAGGCGCGACAGTCATGGAGCGCGTGCCCCCCGTCGCCCCGGCCAGTCGTCTCTCCGCGCACAACGTTCCGAGCCGCGACCGTGAGGGAGCGGTCTGCCGTAACGGCGATCGCCCCTCGCCGGCCCCCTGCGACCCTTCTCACACCGCGCCCGCTGAACCGATCGGGCCTCCGCGCGTCAGTATGCCCAACGTACGCCGCCCATCCGACCAGGAGGAACCGACATGCTGCCTCGCGCGCTCCTTGCTGCCATACTCATCGCCTTCACCTCGGCCGCCGTCGCAGTGCCGCCCAGTCCCTACGATCCGCTGGCCGTGCCGGCCCACATCACCATACGCCACATCGACCTCGACGCGCGCGACGCGGCCCGCTCTCGCACGATCCCGGTGCGCGTCTATCTGCCTGCCGCCGTTGCCCCCGCGCCCGTCGTCCTGTTCAGCCACGGGCTCGGCGGGTCGCGCACCACGTGTCCCTACCTGGGCGAGCACTGGGCGGCGCGCGGCTACGTGGCCGTCTTCATGCAGCACCCGGGCAGCGATACGTCCGTGTGGCAGGGGAAGCCGATCGGCGAGCGGTACGGGGACCTGAAGGGTGCCGCATCCGCCCAGAACTTCCTGCTGCGCGCCAAGGATGTGCCGGCCGTGCTGGACCAGTTGGCGGTATGGAATCGCGACGCATCCAGCCCGCTGCACGGGCGCCTGGACCTGACTCGCGTCGGCATGTCGGGGCACTCGTTCGGCGCGGTGACGACGCAGGCGGTGAGTGGGGAGAGCTTCGGCCTTGCCGGGCAGAGGCTGACAGACAAGCGGATCAAGGCGGCCATCGCGTTCAGCCCCAGCAGCCCGAAGGGGAGGGCGGGGGAGCGCGCGTTCGGGAGCGTAGGCATTCCGTGGATGCTGATGACCGGCACGCGCGACGTGTCGCCGATCGGCGATCAGAGCGCGGAATCGAGGCAGGCGGTCTATCCGGCGCTGCCGCCGGGAAGCAAGTACGAGGTGGTGCTCTTCGACGCCGAGCACTCGGCGTTCACGGAGGGGGCGCTGCCGGGCGACCGGGCGCGGCGCAACCCGAACCACCACCGCGCGATTCTGGCCCTATCGACCGCGTTCTGGGATGCTTACGTGCGTGGAGATGCGTCCGCTCGGCAGTGGCTCGACGGCGAGGGGCCGAAGCGCATCATCGAGGCCAAGGACCGCTGGCAGCGCAAGTAGGGCGCTAGTCGGTGTCGCCGAAGAGCCCGCCCAGGCGCTCGGCAACATCGACTTCGATCATCGAGAAGGACAGCTCGAAGGCCATGGTCCAGAGTAGGATGAGGGCGTCGTCCTTCGGCCTGTCGAGCACGCGCACGAAGAAGTCCCGCAGGATCTCCTCGTACGTCGTCTTGGACTCGCGCAGCTCGAACCGCTGGAAGAGGCGGTCCTGAAGGCCGCGCATGCTCATCTCGTCCAGGAACTCGCGGACGTTGGCGGGGGTGGCGTACTGCAGGTTGGTGCCGAACTCGTGCTTGATGGCGGCTCGGAACTCCTCGATGGTCAAAGGCTCGGTACCCCGATCGACGCCGTAGCGTCACAATGTGCGGCACTGACTCGCCGCACCAGCTTGGGAAACAGGGGCGTATGGCGCGTCCCAGACAGTCTCAGTCGCTCGCCCAGATCATGCACGAGCGCCGTGGTGGGGCGGGCGTCCCTGCCCGCCCAGTACGACTCGTGAATGGGCCAGGCTAGTACGCCGTGATGTCCACCACGTCCAGCAGCGAGACATCCGGCATGCGCCCGCCCGCCAGCACCTGCTCCAGCGGCACCGCGATGATCTCGTCGCGATCGCCCACGCCCACCTGCAGGTTGGTTTTGCCCTCCAGGAGCAGCTCGGCGGCCCGGTGCCCCATGCGCGTGGCCAGAGCCCGGTCGCGGGCTGTCGGTACGCCGCCGCGCTGGATATGGCCCAACACGGTCAGCCGCGTGTCCAGCCCCGTCACCTGCGTGATCGTCGCTGCCACGTCGTGCCCGGCCGCCGCTCCCTCCGCAACCACGATGATAGACGACATCTTGCCGTGGTTACCCCAGGAGCGGATCTTCTCGCACAGCGCTATCATGTCGGTCTTCCGCTCGGGGATCATCACGGCTTCGGCGCCACCGGCCAGCGCCACCTCGAGGGCGATGGAGCCGTTCAGCCGCCCCATGACCTCCACCACGAAGATACGGTCGTGCGACTCGGAGGTGTCGCGGATGCGGTCGATCGCGTCGAGGGCGGTGTTGATCGCCGTATCGTAGCCGATCGTGAAGCGCGTCCCAGGTATGTCGTTGTCGATGGTGCCCGGCACGCCCACCACCTGCACGCCGCACGTGCGGTTGATGGCCAGCCCGCCGCGGTACGAGCCGTCTCCCCCGATCACCGCGATCCCGTCGATGCCCTGCTTCTCGATGACGTCCGCCGCGGCCCTCTGGCCCACCGGCGTCTTGAACTCCTCGCTGCGGGCCGAGTGCAGGATCGTGCCGCCGCGGCCGATGATGCCGCTGACCGAACGGTGATCCAGCGGGCGCATCTGTCCTCGCACGAGCCCGTGGTAGCCGCGGTCGACGCCGAGCACCTCGGCGCCATGGTAGAGGGCCGTGCGGACGACGGCGCGGACGGCTGCGTTCATGCCGGGGGCGTCGCCCCCGCTGGTCAATACCGCTATCCTGGGCATGTTCGGTCGTTCACTCCAAATGGCAGAGGGGGCCGCACTAGGCGGCCCGCGCTCCGTTCGTTCCTCGTGTGCTCCCCGGGCAGGCAAGGCGCCTTCGCCCGGCACCGAGCCGTGGTAGGATGGGCCTCCGCCTTCGCCCGGCACCGAGCCGCGGTAGGATGGGCCTCCGCCTTCGCCCGGCACCGAGCCGTGGTAGGATGGGCCTCCGTGCCCGTCCGGATCCCTAGGCGCCGGGCTCGATCAGGCCGTAGTTGCCATCCTGGCGCCGGTAGAGCACATTCACCTCATCGCTCTCGACATTGCGGAACAGGAAGAAGTCGTGGCCCAGCAGCTCCATCTGGCCTGCCGCTTCCTCGGGGCTAACCGGCTTCATCGTATAGCGCTTGCGGCGCACGATGCGCGGCGCGCCCTCTTCCTCGTCGCTCACCGGCGCGCTGGGCTCCAACTCGGGCTCCTTGGTCGGAACCGGCTTCCGGTGATCCGCGCGAACCCGGTCCTTGAACCGGATGATCTGGCGCTCCATCTTCTCGACGACGTTGTCCGCCGCGGCCTGCAGATCCGGGCAGCGCTCCTCAGCGCGCAGGATCAGGTTGTCCGCGCTGACGTTCAGCTCGACGATATGGTGTCCGCGAACGAGGGAGTAGGTGACCTCCACGGTGTCCAGGTTCTTGAAGTACCGCTCCAGCTTCTTGACGCGCTTCTCGATGGCGCTCTTCAGCGCCTCCGGCGCGGCTCCGTTCTTCGCCTTGATGCCGATCCGCATGCTGTGACCTCTTGTCGTATGATCTGCGAGATGCCTCGCCCGCTTCCGTGCCCGGCTACAGCGGTCCGACCAGGGATGCCGTCGCCCAACAGGCGATGCCCTCGCGCCGTCCCACGAATCCCATTCCTTCGGAAGTCGTGGCCTTGATGTTCACCCTCTCGGGTGAGATGGACAGGGCGGCCCCAATGCATGCCGCCATCGCGTCCCGGTGCGGCCCCACACGCGGCGCCTCCGCCAGAACGACGACGTCCACGTTGACGACTCGGAAGCCGGCGGAACTCAGCCGCGCGGCTACCTCTTCGACGAACTCGACGCTCGGCCGGTTCTTGTGCCGCGCGTCCGTGTCCGGAAACAGCCGGCCGATGTCGCCCATGCCCGCGGCGCCCAGAAGCGCGTCGCACACCGCGTGCAGCAGCACGTCCGCGTCCGAGTGGCCGGCGAGCCCACGGTCATGGTCGATGCGCACGCCCCCGAGCCACAGATCGCGCCCGTCGGCAAACGGGTGCACATCGTACCCAATACCCGTGCGCACCGCGAGGCTCGAGTCCCTCATAGCAGCTTCGGCCCGCGCGGCGTCGCCAGGTAGGGTCACCTTCACGTTCCTCTCGTCGCCTTGTACAATGTGTACGGGGAAGCCGGCCATCTCCAACACCGTCGCTTCGTCCGTTGCGCTGCCGATTGCGTCGCCGGCCTGCGCGTAGGCCGCCACCAGCGCCTCGCGGCGAGCGCCCTGCGGCGTCTGCACCGTCCACAGCCCGTCACGGGGCACCGTCCGCTCGATGCGGCCCTCGGCTCCCGCCAGCTTCACCGTGTCGGTCACCGGCAGCCCCGGCAACGCCGCACCGTACTGCCGCACTCCGTCGATTACCCGATCGATGACCTCGCCCGGCACCGCGGGTCTGGCTGCATCGTGAACCAGCACCACGTCGCACTCGTCCGGCAGGGCGCGCAGCCCGTTGCCAACGGACTCGGCCCGCGACGCGCCGCCCGGCACCACCGCCGTCACCTTGCCGAAACCTGCCAGCGCCGCCCGCACGTCGTCGATCTCGTCCGCGCCGGCTGCCACTACGATGCACCCGACCGCCGGGTGCCCGTCGAACGCGCCCACCGACCATTCGATCAGCGGCCGGCCCAGCACCTCGGTCCAGATCTTGTTGCGCGAACTACCGTACCTTGCCCCGCGGCCCGCCGCCGGCACGACCACGCCCACCATCGTCATAGTCCTCTGTGCTTGGGCCGCCGTTCGTGCCCTTCACGCGCGCGAAGATCATCTTGCCCGCAACCGTCTGCAGGACGCTGGTCACCACCACATCCATGGTCTCGCCGATGTGCCGGCGCCCGTCCTCCACCACGATCATCGTGCCGTCGTCGAGGTAGGCGACGCCCTGGTTCGGCTCCTTGCCCTCACGGATAACGTGCACCCGCATCTCCTCGCCCGGCAGGACCACCGGCTTGAGCGCGATCGCGAGGTCGTTCACATTCAGCACCGCCACGCCCTGCAGCTTGGCCACCTTGTTCAGGTTGAAGTCGTTGGTGACGATGCTGCCCTTCAGTTCCTTGGCCAGCGCCACGAGGCGCGTGTCCACAACCTCGGCGGTCCCGCGCTCGGTGTTCGCCAGATGGTCGTAGGATCGGACGATGAGCGGGAACTCCTTCTGCATCTGGTTCAAGATATCCAGACCGCGCCGGCCGCGAGCCCGCTTCAGGTTGTCGGAAGAGTCGGCGATATGCTGCAGCTCGTCCAGCACGAATCCGGGCACGTACACCGGCCCCTCCAGGAACCCTGCCCGGCAGATGTCCGTGATACGCCCGTCGATGATGACGTTCGTGTCCAGGATCTTGCAGCGGTCCATGGACTCCGGGTTGTCGTCGCTCGTGCCTGGCCCGCTGCGCACGAACCGGAACTCATCCTTCATGCTCAGCGTGGCTCGGATGCTCAGGTAGACGAGCGCCACGCCGATCAGGATGGCCAGCGGCTGTCCGATGATGGGAGGCACGCGCAGCAGAATCAGCACGAATGGGAGCGTGATGATGAACCCGACGACGGTGCCGAAGCCAACCGCGATCTTGTCGCGCGTCGACATGCGCTCGATCGCGTTGCCCGCGGTGACGATGGCGCCGGCGATCTTCGGGCCGAAGATGGCGCCAAAGAGGAGCCCCAGCACGAACAGCGCGCCGAGCGTAAAGTTGAGGTAGAAGGGGAACCTGACGACAAGCTCACGGACGACCGTGAGCGAGGCGTCGTACCATGCGCCCGCAGACGTCTGCGGATTCTCGACCAGGGCTGCTAGACCCATCCCGGTCGACAGCAGAATGAGGGCCAGTATGAGTGCGAAGACCAGGCTGAAGAGCTGCTTGAAGTTGCGTATTGTCATGCCGTCCGTACCACCTCCTTGTTCCACGTTTGCGGACGCGACTCGGCACCCCGCGGTAACGGGGTAGGCCGCGGCACGGCCATCGGCACGGCAGGCAACGGATGCGGGCACGCGGGTGCGACCAGTACTGCCGTTCTCCGCGGCCCGTGGCTGGCCAGCCGCTATTATACCACGCCGCCTGGCTCCCACTCCCGCGAAACCCGGAGGCCGCCGCACACGTCCGTCTGGTAACCCGACGCGTTGACATCGGACGCCCGATCACGCATAATCACGACGAGATGACACTCATTCACGGCACTCTGAGAGCAGACAAGCGCACCAAGGACCTGGTCAAGCGGCTGAAGCCCGGCGACATCGCCGTCATCAACCACCAGGACCTCGATGCCACGGCCGCGCGCTCCCTTGTGGACCGCCGCGTTGGCGCTGTCGTGAATGCCGCCCCGTCCATCTCCGGCCGCTACCCCAACCAGGGGCCCACCGTTCTCCTCGACGCCGGCGTGCCCCTCATCGACGCCGTGGGCGTCGAGTTCTTCGAGGGCGCCGTCGCCGACGAGGGCAAGCAGGCGACCATTGAGGGCGGCACGATACGCCTGGCCGACGGGCTGCATGGCACCGGCGCTCGCATGACACAGACGATCATCGCCGAGCACCTGGAGGCGGCCCGCGCCAACCTTGGCCGCGAACTGGACGCCTTCGCCCGCAACACCCTGGAGTACCTGGCGGAAGAGAAGGCGCTGCTCCTCGACCCCGTCGACGTCCCCGATCTCGATACGCCGATGAAGGGCCGCCACGTCATGGTGGTTGTCCGAGGCGAGGGGTACAAGGAAGACCTGCGCACCATCGCCTCGTATGCGCGCGACGTCAAGCCGGTGCTCATCGGCGTTGACGGCGGCGCGGACGCCCTGCTGGAAGTCGGGCTCAGGCCGGACATGATCGTGGGCGACATGGACAGCGTGAGCGATGCAGCGCTGCGCTGCGGGGCAGAGCTGGTGGTCCACGGCTACGTGCGAGGCGAGCGCCGGGCGCCGGGCATGGACCGCCTCCGCGAACTGGGGCTGCCCGCCAAGCTCTTCCACGCGCCGGGCACCAGCGAGGACATCGCGATGCTTCTCGCCGACGAGAAGGGCGCTTCGCTCATCGTCGCCGTGGGGACTCACTTCTCGCTGATCGACTTCCTCGACAAGGGGCGCGGCGGCATGGCCAGCACGTTCCTGGTTCGCCTGCGCATCGGCGGCAAGCTGGTCGACGCGAAGGGCATCGGCAGGCTCTACCGCAGCCGCCCGGTCGCGCGCGAGATGCTGCTGCTGATCGCCGCGGCCATGTTCCCTCTTGCCGTCATCGTCTACAACTCGCCGCTCTTTCGCACGCTCGTCAAGACCATCAGCCTATCCTGGCGCGCTCACTGACGACGCGTGTCTCGCCGGTTCTGCCGCCTAACGAAGTCCAGCGGCCCCTGCGCCGCCGCACTGCCGCCATCGAGGCACACCCATCATGGTTCCCGCATTCCGCTATCACGTGCTCACGCTGGTCGGCGTCTTCCTGGCGCTAGGCGTCGGCATGCTCATCGGCAGCTCGACGCTCCAGGGCGCCATCGTCGACAGCCTGACGCGGCAGTTGCGCGAGCTGAACGCCAAGTTCGACGCCGAGGTCGCGCCGCTGCGCGACGAGAACAAGCGCACGACCGAGGCCGTCGCGGCACTCCGGCAGGACCTCATCCCCCTGCTGAAGCTTCGCGGCCGCGCCGCAATCGTCCGCACCGGTGACTACCCCGACGCGGCGCGCGACGTGCGGACGGCGCTGCAGGCCTCCGGCATCACCGTGAGCAGCACCACCACGATCTCCCAGACATTCGTCGTCGAGGCCGATGTGCACCTGAACGAGGTGGTGGACGGGCTCCGGAAGAGCCATCCCACGCTCCCGGTGGAGCGCGCCTCGCTGCTGCGCGTGCTGGCCCTCACCCTCGCGAGAGGCGGGGCTGCCGGTGAGCTGGATCCGCTCGTCGCGGCGCGCCTCATCGAGACCGAGGGCGATTACTCGGCCGCCAACGACTATGTGATCCTGGTCGGCGGCACCCGCGAGGAGGCCGAGAACCGCGGCGACAGCGTGGACCTCGCCATCGTGCAGCAGCTCAAGAGCCACTCCGCGCGCGTCTTCTACGTGGAGCCCAAGGGCGTGTTCCAGTCCAACCTCGGCCTGATCGCGCCGGAGTCCTTCGCAGCCATCCCGAGCATCGATACCGAAGTCGGTCGCGCCGCCCTGGCCGTCAAGCTGAAGCGCGCCGAGCCGGCGGACGAGACCGGGCGCACGGCGCTGCTCTCCTCCCAGCCATGATCTCGGCGGTCATCCCGGCGCACAACGAGGAGGAGCGGCTGCCCGCCACGCTGTCGGCGCTCAAGAAGGTCGCGGCCATCGACGAGATCGTGGTGGTAGACGACGGCTCCACCGACTCCACCTCCGCCATCGCCGAGCGCCTGGGCGCGCGCTGCCTCACATTCGAGCGCAACCAGGGCAAAGGTGCCGCGCTCCGCGCCGGCATCGAGGCCGCCCGTGGCGACATCCTCGTCCTCCTCGACGCCGATCTGGGCGCGACGGCCGCGGAGGCCGAAGCGCTTCTCGCGCCGGTCGCCTCGGGCGAGGCCGACATCGCCATCGCGACGTTCCCCGTCATCCCGGGCAAGGGGGGCGGCATGGGCCTCGTGGTGCGCCTCGCGCGATGGGGCATCCGGCGGGCAACCGGCCGCACGATGGCCGCCCCGCTCTCCGGCCAGCGCGCGATCCGCCGCGCCGCCCTTGATGCCATCGCCGGGCCCGCCCCCCGGTTCGGCGTGGAGACCGCCATGACCATCGATGCCCTGCGCGCGGGCCTGCGCGTCGTCGAGGTGCCCACCACCATGACCCACCGCGTGACGGGCCGCGACGCGGCCTCCGTGAAGCACCGCGCGCGCCAGTTCGCCGACGTGGCTCGCGCCCTGTGGTCGCGCCGATGAGCGCCACTGTCATCGCCTGGTGCGCGCTTGGCGCGGCGGCCCTCGCGGCCGTGTGGCGGATGATCGACCGGTGGCTCTGGAGCGTCGGCCTCGTGCGCCACAACTTCCGCGGCGACGCCATCCCCGTCGGCTACGGCCTCATCGTCGTGCTCTGGGCTTCGGCCGCCATCCTGTACGCCGCGTCTGCCGTGCTCGGCTGTGGGCGTGCCGCGGGGCCGTACCTCCTCGCGCTCGGCGGCTTCGGGCTGCTTGGCCTCATCGACGACGCGTGGGGCGACCGATCCGCCACCGGCCTCAAGGGGCACTTCCGAGCGCTGCTGACGGAGGGCCGCGTGACGACCGGGCTCGTCAAGGCGGTGGGCGGTCTGGCGCTTGCGGCGGTTCTGGCCGCGTGGGTGGGCGAGGGGAGCCTGGCGAGGGAGGCCATCGGCGCGCTCGTCATCGCCTTGGCCGCCAACGCGGTGAACCTTCTGGACCTGCGCCCGGGCCGCGCGGGAGCTGCGTTCCTGCTCGCCGCGGCGGCGGTCGGCCTGGGAGCGTGGCTCGGCGCGACGATCGCGGACCTCTGGCCGCTGGGGCTCGTGGCGGTGCCCGCTGCGGCTGTCTATGTGGCAGATCGGCGCGCGCTGGCGATGATGGGCGACGTCGGCTCCAACGCG
>CAZFLM010000036.1:1504-61545 GCA_964519955.1 uncultured Chthonomonadaceae bacterium | reverse complement strand
CGTGGGCGACCAGGCGCATGTGCCGTACGGCGGGCGGCCGCTGGAGGAGGTGCGCAGCCTGGCGCAGGGCATCAGCCGGTTCCTGGCGGACGAGGGCTGCTCGGCGGTGGTGATGGCCTGCAACATCTCGTCGGCGACCGCGCTGGAGTGCGTGTCGCGCGCGCTGCACCCCCTGCCCGTCTTCGGGATGATCGGCGCGGCGGCGCGGGCGTGCACGGCCACGCAGACCGATCGGTATGCGGTCCTGGCGACGGAGGGCACGGTGCGCACCGGGGCCTATGGCGAGGCCATTCGCCGGCTGCGCCCCGACGCCCGGGTCGTCGAGATCCCCTGCCCCAGGCTCGTTCCGCTGGTCGAGGCGGGCGACACGTGCGGCGCCGAAGCCGAGGCAGCCGCGCTGGAGTATCTGCGGCCGGCCGCAGAAGCCGACGCGCAGACGATCGTGCTCGGCTGCACGCACTACCCGTTCATCCGGCGAACGCTGGAGGCTGCGGCGTGCGCGCTGTTCGACCGGGCGCCGCTCTTCGTGGACCCGGCGCATGCGGTTGCTCGGGAGGAGTTGGAGGCGCTCGGCACGGTTGCCAGAGAGGCGTATGTGACGCACGATCTGCTGACCACCGGCTCGGTCGCTCGCTTCGCCGCACAGGCCCGGCTGCTGCTGCCCGATCAGGCGATCCGCGTGCCTCAGGCGCGGTGGATCGAGGGCTCCGATGGGCCGCGGCTGACGTGGCCTGGGGAGTCCGCCGGGGGGACGAACGCAACCTGAGGAATCCGGCCTGTTATTCCGACTAGGGAGTTGTGGAACAAAGCAGTAACCCAAGACGTCGGAGGCCGTTATGAAGGTATCCCGCGAGAGCATGGTTCTAGCGGCGATATGCGCAGCGGACTTAGTGACCACCCTGTGGTTCGTGAACGTATACGGCGGAGCTGAGGCAAACCCGTTGATGCGCTATTACCTCGAGCGCAGCACCGCTTTGTTTGTCGTCGCCAAGGTCGTTCTGGTTTGTGGCCCGCTTGCCGTCCTGGAGTGGGCGCGTCGAATGCGTCCGCGATTCGTAACGAGCATGCTGCGGACGGCCATCGCGCTGTACATCTGCCTGTATGGCAGCGTCGTCTGGCGGATCAACTCCGGCACGGCAACGCAAGGTCCGAGCGACGCGGAGATCGCCGCGGTTGAGACGTGGGCATCTCACCCGGCCAGCGCGACGGAGATCGCCGCCATCCGGAACCAGATGCACTAGGGCTGCTGCCCGCCTCTGACGGTCACGCGGCACCCCTGAAGATGGAAGTATGACGAGGCCGGCCCCCGGACAGGGCCGGCCTCGTCGTTCCCCCCGTTTCAGGCGATGCGACTTAGCCCTCGCCGCCCTCGCCCAGCTTGACGGCCTTGTAGCCGCCATGCGCCTTGTCCCACAGCCAGACGGCGCCGAAGACCACCACCAGGATGGCGGGCAGCACGGCGACCCACCGGAAGGCCCATGGCGACGCATCCTTCAGCACCTGCAGCATCTGGTCGGCTGCGCCGGGGACCTTATCGTCGACGGCCTTCTGCAGGTCCTTGAGCGACGACTTCGCGACCTGGACGGCAGCGGACTCCGCGTACTTGTCGTAGATACCACCCATCGCCGGCATCACGAAATAGATGCTGAGGTTGCCGGCGGAGCCCATCATGCCCATGAGCAGCGCGCCGCCCTTCGGGAACCGCTCCGAGGTGAAGCCGAGCATGGTCGGCCACATGTAGCAGACGCCGACGCCCCACACGGTGGCCGCGACGATACCCGTGACCGGGTTGGTGGCGAAGCTCAGGGCCACGAGCCCGATGGAGGCCAGGAGGCAAGAGAGCCAGAGCAGGCCGACCGGGGAGAACTTGTGCGCCAGCGGGCCCGCGAAGAACCGCATGCCGAACATGATCGCGGAGATGTACGCCAGGACGAGGGTGCCGTTGAAGCCGAGGTTCTTGGACAGCATCTCGTTCACCCACTGGCCCGGGGCGAGTTCGGCGGCGGCGGTCAGGAACATGGCCACGAAGAAGATGAGGAACAGAGGGTTGAGCACCTCGCGCACCATCTCGCCGGTGGAGACGCCCGACGCAACGCGCTCGGTCGGCGGGAACTTGGTGAACATGGCGATAGCGCCGAAGATCACGGCCGGCACCAGGATGACGACCATCTTGTAGCGCCAGTCCATCTCGCCCATCAGGGTGCCGATCATCGTGCCGCCGAAGACGCCGCCCGGCCAGTAGGCATGGAGGACGTTGAGCTTGTGCACCTTGTCATCGGCGTATATGGTGGCAATCAACGGGTTGATAACCGCCTCCACCAGGCCGTGACCCAGGCCAACCGTGAACCAACCGCCCCAGAGGATCCAGTAGGCAGCGTCCGCATTGCCTCCGGAAAGCTGGGCGGTCATGATGTTCGCGATGCCGCCGCCGAGGAAGAGGACGGCCGACAGCCCCAGGAGGCGCCCCATGCCCAGGTAGTCGCAGAGGGGGCTACCGATGAACACCGAGATAGCGAAGCCAAGGAACGCAGCGCCGACGACGGCGCCGATCATGCCACCGGCCTGCTCGGGGTAGGCGCCCATGAAGAACTGGTCCTTCATGGCGGGGACGATGTTGGCCCGGATGCCGCCGGCGAAGCCCGCGGTGACGAGCGCGATGACGCTTACCCAGAAGAGCAGAGGCTTGTTGTAGACGGGCTGCGCGGCCCCGTCCTGGGCAACTGTCGGTGTGCTCAAGTGTGTCTCTCCTTCGGTGGGAATGTCAGCTGCGGCGCGGTCGACACCTATCGGCCAAGCCGCCAGTTGGTGGGCCGGGAGGGAGCCCGAGCGGTGCAGAAGCAGGCACGCCCAGTTCGATACGGGGTTTCGCGGCCCCGGTCGGCGATTCCTTCAGACGACGCATCATCGCCGCATTCGCTCTCATCCCGCGGCGGCGGCGTGCGGTCTCCGGGGGACGGGCGCGCGTTGACGGGGGGCGGTTCTTGTGCCATACTAAAGGCTCAACGGGCGCTTGGCTTGCCGGCGATGAGGCGAGCGGAACGCGCACCCACTCATCACAAGGACGGCTGCATGACGCACACTGCCACCGCCCAGAAAGGGCGCTAGCCATGCCACCCCCAGAAGTCAACGTGACCTGCCCCGGCTGCAACTTCCGCACCAACGTGCCCATATCGGCCGTTCGCCGCAACCAGTACTACTGTCCCCAGTGTGGCAAGAACATCCCGCTCGAAGGCGTCCACACTCCCGTCGGCGACACCACGCCCGGCCGCGCGAAGCCCAAGCGCAGCAGCAACTACTCACGACGCCGTTAACCCGCACGATTCGCCGCCGCTGGGTGGGACAGGCCGCCCTGTCCTTGCCAGGGGCGGCGAGCAGCTTCGGTGAGGCCCATGGAGCACCTGGTCGGTCCGCACATCGATCCGCCGCTTGCCCGCGTGCCCGGCGTACTCGCCACCGCGGGCGCGCGCGTGTTCCAGACCACCCTTCGCGATCCGCAGCGCCTGGCGTCCATCGGCATCCCGCCGGAGGAAGACCGGGCGGCGTATGCGGCCGCGGCCTCCGGGCTTTGGGGCATTGCGCACGCTTCGCTGCTGACCAACCTCGCCTCGCCCGATCCCCGCATTCGCAACGGCTCGCTCAGCGCGCTGGTCGGCGATGCCAAGTTGGCGGCCACGCTCGGCCTGGCAGGCGTCTGCTTCCACATCGGCTACGAGAAGGGCCATCCGAGCCCCGAGGCGGCGTTCGAGCTGGCTGTGCGCAAGCTCGGCGAGGCGATCGGCAAGCTGCCGCCGGGCGCGCGCGTGCTCATCGAGAACGGCTGCGAGGGCACGGAGATGGCGCAGACCGTGGCGGATCTGGGCCGGATCGTGGCAGCGGTGGGCGCCGGAGCGGACCGGCTGGGCGTGGTGATCGACACCTGCCACCTGCATGTCGCGGGCTTCGACGTGAGCGCCGCCGATGCGCCGCAGCGCCTCGCCGACGAGCTGGAGCAGGCAGGATTGGCGGACCGGCTGACCGCGCTGCACCTGAACGACGCGCAGTTCGAGTGCGGCAGCCACCGCGACCGCCACGCCGCGCCCGGCGAGGGCAGCATCGGCGAGGGGCTGCGCCGCCTCATCGCCCACCCCGCGTTCAGCCGCGTGCCCGCGATCATCGAGGCGGACGGCGAGGCCGTGCAGCGCGGCATCGCGTTCCTCGTCGGCTGACGCGCCGGGGCGCGGCGGTTGGCGCCCCGACGATCCCCGCATTGCACTGCGCGGCAAGCGGCGCCCCTACAGCGACTCGTTCTTGAAGAACTCCAGCACCTCGCCGTCGAGGCCGCGCACGAACGCGATGCGGACCGGCAGCACGGGGTCGCCCGGGATGTCGACGTCGGTCGGCTCGCGCATCGAGGTAGCGCCCGCCGCGATGGCCTTGGCGTAGGCGGCGTCCGGATCGGCGCTGCGGAAGGCGACGTGCATGATGCCGGCATCGGGCGCCTCCAACGGCTCCGCGGGGCCGCCACCGAACAGCTCCATGTAGTTGCCATCGCCCGTGTCGAGCATGACGGCGCGGCCGTCGCCCTCGCCCCAGCCGTAGGCCTTGCGGAACCCGAGGCCCTCTTCGTAGAACTTGACCGACCGGTCCAGGTCGTGCACCTTCATGGCGACGTGGTGGAACCCGGGACCATGCTTGCTATCCGACATTTGTGACTCCTTGGCGGAATGGTGGGCGCGCCCGCGGGCGGCGCCCGCTGCCAGTTCGCCATTGGGTCTCCCGTTCCCTTGGGAGTGAGGAGACTGCCTCACAAACCGCCGACCAGTTGACATTCATGCACCAGTAGTCTATAATCGCTCAAGTGTAGACGACCATATCCTATGGATAGCCCCCGGCTATCCATTGTTGTTTCTTGGGAGCACTCGACATGGCGAACATGGTGGTTGTGGGGGCCCAGTGGGGCGACGAGGCGAAGGGTAAGATCGTGGACTACCTGGCTCGTAACGCCGGCGTGGTGGTGCGGTACGGCGGCGGGAGCAACGCGGGGCACACGGTCACGGTCGGCCAGGAGACCTACAAGTTCCACCTTGTTCCGTGCGGCATCCTCAACCCCGGCGTCGAGTGCGTGATCGCGGACGGCGTCGTGGTCGATCCCGAGGTGCTGGTCGAGGAGATCGCGGGGCTCGTCGAGCGCGGAATCCCCACCAACACGCTGCGCATCTCGCCGAACGCGCACGTCGTGATGCCCTACCACCGCCTGCTGGATCAACTCGAGGAGAGCCGCAAGGCCGGCGGCGCGATCGGCACCACGGGGCGCGGCATTGGGCCGGTGTACGCGGACAAGGCTTCGCGCACGGGCATCCGCATCCATGAGCTGATCGAGCCGGAGCGCTTCGAGCAGCGGACCCGCGAGCAGATCGCGCTGAAGAACGTGCTGATCGAGCGGGTCTACGGCGCGGAGCCGATGGACGCGGACGCGGTCGTGGCGAAGTACGCCGCGCTGGCCGACAAGATTCGCCCGTTCGTCTGCGACACCATCACGCTCGTTGGCGAGGCGGCGAAGCAGGGGCGCGGCATCGTGTTCGAGGGGGCGCAGGGCGCTCTGCTCGATCTCGACATGGGCACCTATCCGTACGTCACCTCGTCGCACCCGATCGCGGGCGGCGCGTGCATCGGCACGGGCGTCGGCCCCACGGCCATCGACGGGGTGGTCGGCGTGGCGAAGGCGTATACGACGCGCGTCGGCGCGGGGGTCTTCCCCACCGAGCTGCTGGACGGCACCGGCGACTACATTCGGGAGCGCGGGCGCGAGTATGGCACGACCACCGGCCGGCCGCGGCGCTGCGGTTGGATCGACACCGTGGTGCTGCGCTACTCGGCGCAGGTGAATGGAATGAGCGCTCTGGCGCTGGGGCACCTCGACGTCCTGTCCGGCCTGGACACGGTGAAGGTCTGTACGGCCTACCGGCTGGGCGGCGAGCTGACCACGACGCTGCCGTGCGACCTTCCGCACCGGACCGATCTGACGCCCGTGTACGAGGAGTTGCCCGGCTGGAGCGAGGATGTGACGGCCGTGACGGCCTTCGCGGACCTGCCGGCGAACTGCCAGGCGTACGTGCGGCGCGTCGAGCAGCTCATCGGCGTCACGATCACGTCGTTCTCGGTTGGGCCCGGGCGCGAGAGCATCGTACCGATCGCCTAGACCGACCGGCTATCCAGTGGTGCAGGACGGGCAACGTTCGGCGGGCTCAGGGCAGGCCGGCCCGTCCCACCACATAGGTGGCGCTCTGTCGCGCCCCGCCCCGCGCATCGGGCGGACGCTACCGATAACGATCTCCTACCGAGGAGATAGGATAACTCAGGCGCCGGGCCTTGCACCGGTAGCCCAGTCGTCTACAGCGGTCCGGCGCATCGCACGTGGATGGGTCCCGTGCGAAACGATGACGCGGCTCTGGCCAGCCGCGCCGGAGGGCCGTCCGCATGAACGGCGACCGCGTCGAGCTGCACTCGATCTACGGTTCCATCCCGCACGCCGGCGACCTCGTCCAGGCCGGCGACATCATCGGCCTATCCCCCGATGGATCCTCAGTCGTGACAGCGCCGGCCACGGGTCGCGTGCGGCTGTACACCACCCGCAGTCCGTCCGGACGCCGCCTGTTCGTGGGGATAGCCAACGAGGCGCAGAGCGAGCGGCGCGGCGGCTACACGTGCCCGACATAGTCGCCTCCAGCCGGGCTAGGTCACGCAGGGCTTGCCGTGGCGCTTGCCTTGCGGGGCGTGACAGCGCGGGCACTGGCCGGGGCCTTCCCATACCGGGCCACTCCCCGAGGCATCCCTCACCGCCAGCTTGCGCGGGCTATCGGCCGGCCTGCTGCCGTCGTCCTCCAGCTCGGGTGCGAACTGGGTGCCGAAACCCGCCACGGCCAGCGCGCGAGCGATCGCTCCGGTCTCCGCCTTCTCGACCCATCCCGCGGGGAAGTCCTGCCGCGTCTCCGTCTTCATGCCCGAAGCGACGACGCGCCCATCCGGGCTGAAGATGGTCGCCTGGACCGTGGCGAAGCCCGCGCCGTGGCCGCCCTCGACGAGCTGGGTGGTGATGCCCCAGTCGGGGCATTCGTCGCGGAACCACACGAGGCGGTAGGCCGCGGGGAGGTAGTACTTGCCGCCTTGCAGCTTGACGAGGTGCCGCCGCAGCTCGGCGGGCATGCGCCGCTTGGCCGGCGCGGGGGATGCCGCGGAGTCCGCGGCCTGGGGCTCTTGATCCGCCAGTGCTTCTGCCATGCTATCCTCCGATAAGTGCGTCGCGACTACTTCCAGAGGTGGTGATGGACCCTGCACATTCGTGGCCACTTCTTCGACCGATAGGCCTCGGCCTCCTTCCATTCCGCCGTCAAGCCCGCCGCGGAGAACCCCGACGTGAGCTGGCTCGCGGTGCATCTGCCGGACGGGGCGATCAGCCAGATGCCGATCTCGCAGAGCAGAACGGCGTCCGGCACCGCGCGGCGGGCCAGGAGACCGTGGAGCTGGACGAGGCCGTCGGACGGACGGCGGTAGGACATCGCGATCTGGCGCTTCGTCGCTTCCAGCCAGCCCACGCGGAAGGGGCAGGCATCGAGCCCGAACGCGGCCGCCGCCCGCTGCGCGATCTCCGCCAACTCCTCCGGATGCCGGCACTCCGGGAGAGCGAGGTACATCGCCCAGCCTGCGTTGGGGCGTCGCTGCCGGACCGCGGCCAGGTCGGCGGCGTAACGATCCAGGATCCCGTGCCAGTTCGCCTTCAGCCACGCGTTGGCCTCGGCATCCAGGTGGAGGCAGCCGCGCTTCTCCAGCTCCGCCTCGACCACTCCCCCAACGTGCGGGTGGCGGTGCTTCTTCCGTAGACCCGAGCCGTACCCGTGCGCGTAGTGCGCCAGCTCGTGCACGATCGTGGCGTCCAGAACGACCTCGGGAACGTCCGGCAATGCGAACAAGGCGTTGAGCGTGATGATCGCGTGGCCGTGGTCTGCGTGGATCGTGCCCCACCGGTGAACCGCGCGCCGACCGAACCGGGCGACGATCGGGTGGCCGCCCTGAACGTCCGCGAAGTACCGGGCCTGCAGACCAGTGGCGCGGTCCTGAAGCCAGGCCTCCGAGCGCAGCCTGACCTCAGGCATCGGTCCGGCCCTCCGCCTTCGCCTGCTCCCAGAAGCGCGTGACGCGGGGCCAGATGCTGGCGCGGGCGGCAGGCGGCAGGTGCTGCACGAAGTCGGCGCCGTAGTTGCTCGTCAGCAGGCGCGTATCGAGGATGCAGACGATGCCGCGGTCGGTGCGGGTGCGGATGAGGCGGCCGAAGCCTTGCTTGAGGCGGATCTGCGCCTGCGGGATGCTGAACTCGCGGAACCAGTCGCCGCCGCGCGCCTGGATGGCCTCGGTGCGGGCGCGCGTGACGGGCGAATCGGGCACGGCGAAGGGCAGGCGGTCGATGACCACGCACGAGAGCGCCTCGCCGGGCACGTCGACCCCCTCCCAGAAGCTCTGCACGCCGAAGAGGCACCCATTCCCGCTGGCCTTGAACGCATCGAGGAGCTTGCCAGGCGGCATCTCGCCCTGCTTGTACAGCGGGTAGTCAACCTTCATGCGCAGCAGCTCGTAGACCTCGTTGAGCTGCCGCCAGGAGGTGAACAGCAGGAAGGCGCGGCCCTCCGACAGCTCGATGAGGCGCGCGATCTCCTCGGCGACCTTCTCGGTGTACTGCGGCATCGGCTTCTTGGGCGGCGCGGGCAGGCCGCGTGGAACGTAGAGGAGCGCGCACTGCTTGTAGTCGAACGGCGAGCCGATGACGTGGTCCGTGGCGTCGTCCGGGATGCCGAGGCGGTCGCGCACGTAGCTGAAGCCGCCGGAGTTGGCCAGCGTGGCGGAGGTGAGCACGGCCGACTCGACTTGGCCCCAGAGCATCTCCGAAAGGTGCTTGCTCACGACGATGGGCGTGAAGTGGAGGACGGAGCGCGGCTCCCGGGAGCGAGTGCCCCCTTCGGGCGCCTTGCTGATCGCGCCCCAGCGGATGAAGTCCGGGTCCTCGTGGAACATCAGCGTGTTGACTTCCTCGCGCAGGCGACCGGCGATGCGCGAGAGCCCCTCGACGCGGTCCTTCATCGGGCCGTCCAGGTCCTTCAGCGCCTCGAGCAGCTCGTTGTGCACGCCTTCCAGCGCGACGCAGGCCTTCTGGGCGGCTTCGCGGGCCGCGGTGTCGGCATCGCCGGGGAGGGCCTCGCGGAAGAAGAACTCCTGCCGGTCGCTCTTGAACTGGCCGAACAGCTCGGAGTTGGCGTCCTCCAGGGCGGACAGGCGGTCTACGTTGAGGTCGAGGTCCTTGAGGCGCCGGAGGCGGTCCGCGAAGCCGGGGATGCGCCGGTTCTGCAGCTCCAGCCCCATGACCTTGGTGGCGACGTCCTCCAGGTGGTGAGCCTCGTCGAGGACGATGAAGTCGTAGTCCGGCAGGATGGCGGCCGAGGGCTCCGCGCACCGCACCATGAGGTCGCTGAGGAACAGCGCGTGGTTCACGACGACCAGGTTGGCCTCGGCGCCCGCACGCCGCATGCGGAAGTAGTAGCAGCGTTCGAAGTAGCGGCACTCCTGGCCGCGGCAGGTGTCCTGGTTGGCGGCGATCTCGTGCCAGTACGGGTAGCTGAACGGCAGGTCCGCCACGTCTCCGGTCTGCGTCTTCGCGGCCCACTTCTTGACGGACTGGAACTGCGGATCGGTCGCGTGGAAGAGGTCCGTCTCCGCGCCGTCGAGGTCCTGCATGCAGAGGTAGTTGCCGCGCCCCTTCATCAGCACCGGGCGGAGGTCGACGTCGGGGAAGAGGCGCGCGACGAGCGGGATGTCCTTGTCGATGAGCTGCGTCTGCAGGTTGATGGTGTGGGTGGAGACGACGACCTTGTGGCCCTTGGCGATGAGGCGGAGGGCGGGCACCAGGTACGCGAGGGTCTTCCCCACCCCGGTGCCGGCCTCGATGAGGCAGATCCTGTGGTGCTTGATCGCGTCCTCGACGGCCTCGCAGGCCTCGACCTGCTCGGCGCGGTACTCGTAGGACGGGAGGAGCTGCGCCAGCGCGCCGTCGGGTTTGAGGATCTGGCGGATCGTCGGGGTGCGCGAGGCGGTCATGCAACGGGCCCCTGTGGGCGAGCGGTGGGATCAGGTTAACGGAAGACGGAACGGCGGGCACGGCAGCGGTGGCGACGGAGCGCCACCCTCCAGGGTGGGGCAGTGTGCCTAGGCGGTCGGAGCGGGACGGGCGCGGCGGCCCATCCCACCCGCGTGACACGTCCGACTGCCTAGCCGTGCCAGTCGACGTCGGCGACTTCCTTGGCGTTCTTGATGATGAAGTTGCGGCGCGGCTCGACCTTCTCGGACATGAGGACGTCGAACAGCTCCTGGGCGGCCAGGGCCTCCTCGACGCGGACGCGGCCGAGCACCCGGTTGCCGGGGCGCATGGTGGTGTCGTCGAGGTCGGTGGCGTCCATTTCGCCCAGTCCCTTGAAGCGGGTGACCACCACGTCCTTCTTGCCTCGCAGCTCGCGCAGGATGCGGTCGCGGTCGTCGACGGTGCGGGCGTAGTACTGCTTGTCCTTGCCGTGGCGCACGCGGAACAGCGGCGGCTGCGCGACGTAGACGTGCCCCTCCTCCACCAGCGGGCGCATGTACAGCCAGAAGAAGGTGAGAAGCAGCGTGCGGATGTGGTCGCCGTCGACGTCCGCATCGGTCATGATGATGATCTTGTGGTAGCGGAGCTTCGAGAGGTCGTAGGCGCCCTTCTTCTTCGTGCCATTGCCGTTTCCGCTGCCATTGGTCGACTCGGCAAACAGGCTCTCGGTCTCGTCCCCGTTGCTCTCCGTCTCGAACGCAATTCCGGTGCCGAGCGCGGTGATCAGCGAGCGGATCTCCACGTTGTCGAGCACCTTGTCGAGGCGCGCCTTGCCCACGTTGATGATCTTGCCGCGGAGCGGGAGGACGGCCTGGGTGCGGCGGTCGCGGCCCTGCTTGGCGGAGCCGCCTGCCGAGTCGCCCTCGACGATGAACAGCTCGCACTTGGAGGGATCGCGGTCGGAGCAGTCGGCCAGCTTGCCCGGCAGCGAGTTGCTCTCCAGGGCGGACTGGCGCTTGACGGACTCCGCGGCCTTGCGGGCGGCTTCGCGGGCGCGCTGCGAGGTGATCATCTTCTCGACGATGCGCTTGGCGACCGGCGGATTCTCCTCGAGGAACTCGGACAGCTTTTCGCCGAAGATCGAGTTGACGACGCCCTCGACCGGCGCGTTGGCGAGCTTGACCTTGGTCTGCGACTCGAACTGCGGCTGCGGGAGCTTGACGGCGATGACCGCGGCCAGGCCCTCCCGGGCGTCCTCCCCGGAGAGGTTGGCGTCCTTATCCTTCAGAATCCCCTGCCGGCGGGCGTAGGCGTTCACCACGCGGGTCAGGGCCGTCTTGAAGCCGGACAGGTGTGTGCCTCCGTCCGGCGTGTTGATGGTGTTGGCGAAGCTGAGGACCGCTTCCTGATAGCCCAGGTTGTACTGAACGGCAACCTCGACCAGGACGTCGTCGCGCTCGCCGCTGATGTAGATGGGCTTGTGCAGCGCATCCTTGCTCTCGTTCAGGTGCTCGACGAACTCGACGATGCCGCGCTTGAAGTGGAAGACCTCCTCGCCGCCCCCGTCGCGCAGGTCGTTGAAGACCATGGTGACGTTGCGGTTGAGGTAGGCCAGCTCGCGCATGCGGCGGGTGATCCGCTCGGGGCTGTACTCGTGGGCGCCGAAGATCTCGGAGTCGGCCTTCCAGTGGACGAGGCTGCCAGTGCGGCCCTCTTCGGCAGGGCCGACCTCGTGCAGCGGATCGGTGGTGATGCCGCGCTCGAAGCCGATGCGGTACTGCTTGCCGTCGCGCCAGACGTCGATGGTGAGCCAGACGGAGCAGGCATTGACGCAGGAGACGCCGACGCCGTGGAGCCCGCCGGAGTACTTGTAGGAGTCGTTGTCGAACTTGCCGCCGGCGTGCAGGCGGGTCAGAGCCAGCTCGACGCCCGGCAGTCCGGTCTGGAGGTTGATGTCGACCGGGAAGCCGCGGCCGTTATCGAGGACGGAGAGGCTGCCGTCGGGATGCAGCGTGACCTTGATCGTATCGCAGTGGCCGGCCATGGCCTCGTCGATCGCGTTGTCGCTCACCTCGATGAAGAGGTGGTGCAACCCCTTGAGGTCGGTGCCTCCGATGTACATGGCGGGACGCATGCGGACAGCCTCGAGGCCTTCCAGCAACTGGATCTGCTGGGCCCCGTACTCGCCTTCGACCCGTTCCACATCGGGGCTCTCCAGCTCCCCCTGCTCGATGTCGTCGCGTGCGTCTTCCTGGCTCGCCATGGTGTGTTCGAACTCCTCCCTCAGCGGTCTCGCGGAACCGTGTCCAATGAGCCCGCACTGCGGTAAGATTCTGGCACAAAACGCAGACTTATGTCAACACCTACGCGCCCGCGCGAGCCAGCGCGGCGAGTGCGGGGCTCCCTCGTGTTTCAGCACGATTTGTGCGTGAAACCCGGCGCTCAAGGTTGACATGGCCGGGTGCATGTTGTATACTTCGTGCCTGTCGCTCTAGAACGACTCCATGACCGGAGGGCTTGTCTCATCAACAAGGATTTTCGAGTAAACGAGCAGATCCTGCGCTACCACCGCGAGTATCCGCGAGTCCGCGACGTCCGCCTTATCGACGAGGTCGGCGTGCAGCATGGGGTGGTGGATGTCCACCAGGCCCTCGCTATCGCTCGCGAACGGAACCTCGACCTGATCGAAGTCGCGCCGATGGCTTCGCCGCCCGTGTGCCGCATTATGGACTACGGGAAGTATAAGTACGAGCAGGCGAAGCGGGATCGCGAAGCGCACAAGAAGCAGAAGGGTGGCGACGTCAAGGGCGTGTGGTTCCGCCCGGGCACGGACGACCACGACTTCAACTTCAAGGTGAAGAACGCGCTCAAGTTCCTGGAGGAAGGCGACAAGGTCAAGATCACGGTGCGCTTCCGCAGCCGCGAGATTACCCACCCCGAGTTCGGACGCAAGCTGCTGGATCGGGTGGTCGAGATGGCCGGTGACAAGGTCCAGATCGAGAAGCCCGCGGGGATGGAAGGACGCACCATGACCATTATCCTTGCTCCCAAATCCTGAGTAGTCACCCAGAGTCGTCGTAGAATACCGATGCAAAGCCGGGGTGGCCCCGGCTTTGCGCTGTGAGGGGCTTACATGCCGAAGTTGCGAACTCGCAAGACTGTCTCCAAGCGGTTCAAGATCAGCGCCACCGGCAAGCTGATGCGCCGGTGTACGAAGATGAACCACCTGATGCGCAAGAAGACGGCATCGCAGCAGCGCTCGCTCCAGAAGGGCGCCGAGCTGAACGCCAGCGACCAGCCGCGCCTGAAGCGCATGATGGGCGAAGGCTTCTAGACAGGCACCACCTGGCCGCCGGGTGTCCGGACGGCCGCAGCATCACATGACGAGGGAATGGGAACCGCAAGTGGGCGTCACGCCCCTCCCATCCGTTAGGAGAGAGCAGCTATGCCACGCGTGAAGCGCGGGACAATGGTGCGCAAGCGCCACAACAAGATCCTCGAGGCAGCGTCCGGGTATTTCGGAGGGAAGCGCAGCCTCTTCAAGACCGCTAACGAGCAGTTCCAGAAGAGCGGGAACTACGCCTACCGCGACCGCCGCAACAAGAAGCGCGAGTTCCGCCGCCTGTGGATCACCCGCATTAGCGCCGGGTGCCGCCTCAACGGCATGACCTATAACCGGTTCATCGAGGGCCTCAACAAGGGCGGTATCGCCATCGACCGCAAGGTCCTCTCCGATATGGCCATCAACGACGCCGCGGCCTTTGCGCAGCTCGTCGCTGCGGCGGCGAGCGCCCTCAAAGCATAGGAGCAGCCACCTGCTCTGGCCTCCGGCGATTGCGGCGCGTTCCGCGGCCGGACGGACGGGCGAACCGAGTGACCATCGGCCAATAGAGCGGCCCCGACAGCGGCCACCCGTCTGCACAGGACGGCGGCTGTTGTCGGGGCCGTTGTCATGTCGGGCCAACGACGCAGCGGTTCGGGATTGCACCCTGGTTGGCATGGGAGACACCATGGACGAGTTAGCACGGTTGGTTGAGGAAGCGAAGGCCGAGATCGCGGCGGCAAGCAGCAGCGCGGATCTGGTTCGCATCGAGGGGGCCTACCTCGGGTCGAAGGGCAGCGTGCAGGCGCAGCTCCGATCCATCGGCTCGCTGCCGAAGGAGGAGCGGCCGACGTTCGGCGCTCGCGTGAACGCCGCCAAGGAGGCGCTGCTGGCTGAGGTCGAGGCGCGGCGCGCGGCCCTGTCCGCCGTCGAGGCGTCCGCACGGCTGGCGGCAGAGGCAGTCGACGTCACGCTGCCGGGCAGACCCTTTGCCAAGGGGCGCCGCCATCCCCTCTCCCAGACGACCATCGAGATCAAGCAGGCGTTCGTGGGCCTCGGCTTCGAGTTCTTCGACGGCCCGGAGCTGGAGGACTACGCCTTCAACTTCGAGGCGCTCAACTACCCGGAGGAGCACCCCGCGTTCGACGAGCAGATGACCTTCTACGTCGACGCGCGCCGGCTCCTGCGGACGCAGACGACCGCCGTCCAGGGCCGCGTGTTCTCGAACCGCAAGCCGCCGCTGCGCATCGCCACCGTGGGCCGCTGCTTCCGCTACGAGGCCGTCGACGCGACGCACCACCACACGTTCCACCAGGTGGACGCGTTCATGGTCGACGAGGGCATCTCGATGGCGGACCTGAAGGGCACGCTGAAGCGCTTCGCGTCGACCATGTTCGGCGGCGACGTGCAGGTGCGCTTCCGCCCGGACTTCTTCCCGTTCGTCGAGCCGGGCGTGGACTACTCGGTCTACTGGAACGACCGGTGGCTGGAGTTGGGCGGCGCGGGGCTGGTGCATCCGAACATCCTGGAAGCCTACGGCATCGATAGCGAGAAGTACACCGGGTTCGCCTTCGGGCTCGGCGTGGAGCGCATCCACATGATCCGCAACGGCGTGACCGACCTGCGCCTCTATCTCGAGAACGACCTGCGCTTCCTGCGCCAGTTCTGAGGAGGAACCCATGCGTCTATCCATCGAGTGGATACAGGAGCACGTCGAAACGCAGGCCGATGCCGCCCAGTTGGCCGACACGCTGACGATGGCGGGCCTCGAGGTCGAGGAGACCCAGGAGTCGGCGATCGGTCCCGTGCTCGATATCAAGGTGACGCCGAACCGCGGCGACTGCCTCTCGGTCGTCGGCGTCTCGCGCGAGCTGGCGGCGTCCGTCGGCACGGCGCTGCGCACCCCGCTTCCGCCGAAGTCCGAGACCGGCGGCGAGGCTGCGGGCCTCACGAGCGTCACGATCGAAGCGCCCGACCTGTGCCCGCGGTACGCGGCGCGCATCGTGCGGAACGTAAAGTACAAGCCCTCGCCGCCCTGGATGCAGGCACGGCTCGAGGCGGCCGGGATGCGGCCCATCAACGGCATCGTCGACGTGACGAACTACGTGATGCTGGAGTGGGGCCAGCCTCTGCACGCATTCGACTACGATACGCTGCACGAGAACCGCATCGTCGTGCGGCGCGCGAAGCCGGGCGAGACCATGCAGACACTCGACGGCCAGGACCGCGCGCTTACCACCGACATGCTGGTGATCGCGGACGCGGACCGCGCCGTGGCGATCGCCGGGGTCATGGGCGGCGCCGAGACGGAGATGACCACCGACACCAAGACGATGCTGCTGGAGTCGGCGCACTTCAACCCGGTCTCCATCCGGCGCACGAGCCGCGAGCTGGGGCTGCGCACCGAGGCGTCCTACCGCTTCGAGCGGACGGTCGACCCCGGCACGGTGGCCTCGGCTGCCGATCGGGCGTGCCAGCTCATCGCGGAGCTTGGCTTCGGCGAGCCGGTTCCGGGCATCGTGGACGCGTCTTGCGGAACCGCCGAGGCGCGCATGATCGAGGTGCGCCCAGCCCGCGCCAGCCTGCTGATGGGCTACACCATCGCGCCCGCCGAGGTGGTGGACGCTCTCACGCGCCTCGGTTTCGTGCTTGTTGGTGAGGCCGGATCGGACGCGTCCGCGCCGATCATGTTCATCATCCCCTCGTGGCGGCCCGACATTGTGCGGGAGGCCGACGCGATCGAGGAGGTTGGCCGGGTGCTGGGCTACGAGCGCATCCCCGAGCGGCTGCCGAGCGGCGCGACGCTGCAGGGCCGCGACACGGAGGCATCGCGCTTCGTCGGCGTGCTGCGCGAGGCGCTGGTGGCGGCGGGGCTGCAGGAGGCCGTGTGCGGCAGCCTGCTCGCTCCGAGCGCATTCGAGGACCCGGGCGACGACGCGAAGCGCATCGCCATCCGCAGCGCGCTCTCCAGCGAGCTGTCCGGCCTCCGCCGCTCGCTGCTCCCCGGTCTCGTCGACACGCTCGACCGCAACGGGCGGCGCCACCTCTCGCCGCTCGCGTTCTTCGAGATCGCCCATGTGTTCAACGCCGGCCCCGAGGGACCGATCGAGACCACGTCCATCGCCGCGGCGCTGGCCGGGCCCTCGTCGGCATCCGGCTGGGATCGGGCCGACCGCGCCAAGCCCGCCGACTTCTACTCGGTGGTCGGCCTGGTGGAGCGGCTGGCGGCGGAGCTGCACATCGCCGACGCGCGCACCGGTCCGTGCGACAACCCCGTGCTGCACCCGGGCCGCCGCGCGACGGTGGTGCTCGGCGGGCAGGCGGTCGGGTTCGTGGGCGAGCTGCACCCGGACGTGGCCGCGGACCTGAACGTGCGCGACCGGATCGTCGTGTTCGAGCTGTCGGTCGACGCACTGCGCAAGGTGGCCGAGGCGAGCGCGGGCTTCCAGCCGCTCACCGACAAGCCGGCCGTGGTGCGCGACCTGGCGCCCCGCGTCGAGCGCACGCTCCCCTACTCCGCCATACGCGAGGCGGTGGAGGCGGCGGGCATCGACTTCCTGGAGGGCTACGGGCTGACGGACATCTTCACCGGCGGACCGCTGCCGGAGAACGTGAAGGCACTGACGCTCTCGTTCACCTTCCGGGCCGCCGATCGCACGCTCACGGAGGCGGAGGTCGCCGACGCGATGGCGGCGATCCGGGCGCAGATGGAGTCACGCTGCGGCGCGGCGTTCCAGGGGTAGCGGCGTGTCGCACGCCGTTCGTTATCGCGCGGAGTGGGTGGCGCCGATCTCGGCCCCGCCCGTCCGCGATGGCGAGGCCGTGGTGGAGGCCGGTCGGATCGTCGAGGTCCGGCCGGCCTCTGCTGCCTCCGACGTACGCGACCTGGGCCAGGCGATCCTGCTGCCCGGCCTCGTCAACGCGCACACGCACCTCGACTACACGGCCCAGCGCGCCCTCGTCGAGGACCTGCCCTTCTTCCCCTGGGTGCAAGCTCTGACCGCGCGCGCCCGGGTGATGACCGACGAGGACTGGCGCACGTCGGCGCTCGTGGGCGCGGTGGAGGCGGTGGCCGGCGGCGTGACGACGATCGCGGACGCCTCGTTCTCCGGCGCGGCGCTGGGCGCGGCGAAGCAGGTGGGCCTGCGCGGCGCCGTGTACCAGGAGTTCTTCGGCGTGGAGGCGGTGCAGCCCGTCGAGGAGGCCATCGACTACCTGCGCTGGAAGGTGAGCCGCCTGCACGCGGAGGCCGAGGGCTCGCGGCTGCAGGTCGGCATCTCCCCCCACTCCCTCTACACCGTGCGTCCCGAGCTGTGGCGGGCCGGCGTGGCGTTCGCTCAGGCGGAGGGCCTCGCCATCTGCAGCCACGCAGCCGAGTCCCAGGCCGAGTGCGACCTCATCGCGCACGGGACCGGGCCCATCGCCGACATGATCCGCGCCCGCGGCGTCCACTGGAAGGTCCCCCACTCCACCCCCGTTGGCTTCCTCGACGCGCTCGGCGCGCTGGGCCCGCGCACGCTGCTGGCGCACGGGGTGCAGCTCGCCACGTCGGACGTGGCGGTGGTGCGGCGGACAGGCGCGGCATGGGCGCACTGCCCCAAATCGAACGCCAAGCTGGGGAACGGCGTCGCCCCGCTGGACCTCTTGTGGTCGATGTACCCGGATGGTCTGTCGCGCGTCGGGCTGGGCTCGGACAGTGTGGCCAGCAACAACGGCATGGACCTGTTCGAGGAGATGCGCTTCGCGGTCCTGGCGCAGCGGGCGCACACTCGCCGGGCCGACTGGCCCACCGCCGAGCGCATCCTGCGCATGGCCACGCTCGACGGGGCGCGGGCGCTGGGGCTGGACGACCAGATCGGCTCGCTGGAGCCCGGCAAGCAGGCGGACCTCATCGCGGTGCGAACGGATGGGCCGGGCATGACGCCGGTACACGACCCCGTTGCGGCGCTGGTCTACGCCGCCTCCGCCCGAGACGTCGCTCTGACCGTCATCGGCGGGGACGAGGTATACCGGGACGGCCGCGTGGCCGGGGTCGACTGGGCGGAGCTGCGCGCGAGGACCGCCGTACTTGCGGAGCGGCTGCGCACGGGGTGAACCGGAAGAGAGAGTGGCGCGATGACCAACCCGAACGGACGACGGGCGTTCCTGCGCACGATGCTGCTCGGAGCGGTGGCCGCCCCGGCCTCGGTTGCGTCCGGGCGCGCCCGGACGGGCCGGCTCCTCTACACATCGGCGGGCAAAGCCTGCCTGATCGGCGCCGACGGGAGCGGCGGGAAGACGCTGGAGTTCTCGGTGCCCAACCAGGCGACGTGGCAACCTGCCGCGGCCTTCCCGGACGGGCGCCGCCTGCTGATGCTCAGCATGGAGCCCCGCCGCGACGGTCCCGGCCGCCCCTTCGAGCAGTACTACCACCAGACCCCGACGCACCTCTGGACGTACGACCTCACGACGGGCGCCCTCGATGAGGTCGCGACGAAGGACCGCCTGGCGCCGTTCGTGACGCCGCAGTTGCTGCTCCCGGGCGGGCGGCTCCTGGTGCAGGTGGTGCGCGACGGCGGCGGCCAGCTCTACTCGATGAACCTGGATGGCTCCGAGCAGCAAGAGTTCACGCGGCCTGGCGACGGGATGCCGTACGGCCTCAGCCTGAGCCCGAACGGGAAGCGCGTCGCGTTCCATCTGGCGGGACCCGACGGGTACCAGGTGTGGACGAGCGACGTGGAGGGCCGATCGCGGACGAAGCTGGCCGGATCGGCGGGGCACCTGTACTTCGGTACGTCGTGGTCGCCGGACGGCAGGTGGGTGCTGTTCGTGGACTGCCTGCATGAGGCCGACCCGGGCCACGACTGGTGCGACGTGTGCATCGGGCGCCCGGACGGGTCGGAGCACCGCGTCCTCACCTCCGGCCAGGCTATGTGGTTCGGCGCGACGTACGGCGGCCCCACGACGCGCGGCGGCGGCTCGAACCTGCCGGCCTGGACGCGCGACGGCCGCATCCTCTACCCGCGGCGGCTTCCCGGCTCGAAGGTGGCGTGGGAGTACCAGACCGGGCGGCCGGACACGGACCACTTCAACCGCGACTACAAGCCCGAGGCGGCACGGGGAGGCACGGAAGTCGTACGCCTCGACCCCTGGAGCGGGCGGGGGATCGCCCTGACGCACAGCGAGCCGCCGGTGTGGGACTTCCGGTGCGCCCCCTCGCCGGACGGCCGGCAGATCGCCTTCTGCCGCTGCGCGGTGGGCGAGACGCCCGCCCTATGGGTTATGAACGCCGACGGCTCCCACGGGCGGATGCTGACGCGAGGGCTGGGCGACGGCGGCGCCGACCACCCCCGGTGGCTTCCCACGGGCTAGCGATCCACGCCCTCCAGTGGTGCGTCCATGGTCAAGGCTAGGCCGACCGCATGGGCTGTACCGGGCGGGCAGGGACGCCCGCCCCACCACGGCGCGATCCGGGAGCGATGCAGCCACGGCAACTGCCCGGCGGGATGCTGCAAGGACGGGCAGGGACGCCCACCCCACCACGACGCGGTGCAAGACCGATGCAGCCACGGCAAGGGCCCGGCGGGATGATGCAAGGACGGGCAGGGACGCCCGCCCCACCACGGCGCGATCCGGGAGCAATGCAGCCACGGCAACTGCCCGGCGGGCTCAGTGCGGCTGCTTCGCCACCCACTTGGCGCGGCCCTCTACCATGTAGCGCCAGATGCCGCGCTCGAACAGGGCGACGCGGCGCTTCTCCATGTCGGTGCGCGCCAGCCGCTTCGCCTCGTCCATCAGCGCGCCGAACTCCGCCATCCGCGCCTCGGTGCCGAGGGAGCCCCAGGCCATATCCTCCGTCTGGTGCGCGTGTCCCACCCCGTTGCGGACCGCCTCCGAGTAGTAGGCCGGGTTGGAGTACGTCTCCTCGATGCGCAGGTAGAGCTTCTTCATGGGTGCGGCTGCCGCGCCGTAGTACAGCGTGTGGAACTCGCCGATGAGTCGATCGATGCTGCGGCTCGGGTCGTCGAGATACTTGAGCGTGGCGTACGTGTCGAGGTAGTCGCCCAGGTTGTTCAGGAAGACGCCGCGGACGCCGTCCTTCGCGAACATCTTGAACTGCCGGTCGACGGTGTGCGCGAAGAAGCCGGGGAACGCGTTCCAGCCCCCGTTCGTGGCGATCTCCTCCGGGAAGCAGTAGTAGAGCCAGAGGTAGATGGGCCGATCCTTCTCCTTCGTGGTCCAGCTCCGGTAGAACGCGGTGTCGTTCTTCTCCATCGCCGGCGACCACCAGTTGCGCACGTGCAGGCAGAGCTGCACCGCGATGTTCGACTCGAGGCGGGTGTGCTTCGGGTAGTAGGCGTAGGACGAGTACGCGAGCGTCGCCAGGTACTTGCCGGGATGCGACTTGCGGATCTCGCGCGCGACCTGGTTGGCGAAGCCGAAGATGTAGTCGCTCGCCCAACCGTTGGAGAAGTGCGGGCTCTTCTCCTCCGATGGGTCGAGCTGGGCGACGCACGCCGGGCACTTGCACCAGGAGCTGTTGTCCATCGGCACGAGGGCGAAGAAGTCGCCGTTCGCCTGGGCGCCAGGCTTCGCGCCCTTCCCGTCGAAGTAGTCGCGCGCGTCCTGCACCACCTGCGCGACGAAGCCCGGGTCGGTGAAGCACATCTGCGGCGGCTGGCCCGCATAGCCCTTCGCGAACCAGTCGGGGTGCTCCGCCTCGGAGAGGTCCCGGCGCTCCGGGTTGACCTTCCAGAAGCGGTCGTAGTAGCCGTAGAACGAGTGGTTGGCGGCGTACTGCTGGCCGCCGAGGCGCATGCGGCACGCGTAGAGGCGCACCTCGGCCGGGTTCGGGTTCTCCCACAGCTCCTTCAGGATGCCGTAGACGGGCAGATAGGTGCCCTGCCGGAAGCGGAACGCGGGCGAGCGGCGCACGTTGAGGGATGCCACGCTCAGCGCCGGGCGCGAGGGGCACACCATGCCGACCTCGCCGGGCGCGAACCAGCGTACGCCGCAGCACCGCTCGAGGAAGTCGTAGACGGCGTAGCACGTGCCCTGCTCGTCATACGCGCCCGGCGGGTCCGGGACCCGCGCCACGCCGCTGCTGTCGCGGTACGGCGCCTTGGGCTCGTCGAAGCGCAGCAGGAGCGTGGCACCGGGCGCGGGCTTGCCTGCGGTGAGGGTCTGCGGCGCACAGACCGCGGTGCTCACCACCACGTCGTCGACCATGCCGGCGAACGGGTTGCCCACCTTGCCGTCGCCGGGGATGCCCCCGATCAGCAGCGGCGACCCGGCGCAGGTCGACCGTGTGAACGGGGCGACGCCCTGGCTGGCTCCATCCACGAACAGCTCGATGCGGGCGGCGCGACGGTCGTGGGTGGCTACGATGTGGTGCCAGCCCTCGGCCAGCTCGCCCGACGCGACGCTGCTGCCTTTCTCCCCGTCGTAGGTGACGTAGGTGACGCCGCGGCCCACGTGGCGCAGGATGTGGTAGCTCCACGGGTTGGCCCCGTCCAGGCGCAGGAGCGTCGCCTCGGTCTCGTGGGCCTTCGCCGGGATCCATGCCCAGAGCGCGAGCGTGCCCGCCTCGTCGGAGAAGCCATTCTGCTCGACGGTGAGGGCGTCGTGCGCGCCATCGAACCGGACCGCCAGGCCCTGCCTGCCGGGAACGCGTGCCGGCTGTCCGGTGACGCGCGCGGGGCCGGTGGTGGCTGCGCCGGGGTTGTCGCGGCCCATGAGGACCAGCGTCCGGGCGTCGGCGCGGATCAGGTACTCCTGCGGCTTGAACGAGCGGCTCGTGAGCCCCAGCGCGCGGGTGGCGGCGCTCTCGCCGACGAGGATGCGGTTGCCGGTCACTCGCGCGTCGTCGCGCACGATGAGCAGCAGCGCGCCCGTGACGCGGCGAACGTGGCCTTGCAGCTCGGCGGCCGCGAACTCGGCGACCGCGGACGGCTGCCTGGCCACCACGATCGGCGCCTTGGGCCTGCCGCCGCTCGCCAGCACGAGCGGACCGGCGGATGCAGGGGCGGTGCCTGCGCTGAGCGAGGCCACGGCCAGCATGGCGGTGGCCAGATGATGCGTCCAGTCCATCGGTGACCTCCAGTGTGCCGCGCCAGGGCGACCTGTTCGTGAGTTGTACCGGGCGGGCAGGGACGCCCGCCCCACCACGGCGCTTGTGCATGATCAGGGGCAGGGCGGCTTGCTCGCAAACCGCACGGCCGGCGGGCACGGAGACCGGCCCTCCGGGGAACCGTCCATGATCACGGCTACAGCCTGCTCATTGCCGTGCGGGCGTCCAGGGCGTTCTGCCCGTAGGGGAACTCCTGCAGCAGCTTGGCGTAGATCTGCTTGGCCTGCTCGGGGCTCTTGTAGACGGTCTCAGCCATGCGCGCCATCCTCGCCAGGGCGGCCTCGCCGTCAGGAGACGCCGGGCTCATCTCATAGACGCGGGCGTAGAGCTGCCAGGCTGTCTGGAAGGCGCCGGACGCCTCCACCTTCGACGCCACCCGGAAGTACGTCACGGCGGGTATCCGGCAGCTATCGGCGGGCAGCGTCGTCAGCACCCAGGCAAACCGGACCGGGTCGCCGCGCTGGAGCAGGGCGCTGAGGTGCTTCTGGACGACCTCCGCGACTGCCGCGACCCGGCCGCCGCCATGGGCGATCAGCGCCTTCTCGCAGTACGTCAGAACGAGGTTCATGTCGTCGGTGGGGCGAGTGAGCAGGGCTTCCAGGTCCCGTACGGAGAGCGCCGTGTGGTCGCCGAGGTCGGACTGTATGGCCTGCGCCTCGGAGGCCTCCTCGCTATCGCGGCGGGTCCGGAGGAGGAACGGGATGAGGAGGCCCGCGCCCATGCCGCCGAGGTGCGCGAAGTGGCCCACACCGTCGGCGCCGCGGAGAAGGAAGGCACCGAGGAAGTCCAGGGCCACGTAGACTAGGACGACCCAGCGCGCCTGGAGCTCCGTCACGCCCCAGTTGAACCGGAGGCCGTACGCGCAGCAGATGAGGGAGTACGGGAACATGTAGATGTACGCGCCGGCCACGCCCATGATCGCGCCCGAGGCCCCAATCGAGAACTGCGTCGGCGCGGCGGCGCCCACCATGGCGTCGTGCAGGAACGCACCGGCGATGCCACACGCGAAGTAGAGCACGATGAACAGCGGTGGGCGCATCCTGCCCTCGACCGACGCTCCGAAGATCCAGAGGAACAGCATGTTGCCCAGCAGATGCAGCGGGTCGCCGTGCAGGAACATCGCGGCGACCAGCCGGACAGGGCCGAACGTCGCGTGCGAGATGGCGAAGCCCTGGATGACGCCCTCGCGGATCGAAAGCAGGCTGTCGGATGTCACGGCGTAGATGAGCACGTTGATCGCGATGAGCACGATCGTGACGTATGGGAAGTGCTCGGGTGGGTTCTTGGCCCGGTATGGCAGGAACATGGCGCGCCTCCTCGGCTCCGGCTCCCTACAGCGGCGAGACTGCAAGACGACCCAGCGGATGCGGCACGCGGTGGGCGCGCGATGGCTGCCGACCGGCGAAGAGCTATTCGGCGTTCCCCGGGCGGTTCCCTCGCGGGCAACCGAGGCTGCGCGTCCGAGTTTGGGGGGCGGGGCTACCGGCGAATAGGTTCGCGCGTGGGGACGGCAGGCTGTCGGCGCGGACTCCAAGGGGCGGGGCCGCCGGCGAATGAATTCGCGCCTTAGGACGGCACAAAGTCCGCCTGCGCGGACTCCAGGGGCCACAGCAGACTAGCCTCACTTGTTCATAGGTGGGACTGGACGGGCACCCTTCGGCAGGCTCGGGGCAGGCTCGGGGCAGGCTCAGGCCGATCCGACCACTGGGCTCGCGCATGATCCAGGCGATGCACGGTTGCCTGCGCACGGCCCGGCGGCCTCTCCACGAGCGGGGAGGCAGATGAACCTGGGGGCGGCACCGAGGAGTCGAGGCCCGCGGCCGCGAATCGTGGCACTGCGGCCCGCCTGGGCCCGACTGGAGGACGCCCTTGCTTCGCACCATGCTGCTCATCGCCCTGGCCCTGCCCGTCGCCGGGCCGGCCGCCGCGCAGGCGCCACCGCGCACTCTGGCGCAGTTGCCTCCGTCGAAGCGCAAGGGCAATGACCTGCGGCTGCGCAAGACGAGCGCCGAGATTGCGATATCGCCCTTCGCCACGCTGACCTCCTTCGAGGTGCATGGGGAGGACGAGGACGCCGGCGTCATCAAGGCGATGTCGGATCTGGGCGTGAAGTGGGTGGTGATGCACAACATCCACGGCAGCCTGCCTGACCCGAACGACCGGCGCCTGAACGCATGGCTGGACGGGTGCCGGAAGGCGGGGATCGGCGTGCGCTGCATCCTGTGCTCCCGCGACGTGGAGCTGTGGCGCAAGGCGGTGCGGAACTACGGCGACCGGATCAAGACGTTCAGCTTCCTCAACGAGCCCAACGCGCCGACCGACAACGACCACACGAAGCCGAACGTGCCGCCGGACGTGTACGCGCGGGAGTTCGCGGAGGTGCGGCGCGAGATGCTGGCGATCCGCCCCGACGTGAGGCTCTTCGGCCCCGAGAGCGCGATGCTGCAGTGCATGGAGCAGCAACCCTACCCCTGGCTGCGGCTGGCGTTCGAGGCCGGGCTGGCGAGGTCGGCGGACGGCATCTCGATCCACCCGTACCGGCAGGCTTACAGCCCGAGCAACGTGCCGGAGAACCCTTCTACGTTCGAGGGGAGGCCCGGCGCCGGGTACCGCAACTACGAGGAGCAGATCGCCGCGCTGCGCAAGATGGCGCCGGGCAAGCCCATCGCCGTCACGGAGGTCGGCTGGTCGACCGCGCCGCTGGGGCCGCTGAACGGCTCGACGAAGGAGCGGATCACGGAACTGACGCAGGCCAAGTTCGCGCTGCGGCAGCAGATCGAGGACTTCGCGCTGGGGATGGACGTGGCGGTCTACTTCCTGCTGCGGGAGCGCCACGACAACGCCCCCTGCCCGCCCGGCCACATCGAGAACCACTTCGGCATCGTGCACGTGGACAACAGCCCGAAGCCGGCCTACACAGCGCTGCAGACGCTCTACGCGCAGCTCGACGGGCGCAGCCGCGTGGCGAAGTCCGTCGCGGTGCGGTTCAGCGCGCCTGGCGTGAAGTGCTACGTATTCGACGACACCACGATGAGCCCGCCCGTGCGCCGCGTCGCCTACTGGCTGCCGGTGCCCGCGCGCGACGACTTCCCCGTGCAGCGGACCGACATCATCGTTGGCGGCGTGGCGGCGGCGAACCTGCCGGTCTCCGATGCGCCGCGCATCCTGCGGCTGCACAAGATCGACGGCGCGTGGGGCTACCCCGCCCTCGTCGACCTGATGAAGCAGACCATCGACACGAACGTGGCATGGCGCAAGGGGGCGAGCGCACAATGAGCGTGCCCGCAGAACCCCTGGTCCCGGAGCGCCCCGGCCGCGCGCGAGATCTGGCCATCTCCGCGGTCACGCTCGTCCTTGGCGCGGCCATCGTGGGGTTCCTGACGCGCTACAACCTCGGCGGGCGCTCGGTGTGGGCATCCGGCCCGTTCCCGCAAGGCTACTCGTGGGAGGAGTACATCGTCGTCAACACGACGGGCCTGGTGCTGCTGCCGATGCTGGCGATCATCGGGGGCTTTCGCGAGGCGCCCAGCGCGTTCGGCCTGGCCTCCTCTGAGCCGCGGACCTCGCGCATCGCGTGGCTCTTCTTCGCGGTCATGCTGCCGATCGTGTTCGTCGCCTCGCTGCGCCCCGAGTTCCGCGCGTACTACCCCATCCAGCCGCAGGCGGCCTTCTCCTGGCGCTATCTCGTCTACTTCGAGCTGACGTACGGGTTCTACCTGTTCTGCTGGGAGTGGTTCTACCGCGGGTTCCTCACGTTCGGCCTGGCGCGCCGCTTCGGCCCCACGGCCGCCATCGTGCTGCAGGCGCTGGCGTTCATGCTGATGCACTGGACGAAGCCGATGCCGGAGTTCCTCAGCTCGTTCGCGGGCGGCCTCGCTCTCGGCTGGCTCGCGATCCGCTCGAAATCGTGCGTCCCCGGCTTCGCGCTGCACTGGGCGATCACCATCCTGATGGACGCCCTGGCGATCCACGCGAAGGTGGGCGGGCTGTTCTGACGGTTGCCGGAACGACAGACAACGGAGGGAGAAGCCGATGCATGACCTGCCGAAGGTGACCGCGTACTGGGGCGTACCGAACGCCGCATCTACTCCCATCACGGGCGTGCGGACCAAGGCGGGCGGGGCGCCCGTGTTCTGCGAACCGACCACGTGGCCCAAGTGCGGGGCATGCCGACAAGACATGGACTTCGTCGCCCAGATCTGCCTGAAGGCTCCGGTCAGGATCAGCACGCCGTACGACTTCGCCTACGTCTTTATGTGCTTCCACTACGAGCCTGGGACCGGCGCCCTCACGTGCCCATCCTACGAGGCGTACTCGGGCGCCAACGCGGTCCTGCTGCAGCAGTACGGGGGCACGACGTTCGAGGCGCCGCGTCCGGCGGGCAGGGTCTACCCCGAGTTCAGCATCGCCTTCGAGCCCTTCGTCGATATCGACGTTGAGGACGCGGACGCGTCAGAGGACGTGTTCGAGGAGATGGCCGACCGGCGCGATGCGATGAAGGTCGGGGGCCCGATGCGTTGGTTGCAGACGGACGAGACGCCGAACTGCGCCGTCTGCGGAACGCGCCTCACCGCCATCGCGCAGATCGGCGGCGAATGCCGGCAAGCGTGTGGGGCAGACGGCTCTCAGCGGGACCGCGTCTTCCACTTCGACTTCGACCGGGCGTACAGCTTCCTCTGCACCTCGTGCGGCGACCCTCGCAGCGCAGCCGTGCTGTGGCAGTGCGACTGAGGCTGGTACACGGTGCGCGCTGCCTGACGGTCGGCTGACTAGCGATTCGCTCCCCGACGCGCACTAGGCGATCACGATCCTGATGGGCACCCCGGGCGGCCTGCGCGAGGGTGGGCGGGTTGGTCCCAAAAGCCGACGAGCTCGGCAGGACTCCTTTGATTGCTTGGCGAACCGGTCACCAGTCATGTCGGAGGCATGGGGGGCACCATCGATGCTTGATGGCGAGTACGTTATGGCTGCTCGGAAGTGGACCCAGGACGGTCTCCGCCGTGCATGGACCCTGATTGGCACCGGCAAGATGCTCGACGGCTGGGATCCTGGCAAGGCCTTTGAGCACATCATCCTGCGTCAGTTCGAGATCGAGGGAGCCACCGTCGTGTGGCCCTTCCCTGTGGTGGAACACGGTCAGATCATCGAACAGATCGACGGCGTGGTGTGCGCAGACGGCATGCCCTACCTGATCGAAGCTAAGGACTGGGCCAAACACGTCCCCCACGAGTCCGTGGCCAAACTAGCCAGCGCACTGGGCCGAAGACCGCCTACCACCATGGGTCTGATCTACGCTCGCACTGGATTCACTGATGCTGCCAAGTCGCTAGCGCAGCGATCGGGTCCGCTGCGTATACTGATGTGGGAGTTCGAGGACATAGACGCGGCGATCAGGGTCAATGGGATGCTGCCCCTGCTGCGTCGTAAGCTCAAGATGGCCGTCGAGAAGGCCATGCCAGACTTCATGGCCAGTGGAGGGGCACTCCGATGACCGTTACGATCGTAACCGAAGGGCAGACGGACGCCCGCATCATCAGTGGTGCCCTACGTGACCGGCAAGACGTTCGGGTGATCGCCGCCTCAGGACGGTCGGCTGCAGACTCGTGGGCTAGATCCGTGCTCGCGGCAAGCGGCGACCCTGTCGTGCTTGTGGTAGACGCCGACACGTTGGCCGGCCTCGCCGCCCTCGAGCGGCGCTCGTTCCACGAGTCGTCTCTAGGGCAGATCGCCTCGAAGAGCCGCTGGAGCGTGTTCCTCATATCCCCCGAGGTCGAGGCATTGCTGTTCCAGGCGCCTGGAGTGTCGCGGCAGCTCTTTGGCGAACTCAGCGACGGGCAGCGAATGGCCGCGCAGTACGCGCCGAAGCAGGTCGCCGCTGAGGCCCTCAAGGACACGCCACTCGTCGACGCACTGGGCAACCTCGGCGAATCCGAGTGGCAGGAGATCCGCAACCTGCCTGACATGCGCCGCATCTTGGACAGCGTCGATCAGCTTCAGCAGAACGGCGCCGCGCGGCCCTCAACACCTCAGTGACACCCGCCGCTCTCCCCGGCAGCGCGTGATGGGATTGCGCCGTCATGCTCGCCCGCGACGATGCCGGGCCACTCGCAGCCGTAGCGCGCGGCGACGTAACGACCCGTGTGGCGCGTGTAGGCGGTCATGGCGGCATTCGCGTGGGCCTCGGCACGCGCGGTAGCGATGGCGGCGCCCCCGTAGAGCAGGACCAGGAAGCACGTGACGGGCAGCGCCATGCCGCGGAAGCCCCGGGCCAGCCCCACGGTCAGCGGGACGCGGCTCCAGAGGCTCACCGCGCTGAAGACCAGGGCGCTCGCCAGCGGGAACAGGACGCAGAGCACGGGCCAGATGCCAGTGGCGAGGGCGAACTCCGCAGCCCAGGGGCGTGGCGACCAGCCCATGCACATGTGCACCGGGAAGGCTGTCCCGTATACGAACACGCCGATGCCTTGCCCGCCGAGCCCCTGGCCGTAGACGGCGAGGCCCAGCAGCGCCAGGGCGAACGGAGCCGTCAGCCAACCGAGCCATGTGAGCTTGCGCCCCTCGCGCAGGCGCCTGCCGCGGCCCGCGAGGGCGGCCCAGCCACCCAGGAGGAGCATCCAGAGCGCGTTCGAGAGCAGTAACAGGCAACCCATCCACCAGCCTGCAACCGGCAGGAACAGCCCCTGCATCGCCTCGTCGTCTCCATTGGCGCGGGCAAGCTGCCGGACCTCGTCATTCGCCGCCATCATCCCGCGGACGCGCGGCGCCTCATCGCCATGCCCGATGCGCACCAGGTAGTGGCAGTAGGCCGCCACCGACGCCTCCCGGGCCGTCTGTTCGCGCTCCTCGCCGGGTCCCACGATGACTGCAGGGGCCCCGCCAGGTCGCCGGAGCGCCTCCCAGGCCATGCCGGCTCCGGTCATCGATCCATAGAGGCTCCTCGACTGCGTCCTGACCAGCGCGCCGAGCTGCATCACGTCGCGACGGATCGTGAGGCCCCGTTCACGCCGCCCGGCAAGCTCCTCCTGGACGGCCAGGGCGGTGGCGACGCCGGCGCTGACCTGCATGTTCCTGTGCTGAGAGAACAGGACCGACAGCATCGCGCCGAAGCGCGGCAGCGCGCCCGTCCACCCCGCCATCCGGTCTGCGAGCCGCGTCGAGCCATCCAGCGCCTCGAGGCGGTGGTCGTCGTAGCGCGGGAGCGAGGCGGCCCGATGCAGCGCCGCGAGCGCTTCCTTGTCACGATGGGCGGCGAAGAGTCCGGCGGTGCGCATCGAGGGGTAGAACGCGTTGTCCGGTTCGGCGCGTTCGCCGGCGTCACAGTTGGCCAGGAACGCCCCCAGCGCATGCGGCGAGGGTGGCTCCTCCGTAGGCCCCCCGCCGATGTACGCCATGGCCCCTTTGGGCGCCGGCGGCGGTGGCGGATCGAGGATCTTCACGTCGCCGCGCCAGAGGTGCGGCTCGACGCGAGAGGCGGCCCGGAGCACCGCCGCGCGCACGACCGGGTCGTTGGGGAACCGCTGAGCGACAGCGCGCGTCGCAGCCATGCAAGCGCTCGGCTCCGCGATCCATCCGGCACGCGCGATCTGGATGCCCGCATCGCCCGGTGCTCCGGCGGCTGCGGCGTCCACTTCACGGCCAGGGTCGCGAGAGCCGTAGACGGGCACCGCGACCTCCTTGATGCCGAGGCCACGCAGCGTGGGAATGACCCAGGGGAAGGGAGCGAACAGGCCGCGCAACTGGTACGCGACGATCCAGCCGGTGGCGGGGACGAGCAGCAGGGCGCCCAGCACGAGCAGCATCAGCCAGGCAGACCACGGACGGCGGCGAACGGCGGTCGACATGGAACCACCTCCACACACGTCAGGCGCATTGGCACACCCGCAGGACGCCGCCACACCGTCGATTGTTCCCACCCGCGCCAACACGATCGGCGAGCATTTGCGCCCTCGACCCGGCTCTAACCACCTGCATTCGGCCGGCGCGCATCCGCGTCCCTCTGCGTCCATCTGCGGCTCCATCCAGCCGTCATCGCCGTTCCTCTGTGTTCATCGGTGGTTGCATTGCCGTTTCGCGCACCCGATTTGACGCACCGGCGCGCGCGGAACTATAATGGGCCACTTCACTGGGGGTTTTCCGACATGGCCGACGACCGATACGACTTCAGGGCTATCGAGCAGAAGTGGCAGGCACGGTGGAAGGAGGAAGGCGTCTTCCACACGCCGGACCAGACGACGCGCCCGAAGTACTACGTGCTCGAGATGTTCCCGTACCCATCCGGCGCGGGGCTCTCGGTCGGCCACATCAAGAACTACTCACCGACCGACGCCTTCTGCCGCTACAAGTCCATGCAGGGCTTCAACGTGCTGCACCCGATGGGCTGGGACGCGTTCGGGCAGCCGGCGGAGAACGAGGCGATCAAGCGGGGCCGCAATCCGCGCGAGATGGTGCCCGAGTACGCGGCGAACTACCGTCGCACCCTGCAGAGCATCGGCGCGTCGTACGACTGGCGGCGCGAGATCAACTCCAGCCTGCCCGAGTACTACAAGTGGACCCAGTGGTTCTTCCTGCTCCTGCACAAGCGCGGCCTCGCCTATCGCGCCAGCACCGCGATCAACTGGTGCCCCTCGTGTCTGACGGGGCTCGCCAACGAGGAGGTCAAGGAGGGCCGCTGCTGGCGCTGCGACAACCTGGTCGAGAAGCGCCCCATGCCGCAGTGGTACTTCAAGATCACCGACTATGCCGACCGCCTGCTGGCCGACCTGGACCTGGTGGAGTGGCCCGAGGGCATCGTTCAGCAGCAGCGCAACTGGATCGGCCGCAGCGAGGGCGCGGAGGTCGACTTCGGCGTCAGCGGCGGCACGGACGTCATCCGCGTCTTCACCACGCGGCCGGACACGCTGTGGGGCGCCACGTTCATGGTGCTGGCGCCGGAGCACCCGCTCGTCGAGAAGCTGACGACTGCCGAGCAGCGCGCCGAGGTGGATGCCTACGTCGCGCGGGCCAAGCAGCAGACCGACATCGAGCGCCAGGCCACCGACCGCACCAAGACGGGCGTGTTCACGGGCGCCTACGCGGACAACCCGGTCAACGGGAAGCGCATCCCGATCTGGATCGCCGACTACGTGCTGATGGGCTACGGAACCGGCGCGATCATGGCGGTGCCGGCCCACGACCAGCGCGACTTCGAGTTCGCCCGCAAGTTCGGCCTGGCCATCGATCCGGTCTACACCATGCCCGACGGCCCGCAGACGGGCGACGAGATGTCCGTGGCGCTGCCCGAGGGCGGCACGATGCTGGACTTCACGCCGGAGCCCGGCTCTCGCTGCCCCAAGGCGCCGTTCGCCGGCTCCCCGAACGACAAGTCGACTGTCGCGAAGGTCGTTCGCTGGCTCCAGGAGCAGGGCGTCGGCGAGGGCCGTGTGCAGTACCGCTTCCGGGACTGGCTCATCAGCCGCCAGCGCTACTGGGGCGCACCGATCCCCATCATCCACTGCCCGAGCTGCGGTGAGGTGCCCGTGCCGGAGGCCGACCTGCCCGTTACGCTGCCGGAGGTGGACAACTACAAGCCATCGGGCACCGGCGAAAGCCCGCTGGCGACTATCGACGAGTTCGTGAACACGCTGTGCCCGAAGTGCGGCGGCTCCGCGCGGCGCGAGACCGACACGATGGGCGGCTTCGCCTGCTCGTCCTGGTACTTCCTGCGCTTCGCCGACCCGCACAACGCCGACGCCTTCGCGGACCGCGCCAAGGCGGACTACTGGCTGCCGGTGGATCTCTACACGGGCGGCGCGGAGCACGCGGTGATGCACCTGCTGTACGCGCGCTTCTGGACGAAGGTCATGTTCGATGCGGGGCTCATCTCGTTCGAGGAGCCCTTCATGCGGCTGCGGAACCAGGGCTCGATGCTGGCGCTGACGCTGGGCCGCCGGCCGCGCGCGGGTGAGCAGGCCTCCAGCGGCGATGACGACGCCGAGGAAGCGCTGACCGACTGGATCATCCTCTCGCCCACGGAGCGCGAGGCATTCCCGCCGGATCACGCGGTGTGGGCAGCGGTTCGCGAGTGGGCCGCGGCGCGCGAGGACGGCAAGGGCGCGATCTCCGCACGCATCGAGGCGGAGTACAACGTCGTGCCGCGCTGGGCGCGCATGTCCAAGTCTAAGGGCAACATCGTCACGCCCGACGAGATGTGCGAGCGATTCGGCGCAGACACGCTGCGGACCTACGAGATGTTCGTCGCCCCATTCGAGGACAACGTACAGTGGTCGGAGGACGGCATGTTCGGCGCGCACCGATTCCTGAACCGCGCGTGGCGCTGGATGATGGCCGTGGTGCCGGACTACGACCCGAACTGGGCCGCGCAGGTACGCGTCGCGACGGACGACCCCTCCCGCAAGGCGCGCCGCAAGCTGCACCAGGTGATCGCGAAGGTGTCGGAGGACATCGAGGAGTTCCGCTTCAACACGGCCATCGCCGCGCTGATGGAACTGGTCAACGACTTGTACCTGTACCGCCCGATCGACAACGCCGGCGCCGCGAGCGCGGCGATCGCCTCGGAGGCGCTGGAGGCGCTGGTGCTGCTCTTCGCCCCGTTCGCGCCGCACCTGGCCGACGAGGTCTGGGAGCGCCTGGGCAAGCCGGGCTCGACGTACCGCGCCAAGTGGCCGGTCTTCGACCCGAACGTGGCAGCCGAGGACGAGATCACGCTGGTGGTGCAGGTGAACGGCAAGCTTCGCGACCGCCTGACCGCTCCGGCCACTGCGGACGAGGCCGCGCTGCGCGAGTTGGCCCTGGCGAACGACAAGGTGCGCGAGGCGCTGGACGGCAAGCAGATCCGCAAGGTCATCGTGGTGCCCGGGAAGCTGGTGAACGTGGTCGTGGGGTAAGGATACGGGTCAACGGCTGGAACCACAGATGAACACCGATGAAGGCGGATGGACGCAGATGGGTGTTGGGCGGGCCAGCGAGGTCGTGTACCTCGTCGTCTATGAGTTCTGTGGGGCCAACTGGTCGGCGTACTCACCCGACGTTCCGGGCTGCGCCGCGACAGGCGCCACTCGGGACGAGGTGGAGGCCCGCTACCGCGAGGCACTGGAGTTCCACATCGAGGGGCTCCGTCTGCACGGCGAGGCCGTTCCAGTGCCGACCGCGCAGGCCGGCTTGGTGACGGTGGCCGCGTAGACAGCTCGCGAGAAGCGGAATGGCGAAGCGAACGCTCCGGTCGTCCATCCTGGCGGCGACCCTTGTTGCCGTGCTGCCCCTGGCAGGTGGCGTCGCCTACGTCGGGTCGCAGGCGGCCGGGGCGGACGAGATGCGGTGGCTGCCGCCGAGCAAGTGGGGCTTCGTGGAGATGGTCAGCGACGCGGATCGCGGGGCCCAGATCCGCACGAAGTACCTGTGCTTGGAGATCACTCGCACCTACCCGCGGTAGGAGGCCGGCATGGCTCTGCAGAAGGCGCCGCCCTACACCGTCGAGCAGTATCTGGAGATGGAGGCCGAGTCGCCGGAGAAGCACGAGTTCCGCTGCGGCGAGATCGTGACAATGCCGTCGGTGAACCCAGACCACGTGCGGATCACGACCGACCTGGCCGCCTGGGTCGGCAACCTGCTGCGCGATGGCCCGTGCGAGGAGTTCGTGTCCCAGATGCGCGTTCGCACCGCGTGGGATGGTCTGTATACGTACCCGGACCTGTCTGCTGTCTGCGGCGACGCCGAGTTCGATGGCGAGACGCTCACGAACCCCACGCTCATCGTCGAGGTGCTCTCGCCGTCGAGCGAGCACTACGATCGCGGGGAGAAGTTCCTCCAGTACCAGCGGATCGACACGCTGCGGGAGTACGTGATCGTCTACCAGGACCGCCCGCGCATCGACACGTACACGCGTGGCGAGGGCGCATCCTGGTCGTACGTCCCGGTCGAGGGACTGGACGGCAGCGCGCGGCTCCACTCCATCGGCTGCGACCTGCCCCTCGCCGAGGTCTACCGCCGCGTCAGCTTCGGCGAGGCCCAGGCGTAGCGCCCCTCACTTCACCGCAACGAGGGTACCCACGTCCGCCCACTCGAAGAGGCGGCGCGCGTCGGGCAGGCGCAAGCGGATGCACCCGTGGGAGGCGGGGTACCGCGGCACGGACGAATGGGCGTGGATGGCGATGAGGTGACGCTGGCCGCCGACCACCACGTCCAGCCGCAGCGAGAACGGGATGGGCGCGCTGCCGTACTCGGGAAGCGCCAGGTTCTCGCGGCGCTTCTCTCGGATCGGGAAGCGGCCACGCGGCGTCGCGTTGTTGCGCCCCGTCGAGCAGAACGCGGTCATAACGGGGTGATCGCCGACCTTCGCCCGCAGCGTCTGCGTGCGGAGATCCACCTCGATCCACTTGCCGTCGGTCGGCGGCGCGTCCGGCGTGACAACCTGAGCGGCAGCCGGCGACCAGTCGCCCGTGGGGTTGGGCGGGTCGTCCGGCGCGGGGAGAGCGCCAGCATCGATCATCGTGAATGCCAGCATCACGGCGGCGAGCATAGGCGCAGTCCTCCGGGCCGGCACACCGGAGCACCCGCAGCCGGCCCCTATCGCACCCCGAATACGTCGCGGTTGGCGACGCGCACTACCCTCTCCACCGCCGCGCCCGGCACAACGTAGGGCACGCCGGGGATCAGGTCGAAGCAGTTGTCCGCGAGCGGGCGGCCCTCATCGGCATCGAGGCAGACGCCCCACGCGAACGTATCGCATGAGAGCACCAGGTCGTCCCCACTGGGTTCTGCGACGACGTTGGCGGGCGCGAACCGCAGGTCGCCGAAGCGCTCAACGAAGAGACGGTGCTGGGCAACGCAGTTGTTCCCCTGCCTGATTATGGCAAATGCACCCGAATCCCGCAGCCCGGCGGCCTCCCACTCGCTCTTGGCGAACGTGGCGAGCACGGTCGAGGCGTTGGCGGGCAGCGTCGCGGCCACCATCCGGTCGATCGGCAGCCCGCCGCCGAGCCCGAAGACGCCGTAGCGCAGTTCGCCGACCCACTCGTGCGGCGTGTCGTTCACGCCGTGCACCGCCACGGTGTCGCCCTCGGCCACCACGACTACCGTTACCGGTTGGTTCGCGCGGCGCACCGGGTGGTAGGCGAGCTTGCGGCGCAAGTAGTAGTCAACAATGGTCCAGCCGTGCGTCACGGGCCAGGAGTCGTTGTACATCCAGAAGATCGCCGAGGCGGAGGAGAACATGCGGCGGCGGTAGTTCCCGATGTACTCGCTGAGGCCCTCCGCCTGCAGGAGCCCGCTGATGAACGCGTACTCCTCCATCGACATCGCGTGCGAGTCGAGGCCGGTCCAGAGCTGCACCGTCTGGTAGGCGCGGCCCAGCTCGCCCGGCGTGCCGCTGAGGGCCGCGAGCGGGTTGTCGTGGTGCTGCCAGCTCGGCGAGAAGAGGCGGCGCTCGTTCTCGGGCAGGAACTGGCGCAGGGTGGCCGGCATCGAGACGCCGATGACGCCGCCCTCGTTCGGGAAGCGGTCCACGAAGTCGCGGTACTGCCAGAAGTCCGCGCCGCCGCCGTCGAAGATCGACACCTTCCACGGGTGCTGGTCGCCGACGAGAGGGTCGTTCGGGTGGCGGTAGTCGGGCGACCACGGCGAGCTGAGCCAATGCGCAGTCGAGGGGTCCTCCTCCAGCACGATCTTGGGGATGTCGTGGTGGAAGATGGCGTAGTGCGGATGCGTGCGGTACTGGCTGTCGTAGCCCCAATCCCAGTCGCCCCACTCCACCTCGTTGTTCCCGCACCAGACCGCCATCGACGGGTGATGGGCCATCTCGCGGACGGCGTGCGTCACCTCGCGGCGCACCTCGGCGGCGAAGGCAGGATCGTCGCCGGGGTACTTGGCGCAGGCGAAGAGGAAGTCGTGCCACACGAGAACGCCCGCCTCATCGCACGCGTCCAGGAGCGCCTCGTCCGCGAAGATCGCCCCGCCCCACACGCGCAGCAGGTTGAAGTTGGCCTCCGTGGCCAGGTCGACGAGGGCGCGGTAGCGCTCCGGCGTCACCTCACTGTAGAGCATGTCCGGCGGGACCCAGTTGCCTCCCTTGCAGAAGATCGGGCGCCCGTTCACCGTCAGGACGCAGTGCCTCCCCACCACCGGGTGCGCCGACTGGTCCATCGTGACGCGGCGGACGCCGGTGCGGCGAGTGACGGTGTCGGTCTCGCCCTCGCACTCCAGCGTGACCTCGACCGTGTAGAGCGCCTGACCACCGTGCCCGATCGGCCACCAGAGCTTCGGCGACGCCAGCGACAGGCGCACCTCGCGGCGCGTCTCGCCGGCGGGGAGCGTCACCTCCGCGCTCACCTCGGCGCCCGCTTCGGCGATGCGTGCGCGCAGGATGCCCTTGCGCTCGCCCTCGCCGGCGCCCAGCACGCTCGCGCGCACCACCACATCCGCGGTCGCGTAGTCGTCGCTGGGCAGCGCGAAGACGGTCACCTGGCCCAGCACCGGCCGGTCGTGCCACTCCAGCCGGACGCCCCCCAGGATGCCCACGTTCATGAGGCGCGGGTTCCAGTCCCAGCCGACCTCGTACTGCGGCTTGCGGTCCCAGTGGCGGCGCGTCATCTTGGCGTACCAGTCGTACGCGTAGTCGCCGGAGGGCTTGTCGAGCGACTCCTGCAGCCCCGCGGTGAGCTGGACCACGATGAGGTTCTCGCCGGCCCGCACCTTGCCGGTCACATCGAACGCCGCGGGGCGATGGACGTTGGCGTGCTTGCCGACCTCCTGCCCGTTCAGCCACACGGTCGCGTTCATCGCCAGGCGGTCGAACACGAGGCGGCACTGGGCATCTGCCGCGGCCTCGGGCGCCTCGAACGTATGCCGGTAGATCCAGAACGCCTCCTCCACCCAGCGCGCCCGCAGCGAGTTCATGCCGACGTTGGGATCGTCGAGCAGGCCGTTGTCCATCAGCACGCGGTGGACCGGCGCGGGCACCGTGGCGGGCAGCATGCCGCGTCCGTCGAGCGAGGCGGCCGTATACTGCTGCGGCGCGTCTTCCGAGTAGGTAAGCTGCCAGGTTCCGTTGAGTGAGATCGAGTTATGCATAGCGGATCGTGTCCCTGTGGTTGTCTGGTTGTGCGGTATGGAAGCCTACGACACGCGCTCGATCACTCTCGCGCCTCGGCCTGGTGATCTCGTTCTGGTACGTTGTACCTTTGCCGGCGAGGGCGCCGGCGGTCCATGTCGGGCGTCCGGGATCGGAAATCGGCACAGCACTCCGAGGCCCGAGAGTGATCGACGGCGTGCCGTAGCGCCGTAAAACGTACAACCCACCGCGCGGCTCGGCCACCCCCACAACACCCAGCCCCAATCCCCAAGTCCCAAGTCCGCCGGCGCCAGCCGGCTATCCCCCAGCCCCCGCCGTTACCTCCCGCAGGCGGTCGGCGGCGTAGCGGAAGTCGTCCCAGGCGACGTCGGGCGGGATCAGGTGGTCGAACCCCGGAATGTAGCGGCCCTGACCGACCATCCGGCGCGCACGCTCCACTTCGCGATCGATGGCCGCACGACCTTCCGCGAGCGCGCGCTTGTCCAGGCCACCCCAGATCGCGATGTCCGGGTAGAGGCGGCGGAACTCCTCGATGTCGGAGCCCGCCTGCACCTCGAACGGGAAGAACACGTTGATCCCGTGCTCGCGCATGATGGGCACGAGCTGGCTGCAGTCGCCGTCGGTGTCCACCGATACCAGGCGCACGCCGTGGTCACGCGCAAATGCCGCGATGCGGTCGTAGCAGGGCATCATGAAGCGGCGGACCATGCGCGGGGAGATGAGCGAGCCCTGGCGGCCGGCCATGTCCTCCCAGATGTGGATGTGGTCGATCCGCACCTCGTCCGCGACGCGCGCCCACACGTCGAGCCAGACCGAGGTGAGGTGGTCCATCATGTCCTGCACCAGCTCGGGCTGCTCCACGAAGGCGTACAGCAGCTCCTCGGCGCCCATCAGGTCGCGCGGCGTGCCGAAGACGCCGTATGGGAACCATCCGACCTGCACGGCCTCACCGGACGCCGCAACCCGGGCGCGGAACGCGGGCCAGTCCTCAGTGATGCGGTCGGCGCAGCCCAGCACGAGACGCTCGGCCGTGAGGCGGTCCCAGTCGGCGGGCGTCTTGACGGGATGCTCGATGAACTCCGGCATCGAGTGGCCGTCGCGCCGGTTGCGCATCACGATGCCTCGCTCGTCGCGGGAGATGACGAAGCGGTCGTCCTCGCTCAGCACCTCGGGCGTGAAGGGCGGGAAGAGGCCGGCGTTGAACGCAGGGATGGCGAACGACCCGTCGTAGCCCAGCTCACTGGCGATGTCCAGGCCCGGCTTGCCGCTCTCCGCGATCCAGCGCTGGTGCGTCTCGCCCCACGGGTGCCAGCCGATGCCGACGCCGAACGGAACCCGGTCGATGGGCTCACCCAGGAAGCACCGCACCACGCGCTCACCACACGTCAGTTGCTCCGCCATGCCGCCTCTCTTGCCGCCAGGTTGGCGAAGAGCCGAACACCACACAGGCGTTCGGCTCTCGCAGTCGGTATCAGAAGCCCTGCTTCGACGCTACTCCGTCTCCGTATCGTAGCAGGAGTAGAAGTACGGCGTGACCGCCTCGAACTCAGCGGCGCACGTGTCGACCATCTTGTACACCGGCACGACGCCGAGCGCGCGCCGCAGGTCGCGGATGAGCTTCTCGGGCAGCCCGGCGAACTCCGCGATCTGGCGGTCGGCGAAGCCCAGCTCCTTGGCCTCGCGCAGGAGCGCCGCCGCCTCGGTATCCCCATCCAGCGTGTCCACCAGCGCGCCGATCTCGCGGCCGTGGACCTTCAGGCGGGTCTCCATCGCGACGAGGTTGCGCACCTTGTGGAGGAACCACACGTCGATGTTGGAGAGCGCGCGGACCTCCTCCACCATCATGCCGCGGCGGAACGACTCGGCGATGGCGAAGAGGCGCTCGTCGTTCGGCTGCGCGATCTTGTCCTCAAGCTGCACGTCGGAGAGCGAGCTGACGTGGCGGGCGGAGAGGCCGTACGCGCCGATCTCCAGGCTGCGGATGGCCTTCATCAGCGCCGGCTCGAACGCGCGGTCGATGGACATAACCTCGCCCGTCGCCTTCATCTGCGTGGTGATGCGGCGGTCGGCCAGGAGGAACTTGTCGAACGGCCAGCGCGGGATCTTGACGACGCAGTAGTCGAGGGCGGGCTCGAAGCAGGCGAGCGTCTTCCTGGTGACGGCGTTCGGGATCTCGTCCAGGCGGAGCCCCACGGCGATCTTCGCGGCCACGCGGGCGATCGGGTAGCCGGTAGCCTTCGACGCAAGCGCCGAGGAGCGCGACACGCGGGGGTTGACCTCGATGACGTAATACTGGTAGCTGTGCGGGTCGAGCGCAAGCTGGACGTTGCACCCGCCCTCGATGCCGAGGCTGCGGATGATGTTCAGCGACGCCGACCGGAGCATCTGGTACTCCTTGTCGGACAGCGTCTGCGACGGAGCCACGACGATGGAGTCGCCCGTGTGGACGCCCATCGGGTCGAAGTTCTCCATGTTGCAGACCGTGATGCAGGTGTTGTTGGCATCCCGCATCACTTCGTACTCGATCTCCTTCCACCCGAGCAGCGAGCGCTCGACCATGACCTGGCTGCGCATGGAGAGCTTGAGGCCGCGCGCGCCGATGTCCATCAGCTCCTTGGCGTCGTGCGCGATGCCGCCGCCGGTGCCGCCGAGCGTGTAGGCCGGGCGAACGATGAGGGGCCACACGCCCGCGCTGCAGACCTCGGCCAGCTCCTCGACGGTCTCGACGATCCAGCTCTCGGGCACCGGTTCGCCGATGTCCTGCATCAGCGAGCGGAACTCGAGGCGGTCCTCGGCCATCTGGATCGACTTGAGCGGGGTGCCGAGCAAGCGCACGTTGTACTGGTCGAGCACGCCGTGCTCCGCCAACTGGGTCGCCAGGTTGAGGCCGGTCTGGCCGCCGAGCGTCGCCAGCAACCCGTCGGGTCGCTCCTGCGCGATGACTCGGGAGGCAAACTCCACGTTGAGCGGCTCGATGTACACACGGTCCGCCATCTCGCGGTCGGTCATGATGGTGGCCGGGTTGGAGTTGATCAGGACGACCTCGGCGCCTTCCTCACGCAGGGCGGTGCAGGCCTGCGTTCCCGCGTAGTCGAATTCGGCCGCCTGCCCGATTACGATCGGACCGGAGCCGATGACCATCACCTTCTTGATGCTCGCGTCTCTTGGCATGTGTTGTCCGTTGCTTCGTCTGGGCGCCGGATGGCGCCTTCTGTATGTACAGCGAGGGCGCGGCAAGCAGCGCCCCTACGGTTTGGTCTCGCCGCCGGAGGCCTTCTCGGCAACCGCGGCGTCTTCGTCCTTCTTCAGCCGTTCGACGGCCTCGTGCGCCGCCGCATCGGTCTGGACACGGTTCAGCAGGTGGGCCAGGGCCGCCAGGCGCACCGGGCGCGGCATCCCAGGCGAGGCGGCGCCGATGAGCAGCGCGGTTGCCTCGGGCTTGGCGCATCGCGCGATTGCTGCCACGACGTTGAGCCTGGGCCCCTCGCGGCGCGACGGCATCGCCAGCACGCGCTTGAACACGTCCAGATTGTGCTCCGCGTCCAGGGCGGCCAGGGCCGTCACCGCGTTGCGCGACACCCAGAACTGTTCCTGCTCCGTCACGAGCGCTCGCAGCGCGGCGATGGTGTCCGGATCGGCCGGCAGCTCGCCCAGCGCCTGAGCCGCGTTCGCGCGCAGCCTGTCGTCCTTGCTGGACAGCAGGCTGCGGAAGTCGCCGCGCAGGCCCGCGATCCTGCGCCGCCCCGCCGCGCCAATGAGGCTGCAGCGCAGGGAGATGCTCGGGTCCTTCAGGGCTCGGCGCACGATGCCCGCTGCTTCGCCCTCGTCGTCCGCCTGCTCCAGCAGCGCGAGGTAGGCCTCTTCGCGGTCGAGGCCGAACGGAGCGGCGTTCGACACGGCCAGCCGCTCGCCGGGCGCCCAGGTCCGCTCCGCGCGCTCCAGCAGCAGATCGTGATCGGGGTCGAGCAGCACCGCGTCCGGCTTCGCACCGACCGTCAGGTTCCCCGTCACGTCGGGCCCGCGCACGATCACCGTGTGCCGCTCGAGTTTCCCGCCCACGATCACACCGATCGGCAGGTCCAGGTCGTAGACCGGCGTCCCGGCGCTCGTGTCCTGCGTCTGCTTGATGTGCGCCACGACGCTGTGCGCCGCCTCGTCGTAGGTCCAGTCGAAGGCGACGACCGGGTGGCCGGGCTTGTAGACCCACTGATCGAGGAACGCCTCGACGTTTCGGCCTGTCGTGTCGGCAACCGCTTTGGCCAGGTCCCCGGTTCCCACGGGCCGGTGCGCGTTGCGCGTCAGGTAAGTCCGAACCGAGCGGAAGAAGCCGACGTCTCCCAGCATCCGCCGGAGCATGTGCAGCACCAGGCCGGACTTCGGGTACGCATGCGAGTCGAACAGCGCGTCCGGGTTCGAGTAGGTCCGGCATACGATGGGCCGCTTGTAGCGCCGCGCCTCGTAGACGTAGCCGCTCAGCGCGCCGGCGCGCTCGCGGTCGAACTCGTCGTCGCCGAGCAGATGCCCCATGTAGAGCTGCTCGCAGTAGGTCGCGAAGCCCTCGTTCAGCCAGACGTGGCTCCAGTCCTTGCACGTGACGAGGTCGCCGAACCACTGATGCGCCAACTCGTGCGAGTTGATCGACGAGGCCGGCCAGTAGCCGTCGCGCTTGTCGACGAGGGTATCCTCCCCCATCGTTGTCGCTGTCACGTTCTCCATGCCGCCGCCGAAGTCGAACGTGGCAGTCTGTGCGTACTTCGGCCACGGGTAGCGGACCCCGAAGCGCTGCGAGAAGAAGGCCAGCATGTCCTTCGTGTTGCCGTACGTCGATGGCAGGAGCGGCCCCTCGCCCTTCGGAGCTACGTAGTACAGCTTAACGCCGCGCCACGTATCCATCGCCACATCGACCTCGCCGCCCGCGAGCGAGAGCAGGTACGACGCGTGCGGCCGGTCCATGCGCCAGTGGTAGGTCGGGCGGCCCGTGTCGGCGTCCGTCTCCGTGCCGGCCAGCGTCCCGTTGCCCACCACGAACCATCCCGGCGGGCAGTCCACCCACACGTCGGAGGTGGCGAAGTCGTTCGGGTAGTCGTACATCGGCGCCCAGGCGCGGTTCGTCTCGGCCTCGCCCTGCGTCCAGAAGCCCGGGCGGCGCGCCGGGTCCGCGTCGTTGGGCTCCACCCAATGGAAGCTGCTGTCGCCCATGAACGGATGGCCGGCGGGCACCCCGTTCTTCGACGCGTACGCGATGCAGACCGTGTGCCGCTTCCCGCGCTTCAGCGGCTGCCTCGGCACGATATTGAGCACGGAGTCCGGGTGCGTGAACGCGGCCGGCTTCCCGTCGACCTCGCAGGCCCGGATGTCCAGGTTCTCGCCCGCGTCGAGGCGCACCTCGGCCAGACCGTCTCGCAGCGGCGTGAGCGTATGCGCGATGGTCCCGGAGAAGGCGCGGGCGTCCCAGTCGATGCGGATGCGCAGGCCGATGTGCAGCACGTCGAAGTCGCGATCCCGCTCGTATCGGGGCGGAACGGTGGCCGGATCGAAGGGGTTCTGCGCGGAGACGGGCCTCGCGGGGCAGAACGCCAAGGCGCCGATGGCCAAGGCCACCAGCCAACCGGTCCCCCATCGCCGACCACCCAGCGGTCTCCGCAAGAGCCAGGCTCCCTCCAGCCGTCACACAGCGCGGCCCGAGAAGCGAGTCCCGAGCCGATTCCACGGTTAGTCTACCGCATAGACGCCCACGTCCCAGCGAAGGACCCGCCGCAGCGTCAGCCTCCGCTCGGGCATCACGATCTCCGGGTAGTGCTTCGTCCAGTACGCCTCTTTCCAGCGCCCATCGAGGATCACCACGTACCGCGGCTTGGCCGCGAAGCGCTCGACGGGCTTCACACCGTTGCAGAGGCCCGGGATCACGTTCACGGCTGTGAATTCCGTCTCCATCGACACGCCGGGCGCCACGTCGCCGATCAGCACGCTCCCCTCCGGCAAGGTGGCGGCGAGCCAGCGCGACATCTCGATCTGCGTGGAGCGGATGTGCGTGGCCCAGTGCGTCAGCCAGGCCGCGTTCACGCCCACCCACGCCACCGCCAGCGCAACCGCGACGGCGCGTCCGGCCCTCGACACCGTCAGGCCGCCCGGGAGCGCCGCAAGGGCCGCCGCGACGACGGTGGGAAGTCCGTAGAGCAGCACCATCGTGGCCATGTGCGGGACGACCCCGCCGCGATGGACCAGGCTTTCCACGGCGTGGTACGCCAGGAACCAGGCCAGCGCGCCGCGGACGGCACGTGCACGCGCATCGCCGCGCCAGACGCGCCCCCAGATGGCCGGCAGGCTGCGCAGGCCGAGCGCCGCGAGCGCGGCGAGCGCCGGGTACGTGGTCACGTAGTAGCGGCTCGGGGAATAGCCGATGACGGCCAGCAGCGCCCAGCCGCAGAGGAGCCACGCCACCAGGTACGCGGCGAGAGCCACCTGGCGCCGATCCTCGCCGAAGGGGCGGACGCCGAGGACCAGGCCGGCCAGCCAGGCCAGCGCCAGCGTGAACACGGCGGGCGAATGGCGGAACAGGTACGGAGCGACGCCGCGGAAGTCGCCCAGGACGGCATGGTACACGTTCCACCACAGATGGGCCAGCGAACCGGGCAGGATCTGGTGGAACAGGTAGTACCGGTTCATCGTGGCCAGCTCGGCGCGGTGCGGAAGCCACCAGAGGACGCCGTAGAGCGCCAGTACGCCGGCGAACGGGAGCAGCACGTGGCGCCAGGGGAGCCGGTCGCTGCCGACTCCGCCCTCACTGCCGGCCGACGGCCTCGACCAGAACCACAGAGCGATGAGCGGCACCGGCGCCAGGTACGCGCACAGGCTGCGCACCACGAACGCGAAGCCCAGCGCTCCGCCGACCAGCCACAGCCAGCGCCGGAGCGCCGCGCCATCCGCTTGCAGGGCCTTCGAGAAGGTCCACAACGCGAGCACCACGGGCAGCGACGCAGGGGTGTCCATCAGGCCGAGGCGGTGCTGCAGGAGCGCCATGTGGTCGAACCCCAGCACGCAGATGGCCGCGAGAGCGACGCCGCGCCCGAAGATGGGCCGTAGCGCTGCCCAGAGCAGGAGCAGGGCCAGGAGGCTGCACACGACGGAGATCATGCGGAGGGGTACGACGCCGGAGCCGAACAGGCGGAAGACGCCCACCTGCAGGTAGTGCAGCACGGGCGAGACGAGCATATTGTTGAAGTCGTCCGTGCGCGCGTGCCCGAGCACCGTCACGTTGCGCGCGTTGTGGCTATAGAAGCCCTCGTCCGTGAGGATACCGGCGCTCCAGTCGAGCCGGGTGTATGCATCCGACGAGAGAGCCACCATCCGCAGCGCCGCCATCAGCGCGAACACGGCGAGGATCACCCACGGGGACCTCACCCATGAAAAGCGCCACGGTCGGGGACCGGACCGGCCCTCCCCTCCCGTGGCGCACTGGTGGTCGGCGTCTGGCGAGATCACGTGGGCGACACCTCGGTCGTGACGTCGCCGCCGAAGCGGCCCTTCAGCGCGGCTATCTGGTCGGCGGTCAACTCGCCCGTGACGACGCACGCCACGTTGGCGTAGCGGCCCTTGCGGAACGCGTCCGCATCCTCGCCGACGCGCTTCACGAGGTCCGCGATCTGCTCCGCCGTCGCGACGCCGATGCGCACCTCGTCGAAGTCGAACAGCCCGTCGCGGCGCTGCAGGTTCACCAGCACGGCGCCGTCGCTCGCCTCCATCTCGGTGGCCATGCCCGCGTCAAGAACCGCCACCACACGCTCAACGCCCTTCATCGCGTGGGCGGACCAGCCGCAGCGCCGGCAGCCGAACAGCCGGATCGTGCCGAACTGGGCGCTCTGGGCGCTCTTGACGCCGAAGCGCGTGAGGCAGTTGGAGCAGAGCAGCTTCGCAGCGCCCGGCGCGGCCACCTGGTACAGCCGATTCACCGCGGCGACGGCCGCCTGCTTCATCTCGAGGTCCTGCCCCTTGATGAAGCCGATGAGCATGTCGCCTGCGCGCACGTCGCCCGCCTCGCCGAGGGCCGCCACGATGCGCCGCGTGACCGCCGCGCTGGAACTCGATGCCAGCGCGATGAGCGGCTTGATGGCGCGGTCATCGCCCTCGGCCACGAGCGCCGCCAGGTCCTCGTTCGCTCCCCTATCGCCCTGCAGCACAGCCTGCACGACCCCGCTCAGGCGGCCATCGCCGAGGCGCGTCAAAGCGGTCGTCGCGGCCTGGCGGACCGTGGTCTCGCCGTCGGAGAGTTTGGCGACCAGCCCCTCTGCGGCGCGCCGCTCGCCGATGTGGCCCAGGATCGAGCAGGCGGCCTGGCGCACGGTGCGATTGGCGTCGCCGAGGCGCGCCATCACGGCGTCGACCGCGGGCGCACCGACGGCGGTCAGCGCATCGGCCGCGGCCTGCCGGACGTCCGTGTCGGGATCGGCCAAGAGGCCTACGATCGGGCCGACGGCGCCTGGCAGGCGCAGCTTGCCCAGCGAGGCACAGGCCAACAGGCGAACCGGCGCCTTATCGGAGCCGACGCGGGCCAGGAATGGTTCCGCCGCTGCTCCGCCGACCGCGACGAGCGCCTCGGCCGCGGCCTGACGCACGCCGGCATCCTCGTCATCGAGCGCAACCGCCAGGGGAGCGACGGCCTTCTCGTCGGCGAGGTTGCCCAGCGCGACGCAGGCGGCGTGGCGCACGTGCCAGTCGCCGTCGGTCGTGCGTTCGATGAGCGGATCGGTGGCGCGCTTGTCCTTCAGCGGCCCGAGTGCCGTGCAGATCGCCGCGCGCACGTGCCAGTCGGCATCGCCGAGGCGGGCCAGCAGCGGCGCCACGACGCGGTCGTCGCCGGCCTGCGCGATGCTGACAAGGTCGTCTATGGCGGCGCGCTCGCCACGAGAGACGCCCAGTACCGTGCGGGCCAACGCGCCCTCGCCGAGCGCCTCCAGCGCCTCGCCGGCGGCCTCGCGAACGTCCGCCTCGGCGTCGCTCAGCAGGCCGATGAGCGGCTTAACGGCGCGCTTATCGCCGGCGCGGCCCAGCGCGGCGGCTGCATGCTTGCGCGCGGATGCCGCCGGGTCGGACAGGCGGCCGACGAGCGGTCCGATGGCGCGGCTGTCGCCATCGCGCACCATGCGCTCGACCTGGGCGAGGGCGTCGTCACTGCCCCGCAGCGCGTCCAGCACGGTGGTCGCGATGAGGCCCTCGCCCAGCGCCTCGAGCGCGGTCGCGGCGGCCTCGCGTACGTGCACGACCTCGTCGCTCAGCGTGTCGATCAGCGGACCGGACGCGCCTCGGTCGCCCAGGCGAGCCAGGGCTTCGCACGCGGCGACACGCACGTGCACATCGTCATCCGCGAGCCGCTCACAGAGGGCCGCGCATGCTCCCGCGCCGCCCACCGCACCAGTGGCCGCACAGGCGGCCCCGCGCACGCCTGGATCTGCATCGGACAGCGCAGCGGCAGCGGCCTCAGCGGCGGATGCATCGCCGAGAGCTTCCAGCGAGCGCAAGGCGCCCATGCGGACCGCGGCTTCGGGATCGGTGCAGAGGCGGACGAGGGCGGTGGCGGCGCGCGCATCGCCGCGGGCGCCGAGACGCTCCGCGGCAACCTGGCGCACACCGGCGTCGGAATCCCCGGCGGCGGCCAGCAGGGCCGCGGTCACCCCGGCTCCGGGCAGGTCCGCAAGCGCCCGCACGGCTGCGCGGCGGACACCCACATCCGCGTCCTGGGCTCGCGGGAGGAGCGCCTCGGTGGCGCGCTCGCCGAGCGACGCCAGCGCGCCGCAGGCCGCTTCGCGCACGCTCTCGTCGGCGTCGCTCAGCCGGTCGACCAGCAGCGACAGCGCATCGACGCCGGGCAGAGCCACCAGCGCGCGACACGCGATCCTCCGCGCCTGCGCGCTGTCGCCGCCCAGCACCCGTGTGATGGAGGGGGCGGCGGCCTCACCGAAGGCGGCGACACCTTCCGCGGCGGCTTCGGCGATCTCGCGGCGCGGGTCTTCGAGCATGCCAACCAAGGGCGCCAGGGCGCGCGTATCGCCGGACGAGGCGATGGAGCGCATCGTCTCGAGCGCGGCTTCCTCGCCCTTGAGGAGCCCCGCGACGGCGTCGGCCAGCAGGTCTTCCCGGAGGCGATTGAGCGCTTCGCGGGCGGCGCGGGCGACGGTGGCGTCCTCATCGGCCAGGCGGGCAATGAGGGGTTCTACAGCGCGGGGGTCGCCCACGTAGCCGAGGGCCTCGGCGACCGCGCGGCGCATCGGTGCGTCGGGGTCCTTGACGCGCTGAAGGAGGGGATCGACGGCCCGCACGTCGCCGTCAGCCGCGAGGCGCCCCAGCTCATCCATGGCGCCATGCTCGCCGCGGAGGGAACCCAGGATCGCGCGGGCGAGCGGGCGTTCGTCCAGCTCGTCGGCAGCGTCTCCGGCCGCCTGGCGCACCAGGTTCGACTCGTCGCCGAGACGGCTGATGATGCCGAGCGCCACGCTCTTGTCGCCGATCTGGCCGAGGGCTCGGCATGCGGCCTGACGCACGTGCCAATCGGGATCCTGCAGCCTGGCAACGAGGGGAGCGACGGCGCGCGGGCCCTTCAGCAGGCCCAGCGCAGTCGCGGCGGCCTGCCTCGCCTGCCACGCGGCGTCCGTCAGCCTGGCGAGCAGATGCTCGGTGGAGGGCTGGCCGATGGCGGCGAGCGCGCGGCAAGCGGCCTGCCGAACTTCGGCATCGGCCTCGCCCAGGCGTGTGCAGAGCAGCTCCACGGCGCGGGGATCGCCTATCTTGCCCAGGGCGGCACACGCGTTGGCGCGGACGCGCCCGTCGCGATCGTTCAGCGCCTTGGTGAGGTGCGGCACGGCGCCGCGCTCACCGAGTTCGCCGAGTTCGTCGCAGGCCTTGGCGCGCTCGAACGCATCCTCGCTGGCGAGCTTGCGCGTTAGCAGGGGCAGCTTGACGACCTTCAGCATCGGTCACTCCGCTGTGGAGGAGTCCGCGCATGGGCGCGGCAAGGCGTGGGACTTCGTCGGGCGGGGGGCTAGTCGGTGCCTTCGGCAGCCCCGTTGTTCTTGTCGTCGAACTTGCGGTTCGGACCCTCGGCGCTCTCGTGGAACAGGACGCCGACGCATCGGCCGATGATGCGGTCCTTGTTCAGCGGCCCCCAGTAGCGGCTATCGTCGCTGACCTCCGGGTTATCGCCGAGCACGAACACCTCGCTGTCCTTGAGCTTGAGCGGTTGGAAGCCTGCCCATACGCCCGCACCGGCGAAGCTATTGCGCTTCACCGGGCCGATGGCTGAGCGCGGGAACTCCTTGCCGTTGATCCAGACGCGCTGCTCGCCAACCTGGATGGTCTCGCCCGGCAGGCCCGCCACACGCTTGACGAGGATGTCGCCCTTGACATGCCGCAGCGAGCCGGCCGCAACCTTCTGGTCGGGCTCGGACTGAGGAGTGCCCTTGTCCTCGGGCAACGGCACCACGAAGACGATGATGTCGCCGCGCTTCGGGTTCCGACCGCCCGGGTAGGCCAGCCAGGAGCGCATGGTGACGATGTGATCACCCGCGCGGAGGGTCGGCTCCATCGAGGCGGACGGAATGTAGTTGGTGGTGAACGCCCAGACGACGAACACGATCAGCAGTAGGAACGGGAAGAGGATGCGGTAGCGGCGCAGGCGGCGCCGATTGGCTTCGGCCCTGCGCTGCTGCTTCTCGTCGATCACCGGTTGTACTGGCTCCGGCGCCTCCATCGGTTCCACGCTCATGTCTTCGATCCATACACCTCATCAAGCAATTGTACGTAACGCTCAAAGAAGTATCGGCTGTCGTTGGGTCCAGGCGAAGCCTCCGGGTGATACTGGATGGAGAATATCGGCAGCTCCCGGTGGCGCAGTCCCTCGACGGTGCCGTCGTTCAGGTTCACGTGCGCGACTTCCATGCCGTCTCTGAGCTCGTCACCGGCGACTGCGAAACCGTGGTTCTGTGACGTAATGTACACGCGCCCCGTCTGCAGGTCGCGGACCGGGTGGTTGCTGCCACGATGCCCGAACTTCAGCTTGAACGTGCTGGCGCCGAACGCCCGGCCGAGCAACTGGTTGCCCATGCAGACGGCCATGATGGGCTTGTGCTTGGACAGGTCGCGCACCGTCTGGACCAGGTAGTCGAGCATGGCCGGATCGCCGGGCCCGGGGGAGAGCATGATGCCGTCCGGGTTGCGCTCCAGCAGCTCAGCGGCCGTCGTCGTGCACGGGTACACGGTGGTCTGGCACCCGAGCGACGCCAGGCAGCGCATGATGTTGTACTTGACCCCGCAGTCCAGCAGCGCGATCCGGTGCTTCGGTGTTCCCTCGAAGGGCCACTCGTACGGCTGCTCCGTGGTTACCTTACGCGCGAAGTCGATGCCCGAATAGCCCGGCGAGGTGCGAATCCGCTCCAGCGCCTCCTCGGCGGTCTCGTCGGTGCTGATGGCGCCCATCATGACGCCGTGGACGCGGAGACGACGCGTGAGGGCACGGGTGTCGATGCCCTCGATAGCGACGATGCCCCGCTCCTTGAGGAAGGCGTCCAGCGTGCCGCCGCAGCGCCAGTTGCTGGGCTCGTCCGCCGAGCGGCGAACGACGAAGCCCTCGACCTGAACGCGGCGCGACTCGAAGTCCTCTTCGTTGATGCCGTAGTTGCCGATGAGCGGATACGTCAAGCAGACGATCTGCCCGGCATAGGATGGATCGGTCAGGATCTCCTGGTAGCCGGTCATGCCCGTGTTGAAGACCACCTCACCGTACGTGCGGCCCTCTGCGCCGAGCGACCGACCTTCGAATACCGTCCCATCTTCCAATGCCAGAATGGCTTTCATTGCGACTCCAGTGCGTCTGCCCCGTGGACCAGTTGGCCACCAACCATCGCGCCCACCACCTCGGCGCGCTCCAGCCCCTCGTTCGTCGTGGGATCGGCGGACAAGAACGCCAGGTCCGCGACCATCCCGGTCATCACCCGGCCGACCTCCGCTTCTCGGAAGACGGCGTAGGCCGAGCCCATCGTGTAGTCCACCAACGCCTCCCACGGCGTCAGCGATTGCTCCGCGCCCAGCACCCGGCCGGACGGCGTGGTGCGTGCCACGGCGGCGCGCATGCCGTCGAGCGGGCGCCCCGGCACCACCGGGCAGTCGGAGCCCATCGGCACCATCAGCCCGTGATCGTGCAGCGAGCGGTACGGGTTGAGCCGCGCCGCGCGCTCCTCGCCCAGCCCGAGCACGTACGCATCGCCCAGGCGCGCCACGAACTCCGGCTGCATCGTCGGCACCGCGCCCACCTGCACGCAGCGGCCGATCAGCGCCTCGTCCAGCAGCATCGCGTGCTCGATGCGATGGCGGCGGTGCGGCGCGGGCTGCCCGGCTTCCACCGTCGCGTACGCGTCCAGCACCAGCTCGATTGCCCGGTCGCCGATGGCGTGCGTCGCGACCTGCCAGCCCTGAGCGTGGGAGCGGTGGATGTACTCCGTCAGCTCCTCCGGCCGGTGCATCAGCAGGCCCGTTCCCGCGCCGTCGACGAACGGCTCGCGCAGGGCGGCGGTCCGCGTCGTCAGCGCCCCGTCCGCGAACAGCTTCATCGGCCCCACGAACAGCGGCCCATCCGCAGGCAGCCCGGCCTCGCGCTCAAACGCCGCACGCTCCGGCACATCCGCAGGGGCGCCGAAGTCCGCCGCGCACGGGCAGAGCGCCGTTCGGACGCAGTACCCCTGCTCCACCGCCTCGCGGTAAGCCGGAATGGCGTCCGGGCCGGCGATCCACGACAGGCTCATGTCGCTCGCCGAGGTCACCCCGGCCGCCAGCAGCGCGCGCCCGGCCCGCAGGACCGCCGCAACCAGCTCGGCGCGGCTCGGCGCGGGCACCTTCTGCCCCACCAGACCGGCGGCGGTCTCCAGCAGCACGCCAGTCGGCTCGCCCGCAGCATCCCGTACAATGGTACCACCTGCCGGATCGGGCGTGTCGCGCGTGATGCCGGCCAGCTTGAGCGCGGCGGTGTTCGCCACGGCCGCGTGGCCGCTCGTGTGCTCGACAAACGCCGGCTCATCCGGCAGCACCGCATCGAGATCGTGCCTCGTCGCGTGCGCCGCGCCCGGGAACCCGTTCTGATCGTACCGGCCGCCCAGGGCCCACGGGCTCGACGGGTGCTCATCCGACCACTGCCGCAGCGCCGCGGCCAGCGACCGCGGGTCGCCGATGCCCGCCCCGGGCGACAGGTCCGCGTAGCCCAGGAACACGCCGTGTGGCAGTACGTGCATGTGGCTATCGTGGAACCCGGGCACCACGGTCAGCCCGCGCAGGTCGATGACGCGCGTCAACGCCGTGATCAGGCCGGCGAAGTGCCCCGCGCCGCCGAAGTCGACGATCCGGTCGCCGCAGATGGCCACGGCGCTCCCCCACGGGCAGGAGCCAGCCAGCGTGCGCACGTTCGCGTTCACCAACAAGGTATCGACTGTGTCGACCCGCATCGTCACTCCCAGGCGAGGAACCCAACCGGCGGGCACGGAGACCCGCCCTCCAGTCACAATCGCCACACGCGGCGGACACGGAGGCCCCTCACGGTCTCCCTGATCGCGCCTTAGCTCATGCCCTCGATCATGCGGCGCGCCCGCTCCATCGCGTCGTCGTCCGGCGCCGGGGCGGCCCCCTCTTCGTGCCGCAACAGCAGGAAGTGGAACAGGCTCGGGTACTCCGAGAACCACACCTCGCGCGAGCCCGGCCGGCCGTTGTGCACCACCGTCACCCGCTCCTCGCCGCGGCGCACCACCAGCGGCTCGCCATCGCGGTCGACGCCGAGCTGGACGGTCATGCCCTCGCCGGGCTCCCGCTCCAGCGCGAACGAGATGCTGGCGATATCCGGCCACGTGTAGAGCGCCAGCTCGCCGCGCACTATGCGCACGCCGCCATACCGGTCCTCGATGGCCTCCCAGTCCGCCAGGAACGACCGCAGCGACGGGGCGAGCAGGTTCGCATAGGCGTACTCGCGCTCCTCCGCCGCGGCGTAGCGCCACTGGAAGCCAGACGCGAGCGCCGCCTCCACCCGCCGCCTCGCCTCGGCCACCGTCAGCGCGAGCACCTGCTCGCGGCGGCCCTTGTAGCGCTCGCGCAGGGCCAGATCCTCGACCGAGACGACGGGCTCTGTGCGCTCCGGGGCGCGGCGTTTGGCAAAGCGCTCCGCGAGGCGCTCGCGGACCGAGAAGGCGTACTCATCCAGGCGGACCCAGCGGGCCATCAGCCAGATGATCAGGATCGCCATCAGGAGCGGCGTCAGCAGTCCCCACATGTTGTCCGCGCTCCTTGCCTCCCTCGCTGCGGCAGGTCTCGGTGGGCACGGAGGCCCACCCTCCAGGCGTCAACCCACGCGGCGGTGGGCACGGAGGCCCACCCTCCAGGGCTCGCCCGGCTAGTCGATGATGCGGCCGCCGAGGACCGTGAATGCCGCCTTGCCCTGCAGCTCGTGATCCCGGAACGGCGTGTTGTACGACTTGGACCGGAACTCGTCCGGGTCAACCGCCCACTTCTTGTTCAGGTCGAACACGCTCACGTCCGCGGGCGCGCCCGGCGCGAGAGTGCCGCCCTCGACGCCAAGCAGGCGGGCGGGGTTCACGCTCAGCTTCTTGACGGCTTCGGCGAGCGAGATGATCCCGGGCGCGACGAGATGCGTGTACGTCAGGCCGAACGCGGTCTCCAGGCCGAGGATGCCGAACGGCGCCTTGTCGAACTCGCACTCCTTCTCGTAGCGGGCGTGCGGCGCGTGGTCCGTGGCGATGCAGTCGATGGTGCCGTCCGCGAGGCCAGCCTTGATCGCGTCGCAGTCGGCCTGGGTGCGCAGCGGCGGGTTCATCTTGGCGTTCGTGTTGTAGCCCTCGCACGCGGCGTCGGTGAGCGCCCAGTAGTGCGGCGCGGTCTCGCCGGTCACCGCGAGGCCCTGGGCCTTGGCCTGGCGCAGCAGCTCCACGGTGCCGGCCGTCGAGATGTGCAGCAGGTGGAGGCGGCAGCCCGTAGCCTTGGCGAGCAGGATGTTGCGCGCGGCGGCGATGTCCTCGGAGACCGCGGGGATGCCAGGCGCGCCCATCACCGACGAGGTGACACCCTCGTTCATGGCGCCGCCCGCCGTGAGGGCCTTCTCCTCGTTGTGGGTCATCAGGACGAAGCCGAACTGGGCCAGGTACTCCATGCCCAGGCGCATCGTCTCGGCGTTCTGGATCGGGAAGGCGTCGTCCGAGATGGCGACCGCGCCCGCGTCGTGGAGGTCCACCGCCTCGCTGAGCGCATCGCCTGCCATGCCGCGCGTGAGGGCGGCCACCGGATAGACGCGCGCCGAGCCAACCTGTGCAGCCCGCTCCAGGATCTGGCGGACCACGGCGGCGGTGTCGATCGGCGGGTTCGTGTTCGGCATGCAGCACACGGCCGTAAAGCCGCCCGCCGCCGCCGCGCGCGTGCCGCTCTCGATGTCCTCTTTGTACTCGAAGCCCGGCTCCCGCAGGTGGACGTGCAGGTCGATGAGCCCCGGCGTCACGACGAGGCCGCGCACGTCGCGCACGATGTCGCCCTTGGCCGAGCCCGGCGGTTCGATGGCGGCGACGCGCCCATCCTCGATCACGAGGTCGCCCTCGCGGTCGAGGTCCTGAGATGGATCGACGATCCGGCCGCCGGACAAGACGAGTTTCATGGTCACGCTCCCATCGCCCCATACACCGCGTTCAGGATGCGGCGAGGGGTCTCCCCCTCCGCTCCCCACCGGTTGGTCAGATAGACGAACACCAGGTCATACTCCGGATCAACGTGCAGCAGCGTTCCAGTCGCGCCGCCGTGTGCGAACGCCGCCTGCGAGAACACGGCGCACCGGTCGCGCGTGGAGTTGCCCCAGCCCAGCCCGTAGTCGAACGCGGCGGGCTTCCCGTCGACGAGCTGGTTCAGCTCCAGCGTGTGGTTCCGCGTCATGAGCGCCACCATCGGCGGCGACAGCAACCTGACACCATCCAGCTCGCCGCCGCGCAGGAACGCCCGCCCGAAGCGCTGCAGGTCGGCGAGCGAGGACCACATGCCGCCGCCCGCGACCTTGCGGCTCACGAACCGCGCCAGCGCCTCCGGGCCGCCCATGTCGCGCACGGGCACTGCTCGCGACGGGGGTATGGGCTCGAACGCCGTGTCGCGCATGCCCAGCGGCGCGAACACCACGTCGCGCAGGAACTGCCAGTACGGCTGCCCCGACAGGCGTGTGATGAGTTCCGCCAGCACGGCGAACGAGAGCGTGCAGTAGCTGCATCGCGCGCCAGGCTCGAACAAGACGGGCGCGTGGCAGGCGTGCTCGAAGCAGGAGCGCTCGGCGTCCGGCCCCGTGACCCGCACGTTCATCCACTCGGTCTCGTCGAGGCCGCTCGTGTGCGTCAGCAGGTTCCAGGCGTTGATCGTGTCCTTGGCGCCGCCGTGGAACTCCGGCAGGTACGCGGTGACGGGCTTCTCAAGGAGCAGCTTGCCCTGCTGCACCAGCCGCATCACGCCGGTCGCGAGCATCGGCTTGGTGATCGAGGCCAGCAGGTAGATGCTGTCCTCCGAGGTGCCCTCGCTGCCGGGCACGACGCGCGACCACACCGTACCCTCCGCGTTCGCCACGGCCGCCGCCGCGCACGCCTGCCCGCCCGACGCCACGACGTCGTCCAGGATCGCCTGGGCGTGGCCTAAACGGTTGGCAAACCGGCCGTCTGCTTGCTCAGTCACACGATGCTCCCGGGATCACGACGAGCGATCCATTGTTCTGCCGGCGAGGTCCAGGATCACCCCCGCCGCCATCAGGAAGTCCATTCCGATGATGCCGTCCATCGGGATACCGTAGTCGAGGGCGCCGACCTCAACCTCGATGTCCGCGACTTCGACGTCGCCCAATGCCAGCCGGGCAACCCTGCGCATGAAGACGTTCTCGGTCCCGCCCACGCCCCGGATCGTGTAGATGACGTCGTCCGGCGACGGGCCTACGCCGATCTCGCAGAGCCTGGCTATCGACAGCACCGTACCGGCCGAGCCAGTGTCCACCAGCACTCTCGGGAGCCCGACCGTGCGCCCACCGGCTTCCACCGTGGCCGCCACAAACGGCAAGCCGTGCTCGATGCGCGGCCTCATTGGGTGGTCCGGACGCCTCGCATCGGCAGCTCGCGACGCTCGCGGATGTCGAGGTCCTCTCGGTCCGTGTGCACGACGTACAGCTCGCGCGTGGGCGCCTCCCGATGCAGCCCGCTGTACGCCTCCCAGGCGGCGCTCCCGTCGCCATACTCGCCCACGACCGTGAGCCGCTCCACCAGGCGGCGATCAGCCTCGGTCCGCGCAGCCAGCGCCTCGACCAGCAGCCAACGATGCGGGTACGCGGCGCGAGCATCCGACCAACTCATGCCGGCGTCCATGCGTCACCTACTCTCCGCCTCCCGTGGGCGTCCGGGGCGCCATCAGCGTGTAGAGGCAGGCCATGCGGACGGCCACACCGTTTGTCACCTGGTTCTCGACGGCTGCGCGGATGCCGCCGACGCCATCCGCCACGTCGGCGGCGATCTCGACACCTCGGTTCATCGGACCGGGGTGCATCACGAGGGCGTCGGGCTTGGCCCAGGCGAGCGTTCTCGGGGTGATGCCCCAGCAGCGCGCGTACTCCCGAAGGCTGGGCAGCAGCCCCTTCTCCTGGCGCTCCGTCTGGAGGCGCAGGACCATGACCACGTCCGCACCCTCGAGCGCCGGCTTCAGGTCCGTGTAGACCTCCACCGGGAAGCGAGCGGAGTCCGGCGGGAGGAGCGTCTGCGGGCCGACCCAGCGCACCTTGGCGCCCAGCTTCGTCAGGCCCCACGCATTGGAGCGGGCCACGCGGCTGTGCGCCAGGTCGCCCACGATGGTCACGGTGAGGCCGGCGAAGTCGAACTGGTTCTCCGGGGAGAGGGCGCCCGGGTAGGTATCGTCTTCGCGGCCCACGACCTTGTGCTCGTAGATGGTGAGCGCGTCCAGGAGGCCCTGCGTCGGGTGCTCGTGGCGGCCGTCGCCCGCGTTGATGACCGGCACGTCCGCGAACTCCGCGGCGAGGTGCGCGGCGCCACTGGAGGAGTGCCGGATGATGACGCAGTCCGCGGTGAGCGCCTGCAGCGTGCGCAGCGTGTCCTTGAGCGACTCGCCCTTCGTGACGGAGGACTGGGCGACCGCGATGTTGACCGCGTCGGCACTCATGTACTTGGCGGCCAGCTCGAAGGAGGTGCGCGTACGCGTGGAGGACTCGTAGAACAGGGTCACCACGGTGCGCCCGCGCAGGGTCGGCACCTTCTTGACGGGCCGCTCCAGGATCTCCTTGAACGACACCGCTGTTCGCAGAATGGCCCGGATATCGCGAACGTCGGTCTCGCGCAGGCCCAGCAGATCATGCATGTCGGGCTCCCTCCGTACGAGCGGTCAGGCTGTTTCGCGCAGGATGTAGACGCCGTCCTCGCCATCCATCTCGGCGACCCGGACGTCGATGTGCTCCGTGCGCGAGGTCGGCAGGTTCTTCCCCACGTAGTCGGGCCGGATCGGCAGTTCCCGGTGGCCGCGGTCCAGCAGCACGGCGAGCTGGATGCAGGCCGGGCGCCCCAGGTCCATCAGGGCGCTGATGGCGGCGCGGACCGAGCGTCCGGTGAACATCACGTCGTCGACGAGCACCACGCGCTTGGCGGTCACGTCGAACTGCAGGTCGGTGCGGCCGACCTCGGCGTGCCGCTCCTGGTAGTCGTCGCGGTAGAGCGCGATATCGAGCGTGCCCAGCAGCGGGCGAGCGCCTTCTATCTGCTCGACGAGGCTCGCGAGGCGCTCGGCCAACTGCACGCCGCGCCGCAGGACGCCGACGAGGGCCAGGTCCTGCGCGCCGCGGTTCTTCTCGAGGATCTCATGGGCGATGCGGGTGAGCGCCCGCCGCATCTCCTCGGCATCCATCACCTGATGCGTATCCATCGCTCCTCCGTGATCCGGCTGCGAAAAAGGCGCCATCCCGCGGTGAGGGAGGCGCCTTAGGCGTTCAGAAGGGCTGCGCGGTGGTCGCGCGGCACGTTCCCGATATGATGATCGCCCCTTGTTGGCCTCACCGGGCACACCGTTAAAAGGACGCTGGACTTGCTGGTTGTCTTGGATAGTTTACTGCGGAAGGGGGCGCGGAGTCAAACGGAATCTGGCAGTCGGGCGAAGGACCCATCGCTAGCCGTCGGCCGAGCGGTTCACTCCCCCCACCAGCAGGCGCCCGCACGGTAGCATCCCCGCCTTCTCCAGACACCGGCGCGATGGTAAGTTCCCGGGGTTGCAGCGGGCCGCGGGGACCTTACCGCGTTCCCTGCACGTGCGCTTGAGCGCCTGCACGAGGAAACTCCCGTAGCCGCGCCCACGCGCGGGCTCGGCCACCTCCATGTGCAGATCAACGTATGGCGGGTTGTAGTGGTCCAGCGCGCCGCCCGTCGCAACGATGGCGCCATCCACCTCAATGCACCACGCGCCGACTGGCTCGCTGCGATGCTTGAATACCGTCGCCGCCTCCTGAGGACGCAGCGAACGGAAAGCCGCGCCGGGACACGTCAGATCGGTGGCGGAGGCATCGTGGAACAGGACGGCTTCCTGACGGATACGAGTGGCGAAGTCATAGAGCATTGTCACCATTGACGGCATGTTCGTTTGGGCCTCGACCGCTGTCGCCCCAGACTCAGCCAGGAGCGCGCCGCACAGCTCGCGGGCGTGCCGACGGAACTCCGGCACCACGTAGAACTCGGTCAGCCGGCCCGGATCGATGCGCCGACGCACCGCACCATATCCCGCGATGCGGCCGTCGACGCGTACCACGAATGGGGTCGCGAGTCCCCGACCGAGCAGGGAATCACGCACGATCTGGCAGCCGGCCTCTTGCCGCCACATCTCCCGCAACTCTTGTACGGACGCATACTCTACACGGCGAACGGCGATCTGCATCGGTGCCTCCCCCGGATCCATACGCGGCCGCGCCGGCGGAGGTGCTCCCGCGTGGTGGGGCCGGGGCACAACTCCACACCCGGCCGAACCCGGCATCTCGACATGGCGCGACCAAGCAACCTCGCGATCGCCCCTTGACAACCCGGCCCAGGCACGCTATCTTGGTATCATCCTGTACCCCTGATGGTCCCACGATGGTTACATCGTCTCTTGACGACAGGCCGGCCGCGGACCGCGTCGAGCGCGTGCTGCGCGACCGGATCGAGCAGGGCCTCTACAGCGCGGGCGCGTGGCTGCCGGCCGAGCGCGGGCTCGTCGACGAGCTTGGCGTCAGCCGCCGAGTCGTGCGGGAGGCCATCTCTCGCCTCGTGCAGAGCGGGCACCTGGCGCGCGAGCGCGGCTGCCGGGCTCGGGTCAGCGCGCCGGCCGGGCCGGCTGCGCACGCCGTGGTCGGCGCCGGGCAATCCACCGTCGCGGTCGTCCTGCCGCAGCAGCCTGCCTACGTCTGGGCGCACGCCATTCTGCGCGGCGTGGGCCAGGCGCTGCAGGAAGGCGACAGCCCCTACCGCCTGGCGGTCTACGACACCCACCCCTCCGCCGCCCAGGCCCAGATGAAGGAGTGGGACGGCTCTCTCGAGCTGGCCGCGCTGGAGCACATCGAGCGGGACGGCTCCGCGGGAGTCATCCTGTGGCAGGCCGACCAGAACATCGCGCTGCCGGTCCTGAAGCGGCTCGGCGAGCGCGGCACTCCTGTTGTCTTCGTGGATCGCTGCCCGCCTGGCTGGGACTGCGACTACGTTGGCGCGGACAACTACGCCGGCATGCGCGCCGCCATCGACCACCTGCTGGAACTTGGGCACCGGCGCATCGGCTATTTCACCCACGCCACGCGCATCACCCCGGTTGTCGAGCGCGAGAACGGCTTCCGAGACGCGCTGCTCGCTCGGGGCATCGTGCCGGACCCGGCGCTGTTCTTCTACACCTCCGGCCGGAGCGTCACCGACGACGCGCGCGCTGCGATCCGCTACTACTCGAAGCTGAGCCGGCCCGTTACGGCCGTCGCGGTGGTGAGCGACAAGCACGCCTTCGCGATGATCCGGGAGTGCGAGGCTGCCGGGTGGAGCGTGCCGGGCCGGATCAGCATCACCGGGTTCGACGACATCGAGCACTACTCGCCGCGCGCGCCGATCCTGACGACGGTGCACCAGCCCTTCGAGCAGATCGGCCAGTACGCCGCGCGCTTGCTCATTCGCAGGCTGTCCGCGAGCGGCGCGGGCCCGTCCACCTATCAGCACGTGGTGCTGCCGGCTCCCCTGATGGTTCGCACGACGTGCGGGCCGGCTGCTCTGTAGCGCGACCCATCCATGGGCTGAGCTGGACGGGCACGGAGGCCCATCCCACCGGAGCGCTCGTGCACTATTCGCAGTAGCGCGACCCATCCATGGGCTGAGCTGGACGGGCACGGAGGCCCATCCCACCG
>CAZFLM010000036.1:0-1404 GCA_964519955.1 uncultured Chthonomonadaceae bacterium | reverse complement strand
GAGCGCTCGTGCATGGCGCGAGGCCCGTGCTGTGACAGCAGACTTCGATCGACGCCCATAAGGAGACACGCCCGATGAGATCACGCATGGTGGCCGCGGCCGTGGCGGGTGCGCTGGCAGCGACGCTCTGGCTCTCCGGTTGCCGGCAGGCTCCACCTCCTCCGACGATGGCGCAGAAGGAGGACGCGGTTCGGAAGCAGATCGAGAAGATCCGCAGCGATCCGAACAAGACGGCGGCACAGAAGGAATCCGAGATCAAGCTGCTCATCAGCTTCGCTGCGAGCAGCAAGTAGCTATCTGCAACCGGCTTCCTCATGAGCGGGAGGTGATGCGTCCAGAGTCTGCTCGGCCTGCACGGCAATGCGGTACGGAAGGCATTCGCGGGCGCCCGGCCCACGATCTACGGCGGCACGCACGTCCGGGGCTCGCTCACGCTACGGAAAGGGGTGCCTGATGAAGCGCTACGGGTTCACGCTAATCGAACTGCTAGTCGTGATCGCCATTATCGCTATACTTGCGGCGATCCTGTTCCCCGTCTTTGCCCAGGCAAGAGAGAAGGCGCGTGCGACGGCCTGCTTGAGCAACTCCAAGCAGATCGGGCTCTCGCTGCAGATGTACACGCAGGACTACGACGAGGCGTTCCCCTGCGAGGCGATCGACATTCCGCCGAAGACGCAGGAGACCAACCAGATCTGGCACGGCATGATCGATGCCTGGATGGAGCTGGTGCCCTACATCAAGACGACCGAGCTGTGGTTCTGCCCCGACCGGACGGAGACCGGATGCGGCGGGCCGGCGGGTTCGGGCACGATGAACCCGGGCAACCGCTGCGTTGGGTACGGCTACAACTGGGGTCCGTATGCCTACGGGGGCGGCGGCCTCATTGGGCCGCAGACGCTCACCGCGTCGTCAGGCTCCTACTCCGCGGGCATCGCCCTGGCGTCGATCGTCGCGCCGGCCAACACGATGGCGTTCACCGACTCGTATGACACGTTCCGCTACACGAACGGGGCCAACTGGATCCTGAGCCGGTACAACGGCGGCACGACCGGCGGGCTGCGGCACTTCGGGCGGCTGAACAGCGTGTTCACGGACGGCCACGCGAAGAACATGCAGTGGCGCGGCGGCATGTTCCTGGGCACGGTGAAGGGCGCGCTGCCGGCCAGCAACTCGGACCAGCTCATGTACTGCGCCGATCCAGCCTACATGACGTCGTACGGGCTTACCTGCCAGCAGGTGGTGGAGACGCTGCGGAGCTGGATGGTGTGGTGGCCGAGCTAGCGCAGGCCTTGCACGGGCCGGCCTAGACGGCAGCGAGGGCGGGGATCACACCGGGACCCCGCCCTCGCCATGTATGCCGGGCATGTTCGTGTTCTCGGAGGTGCAAGTCCTCTACGGTGCAGG
>CAZFLM010000035.1:38208-62079 GCA_964519955.1 uncultured Chthonomonadaceae bacterium | reverse complement strand
GGCTATAATCACCTCGTTCTCGCGCGGGCGAGTGGTGGAATGGCAGACACGCTGGTCTTAGGAACCAGTGCCCTAAAGGCGTAGGAGTTCGACTCTCCTCTCGCCCACCCCGCCCAGTAGGAGCCATGCGCGGGAGTAGCTCAGTGGTAGAGCGCTTCCTTGCCAAGGAAGAGGTCGCGGGTTCGAAACCCGTCTCCCGCTCCAAATCTAGAAGGTTCGCGGATTTCCCTCGTGAGCCGAACGCTTCCTTTCTGAAACGCGGTCCTCCGAAGCCCCCAGGCTTGGAGGGCCGTCGTGCACCGGACGCTTGCCTCGCCTGTCTGCGCAGCCGCCATCGACACCCAGGAACTCCCCAGTCTCGTGTCCCTTTGGCCCATGGATGGCGAGCTTTCGCGTCACTCCGCCAACACCCTCGCACTGCGCCGGACCATCTTCGGCAAGCTGCAGTGGTTCCTCGCCGACGCCGCCAGCCGCATCCGCGAAGCCGGCAACCTGCGCTCGCCCACTCCACTCATGAGCGTGCCCTTGACCGGTTCGACGGGTCAACGGAGCGGTTGGGCTGTGGCTGACTGCCCCAGATGGGGTTCTGTGATGAGCCGGGGCGGACGGTCTGCGCGGGGTCCCGGGCCCGGATCGGCGTCTATGGCGGCGCCTGGCCCGAGGCAGACATAGAAGAGCGCTCGCCGCCAGGCCGACGCTTGTACTCAGGTCGCGGTTGCGTTGCGGCTCGATGTTCAGGTCAGTTCCGTGCAGGGCCGCCGGTGCAGCGACGCTCCACGCCGGCCCCTGCGCGACGCGGCGACGACCACCATGGAACCCCTTCCGTGAACCGGCCGCCCGAGCGGGCTGAACCGCAGAGCCGTCACGGGACGAAACGAGCTTCGGATCCCGGCAGGAGCCGTACTGCTCCCGTCGCAAGGTCAATCACGTAGTCGCCGGGCTTCCGGGTGCGATAGTCGAAGCCGTCCGAGACTATCGCCCAGCGGGAGTCCGCGGAGAACAGCAGCTCGGACGCGACCGGCAGGGGGAAGGGCGTCCCTTCAAGGAGCAAGGGCCGCTTGGCTGCCTTGGCAGTATGGTACTTCGACAGGTCCACTGGGACCGATACGACGAACCACCTGGGCCCGCGGTACGTGCGGGTCCCCGGATGGGTCGGTCCGGCGCAATCCGCGACCTCGTCATCCTGGAGCGCACGTCCGTCCCGCGATGGCGCGATGGCCGTCCGGTGAGACCACAGAAGGAGCCTGCGCCCTCTGAGCCGCACTCCAAGCGGACCGCTCCGCCGCTGTGGCCGAGCGAACCGGCCCGCCGCGAGGCGGCTGCGCGATGACACGGCCGTCCCTGATCGAAGCGATCTGCGGATCGCGCGCAGGCGACGACGCAGGCCGCTGGTTCGCCGCCGGGCAGGTTGCGCAGCCGACAGTGGCCGCCGTGAGAAGCAGGAGGGTTTGCAGAGCCCGTGCCATTGGGGCGCATCCTCTCTGGAGTGACACTGACTGCTCGGCGTTGCAGTACATGTGAGCTATTAGTCGCATTGCATTCCGCACCCGAGCGCAAGGTGCGGCCGGTCGTTCGACGTGTCCGGTACGCGGATCGCCTCGGACCGACGCGTCGCCGGGACGCCTGTGCGCGGGCTGCGATGCGTGCCAAACGTACGATCATCTCCCAGGACAGGGTGGGCCGTACTCCGTCGCACAGAACCGCGTCGACGGAGATCTACGCAGCCGTGACTGCCAGCCGAGGCGCGTTCCCGATCCCGTCCACTTCTGCGCGGGCTCAGCCGTTCACGGCATTGCCGGTGCCCCGGTGTGAGACACCGTCGCTCCAGCCTCTGATGACAGTGGCCCGTCGTTGGCGCACTACCGCTTCGCTGGGTACTTGCGCACGCCGGATGCGCGCCCCGCAGGGGTGAATGCCCCGATGGGCTCAACCTGACCGGACGGATAGGTGATGTAGCACACGTCCCAGTTGTCGCCAGCTGCAGTCATCGCCTGCGGGACTGCAAAGATGCGTGAGGGCTGCCCGTTCGCGCTAACGGCCACGTTGACAGTGGTGGCTAGCGTCTGCTCGTGCGTAGCGTAGTAGTGGACGAAGAGCCTGTACTTCCCGGCCGGTAGCGAACTGGCCGTTATGTGCTCGGGGCCAAAGCCATCGACGTCATCGACATCCAGAACCGCCCCCCAACCTGGCTGTTTGTTGCCAAAGTAGCACTCATCGGTGCGTCCCTCGGCCCCCTCCACTGGAACCAGGTGCAGATCGACGTCGTTGCTATTCCGGTTCCACCACATCGACGTGTAGAGGACATCGGAGGTGAAGCTGCCGGTGACGTTCACGGTCGCCGAGTGCTCCGAGGCTCCGATGGCCGATACCCTGATCGTGTTGGTGCCCGCCCTCAGTCCAACGGGTTGGGCGAACTCCCCCGAGGCGTCAACCGGCAGCGCGCTCGACTGGCCGTTGACAGACACCGTCGCCCGATGGTCGGCGGCCCAGGGCGTGATCATCCCGACAACCGTGCACTCCCGGTCTACGATGGTCTCGCCTTCGACCGGGGCCTTGATCAGCACCTGCGGGTGCGTACTGACGGACTGGCCCAGGGTGATGTCCTTGCCGGCGTCGGGACCGATCCAGAGGTCGGCGACAACGCCATCGGGTCCCGTGTAGGTGCGGTACGACTCGGGCAGCAACGCGGTAGCCGCGCCAAGCGTTTGGCCGTCCGCCATCTCGGCCAGGGTACGCCAGGCGGTCCAGGGAGAGACGCCCTGCCCCTCTGTCCACCCCGTGTAGGCCGCCACCCCAGCGTTCAGCAGCACGTCGCGGTACTCCGTTGCGCCGGAACTCGCGCCAGAGCACGCGAGGTTCATGAACAGGCCGTTGCTGAAGTGCGAGTCGGCATACGAGTCCGACCAGAAGCGGCTCGTGACGGCCACAAAGCGCTTGCGAGTGTCCTCGCGCGCATCGCCGGCGCCCCAATCGACGTTCACTGCTACGATACGCTCCTTGAGCCAGTCACGGCTGTACGATGAGTACCATGCCCACTCGGCTCCCGTCTGCACGCAGTACGTCGCATCGTTCGCGTGCGATTGGCTGGGCTTGCAGAGCCCCCCGTGACCCAACATGACGATGACGGAGTCGCCGCTCAGGCGTCGGAGCGCATCTGGTGTGCACTCCGGCCCGGCCAGCGTGGTCACCTCGAAACCTGTCGCTTCCAGAATGCTCTTCATGTCGTCGAACGTAGGCAGGACAGATGCCCAGCCGGGATCGTCGGCCAGTGCGTTGATCAGGACGGCCTTGTTCGTACCAACCGACGATCTGCCCGCTCGGCCTCTGGACGTGATAGCTCGCGTGCGGGCCTCCAGGTCCGCTAGGTCGGCCGGCCGGGAAGGCAAAGGGCGGTCCTTCAGCCACATCTCCCGCCCACCGCCGGCGTACTGGACGGTCAGATCGCCGTCCGCAACCGTCGCGCTCGTCACCTCTGGGAGCGACACAGCATATGCTCGGGTCGACTGTATGGCCACATCCCAGGCTTGATCGCCGGCAGACTGCAGCTTGGCCGAGATCAGAGTGCTCGCGCGGCCGAACGTATCCATCTGGGCCTGCGTCAGGGAATCGCCGGTAGAGCCTCCCCCACCGCAGCCACCGAGAAGCCCGATGAGGGCTGTGACGACGATCGCAGCCAGGACCAGGCCGAGCACGGATGCAACGCGAGTAGCTGAGGGCAGTCCGTTCCTCACGATGGAGCTCCCTTCTGGTGTAGAGTGTGGACGCGCCGCGCGGCACCTCTATGCCGCACTGCGCGGAACGATGGCTCTGCGAACCAGACCCGACGCTGCGATGATGGCCGGGCCATAGCCCTCAATGCCGTGACATCCGGAGACGGTCCGCGACGCCACCACAGAGGGCCGCCAGGCGGTGCACTCTGGTGACGGCCGTCGCCGCCGCGCCCCGTTGCCCGGGCACAACAGGGCAGCTACTCTCCGGCGCGCCATCCTCACAAACCACCCGCCCGCGACAGGCAAGCGACACACCGACGGAGAGACCCGTAGCGCGCCAGCGCGCAGGGGCCAACTGCATCCTAGTCCTTGCTCTTGCCGCTCGCGACCGATGTGACCGGGTAGGGATCCAGGAATGGCTTGAGCGCCCTGTCGAAGCCCATGACCACAGCGCGCGTCTCGCGGCTGAGTGACTTGTCGAAGTTGCCGAGCCCGCTGCTCGTCGTCTTGGAGTCGACCTTGGCAGCATCCAGAAGCGAGCGCCCCGTCGTTGTGTCGAGCATGCGGACCCGTACGGTCGCCATCCCGACGCGCGAGGTGATGAGCCAGCCCCACCCGTTGTCGTTCACCTTGGACTGTGCCGACTCCACCACAAGCAGCACCACGATGCGCCCGCTCAGCGCCTTGGCGAGGCCGGTGATGACCGGCGCAGCCCAGTTCTCCCGATCCGATAGGTCGATCTTGCTTTCGTTGACTTGCCTGGCCACGTCCGCCATCGGCACAGCGGCGAAGCCCCGCGACGTGAATCGCTCGATCACGGCCTTCTCGGCCGAGGGCCTGACCGCCACGTCCCACTTGTCGCCGAACTCCGCGGTCTTGCACACCATCGGCAAGATGACGACCTTGGTTGCGCCGGGCTCGTACCGCGCGACCGTCTCCTGGGCCGAACCGGGAGCGGCCATCGCCGCGGCCAGCAGCCACGCTGCTCCGATCGACATTGCCACCTGTCGCATCACGACTTGCCCTCCTGTGCGTCAGGATCAGGTTGGCCCGTCTTCTCGCCGCCCGCGGGGGCGGGCTTGGCCTCGCGCGTTCGCGTCATCGCGTAGGGCTTCATGAACTTCCTCAGTGCGCTCTCGACCGCGAGCTTCACGGCTCGTCTGCGCTGCGCCGAGGGCTTGCCTCCCCCTCTCGCAGTGCCCTTGGCGGGTTCGCCGGCGAGTATCCCCTTCTCCGCACCCACATCGGCTAGCCATAGCTCGATCTCGGCCTCGGACCGCACGTCCGGCATCAGCAGGTTGCTCTTAATGATCTGCCTGCCGTTCTTGATGAGCACGAACACGACGAGGTCGGCGCCTGCGGCCTTGCCGATCCTGTATAGGTTCGCCTTGGTCCACTGCTCCTCGCTGCTCAGGTCGATGCTTGACTGACTCACAGCCTTGTCGACCGCGGCCTCGTCGAGCAGCGTGAACCCCCGATCCGAGAACGCCGCCTCGGCCGATTTCCGGCCCTCATCGGCCTCCTGTTCCCGAATCCACTTCCCCTTCTCCGGCGAAATGGTAATACACGGCAGCACGGCCACCTTGGTTGTTGCCGGCGTGTACTGGCTGTCCGTACGCGCCTCGCCGGTCGCGCGGGCTGCGCTGGTGCACCAACATGCGGCCGCGAGGGCCGCGGCCATGCTCAGTATCCTGGCCACTCAGTTCCTCCTTGGGTTGTTGGCGTGCGCGGTTGGTGGGCTGGCGCCGCGCACGAGGTACTCCCCCCGCAACGCTCGGCGGCTCTCCGCTGCGTGGTCCGTCGGGAGGAAGGGGCGAGCGCAGAGCCGCCGAGACTCGGGTAGAGCCATGCTACCAAAGCCTCACTGGCTGTTGGCTGACAGATGGCTGACACGCTGCCGGGGCGCTTCCCTGGGCCTTCGTTGTAAGCCGTCGCCCAGCAAGCGGATCGCCCCGTGCTTGGCTCGAGCGGAAGGTGAAGGCCCAGGTGCGTCACCAGGGAAGGCCGTCATCGCGGGGCTCGATCGTGACGTCCGGCGACGTCGCGCCCCATCGGTGGAACGGATCCGGGTAGAAGAGCACACCGGCTTTCTCACGGGCGATCCACACGAACCACCCGCCCGGGACGGGAGAGCGGTACACCGAGACCGGTATGGTCTGGCCCGGAACGACAGACCGAAGCTCCTCCCAGCGTATCTCAGGCAGCATCCGCAAGGCCCTCGTTCGTCCGTCAGTGGAACGCGACGACCTCTCCGAGTATCGCCTGCTGGCGGGCGCGGGCTGCGGTGTTCCTCGCTTCTGCCTCCGCCTTCTGGGGCTGGTACATGGTGAGGATGTAGATCAGCCACGGGATGAACCCGATGCCGCAGATCAGGAAGCTGAGCACCCAGCCGATCAGACATCCCGGGAACATCGACGGCACCCGCGCGAACTGCAGGCTGTGGTACTCGTCCTCCAGCCTTCGTATCGCGGCCAGGTGCGGTGTGTCCAGATCGCGTGAGAACGTCAGCTTGACGTACGTCTCCGTGGTGCGTACCTGGTACAGGTCGTCGCCGCGCACCTCCAGGCTGTTGTCGACGGTCTTCACCTCTTGTGAGCTGAGCAGGTTCCAGCAGAACGTCTCCATCAGCTTGATCTGCTGCTGCTCGTCGCTCGGATGGACCTGAAACGACTTGCTCTCGGTTCTTGCCAAGACCGGGTCTCCTCTCCTGTTGTCCAGATCCGTCGGGTTGCCAGTCCGTGAGCCGGACTCCTCGCCTGCCTCGATGCTGGATCGCGGCGGCTATCGTCGCCTGGGGGTATCCCCGATACCGAGATCGGCCTCGCGCACAGACGATGAGCCCGTCGCGATCCGTCCAGTGGCCCGGCAAGGCGCCGCCAGCGAGCCAGCCGGGCAATCCGACGCTGACCTTCCCGTTCGCGCATAGCCTGCCGGAGCCGTCCACTACTCGGACACGCCCGGGCAGCCCTGCGGCGTCTCCTCTCGATGGCGGCCTCTGCCGTCGCCTCCCCCACCTCCCCCGGACGGCTCGGCGGCCATCAGCAGCGCCAATCGCCCTCGGGGGGAAGGAGCGAGCGCAGAGCCGCCGAGCCACGGGTAGAGCCATGCTACCAAAGCCTGACTGACTGCTGGCTGACAGATGGCTGACAAGTTGCCGGGGCGCCGCCGCGCGGGCTACAATGGGTGCCAAGAACATGGTCGTTTCCCAGACCCCGCGAGTGGTTATGGTAGAAGCGTCAGCCTCGAGGCTCACAATCCAGCTCTTCGGCGAGTTCGCCGCCTTGATCGACGGGCGTCCGCTGCCGCGCCTGCACGTCCGCTCCGCGGACAGGCTGCTGGCGCATCTTGCGCTGAGCGCGCCGCGCCTCGTGGCGTCGTCCGCCGTGCTCGAGGACCTGTGGTCGGACGATCACTCGCCGTCGAACCTGCACCATGCGGTTGCCCACCTGCGGTCGGTGCTCGGCGAGCATGCGGGCTGCCTGAGCACGACCCGGGGATACGTGGCGCTGGACCTTGCCCGCGTCGATCTCGACGTGGACCGCTTCGATCGGGCATTGCGCAGTGGCGAGCCCCAGAAGGTGGAACACGCCGATCGCCTGTTCGGTGACGGTCTCCTTGTGGGCTGGGACCATGTGTGGGTCATCCACCAACGAGCCGTCACACGCGAGCGGCTGGTGCGCGCGCTTCGGCAGGCCGCCGACCTCGCCGAGGATGCCGGTGAGCACGAGACCGCCGCGCGGTTGCTGCGCCGCTACATCCGCCGAAACCCGGTCGACGAGCCGGCGTGGCTCCGCTTGATGCGGCTCCATGCGCACGTCGGCGACCGGCTAGCCGCCATCGACCTGTACGCGCGGTACTCGGAACGCCTGCGCAAGGCAACGCACCTGGAGCCGTCACCCGAGATGACGAGCCTGTATGCCGAGATCGTTGGCCAACAGCGCCCGCCTGGTGCAGTGGTCGACACCAAGGCGATGGGGCGCGAACCGGTCGGCGGAGCCGTTCCGCTCGGCTCGGCCTGCTACGTGGAGCGTGCGGCCGACGCCGCGCTGCAGTCGGCGCTCGACCATGGCGAAGGCACGATCGTCATCCGCGGACCGCGGCAGACCGGCAAGTCGTCGCTGCTGGCCCACGGCCTCGAGAAGACGCGCGACGCGGGGGCACAGGTCATCGTCACGGACTTCGGCACGCTGACCAACGCCGATCTCGCGTCGCTCGATGCCCTGTGCCGCTGGCTCGCGCTCAGCACCGCACTACAGGCTGGGGCGGAGGACTACTCCGGCGACGAATGGCGCCCGTTCCTTGCGCCGGTTGCCAACCTGGAGCGCTATGTGCTGCGGCGGGTGCTCGCCGACCCCACGCGAAGCTGCGTCTGGGCCATGGACGACGTCGACCGGCTGTTCGGCCTCCCATTCGCGCGGGACTTCTTCGCGATCCTCCGCTCATGGCACGGCCGCCGCTCGTTCTCGCTGACAGATCCCTGGCGACGGCTGACCATCGTGCTCGTGTGCGCCACGGAGGCGCACCTCTACATCCCGGACCTGAACCGCTCCCCGTTCAATGTCGGCGAGCGCATTGACGTTGGCGACTTCACCGCGGCGCAAGTGGCGGCGCTGAACTCGCGGTGCGGCAACGTGCTGTCGGACGGCGATCTGAGCCGCCTGAGGAGCAAGGTCGACGGCCATCCGTACCTGGTGGCCAGGTCGCTGCATGAGTTGCGGAGCCGGCAGATCGGCCTGGACGAACTCCTGCGGGATGTCGTGGCAGATGGCGGGCCGTTCGCAGACCACCTGAGGAGGCTTCGGCGGCACGTCGAGGCCGATGCCGACCTGCTGGAAGGGGTGCACCACCTCCTCGATGGCCAGCCCTGCTCCGAGGAGTGCTTCTTCCGCCTCCGCAGCGCAGGCATGGTATCGGGGGCCACGCCCGTTGACGCCAAACTGCGGTGTGGGCTCTACGACGACTACTTCGGAAGGCACCTACGCTAGGATGCCCAGAGACACACGGTTCTTCACCGTTGGGGGCTCCCTGTCCCCGGATTCCCCCTCGTACATCCCTCGGCGCGCCGATCGGCAGTTGCTCGACTGCCTGCATGAAGGACAGCTCGCCTACGTTCTCGACACGCGCCAGGTAGGCAAATCCTCATTGATGGTGCGCGTGGCCCAGCAACTGAGGTCGGAGGGACGTCGGGTCGCGCTGCTCGATCTGAGCGGATATGGCGCGATCGTGACCCCCGAGCAGTGGTTTCTAGGTCTTCTCTACTCCATCGCCGAGCAGATGGGCCTGGGTGACGAGGCGGAGCAGCACTGGACCAGCCACCAGAATCTCGGCCTCGCCCAGCGATGGACCCACGTGCTCCGGGAGCTGGTGCTGGCCGTCCCGGAGACGTCCCTGGTCGTCTTCATCGACGAGATCGATGCGGTGGCGAGCCTGCCATTCGCGGTGGACAGCTTCTTCGCGGCCGTCCGAGAGTGCCACAACCGCCGCGCACACGACACCGTCTTCACCCGCATCACCTTCTGCCTGCTCGGAGTAGCCACCCCCTCCGACCTGATCCGCGACGCCCGCACCACGCCGTTCAACGTAGCCCAGCGCATCGAACTCACGGACTTCACGCACGAGGAAGCCGCGCCGCTCGCCGAGGGGCTTGGCGAGGGAGACGCCGGCAGGGCAGCCCTTGCGCGGGTGCTGTTCTGGACGGGCGGCCACCCCTACCTGACCCAGCGCCTCTGCCGCATGGCCGTGGAGAGCGGCCGCGATCTCTCGCCGCGCGCCGTGGACGAGGCATGTGGGCAGGCATTCCTGAGCCGGCATGCGCGCGCGACAGACGACAACCTGCGCTTCGCCGGCGCTCGCCTCCTTGCCGGCGATCCGCAGACCGATCTCGCCTCGATCCTCGCTCTCTATGACCGAGTGCGGCGGCGACATGCACGCGTCGCAGCCGGTACGGGCGACGTACGCGCCGATGTGCTGCAGTTGTCCGGCATCGTGCGAACCCAGGCAGGCTGTCTCTCGATACGCAACCGCATCTACGCGGCGGTGTTCGACGCGGCGTGGGTTCGGGCCAACACGCCGGGCGAGGAGGCGCGGCGCCAGCGCCGCGCGCTGGTGAGGGGCTACACGCGCGCCTCCGCGGTCTGGATGACTCTGGCGGCCCTGCTGGTGGTAGCACTCACCCAGACGCGCCGGGCGACGCAGTCCGACCGCGAGGTGAACCGGGTCACGGCGCAGACGAGGCGCCTCGAAGAGCAGGCGTCCCGCCTCCGCGAGGGCGTCGACACGCTGAACGCGCAGACCCAGGCCGCCGAGGCCCGATTGGGCCAGGCGCAAGCGCGAGTGGCCAACGCGGCGGCGCATGGCCGGGCCCTTGAGCGGCGGGCCGCCGCGGCGGCCGGGCAGTTGCGGGCCGCCAACCGCGAGGCAGCCGCTCAGCGGCTGCGCGCGCTCCGCAGCGACCAGTACATCGGATCCATGTCCGGCCAGATCGCCTCCGCGTTCGCCGTGCAGCCCGAGACGGGGTACGAGGCGCTCGACTACGGCCTGCGTGCGGTCATGCCGGCGCTCAAGGACCATCGCGATCCGCCGCTGAAGGCGGCGAACGGTCTGATCGAGGCGGTGAACCGCGACGTGTTCCGACGGCTCTTACTCGATCACGATTCGTCGGTCACGTCGCTCTGCTTCTCGCCCGATCGCCGGCGTCTGCTCACAGCGGGCAAGGGCAGGTACGCCTTCATCTGGTCGGTCGAGACCGGCTCCCTGCTGCAGAGGCTGGTTGTGCAAGGCAAGACAGGCCGCAGCCAGGTCGTCAACGCCGCGGACTACAGCGCCGATGGCCGCCGGATCCTCATCGCGAGCGACCAGGCGGGCGTGAGCGTCTGGGACGCCACCAAGCCGGACGCCCTGCAGACCAGGCCCTTGCTGGCCATCCCGAGGGTGGAAATGGCGGTTCAGTGCGCCGCGATATCGCCGGACGGTGAGACGGTCGCCCTCGCAACACCGGCGCACAACGTGATGCTGTACGACATCGCCCACCGCACCACGCGCGTGCTGACCCAGCGGGAGAGCGACCTTCCCCGCAACTACCTGTGGTCGGTCGTCTACTCCCACTCCGGGAAGCTGCTGGCGACGGCGAGTGAGGACGGTACGGTCAAGGTCTGGGACGCGGCTTCGGGGGCGCTGCTGACGACCTATGATGCCCATGCCACGCCCGAGTTGAGCAAGCACGGCGCGCTCTGGGCAACTTTCGACCACTGGGACGAGCGTGTCGTATCGGCAGGCAAGGACGGCATCGTTCGGGTCTGGTGGTGGCGCACGAACAAGCTCTACAAGCGGCTGACCGGCCACGTAGATTGGGTGTGGCACGCCGACGTCTCGCCGTTCGACTTCTACATCGCTACGGCCGGACGCGACCGCCGCGTCCTGCTATGGTCGTTCGGCGGAAACGAGAAGCCGCTCCACAGTCTGAACGCGCACGGCGGCCAGGTCTATTGCGCTCGGTTCGACGGGGATGGCAGCCTGCTGGCGACCGCAAGCGAGGACCACACCGTGAGCGTCTGGCAGATACCGGTTGTTGCGGTGACCACAGGCGAGGCGATGACCTACGCCACCTACTCCCACGATGGCCGGATGTACGTATCCACGTCCGACGACGGATACGCCCGACTGAACGGCCCCGCCCCGGGGAGAGGGGGCTCGCTGATCTGCCCCACGTCGGTGAAGTGCGCTGCGTTCTCCCCAGATGACCGGCAGCTAGCAACCTGCGAGGACTCCGGAGAGATCAGACTGTGGAGCACCGATGTGCATGCCGGCGACCACACGGAGTGCTCCCGGGTACTGGATGGCCAGGGCGGCCCCGTCGCGTCGCTCAACTACTCACCCGACGGCAAGTGCCTCGTGTCCGGAGGACGGTATGGCAGCATAGCTGTGTGGAACTTGGGCACCGGCTACATGCGGTGGCGACAGAGCGGGCACAAGGGCTCTGTGGTGAGCCTGTGCTACTCCGCAGATGGCAAGCGCGTGCTGAGCGCCAGTGCCGACGGCAGCGCGGCCCTGTGGGACGCGGCAACTGGAGTGTTGGTTCGCCGGTACGTGCCCCCCGGAAGAGACACCCCTGTGCCCAGCGGGAGTGTCGAGCGGCCGCACGACGCCGCCTTCTCGCCCGACGGCCGCTACATCGCCACTGCCGACGGCACCGGCCACGTGTTCTTCTACGACCTAGCCAGCGGACGGCTCGCCGGCGATGTTGAGGCCCACCGCGGCGATGTGCTCTCGCTGTGCTTCAACCGCGCGGGAGACCGCCTGGCCACAGCCGGCTCGGACTCGCGCGTGTACGTCTGGCGCGCGTCCGACCTGATCGGTAAGCGCTCCGCCCAACCCGAGCCGCTGCTGCAGGCGTCTCGCCATGTCGACCAGGTTGTCTCGGTGCGATACTCACCGGACGGCAAGTCGCTCATTACCGCAAGCAAGGACAACACCTCGGCGGTGTATCCGGCAACGATCGAGGGTTACGTGGCAAAGGCACGGGCCATCCTCGCGCAGCGCCCGGCGAAGGACCGCAGGCAGCAGTAGGGCGTCCGCTCCCCATGGCGCGCGGCCATCACCGGTGCGCGCACGCCGCGTCACCTGGCGTTGGCGATGATCTTGCTCCCGCTGGCGCTCTGCACCTTCAGATGGAAGGGCTTGAGCGGAGCGGCCGTCTCCAGTGCGGCGGCCAGGTCGCCGGCCGTGGCGGCGCTCACGGTCAGCTCGGCCGTATAAGTGTTGGCCTCGAAGCCGTCCGGCGCCACTTCCAGCACGCCAGGCAGCTTGGCAAGCGCACTCTCAAGCTGCTTGGCCCTCGCCGCTCCGCCGATGCCCCGAACCTGCAGCTCGACGAACCGGTTGGATGGCAGCGCGACCTTATCCAGCTTGCGCACCAGGCTGGGGCAGAGCGCGCGGCCGGCTTCCTCCAGGCATGCTTTGCTCGATAGCTCCACCGTGGGTTCGGGCGGGCCGGTCTTCTGGATCGAGTCCGAGTAGATGCGCTCCGCGGTGTCCACGCGCATGGCCTTCAGCTCAATCCGTGCGCGGCACCGAATGCGAGCTACGACGCCCAGCTCGGTTTCCACGTTCGTCCGGCTCACCTCCTGGGTGAAGGCCTCCCCCGTCACGAGCACGTCGGCGCCGTACTTCCTGCCGATGCGCAGCACCTCGGTGGCGGTCGACGGTCCACCCTTCAGCACGCGGTCAACCTGCTCGGAGTAGCGCAACTCCGCGACCCGCGCCTGATCGACCACCTTGTACCCGGCCTCGATCAGCGCCTTGCAGACAGCCGTCTCGATGGCCGGGTCCGGTATGCGCGGCTGCTGCAGGTGCTGCTCCTGTATGACCACGATCACGCGCCAGCGCCGGGCCTTCGCCTCGTCAGTCTGCTGCCCCACGGCGCGTGCGGGCGCCCCTATGAACGCCGCGCACACGAGTGCCCACACCACTACTGCCCTGCCCAACTCCGCTCTCCTCATCGTCTCTCACCTCGTGCGCCGCTGTCGGCGGCCGTTGCCGGATGGCGTGGCCGGTTTGGGCTTCGGCGCGGCCTCCCACTTCACTGCCATACCGGCCTTGACGCTCGCCAGCTTGGCCCGCCCGTCCGGTACGCTGGGCACGCAGTCCGCCGTCTTCTCCGAGACCCTGACGACGCGCAGCTTGACGAGGGCGGCGGCGCGCACCTCCAGCACCTCGCCGCTCTGCGGATTGGTGATCTTCTTCTCCACCAGCACATAGGCGCTGTCGCCCACGCGAACCTTGTCGCCCGGAGCCAGCGCGACCACGATGGCGGCGTTCGCCGTGTCGACGTCCGCCACCACCGGCCCCTTGGTCTGCGGCGTTGGCGTGGGCGTCGCGGCGGCATCGTCGGATGCGGGCGGAACCGGTTTGGCCTCCTCCTTGGGTGGCGAGGGCTCCTTCTTCTCCTCCTCGACAGGCGCCGGTGGCTCGGGCTCCGGGGGCGCCGACCCATCGGGAAGCAGGGCGGTGGCCTGGAGTTCGCTCAGAGCCGAGGCGCCTGCCGATCTTGCGGCCGCGAGCATCAGCTCCCTGGGGCAACTGTCCTGCCGCGGCGGCGTGGTCAGCGAGCTGGGCCTCATGCCAACCCCCCGCACCGTGACGGTATCGCTCTGGTGGCTCTCCTCCGGGCTCGAGGAACTGCCGCCGGCCTCCTTCTCCCAGATCACCTCCACGGCGCCCGAGTTCGGCTTCAGGTCCACCAGCCTGAGCATGCCACGTACCGCGGCCGACGTCTGCCGGCTGACGACGCGCTCCCACTGCGAGGTGAAGTTCGCACGCACCTGGTCGTCGTAGAGCGCCTTCCTGCGAAGCCATGCCGCGTGCTTCGGCTCCCACTCCGCCCTCTCGCGCTTCTCTCTGTCCTTCTTGGCCTGCCCGGACCACGGCAGGGCGTGGTAGTAGGTCGGCTCGGGGTCGTCGGAGCCGTGAGCTTCGTCGTAGGTCGGCGGCGCATCCGTTGACAGGACGCGCACCGCCGACTTGTAGTCCGTCGAGCCGCGGTAGTCCGTGACGGTGAAGAGCCACACGAAGCGCAGGCGCGCCTTGCTTCGCAGCAGCTCGGCCGTGTCGGATGCGCCCTGCAGCTCCTGAAGCGTTACCTCGCGCTCCAGGAGCCTCAGAACGTCGCCACGCTCCTCCACCGGCACCCGCAGCTTCTCGCGCATGTCCTTCGCCAACTGAAGGCGGATGGTCTCCCGCTCGTCGGAGGTCGGCCCGCTGCCGCTGACGAGCAGCGTCGTCCGGCCGATGTGGCGCAGGTCTTTCACATCGTCGACGACGGGAGAAGCGGGGATTGCGTCGAAGCGCGGGTACTTCTTGAGGCGAGCTTCGAGGAGGGCTGCAGTGGGCGTACTGACGAGCGCGATCTGGTTGCCCCCGGGCAGGGCGCGCCTGAGCACCAGCGTCGCCGTCTCCTTGGGAGGCTGCGCGCCCGACAACTGCGCGACCGAATCCGGCAGCTCGGCCGGCGGCAGCGATCGATCGATGAAGTAGGCCTGGTCGCAATCGGCCAGTTCCTCGTCCTTCATCTTGGCGCGCTCTGCCAGTGGGCGCCACACGATGGAGTCCCACGACTTCGCGCCCACCGACGCCGCAAGGGAGCGCCCCCAGCCTTCGGCCGCCGAACGGTGCTCGTCGCTGCTGAACACCGCCACGTTGTTGCTTGGGAAGTCGGCCGAGAACGGCAGCGCGGAGTAGTGCCCGGCCGAATGGCTCGTGAACGCCTGCAGCAAGCCGGCAAGGCGCTTCCGATCCGGAGCGACCATGCACACGGAGTAGGCGAGGCCGGCGTCCGCCTTCTGCGTCTGCGAGCTGCGGAGCGAACTGACGCGGCGGCTCGCCTCGCCGAGCGTGCCCGGCGCAAGCGCGGCCAGCCCCGGCGGGAGACTGGCCGGATGGTCGCTCAGCGAGAACATGAAGACCAGCGAGCACTCGCCGAACCGCCCACCCTTCCTCTTCGGCGCCTCGGCGTCGGCCGCGCGGCGCTGCTCCGCCTCCGCGATGGTCAGGATTGGCACGTCGTTCGCTGCCTTCGCCCCGCGATCGGGGTGCTGCAGGATGGCCGACTGCAGCACCTTGGCGACATCCTCCGCGTCCGGGCCGGACACGATGATGTAGACGTCCTTGGGGCTCTTGGCCAGACACCGAACGAAGGTCTCCGCGCCCGTCGCAGCCCGCCCCGCAAGGGGGAGCGCCGCGACCAGGGCAACGAGCATCCAGGCTCGACACATGCATCGGCGCATCGTCATCTCCTCAGGTAGATCGTGGGCTGCCAGGCCGCACACGCCAGCGCGGCGCCCCTGTTGGCTCCGCCGCATGTCCTCGGCCCCTGGCTCTATGAAGCCTTACTGCTCAGCTCCGCTAGGAGTAACAGCAGACACCCCAGCACGATGCGCTGTTCAGGCTTCGTGCTCGACGCGCGGACTGGCGCTCCGCTCGCCATCGCTTCGATGTATCCTGGTGGAGCCGGAGCCCGTATCGTGACCTGCTTCCCGCCATAGGTGGTCTCAAGCCAGACCTCGCAGCGCCCCTTGACGCCGTCGCGGCCGTTGTTGAGGGTCAGGTCCACCACGAGGGTGCCCGGGGCGCCTTCCTCGTGCACGAGCAGTTCGCGATGCACGAACACCTGGGGGTCGGCTTCGAGGAAGCGGGACAGGTAGGCCGTCAACTCCCGTGCCCGGGCATCGTCCAGGTAGGCCCCCTGGAAGCGGGTATCGAGGCGACCGTACACGAAGTGCTCGCGGTATATCGGAGCGGCCAGGACGTTGACCGGGCGCAGGTGCTCGGATTGGAGCGCGCGGGCAGCCAGCCCGGACGGGGAGAACTCGCCGCGAACGCGCGCGCGGGCGTCCTTCTCCGCGTCGCGCATCGCCGCGCCGGGCAGGTACGTGTACATTGCACTGCCCACCGCGGCGCCCGTATAGCTCTGGCTCTGATGGCCGGATGCCGTCATCGTCCGGCCGCCCACGTTGCCCTCGATGGCGGCGTCCGCGGAAACGATGCCCCCGGTCTCGGAGTAGGCCTCCACGGTGATCGTGAGGCGGTAGACGCCACCTGCGCCCGGCGTATAGCGGATCGCGCCGCCCGCGGTAGCACTGCGCATCTGCTGCTCGAACTCCAGGCGGTCGCGGTCCTGGCCTCTGATCGTCGTTCCCTTCACGTTGTAGGTAACCTGGACGGAGCCGTACTCGAGAACGTCGGTGGCGGAGGAGGCCGCCATTGCCGCGAGTGGGTTGGCGCCTTGGTCGGTTGGCTCGGAAGACAGGCCCTTCACGTAACCCGCGACGCGGCTGGGCAGCACAAGCAGCAGATAGGCCATCCGGGTCGCCGCACCATCGCCCTGCATGACCGCCACGACGCCGTGCTGCGTGAAGACCTCATGCCACCAGTCGGTGCCGCGCCGCGGCGCATACCAGCGCTGGGGCTTCTCGCCGAGCTGGGCGCCGAGCGCTTCGATGGTGGGCGCCGCCGACTTGAACTCGACCCGGAACCCGCAGAGCAGGGCGTTCTTCGCGCCGCTCGAGAAGATGGCCTCCACCACCGTGTCGGAGCCCTTCTCGGATCGGAAGCGGAGCGAGCGATCGGTGTAGGCGGACAGGATGTCGCCCCTGCCGCGACGCTCGGTCTGGTACGCCTTCCGCACGTCCGACAGGACGCTCTCGCCAATGGTCATCCCGGACCAGGTCTTCCCATCGAACGTGGCCACACCGGCGGGCTTCAGGATCTCCGACGCCAGCCCCGGAGCCGCGGCGACCACGAACAGCATCGCCGCAAGCAGGCTGCACCGACGGACCTTCCCAATGCCATCTCGTCGCCTCACTTCAGCCCCTCCATGTTCTGCGCATGCGGCCGATCGCTGCGAATGCACCGGCGTGCAGACTGAGGCTCGCGCCCGCATCCACGACAGGCTGGCGGCAGTCGCGGGCAAGGACAATCTACCAGGGGCAGACTGACGGATGCCTGACAGATGGATGACATACTCGCGAATGACGGCGCCGTGGCGCTGTTGGCTCCGGCATGCCGCCGGACACTTGGCCGCAGGCGTCGGCAGTACCGGCAAGACCCATCTGTCGGCAGACCGGTGTGGCGCGGATTGTCGGCATCGAAACCCCGTGCGGTCCGCGACAGCAGCCGGCCTGGCCATGGGCTGCGCGAGGCGCCGAGTTCGGCCGCTGCCTGGCGCGCTGGGCTACGCGGGAATCGGCCGGCGGGACCTGCTCGATGGGCTCCTCGTGAACCCGGAGGGGTATGTGGCGGACCTCCTCCGCGAGCACGAGCGCGATGCGGGACAGATGGCGGAGTCCTGCTGGGCGTGGATGGGCACGCAGTTCGCGTCGCCGCGCCCGATCGAGCTGCGAGTTACCGATATGCCCGGCAGGCTGGTGGGCGTGCTGTACTCAGCCGAGCTGGAGGCGCGCGGCCAGGGGGGCAGCGGGTGAGCGAGACTGCGCTCTGGCGCGCCCTCGTGCGCGATTCCGGCGACGCGGGAGACTTCCTGGCAGCCCAGGGGGTTCAGTCGAGCCGCCTCCTCTGAGGGGTGTTCCGTCGCGCCAGTGTGCCAGAGCGGGCGTCGGGAACCGATCGGTACGCTCCGGGGAGAGGTACGAGCGCTGTGGCGCGACCGAGCCTGCACCCAGACGCCGGCGCGCCGGACCGCCCTGCAGCGCGCGGCAGCAGCTATGGGGCGGCTCGCGGCGTGCTCCTCGGCCCGACGAACGGGCGAGACAGCGCCGCTGCTCTACACAGGGTTCGGCCGCCACAGACTGCTGCCCGCGCACGACCAGTAGTGCCCGGGGCGGGGCCCCTACTTCGGGCGCCGGGTGTCCGTGGCGCGCCGCCCTGTCACAGGCACCCGGATCGGGCGCGATCGGTCCAGTTCGTCGCGAGTGCGTGCAGTGCGCACCAGCACACTGGCGTGAGACGGCAGGTTCTCATGCCAGCTCGCCTTCCGCTCCTCCGCGAAGTAGCCGGCCACCCGCGCGCGGCGCACCGTCACTCGCACGGCCCCCGACGTGACGCGGCGCACCGTGACACCGATGGGTACGCCGCGAGTTCTGGAACGCCGTATGAGCCGGCCGTCCCGCAGCCGTCGGACCTCCAGCCACGCCGGCAGTGCCGCACCATCGCGACGGGATCTCGACACAGCCGCCGGAGAGACGTCGTAGCGCACCCCAAGGAACACGCTCCCGTTCGTCCAGAACGGGTACCCCACGGCAGAGACCGGTTTGCGCCAGCGCTCTGCGCCCGTTCGGAGATCCAGCAGGACCGCCCACGTCGTGCCCGTCTCGACATCCACAGGCGCGGCATGCCACAGCGCCTTGCCACACTCCAGTGCCAGGACCTGCCCGCCACTCGCGCACACCAGGCGGGGAGGATAGGGCCACAGCTTCTTGCTCCAGAGGATCTGCCCTCCAACCGTCCTGGCGATGAGGGAGCCGGTGGGCTCCTCCGGGTAGACAACCACGCGTGCGCGCGGGAACCAGTACACCGGCTCCAGCCTGGCCCTGGCAGACCATCGGCTCCCCGCTGCACCGACCACCAGGTTCGCCGTGCCGGCATCGCGCCGGACGAGCGCAACGGGAGGCCGGGCAGCCTGGGCAGCAAGTGCGGCAGCAACGACGCCTACTAGCAGCATGTCATCGCTCCTTAACGTGCGCGGTGCGTACGAAGCCGGCAGCCGCCCCCCGCGCCAAGCCGCCCCTCGCCCACCGGCAGGTACCGCGCCCGCCGCTGCGCATCACTGCGCGTGGCGCCGACCGGCCACAACCCGCGTGAGGCCGCCGTGAACGGGCACGAAGTCCGACCCGTCCCACCGCAGGTCCCGCGTCACCACGCCATCCGCCCCGAGGACACCTACGCCCATCTCGTCGAGTCCCTCGAAGTTGCTGCGCGACCAGGACTCCGCGAGGCGAAACCAGCGCCCCCGGCCCTTTCCCGCGATTCCGTCAAGGCCGTCTTCCCGGTACAGCACCCGAGGGCTCGCCGTCCCGAAGTCCACGATGACCGCAGACATGCGGCTATGCCTGACCCGCGCGAGCACCTGCCGCGGTGGGCCCGATAGAACGGAGCACAGCGACGCCAGAGCGCTATGGCGGAACCCCGGCCCTACCGTCACACGCGCAGCGGCCGCGTGCTCAGAGGCGCTGGCCGGCACAGCGACGAGGTCGGCGTAGCCCGCGGCCGAACCGTGCGGCCGGAACACCAGTCGCACCTCCCGGGACGGGCCACCCTCTGCCGGCGCGATCCGGGCAAGCACGTCTTCCTTGGGCACAACAGCTTCGTGTGCCCTCTGGGCTGTGACGGCTCCCAACGATGCCGCCCCAACGGCCAGTGCGATGCAGACCCCGCGATGCCAGGTCACCATGGCGGCCCTCCGTGACGCTCGTCCGTGCAAGCGATGGGCGTCGACCAGTGCGGCAGTGTCATCCGCCGAGCCCACCAAACCAGCTTCGCCGTCCATCCACGCCATTCCTTGTCTCGCGGATACCTCCGCCCGAAACGACACGCGCGCCAGCCAACCTGCAGGACTCGCGCGCCACCCAAGACGGCTAGGCAAGCACTTCCCAACAACGACCTGCGTCACCAGAGCGGTGTACGTGCTTCCGGCAAGAGGCGATCTAGATCGCCCGGCGATCGACACTCCTCCCTCGGAAGTGGTCGGGCGCTCTGCCCCACCATCTTGGTACTTATCACAGGACGTTGGCGCCACGTTGCTTCACATATAGCGGCGCAAGTGATAGAGTCAGGCCGCGCCCCGCGACGGGTAGCACCCCGCCACCGGAGTCCAGCCGATCCGTCGCGCGCGACGCAGGACGGAGGCGGGAGTGTTCGCCCGCAAGTACTCTCAGAGGTCCCGGCGCCTCAGTTTGCCTCGCCTGAACACGGCGGCCCCCAGCCGTAGGATTCCTCACACCGCCCACGCCCCTCCTGGAAGTATAGCCTCTCACGCGAAACCGCCCCATTCCTGGGATCCTGACAGGGGTGTGCTCGGGCGGTATGCCTCCCCTTAGGAGCGGAGCCATTCCGCCGCTCCTAGTCCAGCGTGGCAACCGGCGGAACGCCGCACGGCCTCAACCGGCGCTGCGGCAGCTCGCCCGAACGGAGGGAGCGACATCGGATGAGATGGCGCATCGCGCATACCTGTAACCGAGTCCAGGCGGCTCTGCGTCCAAAGAACGCCGGGGCGCTCGGCCTTCCAATCGCTATAGCGTTCACTCTCAGCGGAGCATGTGCGCCCGCCAGCGCGGGGCACTATAGCGGCCCTACATACTCCGGCGGCGAAGCCTGGATCCCGGGTTCGCCGCCGCACTACACGCCGTACGGCGCCAGCAATGGCGGTTGGGGGGGCGCGAGCGGAGGCGGCGGTTCCCCCTGGACGGGGACGTGCCACGGAGCGATCACAACCGTGTTCAGTTGGGTACGCGACAAGATCCAGGACCCGAACGATCCGAACCAGCAGATCGACGATCCGCTGGATGACCCGCCTGACCAGGTGATCATCACGGAGACATCTGCGGTGTCTCTCGCCGCCAACGCGTACGGCAATTCACCCAGCGCGAGTGGGACTCTGAACACCGGGCTCCAGCAAGCCAACGGCCCGGTGACGATCGCGCCGATCTTCACGGCGGTCCCTTACCCGCCGTACGTCATCATCATCGGCCAATCGGCGACGGGGTCCTGCACGGCGACGCGCTACACTCTGCGCGCCGGCGGCGCCTCGGTGCAACTCGACGGGTGCAGCCCTTTGGCCACGTCGACATCCAGCGGCGGGCCGGCGACGTCCCAGGTCACTTACACCGCGGTCATCTCGCCTGTTGTGGTGACTCTGTCGGGACTGACCAGAAGCGCCGATCAGAGCAGCCGCCACGTGCTGACCGGACAGCGCGTCACGGCGCAGCTCAGCGCCGGGTTCCCGGTGAAGAACGACGCGAACAACAAGCCGATGATCGCGTGGACGCCCCCGGCGGACGTGTTCAAGGATTTCCTCGAGACAGCCAATGCGAATCCGCTCAAGCTCCTCACCGATGACGACAAGAAGCAGCTCACACTCAACTTCTACACGAAGACACAGAGCGGCGGGCTCCAGGCGTCGTGTACGGCGACGCTGCAGTTCCCGGACGGCGCGATTCTGGCGGGGGGCCTGCCCGCCGTCACCGCCACGTCGAACACGTTCACGTCCGACAAACCAACGGTGACGGCGTGGCTCATCCAGAGTGGCGCGGTGGACTACGTGTCCTTCAGCACGCAGTACGGCTACTTCGGAGCGAACGGCAGTCCTCAGGGCCAGTTCTGGAGCAGTATCAGGATCGTCGTGCAGCCGCCGTTCGACAAGGGGCCGGACAACGAGGGGCATGGATGCCTGGCGCAGGTGGTAACGTCCAAGCGGACGAACACCCGGATCGCCCGCCACGATCCGCCGTACAACCCGCAGTCCGTGGATAGGTACGTCAACCAGGGACTGTACGGTGTGGGTGCCCTCGACTCCGGCTTTCCCTACTCGTACGGCGCTTCCGTCCAATGGGAAGCGAAGAACGGTCGCGGCTCTGGATACGATAGCCCCTTCCACGTGATCAACCCGCGGGACGTGGACAACGGCGGGACGAACTGGACTGCTGCCACAGCAGAGGACTCCTTCACCACGTGGGTGATGTACCAGCCGCCCAGCAACGGCAACGGAGCAACCAAGTGGGTGCCGCTTGCGAGCCATGACTGGGGATGGTCGGGAACCGCCGAGAACCTGGCGCCGTGGGCGCTAACGGCGAGGAGTCAGAACTCCGGGGGCTATACGCCCACCGACACGCACCCGACATGGCTAGCTCGTGCGGGCAGCCCCGTTCTAATGGGACCGCCTTAGTCAGGAGGAAACGAGAGATGAAGCATCACCTAGGGTTTGTCCTCGTGCTCTGCACGGTCATCTGTCCGGGGCCGGCCCGTGCCCAGGCTACCGATTCCAGCGGAGCGAGCCACGTGGAAACGCCCGCGCAGCAGGATCGCGAGGCGAGGCTCGCGAGCGCCTACCGGCTGGCCGGTTCCGGCTTCGAACTCCTGCGATCTGGCAAGCTACCAGCGGCGGCAGCGGCCTTTCGCCAGGCAGCGACCGTCTCCAGCGAGTGCCCGAGTGCCTGGCTCGGACTGGCGCAAACCTACACCCGCCAAGGTCGTTTGACCGAAGCTGTTGCGGCGTACCGGGAGGTGATCGCTCACGTGCCGGGGTACCGCCAGTATCAGGTAACGGTCCCGTGGCCGGCTGAGCTGGAGTTTGCACGGATTCTCAACCGCATAGGGCAGGGCGAGGAGGCCGAAGAGGTCTACCGCCAGGCGCTGCTGTATGGCATGATCGGGGACGGGTATGCCGAGGAGCCGATCCCACTTACAGTCATCTTCGACGGCAAGTCTCGCGACAACGAGTACTCCCCAGAGCGTCTGGAGTGCGCCGCGAACATTGCCTTGGGCATCCTCCGCATGGCGCACAGGTCGATCGGGGACCCATACGACCGGGCGAATCCGCAGCCCAGCGCCGAGACGCGCGCCGCGAACGACAAGGCGGCGATCGAGCACTTCCGCCTGGCCGTGAAGGCGCAGCCGGATTCGGGCATCGCGCAGTTCTACCTTGGCTACGCACTCTACACGCTGGGCGGCAGCAAGGTCGAGGCAGACCGTGCGCTCGACAGGGCGCTTCGCTCCGCGTTGGAGGAGATCAAGGCCGCGGTCCGCGAGCTGCGCGCGACGGGCAAGGTCACCCCGCCAAAGGTGCCCGGGGCATTTCTCCGAATGCAGATCCGGAACGAGATGAGAGCGAAGGGCATCTACCCGTAAGGACCTGACATGGCAAGCTCGTGCGGGAAGCCCCGTTCGAATGGGACCGCCATGGTCAGGGGGACACGAGGGATGAAGCATCACCTGGGGTATGTCCTCGTTGTCTGCACTGTCATCTGTGCGGGGCAGGCCCGTGCCCAGGCTACCCATTCCAGCGGAGCGAGCCACGTGCAAACTCCCGCGCAGCAGGATCGCGAGGCGAGGCTCGCGAGCGCCTACCGGCTGGCCGGTTCCGGCTTCGTACTCCTGCGATCTGGCAAGCTACCAGGGGCTGCGGCGGCCTTTCGCCAGGCAGCGACCGTCTCCAGCGAGTGCCCGAGTGCCTGGCTTGGACTGGCGCAAACCTACACCCGCCAAGGTCGTTTGGCCGAAGCTGTTGCGGCGTACCGGGAGGAAATCGCTCATGTGCCGGGGTACCGCCAGTATCAGGTAACGGTGCCGCTGCCCGCTGTGCTGGAGTTCGCCCGGCTTCTGAACCGGGTAGGGAAGGTGGAGGAAGCGGTTGAGGTGTATCGGCAGGCCCTCCTAGACGGCGTCTTTGGGAACGCGGTCTCGGAGCCGGTTCCCCTCACGCTCCTGCTCAGCGACGGGGCGCCAGGCGATGAAGGGCTCTCCGGGCGTTTGGAATGCGCCGCCAACATCGCCCTTGGTATCTACCGCGTGGAGACCAGGCTGGTCGGAGACCCATACTATCCTGTTAGTCCGCAGCCCAGCGCCGAGACGCGCGCCGCGAACGACAAGGCGGCGATCGAACACTTCCGCCTGGCCGTGAAGGCGCAGCCGGATTCGGGCATCGCGCAGTTCTACC
>CAZFLM010000035.1:25536-38108 GCA_964519955.1 uncultured Chthonomonadaceae bacterium | reverse complement strand
TTTCTCCGAATGCAGATCCGGAACGAGATGAGAGCGAAGGGCATCTACCCGTAAGCACCTGACGCCCCCCGCCGGTCCGCGCGGCGCTCCCGGGCGGGCCGGCGGTGGTCGATGCCGGCATCCAGGAGCATCGGGCACTCCGCCCCGAAGCCCAGTCGCTCGCAGAACGGGATGACCGCCGCCTGGGCGTCCAGCACGGCCGTCTGGTGTTGCTGGAACGCCTCGACCGTCGCCAGGCGCATCAGAATCGCGCCCGATGCCGCCGCGTCGAGTGCATCGAGTTCCTCCTCCAACGCTCCTGCTGCTCCCCAACGAACACTGCCACGCGGACCGCCGGACACGGCGCCGCCTCCCCGCCGGTCGCCGCTCTTGGGATCATGAGGGCCATGGGGCTCCGGGTCGTGCAGGACTCCCGCGCCGCCCGGGCGAACGTGCGAGAGCAGGCGATGAGCCAAGGAGCCCCACGAATGCTGCGCAACCTGATCCTGAGCGGTGGCGTCGCGCACGACTTCGCGGCGACCTCCCCCATGCTCGCGGCCATCCTCGAAGCCGCGGGGTTCGAGACGCGCATCGTCGAGGAACCTGCCGCCGTCACGGCGCTCGATGCGGAAGACTACGACCTGCTGACCCTGAACTGCGTGTGGTGGACCTGCGACCAGACGCCGGAGTGGCGCGATCCGTGGAGCAGAACGCTCCCAGACGACGCCCGGCGCGCGGTGCTGAGCCATCTGGGGCGCGCCGGCGGGCTGCTGGCGCTGCACGCCGCCACCATCTGTTTCGACGACTGGCCCGAGTTCGCGCGGGTCCTGGGCGCCCGCTGGGAGTGGGGCCGATCGAGCCACGCTCCGTGCCAGGAGCACGCCATGTGGATCGGCCCGGCCGCCCACCCCATCACCGAGGGGCTGAGCGACTTCGCCATCGTCGACGAGCTGTACACGCACCCGGTGCTCGTGCAGCCCGTCGAGCCGCTCATCACGGCAGAGTGGGACGGCACGCGGCACCCGATCCTGTGGGCCAGACTCCACGGGGCGGCACGCATCTGCTACAACGCGCTCGGCCACGGGCCCGAGGCATTCGAGCATCCCACCAACCGCACGCTCCTGCGCCGCGCCGCGCTCTGGTGCACCGGCCGCCTCCCCGGCGACGGGGCCGCACCGCCACCGCCCGCCCCGCCGCGATGACCGCTCTCTGCACGCACTCGGAACGCATGGAGGTCCATCATGGATAGAACGCACGGCCGGCCGATCACCCGGCGGCGCCTGCTCGCTCGCGGGGCGATGGCAGCCGGCGCGCTGGCTCTGCCCGACATCGTGCCGGCTTCGGCGCTCGGCCGCGGCGGCAGGCCCGCGCCTAGCGAGCGCATCGTCATGGGCGGCATCGGCATCGGCGGGCGCGGCTCGGGCGACCTCGGCTGGATGATCACGCAGCCCGACGTGCAGTGGGTCGCCGTCTGCGACGTGCACCGGGGCCGCCGCGAAGCCGCCAAGACAGCGGTCGACAGCGCGTACAACAACAAGGCGTGCACCGCCTACCGCGACATGCGGGACCTGCTGGCGCGTTCCGACGTCGAGGCCGTGCTCATCGCCACGGGCGACCGCTGGCACGCGCTGGCCTCGGTGCTGGCGATGCGGGCGGGCAAGGACGTGTACTGCGAGAAGCCTTCATGCCTGACGATGGCGGAGGGCAAGGTCGTCGTCGAGACCGCGCGCCGCTACAACCGGGTCTACCAGACCGGCGCGCAGCGGCTCAGCGAGCCGAACCACGTGTTCGCCATCGAGATGGCCCGCTCCGGCCGCCTCGGCCCCATCCACACCGCGTACGCCGATATCCGCTGGCGGGACGGCGCCCAGCGCGCGTGGCTCCCCGCCGAGCCCGAGCCGCCCAAAGAGGAGATGGACTGGGACATCTGGCTGGGGCCCTGCCCGTGGCGCCCGTACAACTCGGGCTACGTGAACGGCAGCGGCTGGTATCACCACTACGACTTCGCCACCGACGTCGCCATGTGGGGCGCGCACTCGGTCGCGCAGGCGCTGGCGGGGCTCGACATGAGCCGGGTATCCACCATCGACCTGGAGTTCGCCGGCCCGGACGCCACGATCGTGACGCGCCTGTCGAGCGGTGTGAAGCTCGTGCTGTACCGCTCGCCCGGCTCGGTGTGGGACCCGTGCAAGTACTGGCATGGCGCGTGCGGCGAGCGGTTCGACGGCCCCGAGGGCTGGGCCGCAGCGGCCGATGGCTACGCGCACCCGGACGTCTCGTCGCCGGCCATGCTGGAGCTGGTCCCGAAGGTCGTCGCGGAGTACACCGGCCGGACGCAGCGCCAGCTTAACCACGTGCGCGACTTCCTGGACTGCGTCCGCTCGCGCCGCACGACGGTGGCCAACCCGACCGTCATGTACCACTCGATGTGCATCTGCCTGGCCGCCGATGTCTGCGAGCAGCTCAAGCGCAGCGTGAAGCTAGACCTGCGCAAGGGCGAGTTCGCCGGCGATGCCGAGGCCAACCGCATGCGCTCCCGAGCCATGCGCGCGCCGTTCGCGTTCTAGGCTGGTCGGAGGGCGTACCGGGCGGGCAGAGACGCCCTCGGCCGCAGCGCTGTACCGGGCGGGCAGGGACGCCCGCCCCACCACGGCTCGCTGCTGGATGGGCAAAACGGCGGACCCGTGACTGTTCAGCGTAGGTGACGCGACACGCAGAGCCCTGCGGGATGACGGCATTCACGGAGCGCACAGGCCGCAGCCGTCATGCCGGAGGCATCTGCTTTGCCCTGCGTCTTGCGAGCAGTTGCGCGCGACCCGCCACGGGGTCGTCGGATACGGACAGGTGCGATGGAGAGAACCAGACCATGAGATACGTGTTTCTAGTCGCCGTTCTGCTGGCGCGGCCGGCTGGCGCCCAGGAGAGCAAGCTGATCGCCACCCTGAAGTCGGACGCGCCACAGATGGCGAAGGTCGACGCCTGCCGCGAGCTTGCCCGCGTCGGAACAAAGCAGGCCGTGCCGGTACTCGGCGCGCTGCTGGCCGACGAGAAGCTCTCGCACATGGCCCGGTACGCGCTCGAAGCCATCCCCGATCCGTCGGTGGATACGGCGCTCCGCGGCGCGCTGAGCCGGGTGCGCGGCGAGCGGCTCGCGGGGGTCATTGCCAGCCTCGGCGTGCGCAGGGACCCCAAGGCCGTCGCGCCCCTCGGCCGCCTGCTGGCCGATGCCGACGCCAACGTGGCGCAGGCGGCGGCCCGGGCGCTGGGCGCCATCGGTCCCGCCTCCGCACCCGCCCTCCTGAAGGCGCTCGGTGCGCCGCGCCCCGAGCTGCGCCCGGCCGTATGCGAAGGGCTGATGCGCTGCGCCGAGGCGATGCCGCCGACCGAGGCCGGCCGCGTGTACGACCGCCTCCGCAGTCTGAAGGACGCCCCGCGCCAGGTGCACCTGGCCGCGCTGTCCGGCGCTATCCGGAGCCGCGGGAGCGCGGGGCTGCCGCTCGTCGTGCAGGCCATCCGCTCCGAGCCGCCGGACGTGGCCGCCGCCGCGATGCAGCTCGCCGCTGGCATTCCTGGCGCCGTCGCCACCAAGGCGCTCTGCGGCGAGCTGGCCGGTGCGCCCCAGCCGAAGCGCCTGCTCCTCCTGAGGGCCCTCGGCGCTCGCGGCGACGCGGCGGCTGCCCCGGCCATCGAGCGGTACGCGCGAACCGGCCCTGCGCCTCAGCGGGTGGCGGCCATCGGCGCCCTGCTCCAGCTTCGCAGCCCCGCATCGCTGGCCGTGCTCGTCGCGGCAGCCGGCGATCGCGAGGCGGGCGTCGCGGCGGCGGCGCGCGCCGGGCTGGTCGGCTTCCCGGGCAGGGCGGCGGACGCGGCGGTGGTCGGCCTCCTGAGCAGCCCGGATCCCGCGGTGCGCGCAGCGATGGCCGATGTCGCGACGCAGCGGCGCGTGAAGGCGGCGGTGCCTGCGCTGCTCAAAGCGGCGCGCGAGCCCGATGCCGGCATCTCCGGGGCCGCCTACCGCGCGCTGGGCGTGCTGGCGGGCAGCGCGAACGTGGCAGCCATGGCGGACGCCCTGCTCGGAGCGAAGAACGTGGGGGCGGCCGAGGAAGCCATCTCCGCCGTCTGCGCCCGGCAGCAGAACCCGGCCGCCTGCGCCGAGCCCCTTGTGGCCGCTCTCGGCCGCGCGCAGGGCGAACCGCGCCTCGCACTCCTGCGCCTGATGGGCGTCGCCGGCGGGCCTCGCGCCCTGGCGGCCGTCCGCGCAGCCCTGGCCGACACGGACGCCGCGGTGAAGCAGGCCGCCGTGCAGGTGCTCTGCGACTGGCCCTCGCCCGACGCGCTCAACGACCTGGCGAGCCTGGCCGCCGCGTCGAAGGACCGGGCCACCAGCATCCTCGCGCTGCGCGGTCAGTTCCGCCTGATCCCGTTGGAGAACGTGCCGGCGGAGCAGAAGGTCGACCAGGTTCGCGCGCTCCTGCCCCGCGCCGACCGCCACGAGGAGCAGACGCTGGCGCTCGCGGTGCTCGGGCAGTTGCCCACCGCCGGCGCGCTGGAGGCGGTGGTCCCCTACCTCACCGGCGGCGTCACGGACGAGGAAGCGGCAGTCGCCGCGGTGGCCATCGGCGGGAAGCTCGTCGCCACGCACCCGGCGGACGTGGCGGAAGCTCTGGGCCTGGTCCGCACCGCGAACGCGGAACTCGCCGGACGCGTGCGGCAGGTCCTCGCGAATGTACCCGAGGGCGCGGTCGAGCCCGGGTTCACGCGTATCTTCAACGGGAAGGACCTGACGGGCTGGGAGGGGAAGCCCGGCTGGTGGGCGGTCGAGGACGGCGCGGTGACCTCCGAGAGCACGCCGGAGAAGCCCTGCTCGGAGGCCAACTACCTGAGGTGGCGGGGCGGGCAGCCGGCCGACTTCGAGCTGCTCGCGAGCTTCAAGCTCAGCGCCGCCGCGAACTCCGGCATCCAGATCCGCTCGGAGGAGCGCCCCAACTGGGACACGTTCGGCTACCAGGCCGACATGACCGGCGACGGCTCACTGGTCGGCTTCGTCTACCACCACAGCCGCGGGCTCATCGCCGGCCGCGGCGAGCGCGCCGTGTTCGATGCAGCGGGCACCAAGACGGTCCAGTCGATCGGCGACCCCGCAGAGCTGCTGAAGCACTTCCGGCAGAACGACTGGAACACGTACCGCGTCGTCTGCCGCGGCCCGGAGATCGCGCTCTACGTCAACGGCGTGCTCATGTGCCATATCGCCGATCACCACGCGACCCTCGCGGCCAAGCGCGGCATCATCGCCCTGCAGATGCACCCCGGTCCGCCGATGAAGGTGCAGTTCCGCAACGTCCGGATCAAGGAGCTGAAGTGACGGCCGGGCGTACGATCGCGAGGACGGCCCGGCAGTACCGATGCCGAAGCCTTGCATGGGCCGCACGTCGAGCTGCCCGCACTACGCTCGATCTGGAGGAGACCATGGTCAGCATGCCAACCGACAGCCGGCGCCTCGGACACTTGCTTGCGGCGGCGCTCTCCGTGTGCCTCTCGACGGCGGCGTCCGCTCTGTCAGCCCCGACCTTCGAGGACGCCACGGCGCGTCTCGGCCTGGCCACCGGCACGGACGCCGCGTGCTGGGTGGATGTCGACGGCGACGGCTGGCCCGATCTGATCACCGGTGGGGTGGTCTGGCACAACGACGCGGGCAAGGGCTTCACCAAGGGCGCGAGCGTCGGGTCCGTGGTCGCCGCGGACTACGACAACGACGGCTACCCGGACCTCTTCGCGTGGGATCGCCAGAAGCTCTACCACAACGACGCCGGGAAGGGCTTCACCGAGGTCCCGCTTCCGGGCCTGCCGGCGACCTCGTCTCGCGGCGCGTGCTGGGGCGACTTCGATGGCGACGGGAACGTGGACCTGTACGTCGGCGGCTTCGAGGACTGGGAGCGGCAAATCACCTACCCCAGCTTCATCCTCCTGAACCAGGCCGGCAAGTCGTTCAAGCTCGCCTGGCAGGACGCCACCTACCGCACGCGCGGCGTCACGGCCTGCGACTTCCGCCGGTGCGGCGCGCTCGACGTCTACGTGTCGAACTACCGCCTGCAGCCCAACAGGCTCTGGATCAACGACGGCAAGGCCCACTTCCGCGACCTGGCCGCCGACTACAACGCCGTCGCCACCTCGCCCGGCTTCGACGGGGGCCACTCCATCGGCGCGTGCTGGGGCGACTTCGACAACGACGGCTGGATCGACCTCTTCGCCGGCAACTTCGCCCACGTGGACAGCCGCGGCGACCAGCCGAAGTCGCGCTTCCTCCGCAACCAGGGGCCGCCAAAGGGCTGCCGGTTCGAGGACATGGGCACGTGCGGCGTGTTCTACCAGGAGTCCTACGCCACCCCGGCCGCGGGCGACTTCGACAACGACGGCAACCTGGACCTCCTCTTCACCACGGTCTACGGCACCGCCTCGTTCGGCCGCAGGAACAACCCGGTGCTCTACCGCAACGAGGGATCGTTCAAGTTCGCCGACGCCACCGCCGCCGCCGGCATGGCCGACCTGCCGCCCACCTACCAGGCGGCCTGGGCCGACTTCGACCGCGACGGCCGGCTCGACGTGGTCTGCGGCGGCAAGCTCTTTGCCAACCGCGCAGCCGCCGCCAACGCGTGGATCGAGGTCCGCCTCCAGGGCGACGGCGCCGCCGTGAACCGGTCGGCTATCGGCGCGCAGGTGCGCATCAAGCTCAAGGACAAGACGCTCACCCGCCAGGTGGAAGCCGGCACCGGAGAGGGCAACCAGAACGACCTCACGCTCCACTTCGGCTTGGGCGACTGGAAGGGCCGCGTCGACCTGGAGGTCTTCTGGCCGGACGGCACCACGCAGATCATCAAGCGCGTGCCCACGGGCCGCATCTTCGAGGTGCAGCACAAGCCGCGGGGGCGCAGGAGGTAGCGACTCCCCCAAAACCAGCCGGGGCGCTGCGCGGTAGTGTGTGGAGAGGCTGGAGGAGGAGAGCGCCGTGCCCGGAGGATGGACGAGCATTCACCCCGATATGCGGTCCGCGCTCGAGAGCATCGGCATCACCGAGGATCAGGTGCTGCTGGGCTACCAGGAAGCGCCGGACGTTGGGCACGCGAGCCACGCGCCGGAGGGCGAGGTGGACGGGCATCGGTTCAGCTCATCCGTCGACCTGCCGTGGGAGATTCGCAGCCCGGAACGGCGGCGCAGGCTCGTGGAAGCCGGCTTCGCGCCGCTCTTCCTCCAGAAGATGCCCGGCGTGCCGGCGCATATCCACGCGATCTACGTGGCCGCTCGATACTACGATGCCAACATCAGGCCCAGCCCGAGCACCTGCCAGTGGGTCAACGAGTTCATTCGGGCTAAGCCCGTCACCTGGCTTGTGGACAAGGCCGATCGGCCGACCGACGACGAGCGCGAGATCGTGCGCCGCCACTACGAGCGCTGGGCGCCCCGACCGCGCGTCGTCGTGCTCTCGCCGAAGGGCAAGCCGATCGACTGCAGCGCATTCGTGGAGGCGGGCCGTCCGGGGACCATCGGCTGCTGCGCCGAGGACCTCGTGAAGGCGTTTCGGGGGACGTTCTTTGCGCAGTCCTGGCGCGACAGCTTCGCGACGTTCAAACAGGAGTGCATCCCCACCCCTGATATCGCGCTCGAACGAGCCGATCTCGGAGCGAGAGCGGACCTGATACCCCTCATTCGGTGCCTCGGCCTCGATGCGACGGTGTCCGAAGTCGAGGACGGCGGCTTGCAGGTGAACCTGTCAGGCGAGGTGAGGGCTGCGCCACCGGCGGTCGCGGTCCCGACCAAGGCCCGACCGGCGGCCCAGAGAACTCGGGCATCCGCCGAGCCACCCCCCCCCCGGACGACGAGTTCACCAGACGCTACCGCGAGTTGGTCGGTCGCCTCTTCCGCCCGCTCAAGGCGGAGGACGGCATTTCGGAAGCCGATCTGGCCGCCGCCGAGGACCTGCTTGGCGTCAAGCTGCCGGCGCCGCTGCGGGCCGTCTGTCGCATATCAGGCGCCTTCGAAGCGCTCCACCAGGACTTCCACCGCCTCATCCGGCCTGGCGATCAAAGCATCGAGGATGGCATCCTGCCCATCTACGATGAGAACCAGGGCATCTGCCAGTGGGGGCTGCGAGTGGCCGAGACGGAGCTGCCCGATCCGCCGGTCTGGGTCAAGCCGAAGGCCGAGGGCGCCGAGTGGGCGGTCGAACACGCCACTCTCTCCGGCTTCCTCACGATGATCGTCTGCCTGCAGGCAGTCGAGGGAGGCCTGCCTCACGTCGCCGTCGAGGACGCCACGCCCGAGGTGATGGCGAAGGCCGCCGAGGAGTGGCCGCTGGTCAGCGATGGGGGGCGCCCGGACTCGGGCATGCGCATCTACAGCGAGGGCAGGCAGGTCATCGTCCTCTATCCCGATGCGCCCGACATGCAGATCAACGCCGCGGCGCGCACGGTGAAGGAGTTCCGCGACATCGGCAAGCGCCTGGGCATCGCGTTCAACGAGGTGTGACGGTGCGGAGCGCCAGGTCGGCACGGCTGAGACCGGGCGCGCCGCACGCCGGGACCTCGCTAGGGCGCCGCGATCACCCGGTAGATACGGTCCTCGAACCGCCACGTCAGCCGCTCGGTCCCGCACCTGAGCAAGCGATCGAGAGCCACGTGGAACGGCACGTTCTCCAGCGACATCGTGACCCGGCCCGCCACAATCTGATCCTGGCTGAAGCTGGCGCGCGCGGTCCCGAACAACTGCGCGACCGCAGCACGGAGGTCCGTGCCATGGAACTGCAGCGTGACGCGGTTGGAGGCCATTTGCGCCCGGATGGCGGGGTCCGACATCGGGACGATGTAGTAGTCCGCGCCCTTCGGCCCGCCTCGGTAGTAAGTGATCACCACAGACCCCTTGACGGCACGTAGGGTCCTCGTCAGCGCGCTCTGGCACTGCTCGCCCGTGAGGCTCACCGTCACCCGCCCCCGAACCTGGCTCGACACGACATATCGCGCGCCCGCCTGCGTGAACAGCTCCTTCAGCACGTCCCGCAGATCGGCGTTCGCCACTGAGAGCGAGACTAGCCTCGGAGCCGGCTGAACCGGTACCTGGTCGATGCGGTAGACACCGTTCTCGACGCGGTACGTGAGTGGCGGCGACGCGCTTCGCAGCACGTCCGACAGAGCACGGCTCAGCGGCGTGGCGTCAAACTGCGCCGTAACCCGGCCGCTCACCTGCGCGGCAGCCTTCGTGAACTGATAGGGCACGCCTGCCGAATCCAGCAGCTTCCTGATGGCGTCCTGCAGCGGCATGTTCTCGATGTGCAGCGTGACGCGCGGATCGGGTGACGGCGCCGCGCGCTGCGCGCAAGACACGAGTTGCCACGGAGTGACGCATAGCCAGTACGCCACCAGCAGCACGGCGACGCCCCCGCGCACCACGACGCTCGGCCTGGTGCCCACGTATCGCAGCATCGTTGACCTCCTTCGCATCTCGGCGTGGTCCGCCGACGCCCCGGGGGCTCCCCCGAAGCCCCGTGAGCCGGCAGCCGACCTGACTTGCAGCACGAACGCGCCGCAGTGCCTGGCCGATGCGGCAGCGACATACACCGCGTCGGCATCGCACGCGTCGCGGGGGCGCCGCCAACAACCAGACGCCACGAGTTGTTTGACGATGCGCGCGAGCAAGTCGTTACTCACTGATCCCTGGGCAGACGACGCGCATCGCCCTGGCCCGCGGCGCAGCCGCGCCCATCCCCAGTCGTGTCCAGAGGGCCTGCCGGCGCCGTGGCGCGCCAGACGAGTCCCTGTGGGACTGCGAACGCACGTCGCCCCCCCCGCTCTGCCCCGATCCTGGAGGAATCCCGCTCCTCACTCAGCCAATGGGCGGGCATGAGGAACCCGATCGCCGCCCTCGCCGCCGTCGCGGCCATACTCGTCGCACAGGAGTGCCCCGCCATGCCCGGTCCGGACGCCCGTCCGCATCTCGCCACCAACCAGTACTCGTGGCACGTGTACTTCGCGCGCGAGGGGCGCGACTTCGCGGCGTCGCTGGACGTCGGGCTGCGCGAGGTCGCCGCCTGCGGAATCGACGGCTTCGAGCCGACCGCTGACACGCCGGAGCAGGCCGACGCCATCGGGGCCGCCCTGAAGGCGCACGGCCTCGCGATGCGCTCGCTGTACGTCAACACGACTCTGCACGAGCCGGACGCGGCGAAACGCAGCATCGAGCAGGTGCTCACCGTCGCGAAGCGAGCCCGCGCGTACGGCACCCGCATCATCGTCACGAACCCGAACCCCATCTCCTGGGGCGGCGGCGCGGACAAGACCGACGCGCAGCTCCGCACGCAGGCCGACGCCCTGAACACGCTCGGCAAGGCCCTGCGCGAGATGCGCACGACGCTGGCCTACCACAACCACGACATGGAGATGCGCTGCTCGGCGCGCGAGTTCCACCACATGATGGTGGGCACCGACCCGCGGTACGTGAAGCTGTGCCTCGATGCCCAGTGGGTCTACCGCGGCAGCGACAACTCGTCCGTCGCGCTGTTCGACATCGTGGAGCACTACGGTAAGCGCGTCGTGGAGCTGCACCTGCGGCAGTCGCAGGCCGGCGTGTGGGCCGAGGTCTTCGGCGACGGCGACATCGACTACCGCCTCCTCGCCGCGCGCCTCGCCGCGATGCGCGTCAAGCCGCACCTGGTGCTGGAGCAGGCGTGCGAGCCCGGCACCCCCAACACCCTGTCCTGCGCCGAGGTCCACCGTCGAAGCGCCACAGCCGTGCGCGGCCTCTTCGGCGCCGAGAAGCCCTCCGCCACGGGCGCCGCTCGATGAGGCGCCAAGCGCTGCTGGCCGCCATCGCGCTCGCCGTCTGCTGCCTGCCGGCCCAGGCGGTCACCTCCATCGAGCTGCGGCCCGGCATGCCCGCCATCCAGGCCGCGCCCGCTCCCGCGCTCTGGGCGGGCGCGCCGGACGCCGACCGCCTCGCCCCCGGCATGCGCATGGACCCTCCGCATCCGTACGAGTGGGTCTTCGCGCCCGGCGCCCCGGTCGATGTCGCCGTCGCCTGCGACGCGCCCGGCCGCCGCCTCCTGCTCACCGTGTGGGACTGGCGCAACACGCCGGTCGCGCAGCGCACCCTCCCCTCGCCCGCCCACGAGACCGTGCGCCTCGCCGTGGCCGGGCGCGGCACCTACCTGCTGACGCTCGACCAGATGGACGGGGACAAGTGCGTCGCCCGGCTCGCGCGCAGCTTCAGCGTCTGCCCCTCCAACCAGGCGCTGCAATCCGGCTGGCGCGCGGCGGAGTTCGTGCCCGGGTGCTGCGCCTTCCCCGGCCGCCAGAACTGGGGCAACGACTACGGCCGCGCCCACCCGAAGGACCTCAGCGCGGAGGCATCGGCCGCCAGGGACGCCGAACTCTCCGCGCGCCTGGGCCTGGCGCTCGTGCGCCCGGATCTCCCGGGGAGCTGGCCGGCCGCGGAGAAACCCATCGACTTCGCGGCGACCGACGTTGCGCTGAAGTGCTGGACTGACCGCGGCTTCCGTCTCGCCCTGCAGATCGGCTTCCCGGACACGGTCGACTGGACGCTGATGCCGCAGTACCGCGGCGTGACCGACCCGAAGTGGCGCTACCCCCGCACCGAGCAGGTCGCGCGCCAGTTCGCCGAGGCCGCGGCCAGGCGCTACGGCAAGGACGCCGCGTTCATCGAGATCTACAACGAGCCGGACAACGCGGACTTCTGGCGCGGCACCGTGCAGGAGTTCATCGATACGCACCGCTGGATGGCGGAAGGGGCTCGCAAGGGGGCTCCGGGCGTCCCGATCATCACGGGTGGCATCTGCCTGATGGACCCGGAGCGTACCGGGCAGATCGTGCGCGGCGTGCGGGGGCAGGTCGACGGCGTCGGCTACCACTCGCACGGCGGCGTGGACGTGCTGGAGCATGCGCTCACCGCCATGCGGGCGATCCACGCGGCCGCCGGCTACGAGAAGCCCGCGTTCACCAACACGGAGATGGGCTACGCGAACTGGCGTCTCGACATGGAGCGCATGTCCGCCGCGACGGCCATCGGAAAGCTGCTCTACTGCTGGGTGCACGGCAACAAGGCGGCGCTCCTCTACGCGAGCCGCGAGACCGGCTGGCCGCGCGGCGCGGGCGACTGGGGTTACCTGGACTACACCTTCTGCCCGCGCTTCACCTATGGCGCCATCGCCGCGTTCTGCGACCTCTACGCAGGCGCCAAGCGCAACGCGGTGCTGGTCGAGCTGAACGGCCTCTACGCCTACCGCTTCCGCAAGGGCCAGCAGATGCTCGTGCCCATATTCACCGCGCAGGACGGCCCCCGCTCGGTCCGGATCGAGACCGACGCCAAGTCCGCCGCCCTCGTCGACGCGATGGGCAACTCAACCGCCATCGCGATCGAGGCCGGCCGCATCGCCCTGACCACCGACGTGTACCCGCAGACGCTCGTCCTGGAGGCCGCCACGAAGGCAGACGTACGGTAGCGCCGTGGTGAGGCGGGGTCCTGCCCGCCACGCACAACGTAACGGTGAGACGGCCTGTCCCTGCCCGTCCAGCACAACGCCGTGGCCGAAC
>CAZFLM010000035.1:12301-25436 GCA_964519955.1 uncultured Chthonomonadaceae bacterium | reverse complement strand
ATCCTGCGCCACGCACAACGTAACGGTGGGATGGGCGTCCCTGCCCGTCCAGCACAACGCCGTGGCCGAACATCCTGCGCCACGCACAACGTAACGGTGGGATGGGCGTCCCTGCCCGTCCAGCACCATCCGACAGCGAGGAGCCCTACCATGATCCTGGGCGTTTGCGATATCGGGCACAAGATCGGCTTCGACGACGCCTGCCGCCTGCTCGAACGCTACTGGCTGCTCGGCGGGCGCGAGTTCGACACCGCGCACACCTACGCGCACTGGGTGCCGAACGGGCTCGGCGCCAGCGAGCGCACGCTCGGCAAGGCGCTGCGGGAGATCGGCATTCCCCGCGCGGAGGCCCGCATCATCACCAAGGGCGGGCACCCGGACGGCGGCGCCATGTACCCGCGCCCCGCCCGCTACCTCGACCCTGACCTGGTTCGCCAGGACCTGCGCGAGAGCCTGGACCGCCTGGAGATGGACCGCGTCGACGCCTACCTGCTGCACCGCGACGACCCGGCCGTGCCCATCGAGGAGATCGCTGCCCTCTTCCGCGAGGTGCTCGCCGCGGGCCTCATCGGGCAGGCGGGCGTCAGCAACTGGCCCCTCGCCCGCGTCGCCGAACTCCGAGCGGTCCTCGGAGCCCCCATCGTGTGGCAGAACCAGGGCTCCCTCGGCGTGCCCAACTGGCAGGAGACCACCGACCCGACCGTCCGCCGCTTCCGCGCCGCCGACTACGAGTGGGCCGCCGCGAATGGCGTCACGTGCACCTGCTACTCCGCCACCTCGAACGGGTACTTCGCCACGGGCAGCGCCGGCGCGTTCGATGGCCCAGAGAACGCCGCGCGCCTCCAGCGAGCGAGGGAACTGGCCGCCGCAAAGGGCGCCACCCCCGCGCAGATCGCGCTCGCCTGGCTCCTCGCCCAACCCGGCGACGTCCGCCCGATCCTCGGCACGACGGACGTGGCGCACATGGAGGAGGCGATGACCGCGCGGGAGGTCCGGCTATCGGCGGAGGAGCGGGACGCGCTGGGGATGGCGTACGGCTGCCCGCCCACGCCACGGACCGCCGCCGGCCGCGGCAGCATACGCACCATCCTATGATCCAGGCGCCGGGCCTCGAAGGCCTCTTGCCCAGCCGACCGCCGCCCGCCCGTTGGCCGCTGCGCCGCGCAGATAGCCGCGCAGGCCGGTCGGCATCAGCCGCGACACGCCGACGAGGTAGGCGAGCAGACAGACCCCCGCGGTGAAGCGAAACTGCGCGGACACGCACGCGTTGAACGACTGCTCGGTCCACGCGTCAATCGATTCCCCACGTGCGACCCCGGCTCCGATCCCGCCGCACCACCAGCAATAGGCGCTCCACACCAACGGCAGCGCCAGCAGCAGCATCAGGTAGGCCACAACCCGCCCCGCCCACGGGGACCGGAACAGGGCCGAGCACGTCACCGAGACCGTGGCGACCATCAGCACCTGGAGCAGTGCCTCCGCTGCTAGGCGCACACCCTCCGAGGCGCGCATAGGATCGCTGAGAAGCAGGCCAGACATCAGGGCCAGAGCGACGGCGGCCGGCGCGATGCACGTGATGGTGGGGCCAACGGCCTTGGCCAGATAGATGTCGCGAGGGCGAAGAAGCGTCATCTGCAGCGCGGTGAGGCGCCCCGCGCGGTCGTCAGAGCTGATCGATGCGGCGGCCCGTGCGGGCGCAACAACCTTGGCCAGTGCGATGGCGCCATAGGTGATGATACGGACGTAGGAGTGGCCGAAGGACATTTCGCTCGGGCCTGCGCCTCCATGGTAAGGCGGCGTGGCGATCAGCAGTCCAACGAGTACACTGTGAGCAATGCCATACAGTGCCTCCCCGTCCAGCGGCTGCCAGCTCAGGACAAAGGCGACACCGCACGCCAGCATAGAGAAGACGATCAGGACGAACCAGCGCACGCGCCCGCCTCGGGCGATGGCGCACTCGCGGTTCAACAAGGTCAGGATCGGGGTATCCATTGCTGTCTCTGCATGTCAACTGGAATGGGTGCGAGATGCCAAGAGCGCTCATGCCGACAGGACCAGTGGACGTCGCCGTTTGCGGCCTCACTGTTGGGTGCCACGGGACTCAGGCTACCCGTCCAGCGTGGTACCAGTCGAGGCGCTGGCCCCAGCCCGGTACATCGCCACCACGTTCTCCGGCGGCACGTCCTCCTGCAGCGTGTGCGCCGCCGAGAGGATGTACCCCCCGCCCCGGCCCAGCACGCCGATCACCTCCCGCACGCTCGCCTCGACTTCCTCCGGCGTGCCGCGCGGCAGCAGGAGCTGCGTGTCGACGCCGCCGTAGAAGGTCAGGCAGTCGCCGAAGGCTTGCTTCAGCCGCTCGGGCTCCATATCGGTCGCATGCGGCTGGATCGGGTTCAGGATGTCCACGCCCGCCTCGATCAGGTCCGGGATGAGCGTGAACACCGACCCGCACGTGTGGTGGAAGAACGCGGCGTCCGTGAACCGGCGCGTGGTGGCGATCCGCTCCTCGAAGTAGGGCCGAACCACCTGACGGAACATGCGCGGCGAGAGGAATGGGCCGGTCTGCGTGCCGAAGTCGTCGCCGCTCGTCGTGTAGTGGATGTACGCCCCGACCGCGCCGTAGTACGCGGCGATGACGCGCTTCTGGTACCCGAGGATGATCTCGAAGAAGCGGTGCACGAACTCCGGCTCCGCGGCCATCCGGTAGAGGAAGTCGTCGAACCCGCACATCCAGCAGCCCAGCTCGAACACGCCGAGCACCGGGTGCCGCGCGCAGACCACGTACGGCGTCTCCTCGTAGAGGTACCGTGCCTTCTCGCGCAAGCCGTCGTAGGTGCCCGGGTCGATGCGGTCCGGGTCAGGCCAAGGGTAGCGCTCCAGGTCGTCCAGCGTCGCCCCGGCGAGCGGCCGCCCCACCGCCTCGTAGTGGTGCCCGTTCCACCGATACCCGATGCCCCAGCAGTCAGCCACCTCCGTCGGCGACACCTGCCGCGCCAGCTCGCTCGGTGGGGCCAGCACGCCGCCCACGTCGCGGATATCCGTGTCCAGCGCCCGCAGCACCGCCGCGTCCGTCGCCTCCGGCGTGCCCTGCTCCACAACGCCCAGCAGCGCGGCCAGCCGCCGCGGGTTGCCCTCGATCCCAGTCATGTCGGTCGAGTTCAGGTCCATCGGCGGCCGGTCGACATCCTGGTGCGCCAGCGTGCGTCGGAAGCGTTCGCGGTAGGGTGAGTCAGCCATCAGCAGGTTCCTCTGGTAGTCGGATGATAGCCGCGTCGGAGGATGAATCCCCCGCCTGGAGGGCCTGCGGCCAAGCGCCCTCCGGGCGCGACCGCGAGCGCGCAGCCGTGGCCCTTCCGCCCGCAGGGCGGTCGGCGGAACGCCCTCCAGACGGGCACTTCAGTGCCCGGACAGCCCAACGGTCGCAAGACGTATCGCCCGCCATGGACCGCCGCCGCCCTCGACGGCACCCACCGACCCTGTGCCTTGCACACGCCTCGGCCCTTCCGCCCGCAGGGCGGTCGGCGGAACGCCCCCCAGACGGGTACTTCAGTGTCCGGACGGTACGCCCTTCACGCCCCGACACCCGACACCCGATACCCAACACCCGTCACCCAGCCGCCGCCAGCCCGTGGAACGCTTCGCGCACCCACTGGTAGTTGTCCTCGCTCATCCCCAGCGACGCGTAGTCCTCCACGTAGCCGATGAACCCGCCGTGGTGCGAGCCCAGGCTCTCGTTCAGCAGGCGCGCATAGGCGTGGATCTCGTCGCGGGTGCCCTTCAGGGCGCGGCGCTGGTGGTCGACCGAGCAGCAGAAGCACACCTTGCCGCCGAACTCGCGCGCCAGCCGCTCCACCCCGAACACGTCCGGCTGCAGCAACTCCAGCACGTCCACGCCCACCTCGATCAGGTCCGGGATGATGGCCCAGACGTCGCCGCACGTGTGGAACCACACCTTCTTGCCGGCCCGGTGCGCGCGGGCAAACTGGTCGGCGTAGCGGTGCTTGAAGACCTTGCGGAACACGCGCGGCGAGATCAGCAGGCCGTCCTGCGTGCCCCAGTCGTCGCCGAAGCAGATGCAGTCCACCGGCAGCTTCGCCGCCTGGTCGATCAGCCCGTTCTCGAAGTCGAACACGAAGTCCAGCACCCGCTCCGCCAGCGCGGGGTCCGTGTGCAGGTCCATCAGGAACTCCTCGAACCCGCGCAGGAACGTGGCCTGGTTGAACCCGCTGATGCCCACGCTGAACCGCAGGAACTTCTCCTGGTTCGCCTCGATCCACGCCGGCACGTGGTCGAAGCGGCCAGCCGCGAAGGGGTCCGGCGGCACATAGCTTCCCACGCGCTCCGGGTCCTGCAGCGGCGAGCGCGTCGGCTGGCCCATCGTGCCGTCGAGCGTGTGCCACACGTAGCCCCACTCCGTCTCGCCGGGCACGGTGGGCGCGAAGCCGGCGGCCGCCGCAGCGCCTGCCGCCAGCACATCGGAGCTGTCGAAGTCGCGGTTGCAGTAGTTGATGGGCACGCGCGGCGGGTCGCGGAACTCGATCGCGCGCAGGACGATCTCCTTGGAGGTCATCGGGGTCAGGCTGTCCTTTCGTTGAACCGGGCCGCGCGTTCGTCGGCCTCGCGCACGGCGTCCAGGAAGGCGGTCAGGTTCTCCGGCGGCGTGTCGGCCTCCAGCGTGTGAGCCGGTGCGACGATGGCGCCCGAGCCGGGCGGGAAGAGCGCCGTGTGCGCCAGCACCGCCGCGCGCACCTCCTCCGGCGTCCCGTGCGCCATGGTGCTCTGCGCGCCGATGCCTCCCCAGAACGCGAGGCGGTCCGCAAACGTGCGCACGAGCCGGGCCACGTCGTTGCACTCCGGCTGGATCGACTCCAGCACGTCGATGCCGACCTCGATCAGGTACGGAACGAGCGGCTCGATGTGCCCGCAGCTATGGTACGCGAGCCTGGCATCGGGCCGCGCGGCGCGCACCTCGTCGACGATGTGCTGCAGCGGCGGGCGGAAGAACCGGTGCCACGCCTCCTCCCGCACCAGCAGCGCCCGCTGCGAGCCCATGTCGTCGCCGACGAACACGATGTCGACGCCCGCCTTCGCGTAGCCTACCGCGATGCGCGCCTTGTTCACGGCGATGCGGTTGAGGAAGCGCTTGGTCTCCTCCGGCTCGGTCATCAGGTCGACCAGCAGCCCCTCCAGCCCCCGCACCTCGTGCGCCTGCTCGAACGTGCCGCACTCGTAGCCGGAGACTACCGCGAGCCCGGCCGCCTTCGTCTCCTCGGCCAACCGCGCCACGCCCTCGAAGTCGAACAACCGGTCGAACTCGGCCTGCGAGATCTCGGCGTCGAAGTCGAACCGCTCCGGCCGCCCGCAGTAGATCCACCGCAGGTCGAGCCCGAACGCCGCGTCGAGGTCCTCGGCCCCCGTCTCGCGGCGGAAGTGCTCCACCAGCGCCGGGCAGGGCCGCACGTGCTTCGGGAATGGCGCGGGGCCCTGCCGGTTGATCGCGCGCAGGACCTTCTCGCGTGGGGTGATGCTCGGGTTGGCAGCGGGGGCCATGTCTCATTACCTCGTGAGCCGCAGTCGTTGGCCTGCATGTTCGGCACAACCGCAGCCATTCCTTGCTCGCCGCGCACAAGCAGTCCCACGCACCCGTTCAGACCCCCACGCCGAGGCGCAACTACGTCAGGAACTGGTAGATCCCCACATGGCACAGGCGGCCGACGATCGTCCACGCCGTCTGGACGCCGATGTCGCCCACCGTCAGCCCGACGAAGAACGCCAGACTCCGCCGGTAGAGCGGCTGGCCGCCGTAGCGCAGCACCAGCCCCTTCGTGACGCACGCGATGAGGGTCGGCACGAAGAAGCTGCTCATCGTGAACGTGTTGCAGAGCACATAGCCCACCGGATGCAGCGGGAACGCCACGAACCGAGCCCGCAGGACCGCGAGCGCGACGGTCACCACGCCGCCGAACAGCATCGCCAGCGCCCCGGCATGGTCGAAGGCGGCGCGCCGGTTCGCGAGATTGTGCATCTCGTTCATCCCGGTCTGAACCTTCCCCAGGGCGTAGGCGTTGCTCTTCGCGGTCGCCGCGCCCAGCGCGCAGAGCTCGTGCAGGCTGAACCACCAGCCGAGCGCCAGCGCCGAGATCGACCCGATGCCCGCCCACAGCAGGATGGTTCGCCACCGGATGCCCGCGGCCTCCCCGATCTTCAGCCCCTCCATCAGGAATGGCAGCGACTGCGCCCGGATGTCCACGTAGACCAGGTCCAGCATGGCTCCCGCGACGAGCGGCCGAGGCCCACCGTGCGCGATCCCGCTCAAGTCGCCCATGATGCGTCCCGGCGTCCAGGTGATGGGGTTGAAGGTCCAGACCCCGCCCGCCTCCGCCCGCACGCGCGCCCCGCTCAGCACGTTCGCCGCATAGAGCAGCACGCCGCCCACCGCCACGACGGGCGAGACGCCGACGCCCGCCGCGAGGAGCGAGCACGCGGCCAGGCACAGCGCCGCCATCGCGCCGAGCCGCCGCATGGCCGCCCGGTCGCCGGGGGTCGAGGCGCCCATCATCGTCCGCCAATGGTGGCGCACGCCGGCCAGCGCGATCAGGGCGAACGCGATCCACGCCCCCGCCCCTTGCTCCCACGGATAGGGGAAGCGCGCCCCGGAAGTGCCGGCCGCCTCGATGCCCGCCATCGCGCCCACCGGATAGGCCAGCCGGATCAGCAGCCAGAAGACCAGGCAACTGAAGCTGACGCTGCCGGGCATGAAGTAGGCCAGCCCGATCGCCATCGGGTAGAGGCCCATACCCAGGTTGGGGATGGCGTTCCACGGCGCGGAGGTGAAGACCAGCGGCGCGAGGTCGTACGCCTTAAGCTGCATGGCCGGAACCGACGGGAACCAGTCGTGCAGCACCAGCAGGCTCTGCAGTACGACGGGGATCGCCGCTCCGAGCCAGAACGCGGGCTTGCGGAAGGGGCTCTCAGGCGCGCCGGCGATCTCCAGCGGGAGCGCGGCGATGGGGAACGTGAGGCGCTCGTAGTGGATCCAGACGCGGTGGATGACCGCCGCCATCCCCAGCCACGCGCCGTTCAGCAGGAGCAGGAATGCGCTCCAGAACGCGATCGGCGCCACCCACGCGCCCCACGGGATCGGGCCGCCCTTGTACAGCGCCCGGATCGCCTCCGGATCGTGCAGCACGGGCAGCGACGTCAGGCCGGTGAGGTAGGGCCGCCACTGGGGCTGCGTCGCCGAGAAGTGGCTCAGCCAGCCCATCGCCGGGATCAGGAACCGCAGCCCGCCGAACCCGATGATCGGCAGCGTGCACGTGAGCACGACGTAGCTGAAGAGGAACTCGCGCCGGTCGAGCCGGAGCACTCGCTGGATCGCGCCGCCGCACAGCAGGTAGAGGGTCGTCGGCATCATCAGCGAGTAGCAGATGAGGTAGACGCTCTGCGCAATCTCGCTGTCGCACACCCACCAGACGAACGCCGCCTGCACCGCGAACGTCAGCAGCAGCACCCGGGCCCGCACGGCCGGCCTCCGCCCAACGCGCACGGTGTCCATGGCTCGCTGCGCCCTACCCCTCGGCCGGCGGCGGCATCAACTCGCTGAGCGCAGGCCCCCCAGACCAGAGAGGGCCGGCGGGTGGGAAGCTCAGGTTTCTCAGCAGGTAGTCCTCATCGTACGGCTCGCGGAAGCTCACCGACGCGGCCCAGATCGTGAACGTCCCCTCCGCGCATTCCAGCGCAAACCCGCGCAGCGCAGCGCCGTACTCCTCGGGCTGGAAGTATGCGTGGGGAGACGGGTACCGCACGGCCCCCTCGATCGCGGCGACCTCCTCGGCGGTCAGCCTGCGGATACGCTCACAGTGCATCACCGGCCGGACATCCAGGTACTGCACGCAATCGAACAGCAGGAGCACGTCAGGGCAGTACTCGCGCGCCACCCTGAGCCCCATGGTGAAGTGCCCGATGCTGAGCCCCGCGACGGTAACCGTCGATCGCTCGAACAGGGCCTCGAAGCGGCTGACCCACAGGCGGTCCATGCTACTCGCCCTCCGCCGACGGTATGACCAGCCTGATGCCACCGCACGCCACGTGATGCTCGCCGCCGCCGCACAGCATGCGCACATCCATCTGCCCGTCGGAGTCTGCGACGAGCGAGAACCTCGCTCGGCCAAGCGACGTCGGCGTCGAGATTGACCTCACGTCAGTTAGGATCAGCCAGATCGCCGGCATCCCCGACGGCCGGCGGTTGCCGGACAACACCAGCGCCCGCAGATCGGCCGCGTAGCGCCACGTTCGCCAGTTCGTGGCCCGCAGCCTGTTCGCGCGGGAGATGGCCTCGGTCCCGTCGTAGGCAGTCCACCCCATCGCCGCCCTCCCCCTACTTCCGGCGCAGCAGGACCGCGAAGTCGTGGTCCGTCGTTCCCAGGTCGATCTCCTGGCCGGACGACACCGGCTCCGTCGTGTGCGCGCGCGTGTCCAGGTCCCAGATCTCGGCGGTGAACCGGCCCGGCAGGTTGACCGTCACCTTTAGCCGGGCGGCGGCGCGTTTGCGCAGGTACTGCGTGGTGCGCGGGTCGCCGGTGCTCTCCCAGCGCTCCACCCCTGCGAAGCTCCGCACGTAGAGAAGCGCCTCGCCGCCATCCTGCCGCACCATCGGCTTGAGCTGGAAGCCCGGCGAGATGCCGAAGTCCGCGGGCAGCACGGTCGAGGATTCGCACATGCGGCCATCGACGGCCTTCACGCCCGCCGGCGCGCTCAAGGCGAAGTCGAGGTCCGCCCCGCGATCCAGCGCCAGCTTCGACCACGCGGCCATCGCGTCGTACGCCCGCCGCCCCTCCGCCGTGTTGAACCACTGATCGTTCTCCAGCGCGTGCGGCACGGTCGCGACAACCGGCGCGGGCCTGCGGCGGAACGTCGTCCAGTCGATCTGCGAGGTGATGTCGTTCGCCAGGCGGTACTCGGCCACCTCGCTCAGGCGCGCGTTCCAGAAGAAGCAGCCCGGCGCCCCGTTCGTCAGCGAGAACCAGATGATGTCGCGCATCGTCCAGCGGCGCGTGTCGCGGTCCGGGTGCTGCCCGAACTGGTCGCCGGCCGACTCGCCCAGGAACGCCGGCGACGCCAGCCGCGCATAGGCCATCAGCGTGTCCACCGCCAGGCCATAGTCGATGGCCGGCTGCGTGCTCGGCGGGTCCGGGTAGAGGTGCGGCGTGTAGTAGTCGACCTGCGTCTTCGCGCGCCACCAGGCCGGGTCGCCGCTGAAGACGCCGCCGCCGCTGTGGCTCACGCAGATCGGCGCCGTGGGGTCGACGGAGCGGATGACCTGGAGTTGGTGGTTCACCCACGAGGCGGGGCACGAGACCATCTCGTTCTCCAGCTCGTAGCCGAAGAGCATCGGATGCCCCTTCAGCAGCCCCACGATCTGCCGCGTGTACTGGTCCTGGCACGCGATGACGTCGGGGTCGGTGTACTTCTGGGCGATGTCGTCGATGAGCTTGCGGTCGCCGATGAACCGGCGCTGGAACGCGGGCAGTTTCACCAGATCCTGGCCCACGTACCACGGCGCGGCGAACTTCTCCAGCGCGTCGCCGTCGAAGTACAGCGGCTTGACGTAGTCCTCGTGGAGCACGAGCTGGAAGCGGATGCCGAACGGACGCGCGAGGTCGAAGTAGTGCAGCAGCCGAGCGTAGAGCCCCGGGTTCACGCGCCCCCCGATGTCCATCGGCTCCATGCCGTTCGGCCGGTGCGCCCGCAGCATGAAGCGCTGGGCGGTCACCCCGTTCGCCTTCAGCAGCTTCAGCCACGCCACGGTCTCCTCGTCGGTCGCGTCCACGAAGGAGATCAGCCGGTTCCACTCCCCGTCCGGCGAGGGCGTGCCCACCCAGTTCGCGTAGAACCCGCCGAGCGGCATCCACGCCCTGGCCTTCGCCGCGCTCCCGATCCCGAAATACCCGCTGGGCAACACCCGCACCGGGTCGGGTCGGGGCGCCGTGTTCGGCACACAGACCGGCGCCGACTCGCCCTTCAGCCCGCTGGCGTCCGCCACCCGCACGGTCACCGCCCAGCCGGTCGCCGGGTCGCAGCGCAGCGACGCCGTGGCGCTGCCATCCGCCGCAGTGCGGTCGCTGGGGCCTACCAGCCGCCCGCCCGGCGCGCTCCACTCCAGCGGACGCCCGCCGCCGGGCACCGGGTTGCCCAGCGCGTCCGCCAGCCGCGCCGTGATCGCCACCGGCCCGGCGCCGCGCTCCAGCAGAACCGGCTTCAGCGGCGTCACCACGTAGCGCGCGGCAGGGCCGGCCTTCGGGCTCACCAACACGCGCGCGGGCTCGGCCGTGCTGTGCTCCGCCACCGCGGTCAGCAGTTCCACGTCCTTCCCGGCCTTGGGTGAAGCCTTGTAGCGGAACGCCACCTTGCCGTCGCTCCCGGTGATGGCCCGGAGGCCGCCGCCCGGCAGCGAGACGCCCTGCGCCGTGGGCGTCAGCACGCCGCCCGCCGCCTTGGCCAGCTCCGCGCGCACCGGGTAGTTCCTGATGGGCATCCCGCTCGCGCCCAGCACCTGCACCGTCACCGCCTGCTCGGAGCCAGCCACCGGCAGCGCCGACTCGACCTGCATGATCGCGCGGATCGCCTCGGGCCCCTTCGGCAGCACCTCCACGGCGCTCCGCTTCGCCGGCACGAGCGCAAGGAGCCGCACCCAGTCGAACTCCACGTGCGCGTCGACATACTTCGCCGGGTCGATGCGCAGCGCGGTGAGCACGCCATGCCAGCGCGCCTCGTTCCGCAGATCGATCCGCAGCGTCTGCCACTCGGTGCCGCTCACCCGGAAGTTATGCTGAACCAGGCTCTCCCCCCGCCCGGGCCGCCCCATGATGCGCCAGTTGGCCTCCGGTACGCTCTGTCGCACGCGCATCTCCAGGATCGAGTAGCGCGCCAGGTCGATGGACACCGGCCGGTTCGGCTTCCCGCCGCTGCCCCACATGAGCCCCCAGATGAAGTAGGAGTCACCCGTCACGTCGAGCTTGAGGATGCCGCTCTCCACCTTCCGCGAGCGGATGTACTCCGGCTTGTCGCCCCAGGTGTCGATGGCCTCGAAGTCGTCGCCGCTGAACTCCCACCCGTGCCCATAGGTGTCCGTCGCGTAGTCCGGCACAGCGATGCTCGCCGCCGGTCCCGCGCCGGACGATGCCCCCGCGCGAAAGTACAGCTCGTACCGATGCACCCCGCCGCCGCCCGGCACCCGCCACACCAGCGCGTCGCCCCGGACGCCTGCCTCCACGTCCCGCGCGGCGCCGCCCGCTTCCACCTCGACGAGCCGCAGCGACGACCGGTCCACGTTCGCCGGCAGCCCCAGCCGCTCCAGGTCGCGACCCAGATCGAGGCGCAGCTCCCCGCAGACAGGCGCCTGCCCCGGCGGCGCGCCCTCGACGTCGACGCGCACCCGGTACGGCCGGGCGGGATCGGCCCACGTATCGCCCGCCGCAAAGCACGGCAGCGACAGCGCGAGCAGGAGGAGCAGAACGAGGAGGCGCGAGCAAGGCAGCATGGCGAGAGTCCCCTGGTGGCAGTAGGCGGCCCGATCGCCGCTGCCGCCCTATACCACGCGGAAGGGGGCACATCCTCCGCCAGATGCAGCAACGCCCCGGCTCGGAGGGAGCCAGGGCGTCGTGGGCGGGCGTGGAGTTGGCGGGGAGTTAGGTCTCTGGAGACCGGGAACTCAATCCCCAAGAGGAGGAGGAGGTCCAACCAACGTTTCCATCCCCTACGGGGAGTGAGGTCTCCGGAGACGCGGGCGTCCCATTCATGTTCAAACAGTGGGGCGAGTGGGCGTTTCCATCCCCTACGGGGAGTGAGGTCTCCGGAGACCTACACCGTCATTTGCGTGAACGGCGACAGCCATACCATGTTTCCATCCCCTACGGGGAGTGAGGTCTCCGGAGACCCTTGAGATCAGCTCGCGAGACAGGCCGCGGCAATCGACCGCAGCGCGGCCATTCTAGCGAACCATGCTCCATTCGTCAACCCTCGGCCTACCCGGCAGCGCCGCGCCAACCCCAGCGTGACCTGCATCGAGAGACGATACGCGCGGCATCGCACCCGTCCGCAGGACGGCCGGCGGAACGCCCACCAGCCCGGCCATTCATGGCCCGGCGACGGCGACGCACCGGTCGGCGGCGGACGCACCACCCCTACGGGGGGTGAAGTCGCATGCGACGGGAATCTGAACTATGCCTCTACGTCGACCGCTACCTGTTTCCATCCCCTACGGGGACTGACGCCGTATGCGACGCCGACAAGATCTGGCAGTTCAACCTGAGCTACTCGTTTCCATCCCCTGCGGGGAGTGAGGTCTCCGGAGACGTGTCCAGTACGACTACCGCACGCCGGATGGGAGGCTGTGTTTCCATCCCCTGCGGGGAGTGAGGTCTCCGGAGCCAGCTGTCCCTCACCGTAGGGTTGCTCGTCGTCGCCGTGATGGTTTCCATCCCCTACGGGGAGTGAGGTCTCCGGAGACTACACAGGTGGGCCGAACTTGAGTGCGGTGACGGCAACGACTGTTTCCATCCCCTACGGGGAGTGAGGTCTCCGGAGACGTGTGGTCTGCTGTACTGCGCAAGCTGTCTGGCAAGCGTTTCCATCCCCTACGGGGAGTGAGGTCTGCGGAGACAAGCCTGTCTGTCAGCGGCCTATCAACTGTGGAAGATGGCCGTTTCCATCCCCTACGGGGAGTGAGGTCTCCGGAGACCGCCACCAAGTGCTGGGCTCCCAAGTTGCTGCGGTCCGACTACGTTTCCATCCCCTACGGGGAGTGAGGTCTCCGGAGACCAGGTGTTCACCATCACCAAGGTAACCAAGGAGACGATGTTTCCATCCCCTACGGGGAGTGCGGTCTCCGGAGACAAGGTGGTGTCTCTGCTCTGGTTCGTGTTCTTCCTGGTTGCAGTTTCCATCCCCTACGGGGAGTGCGGTCTCCGGAGGCCGTACGCGGCCGCGGCAGTTGCCGCGGTAACTCGGTAGCCCGCCACATGTTTCCATCCCCTACGGGGAGTGAAGTCGCATGCGACAAGGCATGCCAGACGGGTGGACCGACGTGCCGCACAACGGGTTTCCATCCCCTACGGGGAGTGAAGTCGCATGCGAC
>CAZFLM010000035.1:0-12201 GCA_964519955.1 uncultured Chthonomonadaceae bacterium | reverse complement strand
TGGGAGTACCGGAACACGTTTCCATCCCCTACGGGGAGTGCGGTCTCCGGAGACCGAAGCTCGACTTCATCGTCAACCTCGTGGCAAGGAGAGCTTTCCATCCCCTACGGGGAGTGCGGTCTCCGGAGACGCAAGAAGAGGTTGGCCCGGTAGCCAGCCAGGCACAAACTGTTTCCATCCCCTACGGGGAGTGCGGTCTCCGGAGACCCTGCCGATTAACTCGCCCGATCAACCGCGCGAATCCATGACCGGCATGGCCATTCTAGTCCGTTGGCACCCATCCGTCAAGCATCTCGATCTCGCGCGCCCCGCGCGAATCCCAGCGTGGGTCTGCGCCGAAGCCGATCCGCGCGGCGTCCGGGGCGCCCATCCGCGCCCGACGCACCGGCCGGCCCATCAGCCCTCTGCCGGCTTTGCGCGGCCTCCTCCGCGTGTCCGTCGATCCGGCCCGCCCTCCGGCGCCGCGAACGGCGCGAACTCCTCCTCGCCCAGGTACACACGACGCATGTGCGCCGCCCGTCAAGCGCCGCGCCCATCACCCGCCACCGTCAGCCCGAAGCCCTGCGCCGCGCGCGCGCCCGTGCCGCTGAAGCGCGAGTAGGCCGCCAACGCCGCGAAGGCGCGCCGCTCCTCCTCGCCCCACCCCTTGCCCGCGCGCAGCAGCGCCTCGCCCGTGAAGCCGACCACCGCGCCCTTGCCCAGGCTCACGTACTCCGTCTCGACCGACGCGCGGCGCAGCTCCAGCCCCGCCGCCACGCGCTCCAGGCACTCATCGCCGAAGCGCAGGTCCTCCGGCGCGAACCGGTTCCAGCGCCGCGCCCAGCTCCGCGCCATCAGTTCTGGCACGGGCAGCGCCAGGTGCCGGTCGCCGCCCTGGCTGAACGTGGTGGGCGTCGCGAAGCGCAGCGCCACCTCGCGCCGGTGCGGCGTGCCGATCAGCGCGGCGTAGTCGCTCAGCTCGGCCACGGGCGGCGCGTTGAGCGTGCAATCCACCACGCGCAGGCGGTGGCCGTCGGCGCGCAGCTCCCGGCTCTGCTCGATGGCCGCGCACCCCGCCAGCACCGCCCGCGCCGTGCGCGCGTCCAGGGCCGTCACGCGCAGCGCCGGCCTCGCCTCGTTCGGCAGCGCGGCGGCGGTGAAGCGCAGGTCGGCCGCGGCGGCGTGCAGGGCCTCGGCGTGCTCCGGGTCGCCCGCCGCCAGGAGGGCGTAGGCGTAGGCGCGCACCGCGTTGGGCAGGCGCCACGTGTCGTCGGCGGGATGAACGGTTAGGAGAATGGAGAGGAGCATGGGTATCCCCGCAGGTCGTGCCTGCTTGCGCGCGGGCGGCCGTGGGGCCTGCTGCAGGTTGGCCGCAACCCGCACGGCGCCGAGCGCCTAGGAGAGGAGCAAGGTCCGCACCTTCCCGTCGCCGCCCACCTTGTCTACCTTGAAGCGCCGCGTCCCGTCGGGCTTCACTCCCGTGAGGATCGACACCTCCACGCGCGTGCCGTCCTCCAGCTCCACGACGCCGCCCAGCCCGCGCTTCTCAACCACCCTGGCGACCAACACGTCGCCCTTCTTGTGGGCCAGCGCATCCGCGGGCGCCGACTGGGCCGAGGGCTGCTGCGCGGCCGGCGCCGCCGCGTCCCCCTCTTGCGCTGGCAGCACTACCCCCTTGCTCGCGAGTTGCGCGCCGATACTGATCGTGCTCGGCTCCGGCGGCGCGATCGGCCGATCATCGCGCTCGCGCCGCCCGCCATGCGCCGATCCGCGGGCCTCGGGCCCCCACGTGCGCGCCTGGTTCATGCGGTGCAGGTAGCCCAGAAGCCGCAGCACATTCCGGCGGCGCTGCTCCGGCCCGCCCGGCAGGTCCACCAGCGCGCCCGCTTCGTCGAGGGCCTTGCGCAGCTCCTGCCAGTGAGGCTGTCCCATCGCGTTGGGATGGTCGCTGGCCATCAGAGCCTCTATCGTCAGCGACGGATCGGAACGCAGGCACTGCATCGCGAAAGCCGCCTGCTTCAAGGCCTTGTCCCGGTCGCGCTCGATCCTGCCGCCTATCACCTGTGCCAACCCGATGAGGCGGGCCGTGTCGGCCGCGCTAAGCTCCATTGCCGTACTCCCGCCGGAAGCAGCGGAGCACTTCCAGCACATCCTCCATCACGCCCCATTCCTCGGCCAGCCGCTGGTAGGCCCCGGCCCACCGTTCGAGGTCGGCAGGCTGCGTCTCCCGGCGGCGTCGGAGCGCCCAGTCCGCCCCCTCAGCGTGTTCGCCCGATACCCAGTTGAACCGCACCAGGCCCCACCCGCGGTTCTTGCACCCGCCGCACTTCAGGTTGAATGTGCAGGTCGGAATGATGCCCAGCGAGAGGGCCAGCAGCCCGAGTTCCCAGTCGCGCAGGTTCCGCAGGTCGATGGTGAACGAGCCGCCTGCGCCGGCGCGGACCGTCTCGACCTTCTCGCTCCCTGCCGGCAACCTGGTCGCCGCGTGTGCCGTGTAGAACTTGCGCCCCGGAGGCACATCGTTGGTCGGGGTCGTCCGCTGCGCGACCTCGCACACGGTCGTCGTCGCATCGGCGAGCCGAACCTCACTGATGGCCACCCGCCCCATGTGGCCGGACCGGCCGATCGAGCCGAAGAGCGTGCAAGCGGCGCATCTCGCCCCGTCGCAGCGCTGTGGGTCCAGGCACGACGGTGAGAGAGCCTCGACAACGGCGCGCACCGCCCCCTTGATCGAGGAACCCGGAATCAGCAGGGCCTCCCCGTCGCGCATGAACCGGGCGTGCATCCTGTCGCTGCCGGGCACGACGGCAGCAGCGCCGCCTCCGACCACCAGGTCCTGCAGCGCCGTGATCCCGATGGTCCAGCGTGCCTGGTTCTCGGTGAGGGTGTCGAGCGGCGGCGCGGGCTCGACCTGGACGGCGCGGCACGGTATGGCGTCGATCCAGAAGAACGCGTCCTGCTCCCGGCTCCACGCGATGCCGCCAGGGGTCTCGCCATTCGTCGTGATCCTCATGGTTGGTCCTCCGGCATCGGGCGGAACATGCGGTACACGGTGCGCCCATCCCGGCGGATCACCGTCACCGGGACCGCGCCGAGGAGATGGTCCACCTCGACGCACCACTCGGTGCCATCCGGCTCCACCACCGCGCCAGCCGCGCCGCACCGCACCACCACGCCCGCCCCGCCCAGCCACGCATACTCCACGGCGCCATCGGACGCACGGAAGACAGCGCTGGCGGGAGCGGCGCCGTGAGTCGCGCTGAACGCGACCGCTGCCTCGGGGCCGCCCATGTACGTCGCGGGCGACACGCCGTCCCACTTGCTCACGATCACCAGTAGCTCTCCGTCGTGGCCTAAAATCGCCTTCGCGAAGCCCTCAGCAGACGCAACCGGCTCGAAGGTGGGCACACTAGTGCTGGCCATTGCCCAGGTCCTCCACGCGCTTCTCCAGCTCTGGACGCACTTTGGCCACCTCGCCTGCGTCCAGCACGAATCGAGTGGCGAAGGGCACGCGCTGGCCAGGCTTCGGGCTAGAGACCCCCGGGTTGGCGCCCTGGCCCGCATCCGCGCCGAGGAGGGCGCTCGCGTCTGCTCCGAGGTCGCCATACTGGTCGATGACGATGCCGTCCACTCCACACCGGACGCGCCCCAGTCCGCGCGACTTGCCGAACCCGAGCCGCACGGTGCCGTCGTCCACGAGGCCCAGGACCACCAGCAGGAGTCCGAGTTGGTAGAGCGCGTAGTTCTGCAGCACGATCTCTCCGTGGAACTGCCCACCCGACAGCGCCTCCAGTTCGAACAGCGCCTGCCCCTTCGCCCCGCCGGTCTTGCGCTCGATCGCGACGGAGTGCCTGACTGTGATGCACGCGTTCAACTGGTCCAGCCTCCGCACTCGTTCCTCGTCGTCGTCCTCGGCCTGCCATGGCAGCAGGTCGCCGAACCGCGCGCGCCCCGCCATCTCCGTCGATCCGAACAGGCGGCACGCCTCGCAGTGCTGGTCGTAGCGGAGCTTGTCTCTGGTTTGCAGGCCACGCGCCCTACGGTTCGCTGAAGATCCGCATGCGCTCTCCCGCAGATCAAGCGGGTCGCAGATCGCGGGGCCACGAAGCGGAAGCGACCTGAGGAGCGCCTCGGAGGTCGAACGCACCACGCCCTTCACCGAGGAGCCGGGAACGTAGGGAACGTCGCCGTACGGCGTCCTCATGCGCACGAACTCCATGTCTGGCCGCCCGGGATCGAGGCCGGCATCGTGCTTGATGAGGAACGGACCGTCAGGCTTCAGGCACAGGCTGATCCTGGCCGAGTTGCGCGCCTTACTGAACATGGCAGCCCTCCAATGCGCTCGCCGACTCGACCGCCTCCGCCAAGGCGGCGTAGTAGCGCGCCCGGCCCTCTAGATCGACGACCGTGCCACCCGCAGGACCGCGAGTAAGCACCGTCCGCGCATCGATGCTCTCGATCTGCTGGACGTCGACGGTCACCCGCCCAAGCCCGCGCGACCCGCCCCCGCCAAGCGTGGCATAGCCCTCGGTCAGAAGATCGAGCCCTCGCAGCACCAGCCCGACCTCCCAGTCCTCAGCGTTCTCCAGCACGATCTGCAAGTCGAACGCCACACCGGCCGGCACCGTCTCCAGGTCGTACTTCATGCTGCCGGCCGCCGTCAGGCTCTCTCGGTCGATGGCAACTCCATCGCGAACCTGGATCAGCAGCGGGTCCCACGTCTCCTGCCGCACCGGCAGGTCGGCAACGCGGAGTCTGGCGCCCGTGCACGGACCGCCGAAGAGGAGGCAGACAGAGCACGCGTTCTCGACGATCCAGTCGGCGCACTTGCCCCAGTCCCGCTTATCGATGCACGGTTTCTCCGCAACCACGTCGCAGAACGAGAGCGCCTCACCAGGAGGCCGACCCAGCGGCCGGAGCAACGCCTCGATCTGCGAGCGCAGCACGCCCTTCAGCGAGGAGCCGGGAATGATCGGCGAGCCGTGGAGGTCGCACATAGTTGGCAGGTCGCTTCCGGTGGCGCCCATCGATCGGCCCGCTCCCACATGCAGTGGGGTACGCGCCACGACGACCCCGCTCAGCTTGAGCCGCGTGTTCAGAGCGGCCAGATGGATGCTCATTGCCGGCCACCTCGCGCCGCCGCGGCGCCCTGGCTGGCTCCAGCGCCAGTGCGGCCCTGGACGGCCGTCACCACGCGATGCCGGTAGACGTAGCCCAGGTACAGGCGGGCCTCATCCATCTTCTCCGGCATGTTGGCGATGACCGCCTCAGCGAAGCCCTGCTCGAACGCCCTGCCCAGCCGAGCCGCCTGGTAGCGGATGAACAGGACCAGTTCCTCGCGGCAGTCGGTAGAGGCCGCCAGCGACCTCAGGTTCTGCAGCTGGGACTTCTCGGGCGCCGCCGCTCCTGCTCCAAACACGCGCATGGCGGCGGCCACGATCTCGGCCTTCCTCGCCTCCAGCGCCTTGCGCCGCTCGATCTCCGCCATCATAGCTTTCGCGTCTGCCATCGCTGCGCCCCCTCCTTCAGTAAGTCGTACTCGTCGTGGAACGTGCAGCACGCCTGGACCCAGCCCATACCCAGTTCCCGCTGAAGCCCGATGCCCTCGCGCTCCGCCTGGACCAGCCATGCAACGACCTCGGCGCGAGACGCCCTCGGCGCAGCAAGGACCACCACGCCTCCGCGCTGCAGCACCGGTACCAGCGGCCGAGACAGGTTGCCGCCCTCGGACCAGCCGCCCGCCCGAGACCAGTGCAGGAACGCCGTCTGCCACTCCCAGCCACACGCCTCCATCATCCGTCGCACCGTGGCCCCGGGCGGCACCACCAGGTCGGAGAGCAGCAGCAGGGGGAACAGCACGCGATCGCCAACGGGGTCCGGGAGGCCCAGCATCTCTGCCGCCGACCGGACGCGCCGGTCGAATCGGTCGAGCCTCTCCTCGACGCCCTCCTGCGTGCCCTGCCCGTCCGGTGCCTCGGAGACCTCGAGGCGGCCATTGCCGAACCCCTTGCTTCGCGCCCCGCCGACCAGCACGCTGTCCAGCGAACGCACGAGATCGGCGGCGCCCGTGTCCGTAAACAGGTAGCCACAGAACGCGCGGGGCTCCTCATCCTGCGCCAGCGTGTCGTAGACGTAGAACCTGCCCTCTTCGGCGCGGCCCGCCTGCCGGTCGATACGCAGCTTGGTCAGCAGGCGCCGGTGCGTACTCGCCACCGGCTCCACGGACTTCAGCGTTCCCTGGCAGTTGAAGCGAGGACACTCCTCCAGCATCCTGCCCAGCTCAGCCTCCGCTTCGGGCAGTCCGCCGCTGATGCTGGCGTCGAGCAGGAGGCGCGCCACGAGCGTGTCGAACGGCGCGTGTTCCTTGTCCAGCTTGCACCCCACCGCGGTTGCCGGTTGCAGCCACCCGGACGGTCCCGTGGGCGACCGCCGAGTTGCAGCACGCTCCAGCGGCGGATACAGCGGCGACGGCCTGAATGCGCCGGTCTCAACAAGCGCGGTTACCTCGTCCGCCGCAAGGCCTGCGTGCGCCAAGCCCCAGCCGACGGCCCCCCTGACGGCACTGGAAGGCACGAACCCGAGGCTGCGGGCGAGGTAGTTGCGCAGCCGCGTCGCACCCACGCGCAGCGGCTCCGCGGCCCCAACGTCCTGCGTGAACGCCACCGCGAACACCCGCCGAACGCCTGGTGAGTAGTGGAGCGCGCGGCGAGCCGCGCCAATCTCGCTCCACCCCAGTCCGAACTCACCGAGGCCACGAGAGCGTCCCGACCCAATCGTGAGCCCTGATGCCTTCCACCACTGCAGCGCCCTGCCGAAGCATCCCAGGTCATCAGCTGATGCATCACGGAGCACATCGATCCGGCATTCGAACTCGAGCCCGGCAGGCACGAGTTCCTGGGTGAAGAGCCGTCCGTCCTCCGCCTTCCCCAGCATCCTTGAGATGCTCACGCACGTGCGGTTCTGGCGCAAGAGGCGCCCGTCGACGACGCCCTGCCACACCAGCACACCATCATGGAAGCGGAGCGCCCCGTTCGGCGTCCCTTCGGCGCCAAACAGGTGGCATGCGGGACACTTGCCGCAAGTCCTGCGCTCGCGAGGGGCCCCGGTGTCCAGGCAGGCCCCCACGCCCGCCGCCCGCAGCAGGCGCTCGAACTCCAGTCGCATGGCCCCTTTGATCGCCGAGGCGGGAACGTACGGCACGCCTCGCCTCGTTGCCGATGCCCGGTCGACGGTGAGCAGGCTGTTCTGCCCGCCGATCATGAGGGGCGACCGAGAAGTTAGTCTGACCCTATACACGGTCCACCTCCCCGCTCTTCTCGATCTCGATCAGCTCCAGCACATCGAGCGCGCCAGTGGACAGCACAGGCGGCTCGTCAGGCTCTGGCTCGTCGAGGGTCCACAGCAAGCACTCCTCGGGCCAGGGATCCTCACCCGAGCCCCGCGATCGCCGGCGCGCCTGGTCGTACCGAACGTTCAGCCCGATCTCCGCCGGGTGGTCGTTGGTCATGTGCTCCACCGCCATGCGCAGAAACGCCTGCTTGGTGCTGCCAGCAGCGCCGCGACACTCCCGCGACACGGCCACAAGGTCGCGGAACGCGGTTAGCCCGTATGGGCGCCGCGTCAGCAGTACCTCCTGCACCTCTGGGGCGCCGTCCAACCAGGGCAGAGCGACAGGGCCGTCGAAGCTCCGCAGCAGGCCGCGATCGCGAGCGGTCTCGATCGTCGAACTGAGCGGGGTGCCGCCCTTCAGAAGCATGTAGTCGACCGACGACTCCCGACGCGCGTAGCTCAGACGCTTGGCGCTCGCCACGAGAGCCATGGCCATATCGAACAGAAAGGGCATCGGCAAGTGGTGATCGGCGACCAGGAGGCCCGCGCTAACCGTGCATTCCGTCAGAGCGTCGCCGATCGGCCGTCCCAGCAACTCCGGAGGAACGGCGCGAAGGGCCTTCTCCATGCCGCCGACCAGTGCACACAACTCGTCGAGACAGGTGACGCCTCCAGCATCTGTCTCCGCGACGCTGCGAACGGGAATGAACAGGACCGCATCGTCGCCTCCGACCACCGGCGCCTGATGGCGCCCGGGGTAGCGTTCGGCGATCGACGCGACCGCACCGACCGTCGCGCTGAGCAGGTGCGCCGAAAGCCGCCGCACCTCGTCGATCGACCCGCACTGCTGAAGAAGGCCACCGGCCCTGTCCAGATCGGCGTACAGCACCGCGATCCGCCCCTGCGTGTCTGCAACGCGCCCATCGCCGCCCGACGCCGCGCCCGACGCGATGTCACCCAGTGTATGGGCCGAGCCCTGCTTCTCCCTGCGCCCCAGCTCGCGCTTCCGCTGACACGACTCGCACAGCGGCTCCCCGGTGTTGTCCTCTTCCTGTTGGAGGGTGTCGAAGGCAACCGCGGGCCACGCCGCGCAAGCGCCGCAACGCACGAGAGCGCCCTGCTCCGCGGCCGGCAGCACCCCAGCAGCGGGGGCCTGCGGCTCGGTCCACGCTTCGGGCGCCTCCTCACCGGCCTTCTCCCCTTTGCGCTTCTGCAGCCTCGTGCCCAGGCGCTTGAGCGCGGCCTGGAAGCCATCACCAATCGGGCCGCTCGGGCACCGCTCGGCAACGGCAGTACACGACCCGGTGATCGTCTGCCTCCGGTAGGCTGTCTCGATGGCCCGCGCGATTCGGCCGGCCTGCTCGAAGTCCTCCAGCCAGAGCAGACCGGAGCCGCCGCAAGCGTAGACGACGCTGAACCCGCCGCCCACCGATCCCAGCATCCCGCGCACATCGTCAAGGCCCTTGACAAGACTGCTGGCGCCCGTCGCATCGACTGGCCGGTGCGTCGCGAACACGAAGTCCTTGATGCGATCGACATCGAACGCCACCATGCCCGGGCAACGACCGTCGCTCATGTCGCTCTCCTTGCCTCAGTTTCCAGCGCTATCCAGCAGGAACGCGCGCAGACTCCGCAAATCGCCGCCATGCCACTGCCGTACATCGTCTAGCCCGAAGATCGTGTGCCGCCCGGCCACGCAGACAGACGCGCGGCAGTCCTCCACCGTCGGGCGGTCGTCCCTGACCAGGTTCCCGTCATCGTCGTATCGCTCGATCACGTACCGGTCCCCCAGCGACACCACGCACGCCCTGGCCATGCCGCCGCCGATCTGCTCGGACCGCCGCGCAGCCTCCATCATCTTCTCCTTGATCTCCGAGCACTTCGCGCTAGTCGTGACCGACACGCAGTAGACCCGCTGCCGCACAACGACGAGCAGGTCCACCTCGAACTCCTGCGCATCGATCGTGAACTTCTGGTGGGCCACGATCGGAGAGCGCTCCCCCAGCACCTCGCGCACGCGCTCCTTCACCCAATGCTCGAACCACATGGACCGCACAAGGAAGTCGTAGCGCGCCTTCAGGAGAGAGGTGGGGTACGGCTTCGGCGTCGGCCCCGCACTCGACTCAGCGAACCAGCGCATAGCGATGTCCGGCGTCAGCACGCCAACTACGTTGCGCCAGGCATCCGAGCCGCGCCATGCATTGCACGCCCTGTCGAAGTTCATGGTCTGCTCGGGCGGCTCGCCCTCGGCAGGGCCGATCATGCAGGGCGGCCGTTTGTCCGGCGTCTTGCTCGCGTTCTGAAGCACCGTCTGCCGCGACATGGCGTCCGCGTCCTCCCCCAGCCGAGCCGCCATCAGCAGGCGCAGATCCGCCGGCGTGCAGCCGACATCGAGCGGATCGGCGCCCTTCCTCACACCGTGCAGTTCGCACACCTCGGCCACGGTCAGGACGTGTGTCACCGCCTCCGTGCCGCCGGTTCCGAGTTGGCAACATCCAGATCCTTCATCCAGATAGAACGTGTTGGCCAGCGCGTCGGCGTCCGCCCACCGCCGCAGCGCATAGGCGGCCATCACCTTGGTGCCGCCCGTGTAGTTGAGCCCCCATTCGGCGGGCCCGCCTACGCACACGGCATCGACGATCCGCTCCAGGTCACGCGCAACGGCGGTGGGGCGATGGGGGTCAGAGATACCTGTATCGCTGGTCAGTACTGGCAGGCAGTGGTCACCAAGCGCCCTGGCAACACGCTCGGCGCACGGCCTCGTGCCGGCGGAGCAGACCAGGACGACCTGGGCGCGCTCCTTGGCCATCTGCTTGACACCGAGGTAGACCGGCAGCGGGTTCTCGCCAACCAGGCACAGCAGCTTGTCGAACTTGGGCATCGGTGCTTCTCCAAGAGGGGATTGGAGCAACTCGAACGGCGGTGGACCAAGGGACAGACATACGGAGTGAGGAGACGACGTCCTGCGAACGGCCGACCGGTCGACGGGCAGTTCAGCCAAGGCACAACGCCGTGTGGTTCGGGTACGGCGCGGCAATCAGGTACGCCCAGCATCATCATCATCCAGCTCCATCGTGGGGCGGGTGGGCCGATGGCGGCTTCGGCCACTTGGTACCGTTCTTCGACGCCGAGCGGGCAACGTCCTGCGTCGCATCGCTCACATTCGCAGATTGACGAAAACAGGCCCACCGGAACGCATCCGATGGGCCCGCAAGGTCCGGGTAGAGCCCGGCTACTCCGCCACTTGCACCAGCGGCAGCCGCACCAGGTCGGTCGCCTGGCCCGTGGCGGCATCCACGAAGCGGTAGGCCGGCGCATACCAGCCCGGCCTGGCCGCAACCGCCTCCTCCAGCGCGCCGGCCGAGAAGTCGGCGAACGCCTGCGTGCGGAAGGCGCGAGGCTGCACGGCTTGCGCCGCGTATCGCAGCGGCTGCAGCAGCAGCTCCACGCGCACCGTCGGGCGGCACGCCGAGGCGGCGGCGAACACCACCGCGCCGGGCTCCGGGCGCGCCGTCACGCTCACCGGGTCGCCCGCGAACGCATAGGCCGGCGGCTCCACGGGGATCGGCTGGCCGGGGCTCACCTGCAGGAACTTGGTCGCCAGCCCAACGAACGCCGCGAACGCCGTGGGCGAGTATGCGCGCCGCGTGGCCGCCTGCACCCGCTGCTGCCCGGCCGCCCACTCCTTCCAGCGCTCTGCCTGCTCCAGGCTCAGCCCGTGCCACGCCTCCACCGCCTGCGCCATGCGCCGCCGCACCGCCACCTGCACCGCCGTGCGCGGGTCGGCCGGCCGCGCCTTCCGCATCAGCACCAGCCCCGTCGGCGTCCGGCGGAACGTCACGTTGCCCGACTTGCCGCGCAGCGCCACGAACGCCGCGGCCAGATCCACGTACGCCATCGCCGCCTCCCTCGCGCGCCCCATCGCCCGCGGGCGCGCCCATGCCACTATCATCGGCACGCGAGCGCGGCGCCATCAGGCCGATCGTGCGGCCATGCCGCGGCCCTGGCCTGGGTGAAGCCTAGCTCGGCGACCCAGGCTTGAGCTTCGCCAGCACCCCGCCACCAGCCCGCGAGCCCGGCGCGGCAAGCATCGAGGCCCCTCCCGCAGCCGGAAGGGGCCTCGATGCCACGCCTGCTCCACCCCAACCGCGAGGGGAGCCATTATCATCGGTCGCCTGCGCCCTCACTGCGTCCCGCGAGGCTACAAATGGACGTTCACCTACGACTCATCGTCCGCGTTTCCATCCCCTACGGGGAGTGAAGTCGCATGCGACATGCCAAGAGCGCGGGTACGTGGGTGTGGCTGACGACCAGGTTTCCATCCCCTACGGGGAGTGAGGTCTCCGGAGACAGGTGTCCGGCAAGTACACTCACACCGGCGCTGGCACGTTTCCATCCCCTACGGGGAGTGAGGTCTCCGGAGACTCACCAAGTGGCAGGAGGCGCGGAAGACGGTATCCGCCTACCGGTTTCCATCCCCTACGGGGAGTGAGGTCTCCGGAGACTTCCCCAGGATGTCCCAGGAGGACATCTACGAGGCGCGTTTCCATCCCCTACGGGGAGTGAGGTCTCCGGAGACACGCGGACGACGAGGCGGACTGGCGGCTGGTCTACGCGTTTCCATCCCCTACGGGGAATGAGGTCTCCGGAGACTCTGGCGGAGGTGTGGGCGGATCTGAGGGCGAGGAAGGACGCGCGTTTCCATCCCCTACGGGGAGTGAGGTCTCCGGAGACACGTCCCAGCCGGCTACGGCACCCGACCAGTCCTTCAAGGGTTTCCATCCCCTACGGGGAGTGAGGTCTCCGGAGACCCAGACAGGCAGCTAATGGTGCACCACCGGGATTGGATATACGTGTTTCCATCCCCTACGGGGAGTGAGGTCTCCGGAGACT
>CAZFLM010000034.1:0-63776 GCA_964519955.1 uncultured Chthonomonadaceae bacterium | reverse complement strand
GCGCACCTCCTCCAGCGGCCGCCCGCCGTACGGCACATGCGCCTGGTCGCCCACGTACAGCACTCGCAGCCCGGGCGCCTGCGCCAGCAGCTCCCGTACCACGCTCAGACCGCCCACCCCCGAGTCGAAGACTCCGATCGCTCCTTCGCCTCGCCTCACGGGTTGCTCCCGGGCTCGTCGCGAACCGGCACGTCGTCCCAGGGGCCGCTGTGTTCGCCCTCGAACGGCTTGCCTTCGACCAGCACCTTCATCCGCGCGACCTTCGGGCACTGGGCCACCGCCGCGCGCAGCGCCTGCTGGGCCGCGGACTCGGCCGTGTTGCCCTGATTCGCCACGTTGCGGAACTCGGAACTCAGCGCGACGGTCGCGAGGTCGTCGTGCACGCTCACCGCGACAAGACGGGTGCCCTCGGGGAAGGGGCTGCTGGCGGGCTTGGCGGCTGCGGCGCTGAGGGCGGCGTCGAGCGCCTTACGGACCTGGTCCACAGGCTCGTCGCCGGCGGCTGGCGGCGTGGCGCCAACGCCTGGCGAGGGCGGCGGCGCGATGGTGACCGGCGGTGGCGGAGGCGTGGGCGCGGCGCCCCGGCGCGTCAGCAGCACTCCAACTAGCACGGCCAGGAGCACGGCGGCAGCAAGGGCCGCGATGATGGTGGGTCGCATGGTTCACTCGATGGGGAGCGCCGCCACCGGCTCGTCCGGCAGCGAGGCGCTCAGGTAGCTGCAAATGCCGCTGGCGATCGCCTTCGCGATCTTGCCCCGGTACGCTTCCGTCAGAAGCGCCTTGCGGTCATTCGGGTTGGTGATGTAGCCGCACTCGACCAGCGCGGCAGGCATGGTGGCCGAGCGCAGCACCGCGAGGCCGTTCGCGTACAGCACGCCATCCGACAGCGCGCCGCGGCTCGGCGAAACGCTGGCGCGCCCCACGTGCCCGATGAGCGACTGCGCCAGCGCCCGGCTCGACTCGTCGGCCCGATGGTAGTAGGCGGTCGCTCCGCACGCTGCCGTCGACTTCGACCACTCGTCGATGTGGATGCTGACGAACAGGTCCGCGTTGTGGGAATCCGCGATCTTCGTCCGGTCGTATAGGTCGACCTGCGTGTCGTCGGAGCGCGTCAGGTAGGTGTGCCCGACGCCGCTCGACTTCAGCTCGGCCTGGACCTGCTTCGCGATGGCCAGCGTGAGCGACTTCTCCTGGATGCACTGGCCGCTCGCTTGGTACTGGCAGCCGGTCTGCCCGCCGCCATGCCCCGGGTCGATCACCACCACCGCCTCGCTCGGCTTGATGCCCGCGCCCCTCGGCAGCCGCAGGTTCACGGAGTATGCCCCGGGCCCGCTCTCGGTGAGGCTGTACGCAACCAGCCGCCCGAGCGGAATGGTCACCTGCAGGCTGTCGGCAGTGCTCCCGCAAGCCACGGTGATCCCCTTGGCGAACGGATGCGCCACGGCGCAGTCGGCCGCCCCGTCCTGCACGGCCCCGGGTATCTCGATCGACAGCCGCGAAGGCCCGGTGAGGTAGCTGATCTTCGGGCTCACGCCGCGGTCCAGGTACAGGCGGAACTGGGCGTGCGCCAGATCCGGCGCCGCGAAGTCGATCCACTGGAGCTTCGCCGGCTGGCGCGCGGGGCAGAGCAGGTCCGGGTCGACCCCGGGCAGCGGCGCGCGCGGCGCCCGGGTGACTGCGAGGCTGGGCCTTGCGGCCTGCTGCCCGGAAGCGCCGGCGGGCGTCGCCGCGGCGATCTGCGGCCCCTCCAGCGAGCCCGCGTGTTGCACCGGGCCCGCGGGCTTGCAGGCCTCGGGAGTGGCGCCGCCCTTCGCGGCGGCCGCCTTGGGTGGCTCGACAGCCTGCGAAGGCTGCTTCCTCTCGGGCTCAGCGGGCCTGGCCTTGGTCTCCGCCGGCTTGCTCGGCTTGGCGGCCTGCGCCGCCGGCTTCCGCTCCGGCTCCCCGGGCTTGGGCTGCGGCTCCACCGGCTTCGCCTGCTCCACGGCCTTCGGCGCTGGCTTCTTCTCCGGCTCCGCAGGCTTGATATCGGCAGGCTTCGGCGGCTCCTCCGATCCCGGCTTCACCAGTAGGCACCCGCGCTCGGTCAGCCGCATCGTCAGCCCGACCAGCGCAGCCACCGCCGAGACCGGCACCATCGCCGTCTTGCCGGGGCGCGCCAGGCCGATCTCCTTCTCCTTGCCCGCCGGCGTCGAGATGACGACGCTCTCCTCGTGCTCGGTGACGCGGTACCTCAGGCCCAGCGCGTCGAGCAACTGCAGGGGCGCATAGACCTCGTCGACGGCGCGGACAGCCGGAGTGGGCAGGCGGAGGACCCGCTTCTCGATGGAGAGGGGAATCGGACTGAGCGGGTCGGCGTGCAGGGGTCTCGCCGCGGCCAACACACAAGCAGCAGCCAGAGGAAGAGCCAACAGCCTGACTAGACGAAGCACACCCATCAACCGCTCGATCACCCCGCCGCGGCGGCGCTGTGCCACCGCGTGGGTCGGCATAGTATAGCGGCCTACCAGCAAGTTGTCCAGTGCCCGCGGCCGCGCCAGACTAGTCCAGCCCCTTCGGTGGCCCATCGGCGGCCTCGCGGAACGCCATGCAGGAGGGGAGCCGCTCGTCCTCGGCCGCGCGCGGGCAGCCGTACTCCGGGTACTTGTCGACCGCGGCCAGCCGGAAGCTCACCGCCGCCTGTTGCGGAGCCGCCTGCCGCGCCACAAGACATGCGCTCAGGAACGCGACATCGCCGGGCGCGAGGCGGATGACCACCGCGCCGGGCGCCTGAGCGTCGCCGCGCTCCAACGCACTCAGCGCCTCTGGCGGGGGCGGTGCGATGTGAGAGCCGGGCAGGACGGAGAGCGCCTCGTCCGGCTCGACTGCCATCCGCAGGACGGCGACCTCCCACAGCCGCGCGAGGGCAGGGATCTGCTCAGCCGCGGGAGCGTCGATCGGCGGCCCCAGGATGCGCCGCCAGGCGCCGCCGGTGCCGGGCGCGGGGTGTGCCGCTGAGATGACGCCCACGTGCGGGCCCATCAGGTCCACCGCGAGCGTCGCGATCGACGGTAACGAGGACACGTCGTAGACGTTCGGGCGAGGCAGCCTGACGACAAACCAGTCGATGTGGAGCGGCGCGGCGAGCATGATTGGCAGGACCGCGATCCGGGGCATGCGATCGAGGTCCTGGGACAGGGTCAGGTGACACAGCTCGAGCCCGGGATGGTCCATCGCCCTTCGCCGGATGAAGAACCCGGCCCGCTCCCACGCCTGCAGCTCAAGTCCCGTCAGCGTCGTGGGCATCAGAGGTGCCTCGGTGGGCTCACGACGCGGCGGATCAAGAAGTAGAGCGGGATCGCCAGAGCCCCGTTGTACAGCGCCGACATCACGGTGCGCACGATCCAGCGGACGTAGTGCGGCTGCGGCGCGAACACGAAGAACAGCCCGTTCGCGAGGAGCGTGGCCACCATCGCCGCCGCCACCGCCATCAGCACGTGGTCCCGGAACACCCGCTGGTCCAGCGCGCCCACGCAGTAACCCAGAACCGACCGCGTGACGATGTAGCTGCCCGCGTAGCGCCCGTTCGCCCACGCCTCGGCGAGCCCCGCCATGAAGCCCAGCCCGGCAGCCAGGTTCGGGCCCGCGAACAGGCAGGAGATGGCCAGCACCGTCAGGCCGATGTGAGGCCGCGCGCCAAACGCCTCCAGGCGCGGCGAAGCGGTGAGGTGGATCACGTAACCCACCAGCACGCAGAGCGGGAGCCGCCAGTGAGCGCCGCGAGGGGTCATTTGAGGACGTAGACCTCTTCGAGGCGGCCGAACGGCGCGGCGGGCTTCAGCTTGACGGGTCTCATCGCGCCCGCCCCCGGGTCGCCGACCTGCGTTACGGTGCCGATCATGAGCCCCTTCGGGTAGATGCCCTGGTCGCCGCCGAGCCCCGACGAGTAGACCGCGTCCCCAACCTTGACGTCCTCGTCGCGGTCGATGTACAGCAGCGACATGGTGCCATCGCCGTCGCCGCGGGCCACGCCTGTCGCGCGGGACTCGGGCCGCTGCACGATGGCCCCCACAGCCGCGTTCGTGTCGGTGAGCAGCAGCACGTTCGAGGCGGAGAGCCCCACGCCATACACGTAGCCCACCAGGCCCTCCGGAGCAACGACGACGCTCCCGATGGCGACGCCGTCGCGGGAGCCGCGCGCGATGACCATGGTGTCGAACATGGGGTCCGGCCGGTAGGCGATCACGTCGGCGGCGAGCTTGGGGCTGGGCGGTGTCTGGGGGAAGCCGAGCTGCTTGCGCAAGCGCTGGGCTGTGGCCGCGGCCTCGCGCAGCTCCGCGTTCTGCTCGGTGAGCAGACGCACCCGGTCGCGCAGTCGGCGATTCTCCTCGTCGGAGGAGCGGCCGCGCAGGAGCCAGCCTGTCTGCCGGCTGAACCAGCGCCTCGTGCCCACGGCGCCGCGCACGAGCGGAGAGGTGACGAGGCCGACCGTCGAGGTGACCGGATCGCCGAGGCCGGCACGCTCGCGCCGGTTGTGCCAGACGCCCAGGAGCATGCCCAGCACAACGACGATCGTGACCCCGACATATCGAGTTCGGCCGCTTGGCCGCTGTGACTGCAGCACGCCGACCTCCGGCACGGTGGCCGACCGGCTACCCGGAGACTATCCGCTCTTGAGGACCTTCCGAAGCGCGGTGTTGGTGTTGAGTTCTTCCAGCACGCGGCCGGTGCCGATGACCACGCAGGAAAGGGGGTCCGTCGCGATGTGGACCGGCATCGACGTCTCGCGCCAGATGAGCTTGTCGAGGCCCTGCAGCAGCGCGCCGCCGCCCGCTAGCACAATCCCGCGCTCCATGATGTCGGACGCAAGCTCGGGGGGGCAGGTTTCCAGCGTTACCTTCACCGCCTCCACGATTGCGTTCATCGGCTCCTGGATAGCCTCGCGGATCTCGGCGCTCGTGATGGACGCGCTGCGCGGCAGGCCGGTCACCAGGTCGCGGCCGCGAACGTCCAGCGTGCGCTCCTGGCTCGACGGGAACGCGGAGCCGACCTCGAACTTCGCGTTCTCCGCAGTCCGGTCGCCGATGTACAGGTTGTACGTCTTGCGCACGTAAGCCGCGATCGCGTCGTCGATCTCGTCGCCAGCCACGCGCACCGAGCGGCTCGTGACGATGCCGGACAGCGAGATAACCGCCACTTCGGTCGTGCCGCCGCCGATGTCCACGATCATGGACCCCGTCGGCTCGACGATCGGCAGCCCGGCCCCGATCGCCGCCGCCATCGGCTCCTCGATCAGATACGCTTCCTTCGCGCCGGCCTTCTTCGTCGCGTCGATGACGGCCCGGCGCTCGACCTCGGTGACGCCCGAGGGAATGCCGACCACCACCCGCGGCCCGGCCAGCATGGAGCGGCGGTGCACCTTCTCGATGAAGTAGCGCAGCATCTTCTCGGTCTGGTCGAAGTCCGCGATCACGCCGTCCTTGAGCGGGCGTATCGCGACGATGCTGCCCGGCGTCCGGCCCAGCATCCGCTTCGCCTCGTCGCCCACCGCCAGGACCTTCTTCGTGTCCCGGTCGATCGCGACGACCGACGGCTCCCGAAGCAGGATGCCCTTGCCTCGGACGTGTACCAGCGTGTTCGCCGTGCCCAGGTCGATCCCCATGTCGCGGGTGAAGCGACCCAGGAAGCCCCCCATGATGCCCACGTGCCGTTTGCTCCTGTTGGGATAGCCGGGCGACCCCATATCGACTGGTCGGTAGTTCTCGTCGGGAGGGCCGTAGCCCGATTCAGAGAGGCGTGTCATGTGCTCCGTGACCGTTGTGCCAGAGGCGAAAAGAAGGGCCGCGAGCAGGCGCCCGCAGCTTTCCGGAAGCCAATTATAGCACGTTTGGCGGTCCCTGCGTAGGCGCAAGTGCGTGTTCCGGCGGCCAGGGGGGACTAGAGGTATAATGCCCCCGTAGAGCGAGGCGCGTGCTCCCACTGCGCGCCGGCTCATTCGATATCAGGGGGTGAACCCATGAGCGAGTTCGAAGCCCAGAAGTCGACGTGGCGCACAAAGGTCGGCCTTGCCGAGATGCTCAAAGGCGGCGTCATCATGGACGTCGTGACCGCCGAGCATGCTGCCATCGCTGAGGAGGCCGGTGCGGTCGCGGTGATGGCTCTGGAGAGGGTTCCCTCGGACATTCGCGCGACCGGCGGCGTCGCCCGCATGTCGGACCCGAAGCTGATCAAGGAGATCATCGCCGCCGTCACGATCCCCGTCATGGCCAAGGCGCGCATCGGCCACTTCGTCGAAGCGCAGATCCTGGAGTCGCTCGGCGTGGACTACGTCGACGAGAGTGAGGTGCTCACTCCGGCCGACGAGCAGTTCCACATCAACAAGCACGCGTTCAAGGTGCCGTTCGTCTGCGGCTGCCGCGATCTGGGCGAGGCCCTGCGCCGCATCGGCGAGGGCGCGGCCATGATGCGCACCAAGGGCGAGGCCGGCACCGGCAACGTGGTCGAGGCCGTCCGCCACATGCGCGCGGTGATCGGCGGCATCAAGAAACTCCAGGCCCTGCCCGAGGAAGAGCTGATGACCGCCGCCAAGGAGCTTCAGGCCCCGTACGACCTGGTGGTCGAGTGCCACAATACCGGCAAGCTGCCCGTGCCCAACTTCTCCGCCGGCGGCATCGCCACCCCGGCCGACGCGGCCCTGATGCGCCAGCTCGGCGCCGAGGCTATCTTCGTCGGCTCCGGCATCTTCAAGTCCTCCGACCCCAAGGCCCGAGCCAAGGCCATCGTCACGGCCTGCACCTACTACGACCGCCCCGAGGTCCTGGCGGAGGTCTCCACCGACCTCGGCGAGTGCATGCCCTCCCTCGACGTGCGCAAGATCGACGAGACGGAGCGGATGGCGGTGCGCGGCTGGTAGGCTAGCGCGTCTGCTGGTGTCCTCTTGAGGCGGTTCGGCTGCTGCGCGGCCGGACCGCCTTGTTTTCGGGTCCACTGAGGTCGCGGGAACGCGGATGCTCGTTCGGCAGATATGCTCTGGGTGAGCGAACGTGGCTGCCGCCAGGATCCGTTCCGGGCGAGCCGCGCACTCGATGGAGACACAACATGGCGAAGCCAGCGAAGAATACGATCTGCCTCTGGTACGACGGGGACGCGGAGGAAGCCGCGCGCTTCTACGCCGAGACGTTCCCGGACTCGCACGTCACCGCGGTGCACCGTGCACCCGGAGACTACCCGTCCGGCCAAGAAGGCGATGTGCTGACCGTGGAGTTCACCGTGATGGGCATCCCGTGTCTGGGGCTCAACGGCGGACCCGCGTTCAAGCACAGCGAGGCGTTCTCGTTCCAGGTCGCCACCGAGGATCAGGCCGAGACGGATCGCTACTGGAATGCCATCGTCGGCAGCGGGGGCCAGGAGAGCGAGTGCGGCTGGTGCAAGGACAGGTGGGGGGTGTCCTGGCAGATCACGCCGGTCGCGCTGACCGAAGCGTTCACCGACCCCGATCGCGCCGCAGCCAAACGCGCGTTCGACGCCATGATGACGATGACCAAGATCGACATCGCCGCCATCGAGGCAGCCTGCCGCGGCTGATATGGGATCGCCGTCGCTTCCCGCCAGGCCCTGTGGTGGTCGGCCGTAGGGGCTACCCGCCGCACCGTGTGGTGGTCGGCCGTACCCGTAGGGGCAGAGCATTCGCGCGCAGGACAATGCACGTGGCGCAGAGCGTCCCTCGCGAATGCTGTGCCCTGCCCTGCGTCCCTTGGCACTGGGGGGTGGCGCTCCGTCGCCACCGCCGCCCCGCACTCGGCCGTGGTGGGGCGGGCGTCCCTGCCCTCCGAGCACAACCCCGCAACGGGATCGCCTTCCCATCCGCCACGCACCCGGCCGTGGTGGGCCGTGCGTCCCTTGGGCACTGGAGGGTGGCGCTCCGTCGCCACCGCCGCCATGCACCCGCCCGTGGTGGGCCGTGCGTCCCTTGGCACTGGATGGTGGCGCTCCGTCGCCACCGCCGTCCAGCAGGGCGCCGTGGTGGGATGGGCGTCCCTGCCCGTCCGGTACACCGCCGCGGCAGGTTGGCCCTACTCGCCAGGCAGCCTGCCTACCCCTCGTCCGGCGTCCGGATCAGCAGCAGCGGGGCGCCTGCGCGATGCGCGATGCCATGCGTCACGCTGCCCGAGATGAGCGCCTGCAGCCCGGTCTTCCCATGTCCGCAAAGCACGATCAGGCCGGGCTGCAGGCGCTCCGCCTCGCCCAGAACCGCCAGCACCGTGTCGCCGCGCAGTACCTCGGTGGTGACCTCCACCCCCGCCCCGCGCAGCGCCTCTGCCTCGCGCGCCAGGTAGTCGCGGCTCCCTTCCTCGGCCAACTCCAGCATCGCCCGCATCGCCGAGGGCATGAACAGGCCCGATCGCCGCTCGCGCCCGACGAGCGTCCCCATCGTGGGCACCACGAGCACCAGGTGCACCCGCGCCCCGAACCGCAGAGCCACGGTCCGCGCGGCGTCGATGCCGGCGGTCGAGTCGTGCACTCCGTCGATGGGCAAGAGGATCGAGCCCAGGTCGAACGGCGGCGCGCTCCCGTCCGGCAGCGGGCTGATGATCAGCACCGGGCACTCGCCGCGACGCAGCACCTGCTCCGCGATGCGCCCGCTCACCAGGCCGCGCAGCCCTTCGCGCCCGTGCGAGCTGAGCACCACGACATCCGGGCGGAACTCCTGCGAGTGCTCCACCACGCTGCGCGCCAGGTCGCCCTCCGGCGCGTCGTGGACGTGCGTCGATGCCTCGATGCCCGCCCCGCGGAACCGCTCGGCGACCTCCGCCAGGTACGCCCCGGCCCCCTCGCGGTCGGCGAGGTGCCGCTCCCCATGGACGGTGGGCGGCGGGTGCTGCTCGAGGATGTGCACCAGCGTGAGGCGCGCCCCGAACCGGCGGGCCAGCGTCTCGCACGCGGGCAGCACCGCCTCCGCGAGCCGCGAGCCGTCCAGCGGGACGAGCAGGTTCGTCAACTCCATCGTGGTACCGCTCATGCCGTCACCTGCCTGAGAAGGTCTGGTACAGAAGGAACATGTTCAGGGCCACGATCAGCATGGCGATGAGCGCCGCGGCGGCCGTGATGAGCGGATGGTTGGTCAACTCCTTCATCAGCCGGCGATCCCGCGTGAACATGACCAGCGGGATGAGCGCGAACGGGATGCCGAACGAGAGCACCACCTGGCTGATGACCAGCACGCGCGTCGGGTCGAGGCCGATCGCGATAACGAGAAGCGACGGCGCCATCGTGATGCCACGCCGCACGATCGGGTTGATCTCCCAGCCGATGAACCCCTTCATCACGATCTGGCCGGACATCGTGCCCACCGCGGACGAGGAGAGCCCTGACGCGAGCAGCGAGATGCCGAACACCCAGCTCGCTGCCTGGCCGAGGAGGGGCGTCAGCGTCTGGTACGCCTCCTCGATTGAGCCGACGTGGTGCATGCCGGCCCGCGCGAACGTCGAGGCCGCCATCACCAGCATCGCCCCGTTGATGAGGCTAGCGATTCCCATCGCGATCACCACGTCGGCGATCTCGAAGCGGAGCAGCATGCGCTTCTGCGCGGGGCTGGCCGCGATGATGCGCCCCTGCGTCAGGGCCGAGTGCAGGAAGATGACGTGCGGCATGACGGTGGCGCCGAGGATGCCGGACGCGAGCAGCACGCTCTCGGTGCCCCGCAACGCCGGCGTGACGGCGTGGTGCAGCACGAGGCCCCAATCAGGGCGATCCAGCACGGTCTCGACCAGGTAGCACGTCGCGATGACCGCGAGCATCGCCGTGATCACCGCTTCGAGGGGCCGGAATCCGTGCCGCTCCAGGCCGAGGATGAGGAACGTGGCGATCGCGGTCAGGATGCCTCCGACCAGCAGCGGCACCCCGAACAGCAACTGGAACCCGACCGCCGCCCCCAGGAACTCCGCCAGGTCCGTGGCCATCGCGACGCCCTCGGCCAGCAGCCACATGGGGATGACGACCCACTTGGGGAAGCGCTCGCGGCAGACCTGCGCCAGGTTGCGCCCCGTGGCGATTCCCAGTTTGGCGGAGAGCGTCTGGATCAGCATCGCCATGAGGTTGCTCGCGACGATTACCCAGAGCAGCAGGTAGCCGTACTTGGCGCCCGCCTGGATGTTCGTGGCGAAGTTGCCGGGGTCGACATACGCCACCGACGCGACGAACGCGGGGCCGAGGAAGGGGAGGAGGCGTGCGAAGAACCCCTTCTTGGAGGAGCCGGACAGCACCTGCGACGCAGCAGCAGCGGCCCCCGCCGGAGGCTCGGGCTGAGTGCGCGGCTCGGTTGTCGTCGTCGGTTTGGTCATATGGATCCTAGCGTGCGCTCAGTCCCGCGGCAGGATGCCCATCTCGGTCAGTTCCGTACAGCGCCGTGGTGGGGCGGGCGTCCCCAGGCTGTATCATAAGTCCTCAAATGGCCGGAAACGCCCGATTTGGCGGGGTCATCGAAGTCGCGACGACCACGAGACAGGCTTCTCCGGTCATCCTAGAGGCTCGTTCTGATTCAGGCCCGGCATGTTTCGGACTTATGATACAGCCTGTCCCTGCCCGCCGAGTACAACGCCGTGCCAGGATAGACCGCCGCCACGTACCGCGCCGTGGTGGGCCGGGCGTCCCTGCCCGCCAGGTGCCACTCACTCGGGCGGCCCCCCGGCTGACCCTAAGCTTACACGGGCGCGACAGGATTCGCAACCCCGATCGGCGAAACGCCCCGGCGGGAGCAGCCCGCGCACCGCGGAGCCCGCCCGGAAGGCCCATCCACACCCATGACACGAGCCCGCAAGACCCCGAAACTGCACGCGACCCCGCATCGCCCGGCGCGCCGCGGGCCGAGCGCAGACGCCTGGTGCATCGTCGCCATTCTGGCGGCCACGCTGGCCATCTACGCGCCGGCCCTCTTCGGCGGCAAGGTGCTGCTCCCGGCAGACACCGTCCTGCTGATGCGCCCGTGGGGGCTCCAGGCGGCGGAGCGCTACCCCGAGTTCCACGTCACCCAGAATCAGATGCACGGCCCCATCTACGAGTACTACTCGTGGCGTCACCTGGCCCGGTCGCGCATCCTGGCGGGCGAGGTGCCCCTCTGGAACCCGTACGAGTTGGGCGGGAACGTGCTGCTGGCCAACAGCCAGTCGGCCGTGCTCTACCCGCCGAACCTGCTGCTCTACATCCTGCCGCTGCCGGTCGGCATCAACTGGGTCACGGCGCTCCACACCTTCCTAACGGGGCTCTTCCTCTTCTTGTTCCTGCGCTCCGTCCGCATGGCGCCGCCTGCCGCGCTGGCCGGAGCGTTCGTCTGGATGTTCTGCGGCGTCCAGACCTCGTGGACCGAGTTCCAGACCCCGACCGCCGCGCTCTGCTGGATGCCCGGCCTCCTGCTCTGCTGGCAGCGATTCCGCGCGACGGGACGCCCGGCATGGGCCGTGGGCGGCGGCGGGCTGTGCGTGGCTCTGACGCTCCTCGCGGGGCATCTGCACTTCGCCTTCTACGTCCTGCTCGCCTACGGGCTCTTCGCGCTGATGCGCGGTGGGCTGCGCCTCCGTGGGTTCGGCGTGCTGGCCGCGTCGCTCGCGTTGGGCGTCGGCCTGTCGATGGGCACGATGCTGCCGGTCTTCGAGATGGGCCGCATCAACTTCCGCGCGGGCCACAGCTCGTACGATGCCTCCGTCGCGCTGCGGCTGCCCGCCGAGAACCTGGCCACGCTGCTCCTGCCGAATGTCCTGGGCAACCCGCGCGACCACGTGATGATGGACGCGGAAGGTCGCTACGCCCCGGGCACGCCGTACCAGGGCAAATACGACTTCATCGAGTACTCGACCTACCTCGGCGTGGTGGGGCTGGCGCTCGCGGGCATCGGGCTCGTCGGCCTCACCTGGCGCCGCCGCCGTTCCACCGCGTGGCGGTCGGCCGGCGTGCTGTGCCTCATCGCGGCGGTCGGGATGCTGCTGGCCCTCGGCACGCCTCTCTGCGCAGTCCTATTCTACGGCGCTCCCGGTTACCGCCAGTTCAACGCGACGGCCCGCGCGCTCTGCCTGTTCTCGTTCGGCATGTCGTGCCTTGCCGCCTACGGGGTGCACTGGCTCGTCGTGGCGCGCCGCCGCATCACCGGCGTGGCTCTGCGCGTCGCCGGTGCGGTGTGCGGCCTCGTGGCGCTGGCGGGCATCCTCGCCTTCGCCGGGGTCGGCCGATCGCGTCCGGACCTCTTCCAGGAGCAGTGGGCGGCCTACCAGGCGAACGGGCTCCGGCACGCGCTGGCCTGGACGTGCCTCGCGCTGATGCTGGCCATTGGCGCGGCCCGCGCTGCCGTCGGCGCCCGCAAGCGGCAGATCCTCGCGCTGACCTGGCTGCTTCCGGTCGCCGCGGCCTCCGACCTCGTCATCGCGCAGTGGGGCTTCAACCCGGTCACCAACCCGGAGTGGCTCGACTTCCCGACCGCCGTCACCGACTACCTGAAGACCGTCGCCCCGGACCGGGTGATATCCCTGGAGACCCCCGGCAAGCCCAAGGGCTTCATCGTCCCGAACTACAACGCGACGCTCGGCATCCGCGAGGCCCAGGGCGCGGACTCGCTCCACACCAAGCGCTACCACCGCTGGATGGAGAGCATCGTCCTCGCGGCCGATCCGGGACGCAAGGCGCCGTTCACCGACCCGAACACCATCCACACGAACACCGTCAGTCACCCCGCGCTCGACGCCCTCAACGTGGCCTACGTGACCACCGAGCCCCGGACCTCGCTGCCGCCTGAGCAGTTCGAGCGCGTCCTGGACGCCGAGCTGACCGTGTGGCGCAACAAGCGCGCGTGTGGCCCGGCATGGATCGTCGACCAGGCCATTCCCGTCGCAGATCTCGATGAGGCGTTCGGCCGGATGTCGTCCCCCGGGTTCGACCCGCGCCGCACCGCGCCGGTCGAGGGGCCGGTCAGCGGCATCCCGGTCCTGCGCACGGCGCCACCCGGGCCCGCCCGTCGCGTCACGGTTGCGTCCTTCGCCCCGCATGCCGTCGCGCTCGACGTGGAGGCCGGCGCTCCGGGCCTGCTGGTGCTCTCCGAGACGATGATGCCGGGCTGGCGCGCGACCGTGAATGGCGCCCCCACACCGATCCGCGTGGCCGACGGCGTCCTCCGTGCAGTGCCAGTGCCCCAGGGGCCCTCGGCGGTGCGCTTCCGCTACGAACCGGCCTCGTACCGCGTCGGCCTCTACCTGAGCGTGCTCTCGCTGGCCGCGCTGGCCGGACTGGTGGCGGCCCAGCGAATGCAGCCAAAAGCCCGGTCCAGTCCGACATCCGTACGCCTGTAGAAGCAGGCCCCGCGCGCCGATACTTCACTGTGCCCGCGCCGGGGGAGCCGTCAGGCGGATCCCGCGGTTAGGGTAGAGACGCGCTCGGAGAGGGTCCCATCACCCCGCCCCGAGCGCGTCTTGCTTTGCGCCGTTGACCGCCGCGCGCGCCCATGCTAGAATGGGCTGCGCGGAAGCCCCGCCACTGCGAGCCTACCCATGATCGACGACCCCCGACGCCATCTCTGTGACATTGCCCGCCTCGCCTATGAGCGCCGCCTGCTCGACAGCGCCGGGGGCAACTTCAGCCTGCGCCACGATGGCCGCATCTACTGCACGCCGCGCTTCTCCGGCAGCCGCCGGCGATGGCGCCTGCAGCCCGCAGAGATCGTGGTCCTCGACATGGATGGCAACCAGTTGGCCGGGGCAGGGGAGCCCTCGCGGGAGACCCGGATGCATGTGGCCATCTACCGCGAGTTCCCAGAAGCCACCGGCATCTGCCACGCCCACGCGACCAACATCCTGGTGTTCGCCAGCATGCGCCGCCCCATCCCGCCCACCAGCGAGCAGACGGAGAAGTACGGCGTGGTGGAGCTTGCCGACGAGACCCCCGCGCACTCGATGGAGTTGGCCGAGACGGTGGTCGCCACGCTCAAACGCAAGGAGCACCTGCTCGCCAAGCACGCCATCGCCTGCCTCATCCCGTACCACGGCATCGCGGTGGCCGGGCGCACCATCGACGACGCGTACGACGCCCTGGAGCGGCTGGACACGTCCTGCTACATCCTGGCCGCCCGCGCCGCCATCGAGGCCCGCGACTTCCTGCTCGCCGGCCTCTCCCGCGGCGCCGCCTCGGAGAGCGACCTGCCCGAGTAGGGACGCTGCTTGCTGCGTCCTGGCCCGCGCCGCCGAACCTGGAGAACGTCTTGATCCGAACACTAGGCTGTCCGGGGTGCCGCCCGTGACGCGATTCCGTGCGCTGGGCCCAATCCTGACTGCAGCCGCCGTGTTCGCCGCGCTGGCGTTCCAGCCCCTCGCGGTGCTAACCGTGGTCACGCTCTTCATGGGCGGCTCCGACTCGGCTGCCCAGCCCATGGTCGACGGCCTGCCGACGCCTGCCGCGCTCTACTGGTCGCCGCGCACCGTCAACCTCGTCCTCGCCGTCGGCCGCCTGCCGCTCGCCGCCGTTCTCGGCCTCGAGATCTGCCTGTACGCCATCCTTGCCTACGTCCTCGTGCGCGCCCTGAACCCCACGTTCCGCCTCACCACGGGGGTGGACTGGGACACCCGGATCCTGACGCGCACCTACATGCACACGGCGCCGCTCATCAAGGCGTTCGTCATCGCCGTCGCAGCGTTTCTGCCCCTCGCGCTCGTCTGGTGGCTCATCGCGCTCGTGGTGCCGCACCCGGTCGCCGCCTATGTGCTCCAGGCCGCCGCGACCGGGGCGTCGGTGTGGGTGCTGTTCGGCCGAGACGGGGTAGCCGGCGACTTCGACAGCGGCAACTACTTCTGGCCGTCCGACCGCCGCGTCCTCCGCTCCCTCCTCGCTCGCGGAGCCGCGGCAGGCGCCATCGCCGGCCTCTGTGCGCGCCTCGCACCGTTCAACCCTCCCGACGTCCTGTTCCAATGGCAGGGCCAGATGGCGGCCATCGGGGAGGGGGCCTGGTGGCAGATCGTGGCCCTCTCGGTCGGGCTGTCGAGCTTCAACGCCCTCGCGGCCGCCGGTGCGTGCTTCGCGTTGGCGACTCCGCAGCTACCGGCCACTCGCAGATGGCTCGCCACGACCGGGTGGTTCGCTCTGTGCCTGTGCGTCCTGTGGCTCGGCTGGGTCTACGTCCCCGGCACGATGGTGATGCGTTACGACTTCAGCGGGCGCATGGAGCCGGGGGTGGCACTCTCCAACCACACGAGCGTGCCTGTCCGCTCAGCCGGTTCCGATCCGCTCCTCATGGTGGGGGAGGGCCGCCTGGACGCGCTGCGGGCGGAGCGCCAGAGCGTCTCCGGCCTGGAGTTGGGCCGCGAGACGGCGGGCCGCGTCGAAACGTACCTGCGCAGCCGCCAGTTCCGCACGACTGTGGCGCCCCCTGCCTTCGCCACCCTGATGGACGCGGCGGCCCTGGACTGGAACGACGAGGACTACCTCCGCTATTGCTGGCTGAAGATCGCCAACTGCCCCGATCCGACGTACGTGCGGCTCTTCATCGACAAGCTCGCGACGTGCGCCGCTTCCCAGACCGCCAGGGACTACGCCGCGCGGCTTGCGGACGAGCGCGCGTTCCGCTACCGCGACAGCGAGTCGCGCCTGCTGGCGGCCGATCTCCTCGCGCGCCTCGGCATGCGGCCAGAAGCCACGCAGTGGTACCGGTTGGCGCGCGTGGCCGAGTCGCGCATCGAGGGTCGCATCGCGCAGCGGACCACGTTCCTCGATGGCGTCGTGTCCGGCCGCGTGCTGCTGGACGGCAAGCAGCTCGTCGGGGCGCGGGTGGGGCTCGTCCGCGGAGAGACGCTGGCCACTTCCACGGGCCTCCTCGCCGAGGGCACGACGGTGCCGCCCTTCGCGATGCGAACCGTCTCGCCGGCGGCCACCACCGATGAGCAGGGCCGGTTCCGCCTCGACCACGTCGCCGCCGGCTCATACCGCACGCTGATACGCATCCCGGGCGGGAACACTGCCACAAGGTACGCCCTCCGCGCCGCAAGCCGCACCAACGGATCGGCTGTGGTCGGCTACGCCTCCAAAACGGTCGACCTCGGCCCCCTTGACATCATCACCGCACCCAAGTCTCTCAACGCCCCTTCCCGATTCGGGAGGGGTGGCCGAAGGCCGGGGTAGGTCGCCGTCGCCCTCCGGTCCGCGCAGCGAAAAGGGCCGCCACCCGGGCTCTCGTCCCGGCGGCGGCCCCCTCGTACGTGCGGGTTCCGAGCGGCGCTACTCTTCTTCGTCTTCCGGCACCATCGCGGCCAGAGTCGCCTCGGCGTCGCGCTGCTTCTCCACCTTTTCGTCCAGCACCAGGTGCCCGTCCTTGAAGCGGATGATGCGCTTGGCGTGCTCCGCGATGTCCTGCTCGTGCGTGACGATCACCACCGTCTTCCCCTCGCGGTTGAGGCGCTGGAAGATTGCCATGATCTCTTCGCCCGTGCGCGTGTCGAGGTTGCCCGTGGGCTCGTCGCCGAACACGATCGGCGGGTCGTTCACCAGCGCCCGCGCAATGGCCACGCGTTGCTGCTGGCCGCCGGACAGCTCGTTCGGCTTGTGGTGCATCCGGTCGCCCAGACCCACCTGCGTCAGGCGGTGCTTCGCTACCTGCTCCCGGTTGCGCGTGCCGCTGTAGAGCATGGGCAGCTCGACCTGCCGGATGGCCGACGTGCGGGGGAGCAGGTTGAACGTCTGGAAGACGAAGCCGATCTTGCGGTTCCTGATCTCGGCGAGCTGGTTGTCGTTCAGTCGCGCGACTTCCTGCCCGTCGAGCTTGTACGACCCGCTGCTGGGCTTGTCCAGGCAGCCGATGAGGTTCATGAACGTCGACTTGCCCGATCCGGACGGACCCATGATGGCCACGAACTCGCCCGGCTCCACGGTGAGCGACACGTGCCGGAGGGCACGCACCTCCACCTTGCCCATCCGGTAGGTCTTGCTGAGGTCCGCGACCTCGATCAGGGGCTGCGCCATCCGCCTTGCTCCTCCGCTGCGTGTGCTGGCTGAACCGTCGGCCGTGCGGCCCGACTTACTTCGCGCGCGCCTCGAGCGCCTTCACCAACTCGGCCATCTGCTGGGCCATCTGCTTGTGCCGGTCCGGGCTCACCGCCTTGAACGGCGAGGTGTCCGGGTTGAGCGGGTTGTACGGCTTGGGATCCGGGAAGTTGGCCGGGTTCATCATGCCCTGGCCCGCGCGCCCCATGCCGCCAGGGCCGCCGCCGGCCGGCCGCGCGCCGCCGCCGAAGCCGCGCCCGCCGCGAGTCACGTCCGCCGCCGTCGCGAGCACCTTGATCTGCTGCTTGGTCAGCGACTTCGTGAGGTCCTTGTTGATGCTCCGCGCCTGATCGTCCGTGAGCGCAGGCTTGCCGCGCCACGCCTTGTAGACCTTCAGGATGTCCTGCGCCTGCGCCTTGGTGAACTTGGTCTTGGGGTCCTTCTCCAGTTCCTTGAACGCCCAGAGCGTCTGCCCGAGCCGCCGCAGGTTCTTGTTGTTGTCGTTGAACCGGCGCCACGCCTGGAACTTCGCCTGAAGCTCCGGCGGCAGGTTCCCCGGGCCCTGGGCCAGCGCCGTGGAGGCCAGAGTCGTTGCCAGCACGACGGCCAGCCCGAGAGCGATGCGTCTGTTCATCCGTTCCTCCTATGCAGGCGGTGCGCCGCCTACTCGTATCTGAGCGCCTCGATCGGGTCGAGCTTCGAGGCCTTGAACGCCGGGTACAGCCCGAAGAAGATGCCCACGATCGCCGAGAAGGCGAACGCGAACAGAATGGTCGCGGGCGCGTGGATGATCCGCCACTGCTTCAGCTCGCCCAGCGTGTTCGCCACCAGAATGCCCGCCGGGATGCCCATGGCGCCGCCGGAGACCGATAGGATCATCGCTTCGAGCATGAACTGCGTCAGGATGTTCCGCCGCTTCGCCCCGATCGCCTTGCGAATGCCGATCTCCCGCGTACGCTCCGTGACGGACACCAGCATGATGTTCATGATGCCGATGCCGCCGACTACCAGGGACAGCACACCCATGATGAACACGATGAACGAGATGTTGTCCTGCTGCTCGCCCTGCGTCTCCGACAGGTCGGCCTGGTTGAACATCATGTAGTCCGCCGTGCCGCCGGTCGGGATCTTGTGGCGCTTGCGCAGAACCGTGTCCATCTCGTCCTGCGCCTGGATCATCAGTGTCTCGTCGCGCGCCTGGGCGGTGATCGTCTGGATGTTCTCCATGCCGAACAGGCGGCGCATCGCGCACGTAACGGGTACGTATACGCCGTCGTCCGGGTTGCGGAAACCCATCCCGCCCTTCTCGTTGAACACGCCGATGACCAGGAAGCTGATGTTCTTCACCCGGATCGTCTTGCCCACGGGTGACTGCTGATCGAACAGGTCCTTCCAGGTCGTGCTCCCCAGAATGCACACCCGGCGGAGGGACTTCACGTCCGAAGCCGTGAAGTACTTCCCCTCACGGATGTAGTGGTTGTTGATGACAGGGTAGTCCTCACCCGTGCCGTATACCGTCGTCGTGGTGTTCTTGTTCGAGTACTTCACCGCCGCCGAGCGGTTCACCGCGGGCGATACCTTGCCGACCGACGGGCACCCCCGCAGGATCGCGGCGGCGTCTTCGAGCTTCATCGTGTTCATGCTGCCGAAGCCCATGTTCGCGCCGCCCGATCGTCGCTGGCCAGGGAACACCGTGATGACGTTGCTGCCGAGCTTCTGGATGCTCTCGGCCAGCGCCGCCTTCGAGCCCTGCGTCATGCCGATGGCGAAGATGACGGCGCCGACGCCGATGATGATGCCGAGCATCGTCAGCACCGAGCGGAGCTTGTTAGCCGCCAGACCCCTGAGGGCCGTCGTGAGCGAGACCATGCCGCCCTACCTTCGGCCGCCGCGCGGGCCCATCTGCATGCCGCCGAACGCCCCGCCGGCCTGCTCCTCGACCGGCTCGATCCGCTGAGTCACGATCGAGTCGCCAGCCTTGAGCCCTCGCTCGACCTCGACGCTGTCGTTCCCTTCGAGCCCCAGCTTGATCTCGGCCTCGTCGTAGAGCTTCTTTGTCTTCACACCGACCTTCATGCTCGGATCGGCCGCCGCGCCCGTCTTGGGATCGGGTGGGGCAGGGGTGCCGCCGCTGGCCGTCTCGATGTAGCGCCCCTTGTCGTCCGTGCGAACCGCCTCGGTCGGCACCATGACCACGTCCGCCTTCCGCGCGTTGACGAACTCACACGTCGCGTTCATCCCCGGCATCAGGAGCTGGAATGCCTGCTCGCCGCTGTCCAGCTCAACCCGCACGTGCACGTCGGTGACGTTGTTCTCCAGCTTGGCCTGCGGGTCGATCCGCGACACCTTGCCCTGAAGCGGAACGGAGGGGTATGCGTCGACGGTGACGTCCACGTCCTGATCCACGTCGACGTTCGCGATGTCGGTCTCGTCCACCGTCACGTCCACGTAGAGCTTCGTCGTGTCGCCGAGCTGCACGATGTTGTTGCCCGTCGCCGCGAACGAAAGGGCCGACGAGATGATCGTGCCTTCCTCGACGTACTTCGTCAGCACCACGCCGTCGCAGGGCGCTCGCACGACCGTCTGGTCGAGGGTCTTCTGCGCGTTCGTCAAGGCCGCCTGAGCGCGGGCCTTCGTCGCGTTGGCGGTGAAGATGTCCTGGCGCCGGATGTCGTTGTTCGCCAGGTTCGCCTTCGCCAGATCGAGCGCCCTCTCCGCGTTGGCCACCTGCTGCTTGTACTGCGCAACCGAGGCGCGGGCTTCCTGGTACGACTGCTCGCGAACGTCCACGTCCACCGACTGCGCCTCGGCGTTCTCCATCTGCGCCTTGGCCTGCGCCACGCGCGATCGCTGGGCCGCTTCCTCAGCCTTCTGCTCGCGGTCGATGGTGTCCATCTTGCGCTGTGCCGCGGCCACCTGAGCGGCCTGCACGTCGCGGCTGGCCAACGCCTGGTCCACCACCTGCTGCGAGACGAAGCCCTTCTGCAGCAAGGTGCGCTGCCGGGCCAGGTTCTTCTCCGAGTTGACCAGGTTGGCCTTGGACTCGGCGAGAGAGGCTTCGGCGGACGCGCGCCCCTGCGGGTGCGTCGCCTCCACCAACTGCGTGAGTTGCTTCTGCGCGCTGTCGTAGTTGGCGCGGGCGCTCTCGATGGAGGCCGAGGTGAGGCGAGGCTGCGCGCTGCGCTGCTTGTCGGCCGTGGTCAGGCGTGCGTTGGCCGCCGCCAGGCTGGCCTTGTTGGAGGCGAGAGTGGTCTCAGCGGTCTGCACGGCCAACTCGCTCTGCCGCAGCCCGAGCTTCCAGGTCTGCTCGCTGCTCCGCTGGCGCGCCCTGGCAGAGTCGATGTCCGCCTGCGCCTGATCTACGGAGAGCTGCGTGTCCGCTGGGTCGATCTCGCAGATGATGTCGTTCTTGTGGACCACTGTGCCGACATCCACGTGCATCTTGACGACGCGCCCGCCGGCCTTGGACTTGATGTCGACTGTCGTGTAGGGCTGAATGGTCCCGGTCGCCGACACCGTCTTCTTGACGGTTCCCGTCTCGACCTGCGATACCTTGAACTTGGTCTGGCCGTTCGCCGGCTTGGCGCCCATGCGGCCCTTCAGCCAGAACCCGCCGCCGAGCAGGATGGCGACCACAACGACGATGGTGATGGCGCGCTTCACTGCTTCTTGCCTCCAGCCGCGTCCGGATCGTTGGCCCCGATGGCCCGCTGCAGCCGGGCGTCGGCCTCGTAGTAGTCGTAGATCGCCGCGATCGCATTGGTTTCCGCGGTCACAAGCTGCGCCTGGGCGGTGATCACGTCGATGATCGTGCCGGCGCCTTCCTTCTGGGCTTCGCGCGCCGCCTCGTAGTTGATGTTGGCCGCCTTCGAGGCCAACTTCGTCGACTGGACGCGCCGGCGCGCCTCTTCACGGGTCACCAGCGCCTGCTCCACCTCGAGCTGCAGGCTCTGCCGCGTCGCCTCCACCGTGAGCTGCTGCTGGATGACGGCGGCGCGCGCGGCGCGAACGCCGGCCTTGGCCGCGCCTGCGTCGAAGAGGGGATAGGTCAGAGTCGCCACGAACGAGCGGTTCTCGCCGCGGTCCGGGTCGAACCGGTACGACTCGGTGAGGTACGCGTCCAGCTTCACGCCGGCCTCGATGCGCGTTGCGGTCAGCGCATGCTTCTGCGCGTCGACGCCCGCCAACTCGCGCTTCAGGTCGGGCCGCGCGTCCAGCGCCACCTTCAGGTAGTCCACTGCCGTCCGGGTGTCGGGCGCGGCGTCCGGCGATGGCATCTGCGTGTCCGGCACCACCACCGCGATCGGCGTCAGCAGGCCCATTGCGTTCTTCAGCGTGGTCTGCGCCAACAGGACGTTGTTCTCGGCCACGCTCAACTGGACCAGCGCGTTGTCGTAGTCGGCCTCGGCCTGCAGCACGTCCTTGCGAGGCGTAGTGCCCGCGTCGGCGAAAGCCTGCGTCGCGTCCAGCGTCATCTTGGCCCGCGCCACGTTCGCCTGCTGCACCTTCACCAGTTCGCGCGCCCGCAGCAGCTCATACCAGGCGTTCGTCACGCTCTGGACGATCTGCTGGCGCGTGTCCTGCAGGTTGAACTCCGAGGCGCGCGCGTTCGCCTTGGCCGCAGCTACGCTCGCCTCGCGCTTGCCCGTGTCGTATACGTTCTGCGTGAGCCCGATCGACGTCGTCCGGCGCTCCGCCGTGGACGATATCGGCGAGCCGCCGGTGCGGCCGTACGTCGTCTTGCTGCTGTCGTACTGGAACGACGGCGTGATCTGCGGGTAGTACCCGGAGAGCGACTGCACCGTCCGCGCACGAGACGCGTCGAGGCTCGCCCAAGCGATGCCGATCGACGGCTGGTTCCTGAGAGCGATGCCGATGGCGTCCTTTAGCGAGAGCGGGCGCGTCAGATCGGCATCCTGCGCTCGCGCGGGCGACTGGCCCAGCGCGGCAGTGCTGCATACGGTCGCGACAGCGAGCGCCGCGGCGAGAAACGGGAGAGGGCGTAGGGTAGCCATAGGGAGAAGCAACTCTCCTCCTTTTCGGGGGATGGCGTCGAGCAGCGCAGCTCGATCCGACAACCAGGTGAGGAAGACGGTACGTCCGGCCTATCAGTTAGGACGGCCACCCGGGGGCATCGGTGTCACGCGTTCGGCCCTGGATCGCGCGCCGCGTGCTCACTGGGCGGACCATTGGTGCGCCAACGTCTGGACCAACGCCGACGGCGGCAGCGAGGAGGAGGTTGCCACCAGATCCCGCCGAGGCGTGGAGAGCAGCAAGTCTGCGGTGAGTATACCTGGCAAGCGCATGCCGGCCCGCCCACACATGCCAAGGGCCGGCCCATCGGCCGGCCCCTCGCTCTGGACACGAACTCAGTAGGAATAGACCACAACGCGGCGCGTGGCGCGTCCTGCACGCAGTCACCCCGCGGCCGCGCCTGTCACATCAGTGCAGACCGCACAGCCAGCACGACGGCGCGCTAGGCGGCGTACACCCGCTGCAGTTCACTCCAGGTGTTGTGGATGCGAACATAGCAGGCCACCCGGCCGTCAAGACTCGCCGGTAGGAAGTCCTCTTCCTCAAGCCGGATCTCACGGCTGCTGCCCAACTGCCGGTAGATGCCGGATGGAACCCGTTCCCCCGCCAGGTACAGCTCGTCGACGAACTGATCGTTCTCGGGTTGCTTCCACATTGCCCGTGCCTCCCATTGCTCTACCGCACGAAGAGAAGGTTAGGCCGCGGCCACCAACCGGGGCGCCGCGGAGCATGGCGCGCGGCTCGTTGGCCGCACGTACCTGGCTCCTGGAATGCGCGCGGCCGCCGGAAACACTCCCAGCCGCCGCCTCGCTGCGCTGCCCTCTGTCTGCACTTCGTCCGGGCCGCCTAAGCACAAGCCGCCACGGACGCAGTCAGGCACGGTCCCCGATCCGGGTGCCGTGCTAGCAATCAGAAGCCTCTACGCTCCTGGCGTCATCGAGAACCGGAGCACGAGCGCCGAGCCGCCTGGCTCAGCGCCACTGTCTTGCCCGAGTTCACCCCTGCTGCGAACGATGCAGATGACGATGAGTATACTGTGACCCTCACCGGGTGTCAAGGCTCCGGTGTGACCGCGCTCCACTTTTTGTCGCATTAGTGGTTGCCTGTCCGCTTGTTCTGCCGCCGGCGCCGCGCAGCGAAGGAACGAGACGCATCCGCGGCGAACCATAGAGGCGCCGAGCGCTGATGTGGTGCGGGGATGGGGGACGGAGTGCCGGATACCAATGTAATGATCGTCGGCTGCGGGGCGGCTGGCTTGCTCCACCTCGAGCGGTGGATGCAGGTGCCGGACGCGCGCGTCGCCGCCGTCTGCGATGCCAGCAGCGATGCAGCCATGAAGGCCGCGGCGCGCGCGCAGGCCATCGCCGACACCGACTGGAACGAGGCCCTCAAGCTCGATGGCATCCAGATCGTAGACATCTGCGTGCCGCCGGCCGACCACGCCGCCATCGCCTGCGCGGCCTTGGCTTCGGGGCGGCACGTCCTCTGCGAGAAGCCGCTGGCGCGCACGCCGGCCGAAGCACAGGCCATGCTCGACGCAGCCGCGCGGTCGGGCCGCCTTCTGATGCCGGGGTTCTGCCACCGGTTCCACCCGCCCATCGCGTTCGCCAAGGAGTTGGTGGACAACGACGACCTCGGGCGCGTCGTCATGTTCCGCGCGCGGTTCAGCACCCTCCTCGCGGATGCCGGCGCCCGCTGGATCTCCGACCCACTGGCATCGGGCGGGGGCGCCCTGCTCGACACAGCCTGCCACGCCATCGATCTCTTTCGGTTCTTGGTCGGCGAGGTCCGCTCCGCGTCGGGGCGCCTCGCGAGCAACCTGCCAGGCCTCCGCGTGGAGGACTCCGCCGCACTCGTCCTCGAAGGCGAGCAGGGGGCGCTCGGCGTCGTCGAGGCGAGCTGGGCCACGCCGGGCGGGCGCAACGTCGTCGAACTCTATGGCTCCGCCGGCGCCTGCCTGATGGACTACGATGCCGACGTGGTGCGCTACAAGACAGCCGACATGCCGGTCTGGCAGACTCGCGCAATCGAGGGGGCCGACCGATACCAACGAGAGATCGGCCACTTCGCCGACGCGGTGCGCGGGTACGCGAGCTTGCTCGTCACCGGCGACGACGGGCTGCGAGTCAACGAGATCATCGCGGAGTTGTACGCGTCTTCGGCGCGTTAGCGGCTGCTCGCTGGCTGTCGTGGGATGGGCCGCCGGCCCGTCCTCGCTGGTTGACGCGCTGTGCCCATGAAGGCCGTACAACGTGGCGCGGCGCGAGGCGGGAGATCGATGGCGGACTCGAGCGACACCATCCAACTGGCGATTAGCCCGGCCCTCGCAAGAGACCTGGCCGAGAGCGCGCTGCACGGCTGCAGTTGCGCCGAGGTCGTCGATGGAGTCCTGCGCGTGCTCTGCGACGCCGATCTCATCGCGGCGGGCATGGTGCAGATCCACGGCGAGACGCCGCTCCGTTGCCTCGTTGGCGACCCCGTGCGCCTCGCCGCGGCAACGGGCATCGAGCCCCACACACCGCATCTGCTCGACGACGGGCGCCTCGTCCATGTGCCGCTGTCCACCGCCGCCTGCCCGCGCGCCATCCTGACCCTGGCCTCCGACGCGCCGCTGCCCGAGGACCTCCTGCGCTTCGTCTGCGCCCACGCCGCCACCGCGCTCGATCGGGCATTCCTCTGCGAGCACACCACCCGCCTGAGCCGCGAAGCCGAACGCCCCATGTCCGCGGTGAGCGCCATCTACGAGATTGGCGGCGCCATCGACCGCGAGGAGATCGCGTCGCTCTTCGGCCTCATCACCCAGCGCGCTGCCAAGGTGATGGACGCCCAGGCCTGCTCGCTGATGCGCCTGGACCCGAACACCGAGCAGCTCACCATCGCCGGCAGCTTCGGCCTCTCCGATGAGGTGGTCCGCGTCACCCAGCAGGCCCTCGGCGACGGCATCGCGGGCCGAGTCGCGCAGTCCGGCGAACCCATCCGCATCGCCGACTCGCAGCGCATCCCGGGCATCGCCCTCCGGTACGAGATTGGCTCCTCCATGGTCGTCCCGATGAAGGACGAGCAAGGCCAGGTCCTGGGCGTGCTCTGCATCCGCCGCCGTCGCCCCGCCCCGGACTTCACCGAGGACGATCAGCGCCTCTTCTCGATCTTCGCTTCGCAGGCGGCCCTGGCCATCAGCAACAAGCAGCTCTACGACGACTTGCGCCGCCGCGTCCGCCAGCTCTCCACGCTCGCGGACCTCACCGAGGCGGTCATCACCCACGTCGACCTGGCCAGCCTCCTCGAGATCGTTTCCGACAGCATCGTCGACGTCGTCAAGTTCGACCGCTGCTGCATCTACGTCATGGACCGCGCCAGCCGCCGCTTCATCCCGCGCGTCGTCCGCGGCTACAAGCCCGAGGCTATCGTCCGCACCCCGATCCGCCTGGGCGAGGGGGTCGTCGGCATCGTCGCCAAGAAGCAGATGCCCATCGTCGAGCACGACGCCCGCAACGCCATTCAGCCGATCCGCGGGTTCGCCCGCTCCCTCGGCACCAACGCGTTCCTCGCCGTCCCCATGATCGCCAAGGGGCAGGCCATCGGCGTAGTCGTCGCCGACAACAAGGTCTCCGGCCGCACCATCCCGCCGGACAGCCTCGACCTGCTCACCATGTTCGTCAGTCACGTGGGCCTCGCCATCGAGAACGCGCAGCTCCACGAAGACCGCGAGCAGCGCTACCAGGAGATGAACCGCCTGGCGACGCAGACCGACAACATCCTGCGATCGATCGACGCGTCGGTCATCGTGGTGGATGCCGCCGGCCGCGTCACGCGCTGGAACAAGGCGGCTGAGGAGCTGTGGGGCCTCGCGGAGCCCGTGACCTACCACCGCACCTACGACGAGGTCGTCGACCTGTTCCGGCTTCCGTCCGGCGAGGCGGAGACGCTGCGCACCCTGATGGGCCGAGCCCTGGATACCGGCGAGGCCCAGCACGCCCATCGCCTGGCTCTGCACCCCACCGGTAGGCCCGAGATGTCGGTGAACGTGCTGCTGTCGCCGGTCATCGATCGGCAAGGGCTGCGCCAGGGGGCCGTCCAGGTCACCGAGGACGTGACAGGCACCGTGCGGGCCGAGGTCGAGATCGCGCGGATGCGGCGCCTGGCGGATATTGGCCAGCTCGCCGCCAAGATGGCGCACGAGGTGCGCAACCCGCTCAGCTCCATCAAGGGCGCCGCCCAGTTGATGCGCAACGAGGCGGGCGGCTCTGGGCCGCTGGGGGAGTTCCTCGACATCATCATCGACGAGGTGAATGGCCTGAGCCGCATCACCACCGACCTGCTCGACTTCGCCAGGCCGATGCACCTCGATCTACAGGCCGTCTGCATCAACGACCTGGCCGAGCGGACCCTGCACCTGCTGGCCGACCAACTCGCCGCGGGCGGCGTGGCGGTCACCTATCGCCCAGGGATCAAGCTGCCGGACGTCGAAGTCGATGCCAAGCAGATCGAGCAGGTCATGCGCAATCTGGTCATCAACGCGGCCCAGGCCATGCAGGATGGCGGTAAGCTGGAGATCGAAACGGGGCCCGCGCGCGGCATGCCCGGCGTGTGCGTCAGGTTCGCCGACACGGGAACCGGCATCCATCCCGACCGGCTCGATGACGTCTTCCAGCCGTTCTACACCACCAAGACCAAGGGAACAGGACTCGGCCTCTCCATCGTGCGCAAGATCCTGGAGAACCACGGCGGGTACGTGGAGGTGCAGAGCCGGCTGGGCCTGGGCACCACCTTCTCGGTGACCCTGCCCACGCGCCCGCCGAACGCGGACTGCGTCCCGGTGCCGCCGCCCGGAGAGCCCATGCCGTCCGTGCTCGCCCTGCCGGACGTGTAGCGCGAGCACCTGCCGGACCGGACGCCTCCGCCGGGCGCCTTCCGCGCCCGCCGGGCTTTTGGGGCGCCGACGCACGAGAACCATCGCACGGAGAACATGTTGGCAGACAAGATAGCCGGCCAGAACCACACAATCCTCGTGGCGGACGATGAACCGAACATCCGTCGCGTCCTACAGGCCCTCTTCACCAAGAGCGGCTACACCGTGCTGACCGCCGAGAACGGCAGGAAGGCGGTCGAGATCGCCTCGACCACGCAGGTCGACGTGCTCATCTCCGACCTGATCATGCCCGACATGAACGGGGTCGAGGTCATGCGCGCGGTGAAGCAGAAGCAGCCGCAGTGCGCGCTCATCATGGTCACCGCCTACGGCACCATCAAGACCGCCGTCGAGGCCATGCGCCTGGGGGCCTACAACTACCTCACCAAACCGTTCGACCTCGACGAGGTGGAAGCGCTCGTCAAGAAGGCGCTGACCGACCACGGCCTGGTCAGCGAACGCCCCGCCGGCACGGTTCAGCGCCAGAAGGCAGCCGCGGGCGGCTCCGGCATTGTCGGCGGCAGCGAGCCCATACGCGATCTCCTGCACATGGTCGAGCGAGTGGCGGACAGCCGCGCCACGGTGCTCATCCGAGGCGAGAGCGGAACCGGTAAGGAACTCATCGCCAAAGCGCTGCACCAGCATTCGGCCCGGTCGGCCAAGCCCTTCATCGCGGTCTCCTGCGCCGCCCTGCCCGAGACTCTCCTCGAGAGCGAGCTGTTCGGCCACGAGAAGAGCGCCTTCACCGGCGCCGCCGCCCAGAAGCCGGGCCGCTTCGAGTTGGCCAATCAGGGCACGCTCTTCCTGGACGAGGTCGGCGACATCCCGCCTACGCTCCAGGTCAAGCTCCTCCGCGTCATCCAGGAGCGCGAGTTCGAGCGCATCGGCGGCACGCGTACGCTCAAGGTCGATGTCCGCCTCATCGCTGCCACCAACCGCGACCTGGAGAAGTCCGTCGCCGAGGGCAAGTTCCGCGACGACCTCTACTACAGGCTCCAGGTCATCCAGTTGGTCGTCCCACCGCTCCGGGAGCGCCGCGACGACATTGGGCCGCTCGCCGAACACTTCGTCAAGCGCTACAACCTCGAGAACGGTCGGAAGCTGGCCACCATCTCGCCCGAGGCGCTCGACCTGCTTTGCCGCTACCGCTTCCCGGGCAACGTGCGCGAGTTGGAGAACGCCATCGAGCGCGCATCCGTCATGGCGGACCGCGACGCGACCGTGCTGACGCCTGACCTGCTGCCGTTGACCATCCAGCGCTACGCGGAGCGCGACGAGCCGTAGCCCGGATGATGCGTGAGTGCCGTGGTGGCGCGGGAGTCCCTGCCCGCCCGCTGCGGGGCACCAATCCGGCAGCCGGGCGGCACGCGGGCAGCCGCATTTGCCCGTCGGCCCGCCACCGTTCTTTGGAACTAGGTCGCCAGCCGCTGCCACACCGGCCGCGAATGGCATGGAATCTGCAACTCCGTGGAACGTGCCTGTCCTCCGGCCCGGTCGACGACCGGGTTGCGGCAAGTGCGAGGGCAGGGTGGACACGGAAGGATGCGCTGTCCAGCAGCAGCGGTGAGCGGGCAAATCGTGTCCGGGAGTGGAACGCATGCGGTCACAGCCGGCCGTACTCGTAATAGATGACGACCGCAACTTCTGTCGGATCCTCGAGGTCAAACTGCGGCGCTCGGCGTTCGCAGTGACCCTCGTGCACGACGCCGCCTCCGCCAACTCGGCCCTCCTCGCACAGGAGTACGGAATCGTCCTGCTCGACTTGCGACTGCCCGACGCGGACGGTCTCGCCATGCTGCCGCGCCTCAAGGCCGCCGCGGGCGCCGCGCCAATCCTGGTCATCACCGCCTACGAGGAAGACCAACTCCGCGCCCGGGCGCTCGAGTCCGGCGCCGTCGACGTGCTCTTCAAGCCCTTCGACCTCGACCTCCTTGTCCAGACGGTGCGCCGCCAGATCGAGGCAGCCAACCAGGTGTCGGCCGTGCTGGAAGGGCAGCTCGTGCAGTTGGATCGCGAGGGCGAGCCGGGCAGGTGGCGCGCGCGCGTCCGGGCCAGCGATGCCGACACGTTCTGGGTGGTCGTCGAGCCGGGCTCGGGCTTCGGCGTGCCGCTGGCCACCGGCGACGCGCTGCGAGTCACCCTCACCGGCGCCGACGGCCTCTACGCCTTCCGCGCTCGCGTCCGGCGCGCGGAGCCCGGCGGCGAGATCCAGTTGGCGAAGCCGGGCCTCATCCGCCGCCTCCAGCGCCGCCGGCACCCGCGTGCCCCGCTCCACGGCGTCGTCGAGATGCGAATGGCAGGCGGCCAGACCGTGTCGGCCATGGCGCGCGATGTCAGCCTCGGTGGGATGGGACTGGTGACCGACAAGGCTGTCGCCGTCGGTGACGCCATCGAGGCGTCCTGGCAGTTGGCTACCGCGGCGAACAAGTCCGTGCCCATCGACGCGGCAGCCGCCGTGGTCCGCTGCGACTCGGTCTGGGAAGGCGACGGCGAAGCGCTCTGCCGCGTTGGCCTCGAGTTCACCGAGCTGCCGGCCCCAACGCGCCGCAGGATCGCCTCCTACGTCTCTCGCCAGAGCTGACGCCGGCCGATTATCCCCGCATCTGCTGCCCCGCATTGACACCAGGTCGCGCGCGTGGTAAGAAGGGTGCGAGAGCGGCACATCCGTTCATCCGTCTCACCCGGAGGTCCTCGCGTGAAATGTCCTCGCTGCGCCAAGGATGTTCCTGCAGGCGCCCAGTTCTGTATGAGCTGCGGCGCGGCGACTGCGGCGGCCCCGTCGTCCGCATACCGGCCGGCTGAGACACCGCGCGGCTCGACCGTGATCGCAGCGCCAAAGCGCCCCATCGGCAAGTGGGTCGGCATCGGAGCCGCCTGCCTGGTCCTGGCCATCGCGGCCGGCCTCATCGGCTGGAAGGCGCTCACCAACCGCTCCGGCACGCTCCCGTCCAATGGGCAGGTGCTCAAAGCGTCCGGCAACATCGTCAGCGGCCCGCTCACCGAGCAGTCCGGTAGGGTACAGCCCGTTGCGCCCGTCGCCCAGGCCGAAGGCGTGCCCGAGCAGGGGCCTCCCGCCGACGTGGTCGACTACCTGGCGTTCCTCAAAGAGATCGAGCGCCAACGCGTGGCGCTGCGCGGACGCCACACGGGCGAGGTCCTTCGACTGAGCACCACGATGACGGCCGGCAACCTCACCGCGGAGATGTCCGAGAACCCGGAACAGGGCCACAAGAAGACCTACGACGAGTTCCAGGCGACGATGCAGCGCGTGAACACCGAGTGGCAGGCGCTCAACGCCCAGTTCCTCCAGCGGCAGCCGCCCGCATCGTGCGCCAGCCTGCGCGACAAGTACTACGACATGCTCGGCAAGTCCGCGGCGTCCATCTCCAAGGTCATGTCCGCCGTGAGCCAGGCGCTGGGGCCGAATGGAGACCCGCAGCGCGCGCTGCAGACTCTGAGCGGGATGGACGGCTCAGGCCCGGGGTCCGCCTCGCATGACATCACCTTGGCGTGCCAGGGCGCGGACGAGGCGCTCGCGGCGGTGTGCGACAAGTACCGCCTTCACAAGGACTTCGATATCAAGGACGACAACGGCGGCGGCCTCAGCGGCGGCCTGCTCCGCTAGCGCGATGGGGGAACGGCGGGCGCGGCCCGTACGTCTAGTCGCTCGGGTCTGCGTGCCGCAATGCCATGCCAGGAATGGGGCGGCGCTCCGAACCACATCGGGGCGCCGCTTCCCCTGACTGGGTATCATCGGTAGGGGACGCGATGGGTCGGCCTTCGCCGCCTTGGGGAAGGACTCCGCGCCCACCGCTGTTGAAGCTATCGTGTTGTGCCGGGCGGACGCCCCGACGACGCCGTGCATCGTCCGCCCCCGAAAGGAGTGCCCCATGCGACGTGCGGCTATGGCGATCGGTGCCGCCGCCTGCCTGGCTTTTCTGTGCGGACGCGCCGCCCTGGCTCAACCGCGTGCCCACGTGACCTGCTACACGGCCTACGATCAGGACTACCTGTACGTCGCGGCCGTTGTTGATAAGCCCACCCTCCAGGCATCGGCCGTCGGCCCGTTCTCCGACCCGCTGAGAGACGACTGCATCGCGGTCTTCGTCGATGCGGCGCAGGGCACGCCCGCGGCTGCCAGAGGCCTCCAGTCGACGCAGATGGTAGTCGGGGCCGCTGGCGGCGCGCAGCTCTATCGTGGCGCCAAGGCTGCCCCGCTCCAGTCGTTCGCCGACTTCCTGGCGGCCAGCGACGGCAGCCGCATTCCGTTCAAGTACGGCGTGTCCAGGCGCGAGGAGCCGGCCAACGGCCTGCGCCGCTACACCGTCGAGATGGCCATCCCCTGGCTCGAGGTCGGCGGCCCCCCGCAGACCGGGCAGCGCTACCGCTTCAACGTGGTCGCCTACAGCGCCGCGTCGGACAGTGCAGCGCTCCTCAGCATGAGCCCCGCCGTCGCGAAGCCCGACGACGTGCAGAACCCGTCGCTCTGGGGCGAGATCGCCTTCGTCGACGCGCCCACCAAGGCCATCGCCTCCGCCCCGCAGGCTCGCGTCTGCGCCCGCGTCCTGGCCGCCAAGCCCACCGTCGATGGCGCCGTCAACGACGCGGAGTGGAACGCGCTGACCTCGTTCGGGTTCGGCGCCGCCGGCGGCGCTGCCGCCACCGCGGGCGCATCCGCTGCGCCGCGCGTTCGCATCGCGTATCCGCTCAAGCCGGCCAGCGCCCCGATCGTGCCGGCTGCCACGGAGCCCGCCGCGGCCATGCCCGCGCACGTGGCGCAGACGTGGCCCCACCTGACGATGGCCCTCTACCACTTCGACGTGCAGGCCGACCCGCGCAAGCCCTTCGCCGTCAGATCGCCGCGGAACCCGGATGGTTCGCTCGCGTCCTATGGCTGCCCGCTCGATGGCGCCGGGCCCTGGATGACCTACGACAGCGTCGACTGGCACCGCGGCCAACTCGAGCAGATGCGGCTGGCGGGGGTCGACGTCGCGCTCCTCGTGTATCGCGGGGGCGCGGCGGACAAGGCCCGCTACGCCCAGCGCGGCCTGACCGTCCTGAGCGGCGCGCTGCGCAGCCTGAGAGCCGGTGGACGCCCGTATCCGATGGTCGCCCTCTACCTCCACACAGCCTCGCTGGCCGACGCCCAGGGAGGCAAGCCGAACCTCACCACCCCGGAGGGCCGCGCCAGGCTCTACGCAGCCATCCGCGACTTCTACCTCCAGGTGCCGCGCCCGTTCCGGTTGGCTGTGCCGCTGTCCGAGGCGAATGCGGGAGGCGCCGCCAACGTAGCCGTGCTCTCGTCCGCCGCCGGGTTTGCCGCGGTGGACGCGGAGGCCATTCGCTATTGCCGCGCGCGCTACGCCGCCGAGTTCGGCAGCGACCTGCTCATCCTGGGCGGATCCGACTTCCCGCAAGACGCCGGACTGGACTGCGTGCTGCCGCCCCTGCGAGGCGAGAGCGGCGCGGCCTCCAGCGGCCTGCTGAAAGCGGTCACGATCTCCCTGGCCGGCTGCGCGGACGACCCATCGCTGCCTGCCTCGGCCCGCGTTCGGACCGGCAGTGCCTACCGGGCTGCCTGGAAGCGCGTCGCCGCGGCATCGGCGGACTGGGTGGTCGTGGACGCCTGGAACGACTGGGAGACCGGCGCCGCCATCGCTCCGAGCTTCCTCGCCGGCGTCGAGAACGCCGATACCACGCGCGCATTCAGCCGCATGACCGTCAGCCCCGACCGCTATAGGGCCGCCTTCCTGACGCACACCGTCCCCGCCGGCGTCGCGGCAGGTTCCAGCGTTCAGGTAACCCTGCGTGTGCTGAATACCGGTGTCGCCCCCTGGACCCCCGAAGCCGTCGCGCTCGCCTACCGGTGGAAGCCCAAGGGCGGGGCCGAGGCAGCGGCTGTCCGCGTCCCGCTCGGATCGCTCACCCCGCCGGGCCAGGTCGCCGCGGAGACGACGCAGATCGCCGCGCCTACCCAGCCCGGGCAGTACGAGTTGGTCGCCGGCCTCGCCGAGACGACGAAGAAGGGCGACCTGGGCGCCTACTTCGGCGCGCAGGGCACCGCGGCCCTGGTCGTGCCCGTCACCGTCCTCGCCCCGGCGGACGGCGCGCGCTCGGGCGCCATGCTCCTCGGCACGGACCTGCCCTGCACCGCCGAGGCAGGCGGAGCGTACACCGCCAGCGTCGTCCTGCGGAACGATGGCCCGCGTCCCTGGCCCCGCGGCACAGTCGTCACCGGCCGCCTCTGGCGCTTCGTCTCGGCCATCAACGCGACGGGGGAGCCCGAAGGCGCCGCTCCGGTCGCCGAAATGGCGGATGCTTCGGCCGCCCTGGCCGTCGATGTCGCCCCCGGACAGTCCACCACCGTGCGCGTGCCCGTCGTGTTCGCCACTGCGGATGGCGCCGCGTTGCCCGCGTCCTCGCCGACCGATGCCTGGACGTACTCCCTTCGCTGGGAGGTGCGCACACAGGATGGCATCGCCGTGCTCACCGACGGCGAGCCGGTCGCGCTCACCGAAGTAGACCCCGGCGCGGTCATCGTGTCGGAGTACGCTCCGAACCAGCTCCCCGGCGAGAAGAGGCAGCCCGTTCGCCTCGTTCTGCGCAACGCGGGCCCGGCAACCTGGAAGCGCGAGGGCGTGCGCGTCGGCTACCACTGGTACTACCAGGACGGCTCCGAAGTCGTCTGGGAGGACGAGACCACCGCCATCCCGCGCGACTGCGTGCCGGGTGACGAGCCTATCGACATGCTCGCGTGGGTGACGGCGCCCCCGTATGACGGGCGCTACTTCCTGGTGTTCGACACGAAGATCGGCGACACGTGGTCCTCCACGCTCCCGAGCTGCCGCGCATCCGATACGCGCGTCCGCACGGTCGACGTGGTCAGCGGCCGGCTCGCCTTCGTCGACCTGACGGCCGGCTGCAACCTGGACGGCGTCGCGGCGGGCGATGGGCGAGGGGACGGCGACTTCGACGGGGCAGGCCACACGCTGCCGGCCGAGCTGATGCCGCCGTACGCCATCGGCGAGGTGTCGCCTGCGACCCTTTGGATGCCGGCTGCCGGCACGGGACTCGATTCCTCGCGGCGCCTCTCCTTCCGCTGTGGATCGAAGGTCGACAAAGAGAAGAACATGCTCGTCCCGACCGGCCAGAAGGTGTCGGTGCCCGCGGGCAAGGAGGTCCGCACCGCCTCGTTCATCCACATCCTGGCCTTCGCCGTGAAGCCGGACGTGTCGGCGTCGTGCACCCTGCAGTTCGCCAACGGGGCCGAGCAGTACATGCAGTTCCCCGTCAGCCAGTGGAACGCGGCCCCGCGCTTCGGCGAGCCCATCGCCTATGCCACCGCCTACACCTACCAGCGCGGCTCGGACGGCCTGGGGCCCGGCGCCAGTGTCTACCGCTACACGCTCAAGGTAGGCGACAAACGCCAACTCGCAGCCATCCAGTTCGGCAACAGCCCGGACGTCCGCATCCTGGCCATCACGCTGGAAAGGTAGCCGCCCCTCAAGCTCGGCTCCGCCATGGACCGCCGCCGCCCTCGGCGGCATCCCTCCGAGCCGTGGTGGGATGGGCGTCCCTGCCCGTTAGTTGCCGCTCGGCTCCGCGATGGACCGCCGCCGCCCTCGGCGGCATCCCTCCGAGCCGTGGTGGGATGGGCGTCCCTGCCCGTCCAGTAGGACCCGCCAACGAGAACGGCCCTCCCAGTCTCCCGGGAGGGCCGTTCGCATCACCAGACCGCAGGCGCCCACTACGCCACAGGCGCTCCAGCGAGCACCGGCGTCCAGCCATCGATCGGAGCCTTGCGCGCCCCGGTCAGCTCCCGCGCCGCCGCCGCCAGGTTCTCCGCCGTCAGGCCGCAGATGCGGCGCAGGATGTCCGGCGCGCCGTGCTCGACGAAGTGGTCGGGGATCGCGAACTGCCGCACAGGTACGTTCGCCACTCCGCTCTCCGCCAGCAGCTCCAGCACCGCCGACCCGAAGCCTCCGCAGCGCGAGTTCTCCTCGGCCACCACGAGACGACCGGTCTTGCGCACCGATGCCAGGATCGCCGCCTCGTCCAGCGGCTTCACGAATCGCGCGTTGATGACCTCGCAGCGAACGCCCTCGGCGCGCAGCTCCAGCGCCGCCTGGTACGCCGGCAGCACCATCGAGCCGATCGCCAAAAGCGTCACGTCCTCGCCGTCGAGGAGCGTCTCGGCGCGGCCGTAGACGATCTCCGGCGTCTCGTGCACCCAGTCGATGGGGCAGGCCGTGCCGCGCGGATAGCGGATCGCAATCGGCCCGGCGTACGGCCCGTCCAGGTGCGCCGCGCAGTAGTGCATCATCCGCGTCAGCTCGGGCCCGTCCTTCGGCGAGAGGACCGTCAGGTTCGGGATGGACCGGAGATAGCTGAGGTCGAAGGCGCCGTGGTGCGTGCCGCCGTCCTCGCCGACGAGCCCCGCGCGATCGAGCGCGAAGATCACCGGCAGGTTCTGCAGCGCCACATCGTGCAGGATGATGTCGTAGGCGCGCTGCATAAACGTGCTGTAGATGGCGGTCACCGGACGCCGGCCCGCCGCGGCCAGGCCCGCCGCGAAGCACACCGCGTGCTCCTCGGCGATGCCCACGTCGAAGTAGCGGTCGCGGAAGCGGTCCTGGAACTTGTTCAGCCCCGTCCCGTCCGGCATCGCCGCCGTGATGGCCACGATGCGCTCGTCCCGCTCGCCCATCTCCACCAGCGCGTCGGCGAAGACGCTCGTGTAGGTCGGCGCGGACGACTTGCTGTGCGCCACTCCCGTCTCGGGCTCGAACGGAACCACCGCGTGCCACTTGCGCGGGTTGTTCTCGCCCCGCTCGTAGCCCTTGCCCTTCTGCGTCACCACGTGCACCAGCACCGGCCCGTGCATCAGCCGCACCTGGCGGAACACGTCCACCAGCAGGCTGAGGTCGTGCCCGTCGAGCGGCCCGATGTAGTCGAAGCCCATCTGCTCGAACAGCACGCCCGTCTGCGGCGGCGCCACCAGGTTCGTCAGGCTGTGCTTCATGATGCCGCCGGCGGCGCGCGACGCAAGATCGCCGGCGGGCAGCCGCTTCAGCGTGTTGACGGTGCGCCGCTCGATGTCCTGGTACCAGCCGGAGCTGCGCACCTTCGCCATATAGGCCGCCAGCGCGCCCACGTTCTTGGCGATCGACATCTCGTTGTCATTGAGCACGACCGTAAAGTCGCGGCCGCTGTGCCCGGCGTTGTTGAGCCCTTCGAAGGCCAGCCCGCCCGTCAGCCCGGCGTCGCCGATGACCGCAATTGCCGCGCCGTCCTCGCCGGCCAGGTCGCGGCCCACCGCGAACCCGTACGCCGCCGAGATCGACGTGCTGGCATGCCCCGCGCCGTAGATGTCGTACTCGCTCTCGTCTCGCCGAAGGAACCCGCTGATGCCGCCGTACTGCCGCAGGCTCGCGAAGTCGTCCAGGCGCCCCGTGAGCATCTTGTGCGCATAGCACTGGTGCCCGACGTCGTAGACGATCTTGTCGTGCGGCACATCGTAGACGGTGTGGAGGGCGAGGATGAGATCGACGGCGCCGAGGTTGGAAGCGAAATGGCCGCCGGTCTTCGAGAGGCTCTGCACGATAGCTTCGCGCAGCTCCTCGGCCACTTGCTTGAGTTGGTCTATGGTGAGGGGCTTGAGATCGGCAGGGGAGTGTATTCGCGACAGCAGATGAGCCATTCCGTGCGTCTCCTGAACACGCGGGGGGCAGTTGCCGTCCGGCTTCGCGCATCCGTGCGCACATAGGGCTGTCCCGCCGCGGCTTGGCCGGCGCACACGCGCCGAAGCCAACGCGTAGTGTACCACTCGCCCCCGACCGAGTCAACCTGAGGAGCGTGCGTGCCTGGTAAGACGGAATGCGCGCGCGATACGTTCCACGCAGCCGCCCGCAGCCGCAGGACTCGCCCTCGACCGCGCCGAAATGCCACAATACCGTCGCGCAGGCGTGTGCGGCGCAATACCCGACGACGAGGACGATCACGATCATGATCCGCCAGGCTTACGAACTCGCCCGCGAGCGATATGCGGCGCTCGGTGTCGACACCGAGAAGGCCATCGAGGCGCTTTCCACCATCCCCATCTCGCTGCACTGCTGGCAAGGCGACGACGTCGGCGGGTTCGAGACCTCCGAGGGACTCACCGGCGGCGGCATCCAGGCGACCGGTAACTACCCCGGCAAGGCGCGCACCGCCGATGAGCTTCGCGCGGACTTCGACGCGGCCTGCGCCCTCATCCCGGGCAAGCAGCGCATCAACCTCCACGCCATCTATGCCGAGACCGGCGCCAAGCGCGTCGAGCGCGACGCCCTGGAGCCCGCCCACTTCGCCCGCTGGATCGACTGGGCCAAGGCGCAGGGCTACGGCATGGACTTCAATCAGTCCTACTTCTCGCACCCGAAGGCCAACGACGGCTGGACCATCTCCAACGCCGACGAGGGCATCCGGAAGTTCTGGGTCGACCACGGCATCGTCTGCCGCAAGATCGGCGAGGTCATGGGCCGCGAGCTGGGTACCCCCTGCGTCGTGAACCTGTGGATCCCCGACGGCAGCAAGGACATCCCTGTCGACCGCCTGGGGCCGCGCGCCCGCCTCAAGAAGTCGCTGGACGAGATCTTCGCCGAGCGCCTGAACACCCAATACGTGCTCGACGCGGTCGAGTGCAAGCTCTTCGGCATTGGCTCCGAGTCCTACGTCGTCGGCTCCCATGAGTTCTACATGGGCTACGCCGCCACCAACCGCGACAAGCAGATCCTGCTCACCCTCGACGCCGGCCACTTCCACCCGACCGAGGTCATCTCCGACAAGATCAGCTCCGTGATGCTCTTCATGGACGAGCTGCTCCTGCACGTCAGCCGCGGCGTCCGCTGGGATAGCGACCACGTCGTCATCCTCTCCGACGAACTGCGCGCCATCGGCGAGGAACTGGTCCGCCATGACTTCCTGGGCCGCACGCACATTGGCCTCGACTTCTTCGATGCCAGCATCAACCGCGTGGCCGCCTGGGTCATCGGCACTCGCTGCATGATCAAGTCGCTGCTGATCGCCCTCCTCGAGCCCACCGCCAGGCTGCGCGCCGCCGAGAACGCCGGCGACAACACCACCCGCTTGGCCTGCCTCGAGGAGCTGAAGACCCTCCCGTTCGGCGCCGTGTGGGACTACTACTGCGAGAAGCAGGGCGTGCCCGTCGGCAGCGCCTGGATCGGTGAGGTCAAGGAGTACGAGAAGAAGGTCCTAGCGGCTCGCGCCTGAGCGAACCGTGTCGCCGCCGGGGCGCGCCCGCAAGGGCCTCCCCGGCGGCCTCCCCGCAGTGCCCATTTGCCCAATGACCCACCAGACACCGTCGCGCCCCCGCGCCTTCCACGTGATGACCAAGCCCATCGGGCCGGTCTGCAACCTCGACTGCGCGTACTGCTTCTACCTGGAGAAGGAGGGCCTCTACGCGGGCAACCGCCACTGGCGCATGCCGGACGAGGTCCTCGAAGCCTACATCCGCGACTACATCGGCTCCCAGCCGGTGCCGGAGATCCAGTTCGCGTGGCAGGGCGGCGAGCCCACGCTGCTGGGCGTGCCCTTCTTCGAGCGCGTCGTCGAGCTGCAGATGCGCTACGCGGCGGGCAAGCGCATCGCCAACGCCATCCAGACCAACGGCACGCTGCTGGACGACGAGTGGGGCGCGTTCCTCCACCGCAGCAACTTCCTCGTCGGCCTGAGCCTCGACGGCCCGAGCGAGCTGCACGACGCCTACCGGGTCGACAAGAAGGGGCAGCCGACGTTCGATGACGTGATGCGCGGGCTGGAGGTGCTGAAGCGCCATCGCGTCGAGTTCAACACGCTCACCGTGGTCAACAGGCTCAACTCGCAGCGCCCGCTGGACGTGTACCGCTTCCTGCGCGAGGTCGGCTCGGGGTTCATCCAGTTCATCCCGCTCGTGGAGCGCCGCGCCGAGGCGCACGACGGGCTCGCCGGCCCGCCCACGCTCCCGGGCGCCGCCGAGGCCGAGGTGACCGAGTGGAGCGTACACCCGGACGACTACGGCGCCTTCCTCTGCAGCATCTTCGACGAATGGGTGAAGCGCGACGTCGCCCGCGTGTTCGTCCAGATGTTCGACACCGCGCTCGCGGCCTGGTGCGACGCCGGCCCGGGCCTGTGCGTGTTCGCGGAGACCTGCGGCGAGGCGCTGGCCCTGGAGCACAACGGCGACCTCTATGCGTGCGACCACTACGTCTACCCCGAGTTCCGCCGCGGCAACATCCGGACGACGCCTCTGGCCACCCTCATCGCATCGCCCGAGCAGCGCCGCTTCGGCACGGACAAGCGCGATACGCTGCCCACGTTCTGCCGCGAGTGCGACGTGCGCTTCGCCTGCAACGGGGAGTGCCCCAAGCACCGCTTCGCGACCACGCCCGACGGCCGGCCCGGCCTGAACTACCTCTGCCCCGCCTACAAGCGCTTCTTCCGCCACATCGACCCCGCGATGCGCAAGATGAAGCGCCTGCTGGAGCAGGGGAGGGCGCCCGCCGAGATCATGGCCGCCCCAACCGCACCGCGCACCGTCGGCCGCAACGACTCGTGCCCCTGCGGCAGCGGCCGCAAGTACAAGCACTGCTGCCTCCGCACGGCCTAGCGGCGCCGGCCATCGCCCAGCCCGGGATCAGACCGATCCGTCAGATGCCGGCCGCGCGCCTCGCCGCTCCCGCGTTGACACCGGCCGGGCAATGCAATATACTGCCCATCGGCGGCGAGTGCCCCCCGGAGGAGACACGCACGGCGATGGATCACGCCCTCAGCGTCGCGGACCAGCAAGCGCGGGAGTTCGAGGAGCGACTTCCTCGGATCGCGCGGGGCCTGTTCGACGCATCGGACGCCGTAACGTACTCCCGCGCCCCGGTCTCGGTCGAGGTGGTTGGCGGCCTCGCCGAGTTCTGCGGCGGGGTCGTCCTCCAGATGCCGCTGTCGCACGGCATCTTCGTCGCCGTGGCCAGGCGCGACGCGCCCGGTATTCGGCTTCGCCTCGAGGCGCCCGGCGAGGCCGGCGGCGCAGTCGACATGGCCGCCGGGCCAGACGGCATCACCCCGATCGCCTCGAACGCGCTCGACCATCCGGCCTGGGCAAGGCGCGCGGCGGCTTGCCTGGAGATCCTCTGCACCCGCGGCTTCCTCGGCGCGCGCCCGCTGGGCGTCGACATTGTTGTGGACAGCGCCGTGCCGATCGACAGCCGGCTCGCGTGGGGCTCGGCGTTGGTTGTGGCTGCCCTGCAGGCGCTCTGCGGGGCGTTCCGGGTCGACCTGGGCGGCGGCGAGATCGCGCGCCTGTGCCACGCCATCGAGACCCGCATCGCCGATGGGCCCGCGCGCCGCGTCGATGCGCTCGCCTCAGCCGTCGGCCGCCAGGGCTCGCTGCTCGTGGTGAAGTGCCAGCCTGACGACGTGCTCGGGCACCAGCCGCTCCCGCCCGACTGGCGCCTGGTGGCCCTGGACGTTCCCGGTGACCTGGCGGATGAGGGGGCTCGCAGGCTTGCGCTGCGCACCGCGGCCGCCATGGCGCTGCGCATCCTGCAGGTGGAGTCGCGCGACAAGTGGGGCGGGTACCTGTGCAATGTCAGCCCCGTCGCCTGGGTGCCATGGGCGCCGCGCTTCGCGGACGCGATGACCGGCGCCGAGTTCGTCGCGCAGTTCGGCGGGATCGACAACGGCGGTGCGGCCATCGACTTGGAGTGCGCCTACCCGATCCGCGGCGCCGCCGAGTACGCCATCCGCGAGAACGACCGCGCAAGGGAGCTGATCGCGCTCCTCCAGATGGCCGCGGCTAGCGGCGACGGCGAGGTGATCGCGGAGGCGGGTTCGTCCATCGGCACGCCGCGATCGGCGGGACCGCTCTGGCAGCCGCTGTCGTCGGAGATGGCCGGGCTGGCGGCGCTCGCGCGGGAGTTCGGGGGCGACAGCGGCATCCACGCCATGCGTGCTACCTGCGCAGGCACAGGACCGCTCCTCCTCGTCTGCGATGGCCAGTTCGGCGAGGACGCCGTCGCGCTGATGTGCGACCAGTACCACCATCGCACCGGTCTGACGCCGGTTGTCCTCAGCGGGTCATCCGAAGGCGCGAGCCTCTTCGGCGCGCGAACGGTGACGCTGGGCGGAGCGGTGTAGCCTGGATGATCCATGAGCGTCGTGGTGGGATGGGCCTCCGTGCCCGTCCAGCGCGGCTCCTGAACAGGCCAGGCTGGGGCGCTGCTCGCCGCGCCCTCGCCCGGCACAATGACCACCCTATCGTAACGCACTACGTGGACACGGAGTGAATGCATGAATAGCACACTGCAGAACTGGCTGGGCGACCAGCTCGATGCGCTCAAGGCGCAGCACCTGTACAAACCCCTGATCGAGGTCCAGACCCCGCAGGGCGGGCGCATCACCGCCGACGGCAAGCGCGTCATCAACCTCTCGTCGAACAACTACCTCGGGCTCGCGAACCACCCGAAGCTGAAGGAAGCCGCGATCAAAGCGGTCGAGCAGTGGGGAGCCGGCGCCGGCGCGGTCCGCACGATCATCGGCACCATGTCGCTGCACGAGGAGCTGGAGACGAAACTCGCCGCGTTCAAGCATGTCGAGGCGACCATCGTCTTCCAGAGCGGCTTCACGGCGAACGCCGGCACCATCCCGACGATAACCACCAAGGAAGACGCGATCATCTCCGACGAGCTGAACCACGCCAGCATCATCGATGGCTGCCGCCTCGCCGGCCTCCCCTCCGAGCAGCGCCCCGTGTTCAAGCACCGGGACATGGACTCGCTCGAGGAGTGCCTCAGGAAGTCGATGCAGTGGAAGAAGCGCCTTATCATCACCGACGGCGTGTTCAGCATGGACGGCGACATCGCGCCCTTGCCGGACATCGTCGCCCTGGCGGAGCGCTATGACGCCGCCGTGATGATCGACGACGCGCATGGCTCGGGCGTCCTGGGCGGCGGCCGCGGCACCGCGTATCACTACGGCGTCCACGATCGCCTCGACATCCAGCTCGGCACGCTCTCCAAGGCCGTCGGCGTTATGGGCGGCTACATCGCCGGCAGCGCCCGCCTGCGCGACTGGCTCACCCAGCGGGCTCGCCCGTTCCTGTTCAGCACCGCGCACCCGCCGGCGGTCGCCGCGGCCGTCATCGCTGCCATCGAGTTGATGGAGACGGATCCGAGCTTCACCAACAGGCTGTGGGAGAACGCCAAGTACTGGCAGGACGGCCTCAAGGCGCGCGGCTTCGACATCGGCGTCACCCAGACCCCGATCACCCCGATCATCACCGGCGACGAGGGCAAGGCGCTGGAGCTGCAGCGCGGCCTGATGGAGGAGGGGGTCCTCGCCCTCGCGGTGGTCTTCCCGACCGTCGCCCGCGGCAAGGCCCGCATCCGCACCATGCCAAACGCCTCGCACACCAAAGAGGACCTCGACGAGGCGCTGGTCGCCGTCGAGAAGGTCTCCAAGCGGATCGGCGTGATCTAGGCAGTTGCGCCGACGTGCCAACGACAAGCGCCCCGGCCTCGGAGATCATCCGAGCCGGGGCGCTTGTGGATTCGATCGTCGCGCGACCCTACGCGGCGTGGATCAGGTACGCCTCCACCATGATCAGGTTCCGCTCGCCGGCCGCCTTCACGACCTGGAGCAGCGTCTCCATCGTCGAGACTTCCTCAACCTGCTCGGTCACGAACCAGCGGAGGAAATCCTGCGCCGCGTAGTCCTTCTCGGCCACCGCCAGCGTCATCAGCTCGTTGATGCACTTCGTGATCTTCAGCTCCCACTCGAGCGCGACACCGATGGCCTCCTCGACGGACTTGTAGTCCACCTTGGGCGCCGGAACCGCCGGCACGGCCACGGTCCCGCCGGTGTCCATCACGTACTTCACGAACTTCAGCCCGTGCGAGCGCTCCTCGTCGGCCTGCGCCAGGAACTTGGCCGCCAGCTTCTTCAACGCCAGCTTGTCGAAGTACGCAGCCATGTTCAGGTAGATGTTCGACGCCTCAAACTCCCGACCGATCTCCTCGTTGATCGCCGCATTCAGCTTGTCGCTAATCAGCATCTGTCATGTCCCTCCTAAGGTATTGCCATGCTTGCGGCCTACTGACCGGCGCCTTACGGCTCCCAGGTATCATGTGACGCGGTATCGCGTAATACCTGCCGGCTCTCGGCGCTCTGCCAAATGGACTATACGAGCCGGAAGGAACCGGGGATTCCCGGTGCGAATCTGAAGTTGCCAATCGAGGAGGCAAGAACCCATGTCCGATCTCGCAGCGCTGCGAACCCCGCTCCACGCCGTCCACATCGAGGAGAAAGCCCGCCTCGTTCCGTTCGCCGGATGGGATATGCCCGTGCAGTACGCCGGCATCCTCGAGGAGTCGCGCGCCGTGCGGTCCGCGGTCGGCCTGTTCGACATCAGCCACATGGGCCGCGTCATCGTCTCCGGCGCCGGCGCGTGCGCCTTCCTCGACAAGCTCACCAGCAACGACGTCGGCGGCCTCGCCCCCAGCCGCGCCCACTACTCGCTCCTCACGAACCCGAACGGCGGCATCGTCGACGACATCATCGTCTATCGCCAGGCCGAGGAGCGCTTCCTCGTCGTCATCAACGCGGCCAACGCCCAGAAGGACCTGGCCTGGATGCGCGAGCACCTGCCGGCCGGCGTCACCATCGAGGACCGCACGATGGCCACCGCGATGATCGCCGTCCAGGGCCCCGCCGCGCCGCTGGCAGTCGACGGCCTCGCCGAGGCGGATGTCATCGGCATCGGGCGCTTCGCCTACGTCGAGGGCAAGGTCGCCGGCGCCAACGCGACCATCTGCCGCACGGGCTACACTGGCGAGGATGGCTTCGAGCTGATCGTCGACGCGGACCGCGCGGCCGATGTCTGGCGAGCCCTCCGCACCGCCGGAGCCGCCCCCTGCGGTCTCGGAGCCCGTGACGCGCTGCGCATCGAAGCCGGGTACCCTCTATACGGACACGAGATCGACGACACCACCACGCCCGTCGAAGCGGGGCTCATGTGGGTCGTCAAGGCCGCCAAGGGCGACTTCATCGGCCGCGACGCGATCCTGGCCACCAAGGAGCGAGGCGCGGGCCGCAAGCTCGTCGGCTTCACGCTGGCCGATCGCGCCGTGCCTCGCGCGGAGTACACGCTGTGGACCGGCGACGAGCAGGTCGGCACGGTGACGAGCGGCGTCTTCTCGCCGACGCTCTCCCGGGGCCTGGGCATGGCCTACGTGAACGACCCGCACCACAAGACCGGCACGATGCTCGACCTGGCGATCCGCGACAAGCGCTTCGCCGCCACCATCGTCCCGAAGAAGGACCTGCTCGCCAAGTAGCGCGCGGCTCCCGTAGCCGCCTGATCTTTGACCACGCATCCAAGGAGAACGCCGGGATGAGCATTCCCGCTGAGCTGAAGTACTCCGCGACCCATGAGTGGGTCCGCGTCGAGGGCGACACCGCCGTCGTCGGCATCACCGACCACGCGCAGTCCGAGCTGGGCGACATCGTCTACCTCGAGCTGCCCGAGGCCGGCCGCGTGCTGGCCGTCGACGAGATGTTCGGCACCGTCGAGTCCGTCAAGGCCGTCTCCGACCTCTACAGCCCGGTCGCCGGCGAGGTCGTTGAGGCCAACACGGGTATCGCCGACACCACCGAGACCGTGAACCAGGACCCGTATGGCGCGGGTTGGCTCATCAAGGTCAAGCTGGCGGGCGGCGTCGACGGGCTGATGGATGCCGCCGGATACGAGCAGCTCCTCCAGGAGTCGGACCATTGAGCTACGTTCCCCACACTGAGGCCGATCGAGAGCACATGCTCCGCACGATCGGTGTCGGGTCGGTGGGAGAGCTGTTCGAGGACATCCCCGAGGGCATTCGCCTGACGCGCGGTCTCGCCGTGCCCCCCGCGATGGATGAGAATGCACTCACCCGCCATCTGCGCGACCTCGCCTCGCGCAACGCCGACCTCGACTCGCACGTGAGCTTCCTCGGTGCCGGCAGCTACGACCACTTCGTCCCGGCGGTGGTCGATGCGCTGGCGTCCCGCGGGGAGTTCGCCACCGCCTACACGCCCTACCAGCCCGAGCTGAGCCAGGGCATGCTCCAGGCCATCTACGAGTACCAGTCGCTCGTCTGCCTGCTGACCGGCATGGACCTGGCCAACGCCTCGATGTACGACGGCGCCACCGCCGTCGCCGAAGGCGCGCTCATGGCCATCGACATCACCGGACGCAAGGCAGTCGGCGTCGCGCGCACCGTGAGCCCGGCCTACCGCCGCGTCCTGCGCACCTACCTCGACGCCGCTGGCTTCCAGGTGGTCGAGCTGCCGGACGAGGGCGGCGTGCTCTCGCCGGACGCCCTCGCCAAGAGCGTCGACGAGTCGCTCGCGGCCGTCATCGTCCAGCACCCGAACTTCTTCGGCAACCTGGAGGACCTCGCCGCTCTGCACGCGCGCATCGCCCAGGTCGGCGCGAAGTCGGTCGTCGCGGTCGACCCCATCTCCCTCGGCCTGCTGAAGCCGCCGGGCGAGTACGGCGCGGACATTGTGGTGGGGGAGGGGCAGGCGCTCGGCTCGTCGATGGGCTTCGGCGGACCGCTGCTCGGCTTCTTCGCCTGCAAGCTCGAGTACCAGCGCCGCTTCCCGGGCCGCATCGTCGGCGCGACCAAGGACGGCCAGGGCCGCCGCGGTTACACGATGACGCTGCGCACCCGCGAGCAGGACATCCGCCGCGAGCGCGCCACGTCGAACATCTGCACGAACGAGGCGCTCGTGGCCCTCGCCGCGACGATCTACCTCTGCGCGATGGGCAAGCAGGGCCTGCGCCAGGTAGCCGACCTCTGCCTCCAGCGCAGCCACTACGCCAAGGACGCCCTCACGGCGCTGCCCGGCGTCTCGGCCACGTTCGGAGCGCCCTTCTTCAAGGAGTTCGCCGTCCGCTTGCCCAACGGGCAGTCCGTAGCCGAGGTGAACGCCCGCCTGCTTGCCGATGAGGGCATCGTGGGCGGATACGACCTGTCGCGCGATTACCCCGAGCTGGCGAGCGACATGCTGCTCTGTGTCACGGAGAAGCGCAGCAAGGCCGACATAGACCGGCTCGTCGCGGCAGTTGGGAGGTGCTTGTGAGCGAACCGCTGATCTTCGAGAAGAGCACTCCGGGCCGCCAGGCCGTCCGCCTCGGTGACTGCGACGTGCCGCGCCGCGATCCGGCCGACCTGCTCGGCGCCGCCGCCCTGCGCGACGACCTGCCGCTGCCGGAGCTGGCCGAGCTGGACCTCGTGCGCCACTTCACGCGCCTCTCGCACCGCAACTACGCGGTCGACCTGGGCTTCTACCCGCTCGGCTCGTGCACCATGAAGTACAACCCGCGGGTCAATGAGAAGGCGGCGCGCATGCCGGGCTTCGCCAGTCTGCACCCGCTGCAGCCCGCCGACACGGCCCAGGGCGCGCTCGCCGTCCTCTTCGAGCTGCAGTCCTGGCTGGCCGAGATCGCCGGGATGGCCGCGGCCACCGTGCAGCCTGCTGCCGGCGCGCACGGCGAGCTGCTCAGCCTGATGATGGTCAAGGCCTACCACCAGTCGCGCGGCGACCACAACCGCCGCCTGGTGCTGATCCCCGACTCGGCCCACGGCACGAACCCGGCCAGCGCCGCCCGCTGCGGATTCCAGGTGCGCCCGATCCCCACCACGGCCGAGGGCCTCACGGATGTCGATGCCCTCGCCGAGGCGCTGGATGACCGCACCGCGGCATTCATGCTCACGAACCCCAACACGCTCGGCCTGTTCGAGCGCGACATCGTACGCATCTGCGAGCTGGTGCACAAGGCCGGCGGCCTGGTCTACTGCGACGGGGCGAACATGAACGCGGTGCTCGGCGTCGCGCGGCCCGGCGACATGGGCTTCGACGTCATGCACTTCAACCTGCACAAGACCTTCTCGACGCCCCACGGCGGCGGAGGGCCTGGCTGCGGGGCCATCGCGGTCCAGCCGATGCTCGAGCCGTTCCTGCCGCGTCCGATCGTCACGAAGGACGCCGCGGGAACATACGCCCTCGACACGGAGCGGCCGCTCTCCATCGGGCAGATCCACACGTTCTACGGCGCGTTCCTCATCGCGGTGCGAGCGTACACCTACATCATGAGCCTCGGCCCCGAGGGCCTGCGCGAGGTGGCCGAGACCGCCGTGCTGAACGCGAACTACGTCCGCTCCCGCCTCCGCGGCGCCTACGACATCCCGCAGGACCGCGCGTGCATGCACGAGGTGGTGGTCTCCGCGTCGCGCCAGAAGGCGGCGAGTGGGGTGCGCGCGCTGGACGTCAGCAAGCGCCTGATGGACTACGGCTACCACCCGCCGACCAACTACTTCCCGCTGATCGTGCCCGAGGCGCTCATGATCGAGCCCACGGAGACGGAGAGCCTGCAGACCATCGACGCCTTCTGCGACGCGATGCTCGCCATCGCCCGCGAGGCGGAGACGGATCCCGAGATCGTGAAGTCCGCGCCGCACGTGACGCCCGTGTCGCGGCTTGACGAAACCGCTGCAGTGAAGCAGCTCGACGTGAGGTGGAGACCCGCCTAGCAATGCCACCCGGCGCCACGCAGAGGCAGACACCCGATGCGGACGCATCCGAGCGCGGAGCCGGAGCGCCTGCGCAGCGCCGTGCCCGGTGGCGCGCCATCATGCATGGCGAGTGCGAGGCCTTCTGGAACATGGCGGTGGATGTCGCCATCCACGACGCGGTCGAGATAGGCCTCGCACCGCCGACTCTCCGCCTCTACAGGTGGGCCGGCGCCGCGGTGACCATCGGCTGCCACCAAAGCGCGCAGCGCTCGGTTCGGCTTGACGCCTGCGAGGAACTGGGCGTCCCCGTCGTGAGGCGGCCCACCGGCGGGCGCGGCATCCTGCACGGCGCCGACCAGACCGTCAGCGTTGCGGCGCCATTCGAAACGCTTGGTGCACGCGGCCGCAGCGTGGCGGCCTCCTATCACGCGCTGTCGGCCGGGTTCGCCGGGGCGCTTCAGGAGTTGGGCGTCGACGTGAGGCCCGGCAGCGAGCAGCGTCCGTCGGCCGGCGTGGGCGACTGCTTCGCGCTGCGCACCGGCGCGGACCTCGTCACGAGCGAGGGCTGCAAGCTCGTGGGCAGCGCCCAGCACCGGGGCCGCACGTCGCTGCTCCAGCAGTCGTCCCTGCTGCACCGGCCGCCGAAGGTCGATCCGGCCGCCGTGTTCCTGGGACCGATCGCCGAGGCGGAGTACCCGCTGCGGTTCGTGGACGAAGACGACCTGGCCGACGCCCTCTGCGCCGGCTTCGCCGAGGCCCTTGGCCTCACGCTGCACGAGGATACGCTGACACTGTGGGAGGTCGAGCGGGCCGCCGTCGTCTTGGCCGCACTCCGCTCGCGCCCCGTGGTTGACACACCCAGGGCCGTATGATATACTGCGACGTGCCGCCGAGCAGGCGTGGGTGCACCCGTCCTGCTGCCTGCGCGGGATCTCAGCAGAGCTTTAGCCCCAACTAGGCGTTCAGGTCCGATGCCTCTTCACGCGTCGGCGCGCGCCAAGGGAGATAGAGGATAGCATGGCGAAGAAGATCCTTGCGGTTGACGACGAACGAGCGATCGTGCGCCTGGTACAGGTGAACCTGGAGCGCCAGGGGTACGAGGTGGTCACGGCGTTCGACGGCAAAGAGGCCCTCGAGAAGGTCGAGGCGGAGAACCCCGACCTCATCGTGCTGGACGTGATGATGCCGTACATGGATGGCTTCGAGGTTCTTCAGAACCTCAAGAAGAACCAGATGACCCGCGACATCCCCGTCATCATGCTGACGGCCAAGGCTCAGGACGCGGACGTGTTCCGCGGATGGCAGTCGGGCGTCGACTGCTACCTGACCAAGCCGTTCAACCCGATGGAGCTGACCGCGTTCGTGAAGCGCATCTTCAAGTCGCTTGAGGACGACGGTGCGGACGGGGAGAAGCGCCTCAAGCTGTAGGCGCTCCCTGTCACCCGGGACACACGCCGAAAGGACCTGAACGTGGACCAGGGCAACCGTGGAACGGCCCTCCTCATCGGCGCGGTGGCGGCGGCGGCCGGCATCGCCGTCGTGTCGTACCTGTTCTACACGCGTCACCACCCGCATCGCAAGGGGCACGACTCCCTGCGGCCCGTGGCGGATGTGCTGAATGAGGTGTACGACCGAATGCGCGAAGTCCGTCAGCAGTTGGCCGATCTGCCGACTGCGGCGAACTAGAGCGAGGGGTCGGGCTATGTAGCACGCACAGCGGCTGCCTTCGGGCGGCCGCTGTTGTCTTTCCAGCCTCGCGTGTCTGCCATGACGCGCGCGGGGGAGGGGAGGTAAGTATGCATCGCCTAGCATGGGTTCTTGGGCTATTGCTCGCACTATCGGTCCTGTTCGCGCTCGCCGGATGCGGAGGAGGGGGGAGCAGTTCGTCCCGCTCCGTGGGCCGTGTGAGTGGAAACGTCTTCCTGGGCGACGGCGCCTCTAGCCGCGCCACCTCCGCCATCACCGTCAGCCTCGAGGGCACTCGCCTCAGCGCCAGGGCCACCGCCGACGGCCGCTTCGTCATCGAGAAGGTTCCCACCGGCCTGCATACCCTCGTCGCGCGCTCGGGGGGCTATGCCGTCGCCGCCGTGGTGCGCGTGGAGCAGGGGGCGGAGACCAGCGTCGGCGACCTCGTCCTCACCGAGGCCGGTCAGATCAGCGGCCTTGTCACGTCGGCGTCGAACGGCAATCCGATCGCCAACGCCGAGGTCACTGTCACGAACCTCGTCGAAACCACCACCGACACGATGCAGCCGCTCCCGGTCCGCATGGCCACAACGGACAGGCTCGGTAGCTACACCGTCTCCGGCTTGCCGGCGGGCTCCTACGTCGTCACCGTCGAGAAGAAGGGCTACGTAGCCGCCTCGGTCTCGGTCGACGTCTCCGCTGGCACAACCACCCCCGGCGACGTGCAACTCACGCCCGGATCGACCGGCGGCGCCGGCGCCATGTCCGGGGTGGTCACCGTGACGACCGACACCGGCAGCGAGCCGCTCGCGGGCGTCCTCGTCCAGGTGTTCCCGGCGGGCGATACGGTGTCCAACCGGTCCGTGCCCGGCGGCGCGCGCAAGGGCGGGCGCTGCGAGGGCGAGTACTACGCCTACACGGACGACACGGGCGCCTACACGATCGACGGCATCGAGGCGGGATCGTACGTGGCCTACGCGAGCCGGCCGGGCTTCAGCGAAGCGAGCGCCGAGGTCGCCATCACCGCCGGACAGACGCTCAAGCGGGACTTCGTGCTGGAGCAGAACAAGGTGCAGATCGGCACCGTCGAGGGCATCGTCCGCGACAGTGTGACCGGAACGCCCATCGCCGGGGCGGTCGTGGGCCTCCGCATGGCCTATGCCTATGCCGAGCGGCGGTCCGCCAGGTCGTCGGGCGGCCGATGCGAACCGGCTCCGATCTACATCCCGCCGGGAGACGTCGACGTCACCACCACCACCGATGCGGAAGGCCACTACAACCTGCGCGTGCCGGCGGGCGGCGTCGAGATATTTGCCCAGGCTAACGGATACCAGTTGCTCGTCCAGACGGTCGAAGTGACGGCCGACCAGACCACCACGCAGGACCTGGCGCTCGTCGCGTGGACCGGGGAGAAGGTGACGCTGTCCGGCACCGTGGTCACCAAGGACTCGGGCGGCGCGCTCAAGCCGGTCGCCGGCGCCGAAGTGACCATCGGACGGCTCGACGATCCGTACGTGGGCGTCGATTGTCCGCTGCCGCGTCCGGACCTCAGCTACACGGCGACCACCGGCGACGATGGCAAGTTCAGCCTGACCGTGGTGACCGGCGAGTACTGGATCTCCGCATGGGCCGGCGACCTGGGCGGATGGATGAACGCCTCGGTGAACGCGGACACTGACGTGTCGGTCGAGCTTGGCGAGGTCTGGGCGCTATAAGGGCCATCCGGCCGGCGCTGGATGAAGAGAAGGGGCCCATGCCAGGGCCCCTTCTTGCGCTGTCTACAACGTCCGATAATGCACGTTATGTGGAGTGCGACCGCGCCCTCCCGCTACCCGCTCGCCTGGCGCCAGTTGGAGGGGTCCTCCACGATCTCCTTGATCTTGTAGTAGTCCTGCACGATCCGGGCGATGTAGTGCAGGTGCGTGGCGCCGAACAGGCCTCGTATCACCGACTTGTAGGTCAGGAGCCCCATGTCCGCCAACACGGTCGACGCAGGCACCCACGTCTTGACCGCCCACACACCTTTGTCTACCGCGCCCGTGACCGCGTCCTCGCCCTCCATGTGAGTCTGCGCCAGCAGCGCGTACTCCCACATCTCGGCCCGCAGGTTGGTGATCTTGTACTGCGCGTCGACCTTCAGGCACCGGTACGTCGGATCGCCATGCACGGCCACCTTGTCCGCCAACTCCTTCGCATCCGTGAAGTAGCGCTGGCCTACCGCGATGTCGATCGATGCGCCCGACAACTGCTTGAACGTGTCCCGCAGAGTCTGGTCGAGCAGGTTCTTCGCGAACAACTGAGCGCCTGTACCCGTGATCCACTTCTTGACCCGGCCGAACGACCCCGTTATCATCAGCCCTCCCTGGCTGTTCTGGAACACGGCGGCAAGTCGCTGCTGCGTTTTGGCCAGGTTGTTCTCGCCGGCTGCCTTGTCGAGATACGCGTCGGCGCCCCAGTCCATCGCCATCTGCAGCCACGGCTTGAAGATCGCGGCCATGCACATCGCCACGAACCGGCGAGTGTCCTCGAGGAGCTTGTGCGCCTGGTCGCCGTGCACGTCCAGCTTCGCAGGCGAGTCAGGCTGAGGCTCCGGTCCCAACTCCGCGCCGAACTTCCAGTTGGCCTCGTCATCGCCCGGCCATCCGTCCCACTCACCCGCCTGCCTCGCGAGCTTCTGGAACGGCCCCGGCACCTCGACCTCCACCGGCGGGCTCGCTACGCCGCCAACGGTCGCCTGGAACCGGATCACGCTCTTCCTTTCGAGAGCTGGGTGGTTCGCCCGCGCGATGTTGGTCAGCTTCTTGACGAGGGAGATCCAGTCGACGCCCGCCGCCGGCGCCAGGACCAGTGCGTCATCGCCCGGAGCGGCTGCCTGCGCGCCCACGTGGAGGAAGTGGATGTACCCGTTCAGCTCTCCCCCACCGGCCTCGGTGATCGCCCCGATGGGGAACCGCGACACGGACTGGAAGTACTCGCCGACCTCGCTCCCGTACACGTAGTCGATCCCGCGCCTCATCTTGTCGACGATCGCGGTCGTGACCTCAGCCGGCGCGACGCGCATCTGGGCGGCGTGCTCGGCGTACTCCCACGGGTTCGGGTTCCCCCAGAGCTTGGGCGAGCCCGGGAGCGGCACCGTGTAGAGCGGGTGGCCGTTCACTGAGACGTCGATCTGGCCGCCCTGCTTGAGCTGGTCCGGGTCCCCCACCTCGATGTTGAGAGCGGCCAACCCGTAGACCTGCATCGGGTCGCTGAGCGCCACCTTCTCGGCCTCGGGGGTCCGCTCGATACCCAGGCACCGCGGCGGATCGTGGACCTCGCCGAACGCCTTGCAGACGAAGGGGTCGCCTCCACAGCCCGCCGGACATCCCATGTTCCAGCAGCGGAGCGCCTTCCACGTCTCCGTGAGCGCTGCCGACCAGAACTCGCTGCGCGGGGTCCAGAAGCGCGTCACGGTCAGGGTTGTTCTGGGACGGTACGCCGGCAGACCCAGCTCCGCGAGCTTGGCCTTGGGCACCGGCAGCCCCTCGTGGGGCCTGTTCTCCTCCATCGCGCGATCGATCCGCTCGACCTCGTCGGAAGACTTGGCCGCCGCCTTCGCCGCCACCAGCGTCTTGCGGACCTTCTCCAGCAGCTCCTCCACCAGCCTCGCGGCTTTGCGCATGGTGGAGGGCTGGGCCTTCGCCTGCTCCATCGTCCAGACACAGAGACCCAGCTCGACGTCGAGCGTGACGCTGGTGATCATCCCAACCGCGCAGATCGAGCCCTGCTGGTTGGCCGTCGCGTCGGCGGCAAGCGCCTGCAGCGCGGCGCTGCGCTGGGTGTAGACCTTGGCCCTCGCCACGGCCGCGTCGATGTTCCGAACCGTTGGCTGGGCCACGAACCGCTCGAGCGCCTGAATGAGCTGCTCGTACGCTGCGTTGTACGCCGTGAACGCGGCCGCAAGCTCCGACGGGCCGGCCGGCGAGGGCGGCAGCCCCTGCTCCTCCCGCCGGACCTTCTCCTCCTTCTCGGCCTCCTTGCGGAACTGCTCTGCGTCCTCGGTCGCGCCCGCCCCGAAGACAGCCGCCGTGACGCCGTCGCCTTGCACCCGGATGTTCAGGCGCGTCTTGGCCCCGCCCCCGAGGTTGGTGCACATGACGGAGGCGCTCCAGCCCGCGCCGGCATGCGTGGCCTCGATGCGCCACATCCCGTCCGACTTGCTCTCGCGGTCGGGGTTCCTGGTCTGCCAGCCGGCCTTGGGCAGAGCGGCCAGGTACCACTGGCGGATCGGCCCAGGCGCGGCCGCCGCCTCGAACATGCCGACCGCGACGTCGCCGTTGGCCACCACCGTCGTTCGGGTGGCGTTCGGGTACACCGGGAAGCGCGGCGCTGCCGGATGCACCGCGGCTGCGGGCATGGCGGCGGCGCTCAGGAACACAAGGAGCAGCAGGACAGCTTGAGCCCGTCGGAACATTGCTGACCTCCAGGTCGCGATGCGGGCGCGCACACCGTCGGCATCGGAGCGCCGTGCGTCACCCGCGGCGCCGTCACTTGCTGGCGATGCGCTTCAGCTCGATCCAGTCCACCCCGGCGCCGTAGTTGGCCATGATCGTGCGCGAGTTGGTGCCCACGACCTTGAGGCCCAGCCGGTTGCCGCCCGCCACCATCCTGGCTGTCCCGACGCTCACCGTGAACGCGGTCACGATGTCATGCCCCGGACTGCCGAACATGTCGATCGGCTTGCCAACCGGCTTCCCATTCACGGTGATCTGGTGCGTCGCGTACGTCCGGTAGCGGGCAGCCCGCACGGTGATGCTGTACAGGCCGGCCTTCGGGACGTCGACGCCCAACTCCAGCACCGCCCCCGGCCCCTCCGCGTCGTGCCACTGGAGCGAGCGGCTGCCGGTAAACGTGCCCTCCTCGGCGTAGCCATCCTCTGCCAGGTTCGGGCGCGACACGACGCCGGAGGACCGCTTCAGCACCCGCAGCTTGTCCGCCTCCAGGCGAGGTCCCCCCGGCATGCCTCCTCCGCCTCCCCCAGAGCCCCCGACAGTGCCTCCGCTGCCGCCGGTACCGGGCTCGTCGTCGCCGGTGACCGCGCCGCCGCCCGTGCCCCCGCCAGGCGCTCCCGCGTACGTGAGCTCAATCCAGTCGATGCCGGCGCCGTGGTTCGCCATGATGGTCTCATCGTTCGTGCCCACCACCTTGAGTCCGATCCGGTTCGATCCCGCCTGGAACGAGGCCTCGCCGACCTCCGCCGTGAACGCCGTCACGATGTCATGCCCCGGGTTCCCGAACATGTCGATCGGGTCGCCCACAGCCTTGCCGTTCACGATCACCTGATGGGTCGCATAGGTGCGGTAGCGCGCAACCCGCAGCGCGACTGCGTACCGCCCGGCCTTGGCCACGTCGATGTTCAGCTCCAGCACGGCGCCAGGCCCTTCCGCGTCATGCCACTGCAGCGAGCGGTTGCCGGTGAACGTGTTCGGCTCGGCGTAGCCGTCCTCGGCCAGGTTGGGCCGCGAGACAACCCCGGAACTCCGTTTCACGACGCTCAGCTTGTCGGCCTCGTACTTGGTCTGGGCTGCCCCCGGCATCGCCAGGGCCATGATCACCACAACTGCGCAGATCCGCCACATGTCAGTTGCCTCCTCGGTATGGACCACCGCGACGGGCCGGTCCGCGGCGCTGCCCCATCGTATCAGGAGAGCATTGACGCGAGGGTTGACGAGGGCGCGCGGAATCGGTTGACGAGGCCCGCCGCGCACGCGAACCAGCCTGGCCAAGGTGCAGGAGACCGGCATTATATAGACGCGCGTCTCTACAATGACTCGGCTACGGACAGGTGGAAGGGTTTTGCACGCACGGCGCGAAACTGAGACCATCGCTGTCACCGTTCGGCCGTGTGCGAGGTGCTGCCGTGGCCGAGCCTACCGTCGACAACCTGGTCGATCGCCCCGACCTCTCGCCGGCCGAGCGCGAGACGCTGCGCAGACTCCTGCGCCGTCGCCGCAGCACCCCGCTGACCCGTCTGGCTCGCGAGTTGCTGTCTGACGCGGCGCCCACCATCGAGCCGGGCGACTGGGCCGGGAGGCTTGCGTCCTGGACGGCTGCGGGCCCCGGCGCTCGCTGGGAGCACCGCTGGCTGGCCTGCTGGGCGCTGGGCCGCGTCGCCTTGCCCGACGAGCAGCTTCCCGCGGCGGTCGCCGCGCTGGACAGGGTCGTGGCCGAGCGCGCCGCCCGGCGCGAGCCCATCGCGGGCGCCATCTTCCTGCGCGGGGTGTCCCGAGCCCTCAGGCTCGGCATCATGGTGGCTATGTGCCTCTGGATTGCCGCGATGGTCTTGGCGAACGTCACGTCGCGTTCGGCAGGGACTCACGTCCTGGTCGAGGCGATGACCGGCGCCACGTTCATGGCAGGCTTCTGCGCTGTGGTCACCACAATCCTCGCATCGCCCGTCGTCCTCGCCGTCTCTGCGGCAGAAGACACGCGCGTGCGCGAGGTGGCTGCCCGCTCCCTCGCCCGCATCGGCACGATCGACTGCATCCCCGCACTCGCGTACGGCGCTCTCGGACCGCACGCCGGCACGCGCGCCGTCTGCATCGAGGCGCTGCACCACATCCTGTTCGAGATGCCACCCGTGCCCGCCGCCGAACGCTCAGAGGACCTCAGCCGCGCGCTGGCCGAACTCATCTGCCACCTCGACAACGCCCTGGTGATGGACGCGCTGAACGCCATCGAGAAGGCCGGCGGCGGCTCCTGCCTGACGCAGGTGGGCCTCTGCGCCGAGCAGGGCCGCACCGAGGCCATCCGCAAGCGCGCCGCCGACCTGCTCCCCCTCCTCCGTGAGCGCCGCGCACAGGAGCGCCAGGCCGCACGCCTCCTCCGCCCCGCGGAGCCCGATGCCGCCTCCACGCTCCTCCGCGCCGCCCCCTCCTCCCCCACCGATCCGGAGCTGCTGCTGCGCCCCATGGAGAGCGAGGAGGCCCGATAATGGCGGCTCGCAGACACGATGCCCCGATCGACCTGCCGGGTGTCACCGACCGCGAACTGGCGACCCTCCGCCGCGTTCTGAACCGTCGATGGCGCACGCCCCTTGTCCGCCGCATCCGCCGGCTTGACGCGGACCGTCTGGTCGCCGTGCCGCCGGCGGAACTGCTCCCAAAGGTCTCCGGAGCATCCATGGCGCACTGGCCGGACCGATGGCTCGCGTGTACGCTCCTGGGCGCCCTGCCGCTCTCCGAGCAGGAGCGGAGCGCCGCTGTGGCCGCGCTGTCGGACGTGGTGACGGAGGCTGTGCGCCCGAATGCGCCGATGAGCCGCAGTCGATTGACCAGGGGACTCCAGCGCTCGCTGATCTACGGGCTGGTCCTAACTGCAATGGCATGCATTCCGCTCGTGACATGGGCGCGAGGCGACGACGAGGTTGCCTTGGCGGCCTGGGCGCTAGTGGTGTTCTGCTCCATTCCGGCCGGCCTCGCCCTCTCGCCCTTGGTCATCACACTCTCGGTTGCCGCCGACCTGCGCGTCCGCGAAGCCGCCGCCGTCGCGCTCGGCCGCATCGGCACCGTCGACTGCATCCCAGCACTCGCCCATGGCGCCCTCGGCCCGCACCGCCCGACCCGCGTCGCCTCGGCCGAAGCCCTCCACCGCCTCCTGCCCAAGGTTCCGGCCGACGCCTATCCCGAGCATGCCGCGGATCTGTCGCCGGCACTCGCCAGGCTCCTGCAGCACGACGACGATCTCCTCGTACTCCTGACTCTGGACGCGATCGACAAGGCCGGCGACGGCTCCTGCCTCGCCCCGGTCGAGCGCTGCGCCACGGCCGGTCGCGCCGAACCAATCCGCCAGCGTGCCGCCGAACTGCTCCCCCTCCTCCGCGCCCGCCGCGACCAGGAGCGCCAGGCCGCCACGCTCCTCCGCCCCGCCGAACCCGACGCCGCCTCCACGCTCCTCCGCGCCGCGCCCTCCTCCCCCACCGACCCGGAGCTGCTGCTGCGGCCTGCGGACGGCGAGGAAGCCTGACCATGCCGGCGCCCGCCACCGATCCGCTGCTCTTCCTGCCCGAGAGTGCGTGCAGCGGCCGAGAGCGCCAAGCCCTGGTCAGCATCCTGAGGCGTCGGCGGCGCACGCCGATGGTCGAGCAGCTTTGGGAGGCGTCCGGAGATGGGGCGCTGAACCGGCCACCCCGGGAGTGGGCAGGGCCCTTGCTCGAGCGGATCCCGGGGCAGACCATGGCGCCATGGCAGGACCGCTGGATCGCGTGCTGGCTCGTGGGGCGGATGGGACTGGAGGGCGACGAAGGCCGGCGCGCGGTGGAGGTGCTGGCGGACGTCATCGACGAGAAGGTCGGCGGCCCGCGGGGGCCGCTTGAGCGGAGCGGCGTCTGCCGTGGCATCGCTCGCTCCATCCGAGCCAGCATTCTGCCAGCGGCGCCGCTCGCCGCATACCAGACGCTGACCATCTACCAGACCCGATCCGTGAGCAACCCCGTGGAGCCGCTCCTGCTCGGGTGCGCAATCTGGGGTGGGTTCGCCGTGCTCCTCGGTCTCGCACTCTCGCCCGCGTTCGTCGTCGCCTCCGTCGCGGGCGACCTCCGCGTCCGCAAGGCTGCAGCGACTGCGCTCGGCCGCATTGGCACGCTGGACTGCATCCCGCCGCTGGTCCGAGCGGCCCTTGGGCGTCAGCGTGGTGCCCGAGCCGCTTCGGTCGAGGCGCTCCGCAGCCTGCTGCCCGGCATCCCGCCATCCGCCTACCCTGAGCACGCGGCCGACCTGTCGCCGGCGCTCCGGAAGCTGCTTCGTCACCCGGACACAGCACTCGTCCTCTTGGCCCTGGATGCCGTCGAGAAGGCAGGCGATGGCTCCTGCCTCTCGGCGGTTCGGCGCCGCGCCGAGTTCGGTCGAGCCGACGCCGTCCGCCAGCGCGCAGCCGCGCTGCTCGCCCTCCTCCAGGCCCGCCGCGAGAGCGAGCGCCTGGCAGCCACCCTCCTGCGGCCAGCCGAGCCCGACGCCGCCTCCACGCTCCTCCGCGCGGCCCCCTCCTCCCCCACCGATCCGGAGCTGCTGCTGCGCCCGGCCGAGAGCGACGACCAGGGATAGCCCCGCCGGCGCCGGCCCGCTTGACGCGATGGTGAATCTACCATATACTAGGTGATGGCATGGACAAGCCGCTGTACGTGCTGCACGGAACCATACGAACGCCGCCCATGTCCAGCCGCGCACGCACCCTGTGCGGGTACTGCCTGCGCCAGGTTCAGCAGGGCGTCAGCCTGTCCATGCCCTTGTCGCGCCCCATGTCCGAGGTCAGCCCGGGCTGCCACGAGCTACGGATCGCCGACCGGGAGACCAACTGCGACTGGCGCATCATGTACTACATCGACTCGACAGCCATCGTGGTGCTGGGGCTCTGGAAGAAAGAGACCCGCAGGACGCCCGGGCCGGTGCTTGACGCGTGTCGGTCACGCTTGCAGCGGTATCTGCGGGCCAAAGAAGGGGACACCCATGGACCAGCTAACGAGGGAGCGGCTTGACGCCGAGGGGTTCCGCGAGACCAGCGTGACCGAACTGCTCGGTCTGACGCTTGAGGAGGCCGAGTTCATCGAGACCCGGCTTGCGCTGGCGGCCCTGCTACGCGATCTGCGCCGCACCCGTTCCCTCAGCCAGCGCGCCGCGGCCGAGGTGCTCGGATCCGACCAGGCGAATGTCTCCAAGGCAGAGCGAAGCGACCAGACCGTGTCGCTGGACTGGATGATCAAGGCGGCAATCTCGCTCGGCGCCGACCGGCGACAGATCGGCAAGGCTCTGTGCGGCTAGCCGGCTCGTCCTGGCCTATGGCTCGACCGCGATGGTGTAGAGGTAGGTCGACAGATTGCGCCCGCGCAGCTCGTTGGCCGTGAAGCTCACGTGCTTGCCGTCGGGCAGCCAGAGCGCCCCATACCCGTCGACCGTGACGCCCTCTGGGTTCAGCCGATGGCGTGCCACGGGCTTCATCGCAGAACCGTCTTCGCGGCTCACCCACTGCTCGATATCCTCCAGCGTCTGCAGCACCCAGAGGATCCGGTCGCCCTTTGAGGAGAGGACCAGCCGGCGCACCTCGCTTCGCACGGGCAGCCTCACAGAGAGCAGTCGCGACTGCGTCTTCCCCGCATCGAGCGGGATGGCCAGCATCTCCACCTGATCCAACGAGTGACTGCCCAGGAACTCCGTGCAGAGGAGCATGCCCGACGCTGTTACCCCGACGACCTTGTCCCGCATGAACCAATCGCGCTTGCCATCGCCCCTCGGCGGTGTCGCGCGCACCGACCTGACCATGGTGTCCTGACCGACGCCGTAGACCAGGACGTGGATGTCCCGGTCTCCCACGGCCCACCCGAGCGCGGCCCACTCCGCGCTCGTGCGAAGCCACGCGCAGCAAGGCGTTCCGCCACCGTGCCTCGCCCCTACCGCAGCTCCCTCCTTTGGCCCCATGCGCGTAACAGGCTTGCCGGACACCGTCGGCACGATGACCCAGGCGTGCTGCTTCTCGTCCGACACCTCGTTCAGGATGTAGCGGCCGTCCGGCGAGGCCACCTCCTCGGAGAACGAGTACGCGTTGGGTAGCTGCCGGTTGGTTACCACGCGTTCCTGGTGGGAGTTCACGTTCCAGACAGCCCACTGCTTGCTGCTCATCGTTGAGGACGAGGGGCGCGCGCACACAACCTCGCTCGTGCCGAGCCAGGCGATGACCCTGTACTCGGCCGGCAGCTTCGCGATGCGCTTCGCCGAGGCGACCAGGTCGCGCGTCGGCGCGGGCAGAACGCGTCCCGGCTCCGCGGGCACCTTGCCTGTGCGCAGCAGCTCCTCCAGGCCCAGGACGCCGCTGATCTTCGCGTCGAGCATCGGGTCGCTCTCGCCGTGCCTGGCGGTGCTGGCGCCGTGGTCCAGCAGCGCCTTCACCACAGCCAGCAGGTCCTTCTCCGCCTGCCGGCCCATGTGCGTCCCCTCGATGGCCATCCCGAGTGCCGTTCTGCCGCGCTTGTTCCGGGCGTCGACCTGCGCCCCTGCGTCCAGCAGCGTGAGCACGATCGCCTTGCGGCCGAAAACTGCGGCCGCCATGAGCGCCGTCTGCCCCTCGCTGTCGGCCGCATTCGGGTCCGCCTTGTGGCTGAGCAGCAGCTTCGTGAACGCCTCGGACCCCGGATCGCCGGCCCCGCCGCCCCGCAACTGAGCCCCGAAACCTCCCCCTGAGAGCGCGGCCCACATGAGCGCTGTCATGCCGCGCTCGTCGCGCATCTCCGTCTTCGCGCCGTGCTCCAGCAGCAGCTTGGCGGATTCCAGGTTGCCCACGTAGGCGCAGAGCATCAGCGGCGTCATCCGGTTCGGCAGCGACATATCCCCGTGGTGCGGCTCGTCGTCCGGAACCACGTTTGGGTCCGCCCTGTGCTCCAGCAGCAGCTTGGCGATCTCGGGGCTCGTCATCGCCGCCAGCCAGATCGGCGTGAACCCCTTCGGGTCCCGCACGCTCGCGTTCGCCCCCTGCTCGATCGCCTTCCTGGCCTTGGCCGGATCGCGGTGTTCGCACGCGTCCAGCAGGTCCTGGTCCACCTGGCGCAGCTTCGCCGCCTTCCCAGCCTGTGCCCCTTGGCCCCAGACCGGCACGGCCAGGCAGCCCAAGAGAGCCAGCCCGAAGGCCCACAGCGTCCATCGCGTCATCGGCCGATCCTCCAATCTGTGGTTCGCATGCCACCTGCGCCACCTAGACTTCGCCGCCCGCGCCGCGCCCTCCTGCGCCTCCCCGCCAAACTCGAGTCCCCGTTCCCAATTGCCAGCCGTGCAACGTTGACAAACCTATACAGGAATCGGGTAAACTGAACGTGTTCTGACGCCCCTGTGAGCCCGCGAGGAGACCCATGCCCAACGATACCGACACCCCTGGTCCCGAAGACATCCAGCCCGAAGGCGCCGATCTGCTCCCCGTCGACATTGAGGAGGAGCTGCGCCGCTCGTACCTGGGGTACGCGGTTTCCACGCTCATCGCGCGCGCCCTGCCCGATGTCCGCGACGGCCTCAAGCCCGTGCAGCGCCGCATCCTCATGGCAATGCACGACATCAACCTGGGCCCCAACAGCGCGCGCATGAAGTCCGCAAAGGTCACGGGCGACACCTCGGGCAACTACCACCCGCACGGCGACATCGTCATCTACCCGACCCTCGTCCGCATGGCCCAGGACTTCAGCCTGCGCTATACGCTGATCGATCCGCAGGGCAACTTCGGCAGCGTCGACGGCGACCCCCCGGCCGCGCAGAGGTACACCGAAGTCCGCATGTCGCAGTTCGCCATGGAGATGCTGGCGGACCTCGACCGCGACACCGTCGACTGGATGCCGAACTACGACCAGCGGCTCAACGAACCAACGGTCCTGCCCGCCCGCTTCCCGAACTTCCTCTGCAACGGCGGCGAGGGCATCGCGGTCGGTATGACCACCAAGGTGCCGCCGCACAACCTGCGCGAGGTGTGCGACGCGTGCATGCACATGCTCGACTTCCCGGACGCGCAGGTGCCGGACCTGATGAAGTTCATCCAGGGCCCGGACTTCCCGACCTCCGGCATCATCCTGGGCACCAACGGCATCCGCGAGGCCTACACCACCGGCCGCGGCCGCGTCATCGTCCAGGCCAACGTGCAGATCGAGCCGATCGACAACAACCGCAACGCCATCGTCGTCACCGAGCTGCCCTACCAGGTCAACAAGACCAAGCTCCAGCAGGACATCGCCGAGCTGGTGAAGACCAAACGCGTCGACGGTATCACCGATATCCAGGACTACACCGACCGCCACGGCATGCGCGTCGTCATCACGCTGCGGCGAGACGCTCAGCCGCGCAAGGTGCTCAACTTCCTGCTCAAGCACACGCAGCTCCGCGTCACCTACGGCGTCATCATGCTCGCCCTGGTGGACGCCCAGCCGCGCCTGCTCGCGCTGCCGCAGATCATCACGCACTACCTGAACCACCGCCGCGTGATCGTGACCCGCCGCACGCGCTACGAGTTGGGCCGGGCCCGCGCCAGGGCGCACATCCTCGAGGGCCTGCAGATCGCCCTCGACTTCCTGGACGAGGTCATCCGCATCATCCGCTCGTCGGACAACGACTCGATCGCCCGCATGGAGATGATGGCGCGCTTCGGCTTCACGCAGATCCAGGCCGAAGCCATCCTCTCCATGGAGCTTCGCCAGCTCACCCGCCTGAACCGCAACCGCATCGAGGACGAGTACCGCGTCCGACTGCGCGAGATCGGCGGCTACGAGGACATCCTGATCCATCCGGCCCGCGTCGACGCCATCATCAAGGGCGAGCTGAAGACGATGCGGGACAAGTTCGGCGACGACCGCAAGACGCGCATCATCCCGACCGAGGCCGAGGAGATCGGCGAAGAGGACCTCATCCCCGAGGAGGACACCCTCGTCACCATCACCCGCGACGGCTACGTGAAGCGCGTGCCCATCGACACGTTCCGCACGCAGCGCCGGGGCGGCCGGGGCATCATCGGTGCCAACACGAAAGAGGACGACACCATCGAGCACCTCTTCGTGGCCAACACGCACGACTACCTGCTCTTCTTCACCAACCGGGGCCGCGTCTACCGCCTGAAGGCCTACGAGGTGCCGCAGGTCAGCCGCACCGCCATGGGCACCGCCATCGTCAACCTCATCAACATCGAGCCGGGCGACGTGGTGACCGCGACGGTGCCGGTCAAGGACCTGCAGCGTGCCAAGGGCTACCTGCTGATGGCCACGATGCACGGCGAGGTGAAGCGCGTCGACATTCGCGAGTTCGCCAACCTGCGCGCCAACGGCCTCATCTGCTTCGACCTCGAAGGTGACGACGAGCTGAAGTGGGTCAAGCTGACCAACGGGCGTACGGAGGTGATGCTCATCACCCGCGGCGGCAAGTCGATCCGCTTCCCCGAGTCGAAGGTGCCCTCGCGCGGACGCCCTGCCGGCGGAGTGCGCGGCATCGAGATGCGCGTGGACGGCGTCGTCGCCGACCAGGTCGTGGCGATGGACATCGTTCGGCCCACGAGCCAGCTCCTGGTTGTCGGCGAGCGCGGCATCGGCAAGCGCACCCCGCTCAAGAACTACCGCATCCAGTCGCGCGGCGGCCGCGGCCTCATCACGATGGATATCACCGAGAAGACCGGCCCGATCGTCGATGCCGTCGTGGTCGAGCCGGATGATCGCCTGATGATCATCACGGTCAACGGCATCACCATCAAGATGGAGGTCGAGGGCATCCGCGAGGCCGGCCGCAGCACCCAGGGCGTCAAGCTGATCAACCTGGAGACCGGCGACCACGTCGCGACGATCGAGCGCCTCGCCCGCGTCGAGGATGCCGAGACCACCGGCAAGTCGGGCATAGAGGACGCGGGCCCGGTCGTACCCGAAGTCGAGGGCGACGAGGCCGAGGCCGAGGAGCCCGAGGAGGAGTTCGCGCTGGAGCCCGAGGGCGAGGAGGACGGCGAGTAGCGACGCCGCTTGACCCCAGCCAAATCGGGTAGGCGGAGTCGTCACCGCCCCCGCCTCCCACACCACCCGGCATGCGGGTCCGCACCGGGCGGTTCACGAAGAC
>CAZFLM010000033.1:0-65268 GCA_964519955.1 uncultured Chthonomonadaceae bacterium | reverse complement strand
GCACGTACCAGAGGTGGTAGCGGCAGCCGAACGCCTCCAGGAGCGGCGTGCCGGCTTCGGCGAGGCGCTCGTAGGTGCCATTGGTCTTGCCGGCGCGCGAGGGGTTGCGCTCCGACCAGCGCGTGCCGTTGTAGCGCCGCCAGAGCAGGAGGCGGCCGTCCCGGACGATGAACTCCTCGGTCGCCTCGGTCGTCTCGGACTGCTCGCTCCAGGGCATGGCCTCCCTGCCGCCGCCGCAGACGCGACGCAGCGCCAGGTGGCTCCGCCGGCCGATACGCACCCGCCAGAGCACCGCGTCGACCGAGGCGCCGTTGCGCTCGCCGTCGGGTTCGCGCACCCGGCCCGGAGTCAGCAGCAAGCACTCCGGCTCGGGTGCCTGCTCATCCCAGCCGGGCTCGCCGGGCAGCCGGAGCGGGCCGAGTTCGCTCGGCGTCCCGTACTCCTTCGCGCAGAAGAGCGCCTCGTCGCCATCGACGCGGTAGCATGGCCGCCAGATCCACTCCGGCCGCCCATCGCCGTCGAACGACAGGTCGTCGTACCGCAGCGCTCCCGGCAGCCCAGGCGCCTCCTCGACGCGCACGTGCGTCACCGACTTCAGCCGTCCGTCCGGGTAGTCGTAGTCCGCGTAGCGCGCCTCGGCCCCGGCCTGGAGCGCCGCGAAGTTGCCGCACGGCGCCAGGATGCGCACCGAGGGCGCGGGCTCCTCCGTCGGCTCCACGCGGATGGACGGCGCCTCGCGCGGGAATGCCGGAGTCGCCTCCAGCCGCCGGCGCTGCTCGTCGGTCAAGCGGTAGTCGTCGAACTCCTCTCGTGCCATTTCGATCAGCCCCTTCTTGAGGGCCGCGCGCGCCTCGGCCAGCATCCGCTTAACGCTGCCCGGCGGCCTGCCCAGCAGCTCGGCCACCCGCGCGACGCCCTCCCCCTGCAGGTAGTGGAGCGCGACCACCTCCCGGTGCGCCTCGTCCAGCCCGTCCAGCGCCTGCCACACCCGCCGCCGGCGCTCGGAACGTTCCGCCGCGTGCCTCGGGTCCTCCGCCGCACCCGCGCCGGGCATGCGGTCGATGAGGCGCTCGCGGGTGGCCCGGCGCTCGACGGTCCGGCGCGCCAGGTTCGCCGCGATGCCCCGCAGCCACGGGCCGAAGGCGTCGGGCTCGCGCAGGCTGTCGAGGCGCTGGTAGGCGGTGAAGAGGGCTTGCTGGGCGATGTCGCGGCTCTCCTCGGCGTCGCGCGTATGGACGTAGGCCACGGCGGCCAGCCCATCGCCATACCGCGCGACGAGCGTGCCGAACGCGCCGCCGTCTCCGGCCATCACGCGCTGCACGAGTTCCGCATCACCCAGCCCGGCTTCTCCCATCGGTCGCTGCTCCCCACAGTAGTCCGGTCTGGGCGGCGTTCGGTTCGGGGAATGGCCCCAACCCCAATCCCTAAGTCCCAAGTCCCAGCCCTCACCGCCGCTCCGCGCAGAGGAAGCCGAAGATCGCGGCGGCGGGGCCGAGGTTCTGGTGGATCGTGAACTCGCTTGACATCGGCGAGCAGCGGTTGTTGAACCAGCGCTCGTTGCCGGGCCACGCGTCGATGCCGGGGTAGAGCGACTTGTTCGCCCAGTCGGAGTCCCACGGGCCGCTGCCCTGGTCGGCCTTCTTGAGCCATGGTCCGTACGGGATGAGGCCGGGGTGGAACGTGCCCTTGCCGTTGTACCAGGCGTCCATGTGGAACACCTGGGCGGGGAAGCGCGGACCGAGGCCGGTGACCCACGTCTGGTTGAGCGAGTTCGTGCCGAGGAAGTAGTCGCACGTGGTGGTGAGCCCGGCCAGGTACGCCTTCGCGCGCTCGGGCTGCGCCGCCTTCGCCAGCGTGTAGCCGACCGCACCCGCAAGGACGAGCGGCGTGGTCTGCTGGCCGACCAGCATGGGCATGTAGAAGTCGCCGCCCCAGCGCAGCGCCCGGCGCTTCGGCGTCTCGATGAGGTACTGGTCGGCGGTGTAGAGGGACGCCCCGCGCATCCGCTCCAGCAGCGCCGCATCCGCCACTCCCTTGCCCCCGCCGAGCGCGTAGACGAACGGACCGTACGCCAGGTCATCGGCCAGCAGCGTGCCCTTCTCGATGCCGGCCACGTCCGCGCGGAACTGGTCTTCGTACGCCTTCTCGCCGGTGAGCCGGAAGAGGCACGCGGCCGCATAGGCGCGGGGACGGCGCAGGCTCGGGTCCTCGCGCTGCTCGTCGCCGGGGCGGGTGTGGGTGCGCGCCCACTCGTAGCACTCGCGCGCCTCCTTCGCCCAGTCGACGCCCTCCGGGTCGCGCTTCACCCCGGCCAGGCCGTAGGCGTAGGCCAGGTGCGCCGCCGCGCCCGCATAGCGGTAGGTGGCCCACGGGTCCTCGCCGGACGCCATCCACGTGCGGTCGGTATCCTCCCACGAGCCGCGGCCGACCTTCGTGCCGTCGGGCTTCGTCCCCTCGTCGCTGCCGAACGCGTCGCCCGCCACGCGCAAGCCCACGCCGCCCGTGCCCCAGCCCTTGCGCATCAGCTCAGCACGGTAGCGCTGGCAGAAGCGCGGCAGCCAGGCGGCCTCATCGAGGATGTCCGCCACCCCGTTGCCGCTCTCGGGGATGTTCAGCTCGCCGTCGCGGTACTTGCCCGGGCCCATCTCGTAGACCAGCAGCAGCTCCTGAGCGACGCGGAGGTGCGTGTAGTAGCTGTCCCAGTCGCCCGCGTCCTGGTACCAGCCCCAAGTGTCCTCCAGCGTGCCAGGCGACTCGGCCATCAGCGCCTTCGCGTCGCCGCCTTCGCTGCCCCAGTCCTGGTCGCGCAGGCGCGTGTAGCGCAGTTTGCCGGCGAACCCGGGCGTGAGCTTCGGGTTGTGCGGCGCGGGCCGCTCGAACTCGGTGTAGGGCTTCCTCAGCGCGATGCCGGAGCGGTTGTGGTAGAGCCCGCGCGCCACGGTGACGAAGGCTGCGCGGTACACATCCGTCGCGAGGCGGAACGGCCAGGAGCATCCGACCCCCTCCACCGCCACCACGTACTGCCCGGGCGTGCTGAGCGCCGAGAAGTCGCACTCCCATACGTCCGCGCCCAGGTAGTTACCGTTCGGCGGCGAGTTGGTCTTGTGGTAGGTCTCCTGCGCCTCCTTCGACATGCGGAAGCGCACCGTGCCCGAGAAGACCGCCTGGTGCGTCTTCGCGTCGACCACGTGGAACGGCTTGCCCTCGACCGCCTTCAGGTCCAGCGAGCCGCGGTCCCCCATCCAGTGGTACACGTACGCGAACTTGGCGGGCGCCTCCGGCACGTAGCCGAGCGTGTTCACGTGGACCGCCTCGGAGCGCGACGTGGCCGGATCGAACCGCAGCTTCCACTCGGAACCGTTGCGCGCGAGGCCGCCGGCGCGCACGGTGTACGTCTTCCCGGGCTTCATCGGCGCGGGCAGGTCGAGGTAGAGGTAGTGCTCCGCCGCGTAGTCCGGCCGGTCGTTCTCGGCATGCCCGTTCACCCAGCGGTCCGCGAACCTGGCGAAGTCCCACCCCTTCGACTTCCGCCCCACGCCGGCCGGCGTCTTCGGCGAGGCGTATGCGGGGTCGTTCGCGCTGGCGATGGTATAGCTCGCGGCAGCCGAGGCGGCCTTCACGTCGAGCGGATCGGTGACGACCTTCTCCTGGCTGCGGGGCTCTCCGCGCTTGTGGTGCTCCACGTGGCCGTCGCGGAAGTGCAGCACCACGATGCGGTCTGTCAGCGGCATCACATCGACGAGGTCGGACGCGAGGGCGAGCGGCGGGGCGAGGCAGAGCAGGGCGAGGCAGGCGGCGTGCAGACAGAAGGAGCGCATGGGCAGGGCACCTCCATGGTACGCGATGGATGGATGGTACCCGGTTGGGAGGCCGGGGCAGGTTATTGGTGACGACCCGCCCCAGGTTGCGCCTACGCGGCAGCGGCGCGAGGGGACGCCTTGCAGGCAAGCGCTCTGCGCCGAATCCACCACGATGTGAGCGCGGCAGCCTCCGCAGCCGAGAGGCCGCACAAGGTGACCGCGCGCACGTACAGCCAGCGCTCGGATGCCATGACCGCAGGGGTGATGCCTGGGGTGACGGCGTAATCGTGGCTCAGGCTGATCACGAGCCTGGCGGCAATCGGAACGACAACGACCACGAAGAACAGGCACGCAGTCGGCGCTGGCCGCGGCAACCGCCACCCGACGATGGCGCCCATGGCTCCTCCCATCGCCAGGTTCGCCGGGCTGATCGCGAGATGCGGGCGAAGTGCCACGAACGTCCCCATTACGATCGACGCAACCTGGAAGGCGACGGCGCCGAACGCCGCGCACTGCAGGACCCGAACGACCAACGCACGAGGTGCAGCCTTCTCAGTCATGCACCTGCCTCCTCCCAGGCTGACGCCTGTGGTTTCCGCATCTCCGCATCGAGCACCACCCACATACGGGGCACTGCGTATACCACCCAGAGCGCGGAGAGCACGCCAGCGACGGCGTGGTATCCGAGCACGATGGGTAGCAGCGCCAGCACATCCTCACGGTCCGCGACGTACCATTGAGCGGGCGAGCGGGCGAGCGTCGCCGACGCGACGACCCAGGCCGCACCCGCCAGTAGCGCAACGGCCAACTCATGTCCTACCTTCGTCCGGCGGCCACACCAGATCAGGCCGAGCATCCCACCCATGCAGGCGCCATGGCGCAGACTGCCGCCCAGGGCCGAGTGCCCGGTCAGGCCGACGGCATAGAGCACGAGGCAGCAGAACAGAAACGCGACCGCTCCGCCAGCGGCCCCACACAGCAACGCAGACGCGACTCGCGCAGTTCCAGGCCTCCGAAGCAGCGGCCAACTGGAGAGCACCACCTACGGCCTCCCGGGTGCCGCTTCGCCGGCGTTGTAGACGAGCGCGTACCAGAAGTCACAACACATGCCCGGAGGGTAGTGTATCTCACGCGACACCACCGCCCCATCGGTCTGCAGCCGGAGGGTATGTCCGACACGGTACGGAGCCTTCTCCAGGGTACCGGGATGCACAGGCACCACTGTCTCTGCATGGTTCCGATCAATCACGTAGCCATACCTGCCGTTCGCCTGCTCCAAAAACCCCCACTCCTTGTCTGTGAGCTGGAAGTAGTTGTAGGAAGTCGGATAGGGCCAAGTCTCCGGCTCCACGAGGTCCGAGTTGAGATAGCCGTAGTCCCCTGTCCCGTCAGAGCCGCACAGCAAGATGGCCGGCGCCGTCACATAGTGAGGCGCCAGGCAGTGAAGCCTTGGAGGACGCTCATTGTCGGAGTCCTCCATGTACATTCGAAACGCGACCCCGATCTGCCGCAGATTGGACGTGCACGTGGACTGCCGCCCGCGGTCGCGGGCGCCGGCCAGGACAGGCATGAGCAGCCCAACCAGCACCGCGATAACAGCGATAACGACGAGAAGTTCGACGAGAGTGAAGCCCCGGGTACCGCGCCGCACATCGGGCGGCGCAGCCTGTCCTGCTCCTGGACAGCACCACACAATCCCGGGCCAGACCATCGGCTCACCTCCTAGTATGGCTGGGCTACCGCCTGGCCTGTTCCGTGGCGGTAGCCCAGGCACGCCTCCCCGCATCACCTGCTCGCAGTACCTACGCTAGATGGCGCAGGCGGGCGCCGTGCCGCCGACCGAGCAGCATCCGTTGTCGTAGTCGAGGCACTCGCAGCAGACGACGTCTGCCTGCCCGCTCTTCGTACAGCGGATCTCGATCACGTTCTTCACTACATCGTAGTCATTGTTCCACGTGTTGTTGGGGTCGCATATCTGGTTGGCGCGGTGCTCGCACCACTCCTTGTCGGCAGTTCGTCCAGTTAGCGAGCAGGACCATCCTGCAGGCGTTCCGCCGGTGTAGCAGTTCTCAATGACCTTCTTGACCACCCCGCGGGCTACAAGGCTGTGCGTGCCCGCAAGCGCAACCATGGCAACCAGCACGGCGAAGGCGAGTCTACGATGCATCTCTCGTATGCCTACCTTTCGTTGTGGTGTCGATGCGCGGCGCAAGAGGCAACGCCGACCCACCGCGCCTCAGGTACTGCAAGCGTCCGTCTGCCACCGCACCCATCAACTCCCAGAGCACGGTCTCTCCGGCAACTCCCTGTTCAAGGTAACCAAGGGCGCCATCGTGGAACACGGCGGTGCGCGGCACGCCGTACCGAGCTGCGACCCGGAGCGCGACTGGCAGATCCGTCGTGGGGCACCAGATAGACTGCGCGCCCGGACAGGCCTGCACTTGTCGTCCACGTGCGAGAGCTGCGGGGCTCTCGTAGACGAGGACTATGCGCATCTGGCGTTTGTCACCGAACGCGGCGAGTTGCTCAACGCGTGCATTGCACGGCCCGCAGCCCGGCTTGACCAGAGTCGCGACAACCCATCCGTTCGACAGCGCTCTCCATGGGTCCGCGGACACTCCCCCATGGAGAGCGCCGAACTGGCTCGGCGCGGGACGGACCCGCACGGTGCTGCGGGCGGTGATCCTGGCTACTGCGCCCGCCAGCGTGCCGGGCTGAAACCCGCGTGTCCAGTACGCGACGTGATCGGACTCGTCGAGCAGGACCAGGATCGGCACCTGCCGCGCCGCACCGGCGCACCAGGTCGTCACCTTGTAGTCCGGATCGACCGCGACGCGGGAACGCAACTGATGCTCCGCTCGGTACCGTCTGGCGCGGCCAACCGCCGAGCCCAGCAACGGACGGCCGGCGATCACCAGGAGGGTGCTGACGTGGTGAGCGGCCCCGACTTCCTCGGCTTCCTTAAGCGCCTGCAAGCACGCGCCGCAGGAAACCGACCCAACCAAGACAAGCTTCCATCGCCCACCGAGATCCCGAAGCCGCAGTGATCGCCCTTCCGAGTCGGCGAGTGCACCGACGGGCAGCTTGCTGCCGTACTTCAGGCTAGCGAACTGGACGCGGCCTCGGAGGCTCTCTCGTGCGGCCTCGCGCTGGGCACCCATCCCGTAGAGCCACGACATGCTCGTCGCGAGGATGAACACCGCCGACGCCGCGCGCGACGCCGATATCGGCCGCGCCCCAGGACGGCGGCTCACCTGGAGCACTCCGCGCACGGACGGTTCGGCGCCGCTTCGCCGACCCGCCACAGACCTGCCCCCCCAAGCCCCACAACGCACCCGATGGTCGCGACGATAAGCAACGCGCACACCAACAAGACCAATCGACGCACGCAATGCCCGCTGGCCATATCTCCTCTGCTCCCAGACTGCAGGATCGCTGGCAGCACCACGTTCGGGACCACATTGCGGTGGGCGCCCGTGGTGCGAGGAAGCCAGCGGTTTTGAGCGGCACCGCGGCACTGCATCGGCCTATCCGCAGATTGCTTTACTGGCCCGCCTACTAGCATCGTAGCCGTTCTTGAGTCGCGAGGCAATACTGCGATCGGGGTATTCGTGCTCTCCTCAAACGAGCCCGCCGGGTCTCTCCGACCCGACGGCGGTGCAGGACTGCACGCAGACCCAGCCCTCGGTGGCCGCCAGCAACACGGCGGCAAAGCGGCAGTGGACGCCAAGCAATGCGAGGATGTCGCGGAAGTGCGTCTTCACGGTGTTGGGCGATATGCAGAGCGCCGATGCCAGAACCTTGTCGCTGAGGTCACCTACATCGTACGCGGCCTGTAGGACCCTCAGTTGTGCGCCGCCGAGCGGACAGCCGGCGAGACGGCTTGGTTCCTGTATCACGCTTACCTCCGCGAGCAAGCGATGCGTGCTAGACTTGCCATTCCGCGCAGTCGCTGAGGGCCTGTGCAACGGAACAGGTGGTCAAGTGCTTAGGCACGTGCCAGGCACGCTGCCTGGCCAGCGCCGATGAGGCGAACGGAGAGGACAAGCGAGGCGCGCGGCGTTGGGCCCTCTGGGTCGATCACGACGAGAGCCCCGGCTCGGCAGCGTCACGGCGGCACCTCCGCATCCGTCTCGTCCAACAATGATCGCAGCAGAACGCAGCCAGCGGGGAGCTGGTGCGAACTAACGCACCATCAGTGTAACAAGCCGACGCCGCATGTCAAGGGGGGGGTGAATTGCCATATTCCGCGCCTGCACGCCAAAGCGCCCCGGCCCGCGAGGTGTTCGCGCAGACCGGGGCGCTCTGCCCCAACCCCAAGTCCCAGGTCCCAGGTCCGGTGGATCGGACCAGCCAGCCCCCGACACCCGACACCCAGCCCCCGAAGTGCTAGCAGTCGTAGTACAGGTGGAACTCGTACGGATGCGGGCGCAGGGCCACGCCGTCGACCTCGTTGAGCTGCTTGTAGGCGGTGTACTCGTCGATCAGGTCCTGGGTGAAGACGCCGCCCTTGAACAGGAACTCGCAGTCGTTCTTCAGCGCTTCCAGCGACTCGGCCAGGCTGCCCGGGGTCATCTTGATCCCGTGGCGCTCCTCGGGCTCCATCTCGTACAGGTCGCGGTCGATCGGCGCCGGCGGCTCGATCTTGTTCTCGATGCCGTCGAGACCGGCCAGCAGCATCGCGGAGAACGCCAGGTACGGGTTGCACGACGGGTCCGGCGCGCGGAACTCGATGCGCTTGGCCTTCGGCGACTTCGAGTACATCGGGATGCGGACGCAGGCGCTGCGGTTGCGCTGCGAGTAGATCAGGTTGATCGGGGCTTCGTAGCCGGGCACCAGGCGGCGGTAGGAGTTGGTGGACGGCGCCGCGAAGCCGAGGATGGCCGGAGCGTGCTTGAGCAGGCCGCCGATGTAGTAGATGGCTTCCTGCGACAGGCCGGCGTAGCCCTTCTCATCGAAGAAGATGTTCTTGCCACCCTTCCAGAGCGACTGGTGGCAGTGCATGCCGGAGCCGTTGTCCTGGAAGAGGGGCTTCGGCATGAAGGTCACGGTGAAGCCGTTCTGCGCCGCCACGTTCTTGATGATGTACTTGTACTTCATCAGTTTGTCGGCGGTGACGACCAGCGGGCCGAACTTCACGTCCAGCTCGGACTGGCCGGCGGTGCCGACTTCGTGGTGCTGCACCTCGCACTCGACGCCCGCCTCGATGAGCGTGAGCATCATCTCGGTGCGCAGGTCCTGCAGCGAGTCCGTCGGCGGCACGGGGAAGTAGCCACCCTTCAGGCGGACCTTGTAGCCCAGGTTCGGCTTCTCGTCGCGGCCGGAGTTCCAGATGCCCTCGTCGCTGTCGACGAAGTAGTAGCCCGAGTGCGGCGTCTGATCGTAGCGCACGTCGTTGAAGATGTAGAACTCGGCTTCGGGCCCGAAGTAGGCGATGTCGGCCAGGCCGGTCGACTTCAGGTAGGCTTCCGCCTTCTTGGCGACGTTGCGCGGATCGCGGCTGTAGCGCTCCCGGGTGATGGGGTCCTCGATGTCGCAGATGATGTTGAGCGTCGGGTGCTCGGTGAACGGGTCCATGAAGGCCGTCTCGGGGTCCGGGATCAGCAGCATGTCGGACTCGTTGATCTTCTGGAACCCGCGGATCGAGGAGCCGTCGAACCCGAGGCCATCCTCGAAGACTTCCTCGGTCAGCACCGAAGCGGGGATCGAGAAGTGGTGCCACGTGCCGGGCAAGTCGACAAAGCGGATGTCGACTACCTTCGCCTCGCGTTCGGTCGCGAGATCGATCACCTCACGAGGGGTCATGTTGGATTGCTCTCCTTTTGCGTGGATCGTTGGATGATGCCGGCAACGTGTCCGAGAACGGCGTCGCCCGCCAGACATAGAAAAAGCGTCCCTGCCGACGCGCATGTCGCGCAACGGCACAGAACGCTCGCAGAATCGGGCCACGCCGGTGTGCCCGAACGGTTCTCATCCCTATTGCCTCGGCGCACCGCGACTATCGGCTTGCCTCGACATGTATTATACCGAACGCGCCAACGGATTCGTCCCGGGCGCCGCCCCCAAAAACGCGCCGGGCTGCGATTTGCGGCGAGCGCTCGCCGCGCCCGCTCGTCTTGACAGAGCAGGAATCCGAACCCACACGTTGAACATGCCCGTAATACTGCCAGTGCGCCGCACGGCGCGCCAACGGCCACATCGATACCCAACCGGCCAAGGCCGGCCTGCCAACGCACCAGGAGGACCAAGCCCATGTCCCTGTTCCGCACTGCCCTCATTGCCGCCGCGATCGCCCTCTCCTCCGCGGCGCTCGCCCAGACCCGCACCTCGACGCTGGGCCGCGCCCTCGGCATGGGCTCGCAAAGCACCTACGACCAGGCGAGGGAAACCCTCTCGCCCATGGCCAACCTCGGCCTCCGAGGCGGCGTGATGGCCAGCCCCCGCGGCGCCGCGGTCGTCGGCCTCGACTTCACCGTGCCGCAGCTCAGCTTCAAGGAGAACTGGGAGGGCCGCTTTGACGCAGACGTCATCATCAAGGCGAACCTCGCGGGCGTGAACACGCTGGTCCCGATTACGTTCGACCAGATCCTCACGTCGCCGTCCGGCGGCTTCGGCGGGAAGTCGTCCTACGTCGGGTTCGGCGCCGGCGCGCTGCTCGGTGGCAAGAGCCGCCTGGACGGCAAGGTCATCCTCGGCGCCGAGGTCACCAGCAAGCTCGCGATCGAGGTGAACTACCACTTCGCCGAGAAGAGCAAGAACCTGCTCGTCTTCGTCGCCCGCGGCCACATGTAGGCGTCGCGCGCAGTCGCGAAGCGGCCCCCGGTCCGGTGACCGGGGGCCGCTGTTCATCTAGCTCGGCTCGGGCAGACTGCCCTGGTAGGATGGGCCTCCGTGCCCATCCAGTACCACCGATGGACGCGCCGGGCCAGCCTGGATGGCGCACCAACTCCCTGGTGGGATGGGCCTCCGTGCCCGTCCAGCACAACCCACGCCAGGAGTGCCGCTCAAGCCTACCGGTCGTCGCGCACTCGCCAGGGCTCATCGGGCGCCGGCCCCTCGGTGTCGGGAGGCGGCGGGATGGCGCCGAAGCGCACCAACTGGTCGCGCGCCGCCTGCGTGCCGGCGAACGCCGCGAACCCGCCGCCGAGCAGCGCCATGCCGACGCCGGACACCAGCAGCGGGATCAGCACGACCAGCAGCAGCGCGAGCAGACCCAGGCTGTAGAAAGGAGACGAGAGCGTGAGGAGCGCCGAGTTGCGCACCGCCGAGAAGGCAGTCGTGCGCCGCCCCTCGTCGCGCTCCAGCAGGCCCGTCTCCCCTGCCACCAGCAGCGGCCACTGGTAGAGGCACATGGCCCACCAGAACACGAGCAGGTAGAGGCACAACGCGCCGAGCGCCGTCAACAGGAACACGCCGCGCGAGGTGTAGAACCAGACGCTCACCGCGAGCACGCCCTGCACGCCGAGTTGGATCGCGCCGAGGCCCGCGGCGCGCCCATAGAGCTGCCGCGCGCCGCGCCACATATCGAGGTAGGTAGGCTCGTCGCGCTCGACGATCTGGTGGACCAGGTAGTGGAGGCCGGCCGTCAGCGGCGCCACGGTCAGCGCGGCGACGAGCAGCCCGCCGAGCCAGCGCACCGCCCCGAAGGGGGCCAGCAGGTACCAGAACAAGGCAACCGGCACGCACGCGGCGAACAGGGTGAGGCTGGCCGCGCACACCAGCCCGAGGGAGTCCCACGACTGGCGCGTCGCGCGCCTCAGCGTCTTGCCCAGTCCGACCTTCGGCTGGGGTATGTTCGGAGTATCGCCCTGCATGGCCGCAAGCATACCGATGCCCGGCGCCATCCGTCAAGCACAGGCACCAACCGCACCATGAACCCCGCATCGCCGAACCTGCGCGTGCTGCACGTCGTCCGCCCCGCGGCGGGCGGCATCCGCGCGCACGTCGCCGCACTCGCCGCCGAACAGAGCCGCCGCGGGCTGGCGGTCGGCATCGCCTCGCCGGAGCCCATCCCCGGCGGCGCGACCCACCACCGAGTCGCGATCGCGACTCGACCGCACCCCTCCGATCTGGCGGCGTGGCGCGAGGTCGCCCGCATCGCGTGCGGCTGCGACCTCGTGCATGGGCACGGGCTGCGGGGCGCGTGGATCGCGGGGCCGGCGGCCAGGCGCGCGTGCATCCCGTTCCTCTTCACCGCGCACAACCTCGCCCCCATCCCGTCGCCCATCGTGCGGTGCCTGTTCGGCCGCGCCCTGCGAGGCAGCGCCGGGTGCATCGCGGTCTCCGGCGCCGTCGCCGCGACGCTCCGCCCCTACGGCATCGCCGGGGCCCGCGTTATCCCGAACGGCATCGATGCCGACGCCCTGCGCAGCGGGTCCGATGCTGATCGGGCGCGCGCCGAATACTCGCTCCCATCGGACCGGCCGCTCGTCGTGGGCATCGGACGCCTGGCCACGGAGAAGGGCTTCGCCACGCTCATCGCCGCCGCCCGCCGCATCGCCGATGAGAGCGGAGCGCTCGTAGTGATCGCCGGCGACGGGCCGTTGCGCGAGGAGTTGGAGCGTGCGGCCGCCAGAACTAGCCGCGCGGCGGTGATGGTCGGCCGCACCGATCGGCCCGGCGATCTGCTGGCCGCCGCCGAGGTCGTCGCGGTCCCGTCGCTGCAGGAGGGCTTGGGCCTGGTGCCTATCGAGGCGATGGCACTCGGGAAGCCGGTCGTCGCCAGCAGTGTGGGCGGCCTACCGGAGGTGGTGGAGAACAGCGCAACGGGGCTGCTCGTGCCGCCCGGCGACGCGGACCGGCTGGCGGACGCCGCGATCGGCCTGCTGCGCGACCCCGACGCACGCCGCCGTATGGGCGAGGCCGGCCGGCAGCGCGCGGCGGAGCGCTTCACGCTGGAGCGGATGGTGGAGCAAACGCTGGCGCTGTACGGTGAGGTGCTCGCCGGCCTACAGCCGCGCGCGTAGGAACGCCACGGTCTCGCGCACCATCCGCTCGCGGTTGGCGGGATTGCGGAACCCGTGCCCCTCCCCCTCCAGCCGCACGAGCCTCGCATCCACGCCGGCCTTCCGCAGCGCGGCCACCAGGCGCTCCGACTGGGCGATGGGCACGAGCGGGTCCTTGGTCCCGTGGAAGACCAGGAACGCCGCGGAGCGCCTGGAGACATGGCTGATGGGCGAGGCGTCGCGGTAGAGGGCGGGAGCTTCGGCTGGCTTCTTGCCGATGAAGTTGGCGAGGATCGCGAGGCGCAGGCCGTTCTCGCCGGATTGCCGCGGCGTGGTGAAGTCGGAGGGGCCGTAGAGGTCGACGACGCACTTGACGGTGCAGGGGTAGCGGTCCAGGCCGTCCCCGACCGTCGCGCGCGTGGGGCAGGTTCCGAGCATCGCCGCGAGGTACCCCCCGGCGGAGTCGCCCATCGCCGCGATGCGGTTCGGGTCGACGCCGTACTTCGCGGTGTTCGCCCGGAGCCAGCGCACGGCCCGCTGCGCGTCGTCGAGCGCCGCCGGGTAGTGGTTCCTGCCGGCGCCCGCGAGCCGGTAGTCGACGGAGCAGACGACGAAGCCCGCCTTGCGCAGCCCCCCGGCAAGGTACCGCTGCAGCAAGCCCCCCTTGCTCCCCATCGCCCAGCCGCCGCCGTGCAGAAGGACAACGGCGGGGCGCATGCGCACCCCGCCGTCAGGTCGGTAGATGTCGAGCTTCAGGTCCTGCCCGTCGACGCGCCCGTAGACCACGTCGGCATCGGTGGGCCGCACGACCGGCTGGGCCGTCGCGCCGCAGTAGAGCAGCAGCGCGAGCGGAACCACCGCCGCGTACCGCAGCATCCACCGGGTCAGGCGCATGGCAGCGATCCTACGTCAGGGCTGCGTCGCCCTCGTCGCCGGTGCGGATGCGGATCGCCTCCATCACCGGCACCAGGAAGATCTTGCCGTCGCCGATCTCGCCGGTGCGCGCGGCGCCCGCGATGGCCTCGGCGACCTTCCGCGCGTCGTCGTCCGGCACCACGATCTCTATCTTCACCTTCTGGATCAGGTTGACGGTGTACTCCGCACCGCGGTAGTGCTGGGTGAAGCCCTTCTGCTTGCCGGCTCCCCGCACTTCGCTGACCGTCATGCCCTTGATGCCGATCTCGGCCAGGGCCGACTTCACCTCATCCAGACGCTGGGGACGGATCAGCGCCTCGACCTTAACCATTCCAGTTCTCCTTCAAGTGGTGGCTGCGCCGCCGGTTAGGCCGGCTCGCCGGCCGAGGCGTGCCCGAAAGCTGAACCCGGAAGCCCGGCATCGAGATCGGTCGACGGTCCCGCATAGCCGGACTCGCCGTGCTCGGCCAGGTCCAGACCCGCCTCTTCGGCGTCGCCGGAGGCCCGCAGTCCCACGATTGCCTTCACCAGGAGCGCCAGGATCACCGTGCCGATGCACGCGATGGCGATCGCGATGGCGATGGCTATCAGTTGTTTGCCGAGCAGGGCGAATCCTCCCCCGGCAAACAGACCGTCTGCTCCGGCCGCGTTCACGGCCTTCGACGCGAAGAGGCCCGTCGCAATGGCGCCCCACGTGCCGCCCAGGCCGTGGACCCCGAACACATCGAGGGAATCATCGTACCCGAGCTTGGCCTTCAGTCTGATGCCGAAGAACGACACCACGGACACTCCCGCGCCAATGACGAGGGCCGCGAGCGGCGAGACGAACCCGGACGCCGGAGTGATCGCGACGAGCCCCGCTACAGCGCCGGTGGCCAGGCCGAGAGCGGTGGGCTTCTTGTACGCGATCCACTCGATGACGACCCAGGTCAGTCCGGCCGCCGCCGCCGCGATGTGCGTGGCCACGAAGGCCGAGCCCGCCAGCCCGTTCGCGGCGATCGCGGAGCCCGCGTTGAACCCGAACCAGCCGAACCAGAGAAGACCCGTCCCGATCAGCGTCATGGGCAGGTTGTGCGGCCGCATATCCTCGGAGTTGTCGATCCGCCGCTTGCCCAGCAGGATGCAGAGGACGAGAGCGGAGTAGCCCGATGAGATGTGCACCACCGTGCCGCCGGCGAAGTCCAGCGCGCCGAGGTCGCGGAGGAACCCACCCTCGCCCCACACCATGTGCGCGAGCGGCGGGTAGACGATGAGCCCCCACAGCGCCATGAAGAGCACGTACGCCGAGAACTTCATCCGCTCGGCGATGGCCCCGCTGATGAGCGCCGGGGTGATGATGGCGAACATCATCTGGTAGACCATGAAGACCTGGTGTGGGATCGTGGCGCCGTAGAACGCGTACGGCCCCTGCCCAACGCCGCCCAGGCCGAGCCACTGCAGCCCGCCGATGACCGGGTTCCCCTTCGCGAACGACAGGCTGTACCCGCAGACGACCCACAGCACCGTGACGAGCGCGATGGCGATGAACGACTGCATCAGCATGTTGAGCACGTTCTTGGCCCGCACCATGCCGCCATAGAACAGCGCCAGCCCCGGCGTCATCAGCAGCACGAGCGCCGCCGAAACGAGCATCCAGGCGGTGTCGCCGGTGTCGATCTTGGCCGGCGCATCTCCCTGCGCCAGCGCGCTCCCCGGTATCGACAGCAGCGCGCCACCCAACGCGAGCGCCCCGAGCGCCCGGCGCCATCCCCAATCGGAGCCCTTGCCCATCCCGTTCTCCTCCTCTGCGTGGCCGCCCATCCGCCGTCGCGGACGCACCAGTGCGCTCGCCACGCTCGCACCCCATCGGAATCGCACAGTCGATGTGCATGCAACAGCCCGGCGGAGGAGCGGGGCCCGGCCAGCCTGTGAGTGGCGCCGGACGGGCACGGAGGCCCATCCCACCAGAACGCTCACGGCTCACCCGGGCTGGGAGCCCCTCCGCCGCGCCCCCTACTGCAGCGCCGTGTCCCCTTCCTCGCTCGTCCGGATGCGGATGGCCTCGCCAACCGGGATGAGGAAGATCTTCCCGTCGCCGATCTCGCCCGTGCGCGCGGCCCCAGCGATCGCCTCGGCCACCTCGCGCGCCTCCTCGTCCGGCACCACGATCTCGAGCTTCACCTTCTGGATGAGGTTCACCGTGTACTCGGTGCCGCGGTAGTGCTGGGTGAAGCCCTTCTGCTTGCCCGCTCCGCGCACCTCGGTCACGGTCATCCCCTTGATGCCGATCTCCGTCAGCGCCGCCTTCACGTCGTCCAGCTTCTGCGGGCGGATCATTGCCTCTACTTTGGTCATCGTCGATCTCCCTTGCGGTCTGTCAGCAGGACCACCTCGACACCGTGGTCCCGCCCACGTCAGTGCAGCATGAGTCCGCCCGACCGGCTGGGACCGGGCGACGTCGCGTCGAGCTGCTGGAAGTCGGGGTAGGCCAGGGCGCCCATCTCAGGCAGGTCTAGGCCGGCGATCTCCTCCTCGGCCGTCGGCCGCAGCCGCATGAACTTGCTCTGGACCTTGAAGAACACGTACGCAGTCGTGAACGCCCACGCGATGCACACGACAGCGCTGATGAGCTGCGCCACAAACTGCTTGGCATCGCCGTAGAGGATCCCCTTCACCGGGCCCGCCACGCCATTCCACGGATCGCCATAGGTGCCGTCGGCGAAGATGCCCACCGCGAGCACGCCGAACAGGCCGCAGACACCATGCACCGACACTGCGCCGACCGGATCGTCGATGCCGCGCTTCTCCCAGAAGAAGACGGAGACACAGACCAGGAACCCGGCGATGACGCCGATGACGACGGACGACCACGCTGTTACGAACGCACAGGGCGCGGTGATCGCGACGAGGCCGGCGAGGAAGCCGTTGGCGGCCATGGACGGGTCATACTTGCCGAACTTGCGCTTCATGTAGAACAGCGCGGCAAAGGCACCGCCGGCCGACGCGAGCATCGTGTTCACGGCAACCACACCGGCCCTGAGCGCGCCGCCGCCGGACATGGCCAGCGTCGAGCCGGGGTTGAAGCCGAACCAGCCGAATGCCAGGATGAACGTGCCGATGAGGGCCATCGGCAGGTGATGACCCGGAATGGCGTTCGGCTTCCCGTCCTTGTCGTACTTCCCGATGCGCGGACCGACGACGATGGCGCCTGCCAGGCCGATGCATCCTCCGACCGCGTGGACCACACCCGAGCCGGCGAAGTCGACCGCGCCGTGGCCGAGGCCGTAGAACGTGCCGAGATTGGCCAGCCAGCCGCCACCCCAGACCCAGTGCCCGTAGATGGGGTAGGCGATCATCGAGACGAAGAAGCCGTAGACCATGAACGCAGCGAAGCGCCACCGCTCGGCCATAGCGCCCGTAGGGATCGTGGCCGTCGTGTCCATGAAGACCATCTGGAAGATGAACAGGGTGTAGACACCCACGTCGTAGGCGGACCCACTCAGGAAGAACCCGTTGGTGCCGACCAACTGCTGCAGCAGGCCGGTCTTGGCGCCGGCCGCGAAGGCCGCGGTCCCGCCCAGGGTGCTGGCCGCGTAGCCGCCGAACATGAACGCGAAGCCGGCGATCCAGAAGCCGATCATGCCGATAGGGTAGATCATGAAGTTGGTCATGATCACGTGCGCCGCGTTCTTGGCCCGGCAGAATCCGGTCTCCACCATCGCGAAGCCGGCCTGCATGAACATGACCAGGTAGGCCGTCAGCAGCGTCCACATCACGTTGATGGCGATGCGGTTCTGGCCGACCCCGTCGGCCAGCTTGAGGGCGAGGGGCTCGGCCTTGGACTGCGCGCCGAACTCGCCGACCGCCTTCTGCTTGTCCGCCTTGGCCTGCGCGTCATCGGCGTCGGCGGGCGCCGGGGGCACGAACGTCTTGCCCGCGGCGTCCATCACGTCGGCGCGAGTGCCGGTGGCGGTGCCACCGGGATCCGGCGCCGGACTCTGGGCAAGCGACGCGACGTTCACGACGAGCATCATCACGGTCACGAGCGCCCAGACCAGCAGCAGACTGCGGGCTATGGGGCGCGTCCATCTACGAATCTGACTGAGCATCTTCTGTTACCTCCCATGGGAGCATGCCGCGGCCCATTGAGCGCGAGGGCGTGGGCCGCGAGGTCGCCGGCATGCTCCAACGCTGGAGGCGCCGGGATGGGCCTCTGCCGGGCAGTGGTGTGCTGCCGGCAGGGCCCAGGCTGCGTAGGGGTGAGGCTGCTGGACCGACTTGCGGACCCAGCGGACCTCGGGAGGCAACAGCTCTGTTGCGCGAACGTAGCATGTCTACCCAAGGCGGCTTCGCTCGGGGCAGAGCGTGGCTTCTGGGTTGTGCGAGGGCCACGGCTCAGGCGGCCTGTGGCTCCTCGATCGCGATCGGCCGCACGGCCGACGCGCATAGCTTCAACAGCGGCGGTGTCAGAAACGTCGTACCCACCACGATGAACAGGATTGCCGCGTAGAGTGAAGGCGGAATCACCGCCGCCTTCAGCCCCATCCCGGCGAATATCAGCCCGACCTCTCCGCGGGGGATCATTCCAAGCCCCACGGTGAGGCGGCGAAGCCCTCTGCCGGGCACGGTCAGCCCGCCGAGCACCTTGCCGACCACGGCCACGACCAGAAGGACGATGCCGACGAGCAGCACGTGGCGTCCCGCCGCGGTAGCCGGATTGAGCGCCGAGAGGTCCATCCGCGCTCCCATCATGACGAAGAACACGGGGACGAACACGTCTGCAACGTTCCTGATCTTGCTCTCGAACCGCACTCGATGCTCGGCCTTGGCGAGCACCAACCCGGCTGCGAACGCCCCGACGATCGGGGCGAGATGCGCTACAGAGGCCAGAGCCGAGACCGCCAGACAGAGGATGATTGCGGCCGACGAGAGCGCGGCTCGGGTGCGCATCCGGTTGGCCCAGTGCAGAATGAAGGGCGTTGCGCGGAAGCCCACGACGATCGCGCCGACAAGAAACGCCACGGCCACGAAGGTCACGCGCAGAACGCCGTACGCCGACACAGCCTTCGTCGCTGCGAGCCCGCTCAAGGCGGCGAGGATCACCAGACCGATCACATCATCCGCAACGGCCGCGCCCAGCACGATCTTCGCCTCTCGGGTGTGGAGCGTTCGCAGATCCGAGAACACCCGAGCCGTGATGCCCACCGACGTGGCGGTCAGCGCGGCGCCCACGAACACGGCCTGCATCGTCGGACAGCCGAGCGCCGACGCCGCGACGTAGCCGCCCGCGAACGGCAGAGCCACCCCGGCCAGCGCCACCCACAGCGCCGCCCCGCCCACGCGGCACAGGTCGCCCAGATCGCTCTCGAGGCCGACCTCGAACAGCAGCAGCACCGCGCCGATCTCGGCCATGGCTCCGAGCGTCGGATCGGCTCCAGGTACCCAGTTCAGCACGCTGGTGCCAACCAGCACGCCACAGACCAGCTCGCCGAGCACCGCTGGCTGCTTCAACCAGCGGTCGCAGATCTCGCCGCCGATCTTCGCCGCCGCCAGTACGATGGCCAACTGCAGCAACACGAGTTCAGACATGACTCCCTCGGAATGCGCGGCGGCTGGGTGCCGGATGACCTGCGAGGGGCCGATGGCCGGCGAGCCAGAACGCGATGGCGCCAACGTGATGAAGGGCGACCATCCGCGACATCGAGGGTAGTCGAGGCTTCGTGCAATCGTTCGGGCGGACCGCCGTCGGTCCGCGGTACTAGCCGGGCGGTCAGTGCCCGTTGAGCAGCAGGTGCGTGCCGATGCCGGCGGCATAGCCCAGGGCTACGGCCCAGGTCCAGCGCAGGTGCGACAGGAATGTGTAGGCCCCGCGCGCCTGCCCCATCAGCGCCACACCCGCTGCGCTCCCGATGGAGAGCAGAGAGCCGCCGACACCGGTGGTCAGCGTCACCAGCAGCCACTGGCTGTGCGACATGTCCGGCATCATGGTCAGCACGGCGTACATCACCGGGATGTTGTCCACCAGTGCGGACAGCAGCCCAACCAGCGTATTGGCGATCGTGGGACCAAGGCCGCCGTACATGGCATGCGATACGAGCGAGAGATAGCCCAGCGTGCCGAGGCCACCCACGCACAGCACCACGCCGTAGAAGAACATCAGCGTATCCCACTCCACCTTCTCCATCGCCCGGTAGACGTCGAAGGTATCGTTGGGGTCCTCGGTTGGCTCGAAGCCCGCCAGGATCGCATGCTGGTCAGCGGCGGACCGACGCTGCAACAGGTAGCTGTAGACCTTCAGCGCGCCGAGTCCCGTCATCATCCCCAGTACGGGCGGGAGGTGCACGAACGTGTGCAGCAGCACCGTGCCGACGATGGTCGCTCCAAACAGCACCACGACCGCGCGCGCTCCCGGCCGCAGCTCGGCCTGGCCGCGCTCAGCCGCCGGGAAGCCGGGGCCGATCGCGAACGCCATGATCACGGCCGGCACCAACCACGTCACGATGGCGGGCACGAACAACGCGAAGAACTCGCCGAACGTGACAACGCCCTTCTGCCAGACCATCAACGTCGTGATGTCGCCGAATGGGCTGAACGCGCCGCCCGCATTCGCCGCAACCACCACGTTGATGCACGCCACGGTGATGAACCGGGCGTTGCCTGCTCCCACGGAGACCGCGACAGCCCCCATCACGAGTGCGGTGGTCAGGTTGTCCGCAAACGGCGACATGCCGAAGGCCAGCGCGCCCGTCACCCAATAGACGGCTCTCAGCGAGAGACGCCGGCCAATCATCCAGTTCCGCAGGGCGTCGAAGACCTGGCGCTCCTCCATCGTGTTGATGTAGGTCATCGCTGCCAGGAGGAACAGGAACAGCTCCGCATACTCCAGCAGATTGTGCCGGAACGCCTCGGCGGCGCCCGCCCGACCCCCGAACGCGATGCCGATCAGCAGCCAGATCACGCCTGCCGCCACGATCACCGGCACAGACTTCCGCAGCCGAACGAACTCCTCGGCCATCACCAGCACATACGCGAGCAGAAACACGCCGATGCAGGCGTACCCGACCCAGTGTCCCGTGAGATCCATGCCACGTCCTCGTGTTCGGCGCGCACCGCTGCGCCATTCCTGCTGCCCCGGCGGCGCGGTCAGTGCATCGTCGACCGCGTCGCCGGACGCCCATTGCTAGAACTTGAACACCTGCGACAGCGTCAGCGTGTCCTGGTTCGCGCTGCCGCCACCACCACTCGGGAATGCGAACGCCGCCGCGTTGCCGGAGTGGTCGTGGCGGAACTCGAGCCGGTTGATCAGGTTCCCCTTGATAGTGTACTCCAGCGTCGCCGTCAGGCTCGTGAGCTGCGTGCCGGCGCCCAGGCGCAGGCCGCTGTCCTGGAACCGCTCGTAGCGCAGCGCGACGGCCGTGCTCGGCGACGCCTGGTAGCGGGCGTAGTAGGCTTGCCCGCTCCACGTGCCCGAGCTGCCCTGCCGGAAGGCACCGCCGTAGTCCGCGTTCAGCCCGAGCTTCACCTTGGCGCACGGGTTGTACACCGCCACCAGGTCGACCACCTGCGTGTTGCGCTCCAGCGCGTCCGGGAAGCCGATGCCGGAGTAGACCCCGCTGCCCAGCGCCTTGCCGCCCTCGTTCCCGCCGAGGTAGTTCAGCAGGACGTTCAGCTTGTCGCTGGGCTTGTAGTTGAGCTGCGCACCGATCGACTTGCCGCCGTTGTCGTCCTCGATATCGTTCCAGCCGTTCACCAGGAGGAGCTGCCCCGTCAGGCCCTTACCGATCGGAGCTGTGAGCCTGAGGCCGGCATGGTAGAGCGGGATCGCGTACGTGAACAGGAAGCTGCGCGAGTAGCTGTCGTTGGACGAACTCTCGATCACCTCGTAACCCATGTGCGTCACGAACTTGCCCAGGTCGACCGTCACCGGCGTCGTGCCCGACAGCACGTAGGTCCCATAGAGCTGCTGCACGTACTTGGTCGCCGCATCGTTGTAGAGCGCGTGGGTGACCGCGCCGCCGGGTTCGTACAGGTGCACCAGGTCGGCCGACTTGCCGAACGTGAGCGTGGCGGTGAGCCCGAAGGGCGACGCGTCCGTGGTCGGCTTGTTGATGGTGACCTCGGCCAGGCTCAGCGCGAACGCGTCGTTCTTGATATCGAAGGCGCGGCCGGCCAGGTTCGCGCCCGCGTCGGGATGGTTGAGGCTGAACTGGTAGTACCAGTCGGCGAGCCCCGTGATGGTCCACTTCGGCGGCGCTTCCGGTGGCGCGGTGTCGGTAGCGCGGCAGGGAGAGGGCGACGTCGCGAGAAGAGCGGCAAGGGCTGCGGCGAACCGCGTCAGGCGTGCGGAGTACATCATGTCCGTTGGACCTCCTCCAGATGGGCCGGGCCGAAACGCGGCGCGCGCCGGACCCGCGTGAGTTGGGTGGAGCTAGACAACCCACGCCGATGGAGGGTGTCAGACGGAGCGAAGGCGGCGAGCCGCGCACGAGCGCGATCCGCTTGGACTCTGCAGCGAGGCCGGAAGGTGAGGCAGGAAGCCGGAGGACGCCTGCTAGGCGGGGCTGATCTCGTCGCTGAGGATGATCGCGTCGGCGATCTCGCGCAGCGACTTGCCGAGGGCCAGGCTCTGGGACTGCATGCGGCGGAAGGCCTCGCGCTCGGTGAGGTCGCTGCGCCGCATGAGGATGACCTTCGCCTTGCCGACGGCCTTGCGCGTCTCGATCTGCTCGTTCAGCGCGCCGAGTTCGCCTTCGAGCGCCGACAACTCGCGATAGCGCGACAGGGCGATCTCGATGGCGGGCTCCAACTGCTCGGCGCGGAACGGCTTGACGAGATAGGCCAGGACCCCGGCGCGGGAGGCTTCCTCGATCATGTTGGCCTCCCGGTATGCGGTGAGCAGCAGGACCGGGGCGATGCGCTCGGCGCTCAGGATCGCGGCTGCCTGAAGCCCCGTCATCTTGGGCATCATGATGTCCAGGATGGCCAGATCGGGCTTCAGGTTGCGAGCGAGGATGGTCGCGTCCTCGCCATTGTCCGCCTCGCCGACGACGGTGTGCCCCAGGCTCTCCAGAACGGACCGGAGGTCCATCCTGAGGATGGGATCGTCTTCGGCGATGAGTACGTTGGCGCGGCGCATGGAGTCGTGACCGGTGGGGCTGGACCCACGAAAAAGGACGCGCGCCGCCGATCGTCTCGGTGGCAGCTCGTCCCGCGCGGTTCCGCCCAGGTTGGCATCCGACGGGCTTCGCACGTAGAGCAGCGAACTCCTGCGTTCGCGAAGCGTATGGGTCACCCGTCGTCGGATGCGAGAGTATAGCGCACGCGATTCCGGCAAGTCAATACCTGGAATGCAGCGGGTGGAATCGCCAACACACCCCTCCGGCGTCACCGCGGGCGGGGTGTGCGAAGGCGGTCGGCGGGTGGCTCAGGCGCGGCGGCGACGCAGGAACAGCGAGCCGCCGATGGCCCCGCCAATCAGGAGCGCGAGCGCGCTCGGCTCGGGAACGCTTGAACCATTCAGCAGCAGGTTGGCCTCGTTCGCGATGAGCTGGGTGCCGGCCGGGTCGTTCAGTTCGTCGAACAGGAAGCCGTTGTAGATCGTCCGCCCGCTGTTCGCCAGAACGATGGCGGCCTTGTCCGCGGTGGGTGACGAGGTAAAACCGGCCAGCGCCGTCGAGCCCGCCAGCAGGCCCAACTCGTGGCCGTCATCCGCCCACGAGTCCGACCACGACGTCAGGTCACCGAGCGTGTTGGGCGTCGTGAACACCGGGCTCGAGGCGTCCCACACGTACACCGTCTGCGGCAGATCGAACAATGTCACGGGACTGACGCCGAACGCTGTCGCAAGCGCCGGAGCCGTCTGCAGGGCCCAGTAGGACATGATCGCCTTGCCGCCGCCCTCGATGTAGGAGACGAGAGAGTCCCAGTAGATATCGGTGCTCGGGCAGTCAACCACCACCAGATCCCACGTGCCGCCCGTGAGAAGCGCGTCGAACGAATAGGCGTCGCCTACGCTGAACGTATAGCCGAGCGAGGCCAGCGCATTCTGCGCCCGATGATGGTCAGTAGTGTCATCGTACACCAGGATGTTCTGGGCGGAGGCGCCGACGGCGGCCAGCACAAAGGCCAGAGCCGCCACCAACCGGAGTGCGACGGCCACGGTACGCGTGGCTCGACAGGAAGACATGGTTACCCTCCAGTGCGTGAGCCGATGATTTCGGGCACGCTCCCGTCCGATCAGTGCAAGAAGCGTGCCAACGGCGGGAGCCGCGACCGCCGCCACGGCCAAGAACCGGTGTGCCTGCCGGCACACGCGGCCTCGGGCAACGGCAACAGCGGCCGAGCGGCAGGAGCAGCGCTGGTCCAGGTTGAATAGCCCAGCGACGGATCTGCCCCAGGAGTTCACCATCGTGTCCACCTACACGCACGCCCGCGTCCGCCCGCTGCTCGTCGCGCTGCTCTGCGCGTGTTGTGCCGCGCCGCCTGGTGCGAGCCGCGCCGACACACCCAGGTTCACCGTTGGCATCGAGCTGCCCAGCCAGGTTCCGATGAGCGTGGCGGAGGAGCGGGCGCTGCGCGAGCTGGGCATCGGCTACGTGAACTACTACCTCGCCACCACGCGCGGAGCCAGGGACCGCCCGTGCACTCTCGCGGAGTTCGGCGACTACGGGCGGCGGGCCCGCCGCGCCCTGCATCCCGAGCTGACTGCCTCCATCGGTCGGTACGGCGGCCTGCTCAGCCACGAGTTCCGGCACCTCCCCCGGACGGGCCTTCACGCCAACGCGCGGGGTGCCGCAATCGAAGCCGAGGAGGCACGATCCGGCGGCCGGCTGGGGCTGGCCCGAGCAGGATCGCGACGCTCCGCGCGAGGGGCCAGATGACCAAGGGCCAGCAAGCTGTCTACGCAGCAGCCATCGTGGTACCTGCTGCTCTCGCCTACTGGAGCTTCCACAAGTACGCCTTGACGATGGAACTGCAGGAGGCCATCGCGTGGCGCGACGCAGGGGCCGTGCAGACGCTTGTCGAGAACGGGGCAGACATCTATGCCCGAACCAGAACCGGCCATACAGCGCTCTCACTTGCTGCGAGCCCCACGACACTGCACATGACCAACGAGGGTTCTCTGTTCTGCGGGCCACTCCTAGACGAGGTGGCGAGACGCGGCTTCCCGGCGGATTGCGGCGACGCGGCGCTCACGCTGGCGATCTACTGCGACCGGCGCGACGTGGCCATGCACTACAGGTTCACCAACCGATTCACCCAAGCCCTGGTCGTCTCCGAAGCCGCAGGGTCCTTCCCTGCGGCGATCAAGCGCCTGATCGAGTGGCATCCCGAGTACGTATCCTACCGGACGGATTCGGACGGCGTGCCCCTGCTTGCCCTGGCAGTATCCGGGCACAGCAGCATCGATTGCGCGGACCTGATCGCCTATCTGATCCGGAAGGGCGCTGATGTGAACGGCAGCGACAGCCACGGAGGGACTGCGCTGTCCCGGGCAGCATCGATGAGCCCGGACGCGGTCGAGGTGCTCCTGGCCCACGGTGCAAACCCAGACGCCCAGGATGACACCGGGAACACCGCGCTCATCGGAGCCGCCTACGCAGGCGAGGAGCGCAGTGTCCGGTTGCTCCTGGAGCACCGCGCCGATCCTCGCATCAGGAACAAGCGCGGCAGGACCGCTGAGATGGCTGCAGAGCGGAGCCACCATCCGCGGATCGCGCAACTCCTCCGAGCCCGCGCGAGGCAACTGCGCCCCACCCCGGTCGCGAGTTCACCGCGGTAGCTTCGCGCCACGCGACTTGCTCCATATCGCGCCGATAGCGGCCGCCCCAACCGTGCGTGCGAGGGGCGGCCGCCGATGCGTCGTGAGTCGTGCAGGTGCGCGGCACCGGCGGGTGGAATAGCCTGGGCGACGTACCGCCAAGAGGGGTCACGCGACACGCCCCACCCGAACCGGAGGACAGAGTGGCCACGACATACCAGGCCGAGGACTATGAGCAGTACCGCATGGCCTACGACGACCCGCACCGCCGCATCGAGCCGCTCGAGCGGGAGATTGCGCTGGTCGACGACGCGCTCGCCTCGTTGGTGGCGGAGGGCATCCTGCCCACGACCTCCTACGACCACGAGAAGGTGCTGGCGCACCGCGCGGCGGTCGAGGAGTTGTTCGAGATCCCCTGGACGGCCATCACGCACCGGATGCAGCGCTTCATCTATGCGATCAACGCCATCAGCAGACCGGCCAACATGATCGCCGCCGGCGTCTTCTGCGGCAACACGTTCATCTCGAACGCTGGCGCGGGGGTCGGCCCCGGCGCGTGCTACACGGCGCAGAACCTCATCGGCATCGAGATCAAGTTCTTCGAGGCGGAGCGCGCCGAGCGCAACGTGCGGCGCATCGACCCGACCGGCGTGGCGCGGGTGGTGGCGGCGGACGCCGTCGACTTCGTGCGCGACTTCGAGGGCCGGATCGACCTGCTCTACCTGGACGCGGACGGCGACGAGCGCCGCGGCAAGGGCATCTACCTCGACATCCTGGAGCAGGCGCTGCCCAAGATGCCGGCGGGCGCCATCGTTCTTGCCCACAACAGCCTCAACTGCGCCGAGCGCCTGCGCCACTACCTCGCCTTCGTGCGCGACCCGGCCAACATGCGCGCGAGCGTCAACGTGGCGCTGGACATCGAGGGGCTGGAGGTGTCGGCGAAGTAGAGCGGGACTTGGGGGCTGGGACTTAGGACTTGGGACTTGGGACTTGGGGATGGGGGATGGGAGGCGTGCGATGGCAACTGCCAGGCTGTGCGCGGAGGCGTGCGGGACGGACCACCGGGAGGCGATCCGCATTGCGCTGGACGAGGTGCTGACGGCACTGGAGGAGTGCTTGGCCGGGCTCACGGATGAGCAGGCGTGGGCCTTCCCGCTCGCGGGGCGCCACTGCATCGCCTCCATCGTGATGCACTGCCAGGAGAACCTCGACGTGTACGCGTGCCTGTGCCAGACCGGCGCGGCCTGCCTGGAGCACGACCCGCGCTTCGACCTCTGGCGCTGGCCCGAGGACCAGGTCCCAGGTCCGATGCCCGACATGCCCGGCGCAGCCACGCTCGTCGACCGGGTGCGAGCCATCCGCGCGGCTGCCATGCCCGGCGTCGAGGCCGCGACGAGCGAGGAACTGGCAGGCAGGCGGCACTGCCCGGACTGGTGGGTGGCGCGCGGCAAGCAGGCGGCCGACGCCTACTGGCGGACCATCCACCACACCCAGGCGCACATCCGGCAGATCTGGCTGATGCGCGGCGCGATGGGGCTGACCGACGCGGACGGTTGGGCGGAACAGCACTGGGCGTAGGCGCGTCCCACGGCCGGCAGGAACCGCCGGACCGAACGGTGAACGCAGACGCATCCGCCGGCAAACGCACGCGCCGTCCTTCTGGCTTCTGGCTTCTGGCTTCTGGCTTCTGGCTTCTGGCAACCAGCCTACTCGCTACTCGGAGGCTCCCATGTCCACCCAGCTCACTTCCCACGAACGTTTCCGCCGCATGTTCGCGCACCGCGACGCCGACCGGGTACCGATCATCGACAGCCCCTGGGGCGCCACCATCGAGCGGTGGCAGAGCGAGGGCATGCCGGCAGACGTCAGCTTTGTCGACTTCTTCGGGCTGGACCACGTGGCCGGAGTCGGCGGCGACAGCGGGCCGCGCTACCCGTGGGAGAAGGTCGAGGAGACCGACGAGTACATCATCCAGAAGACGAGCTGGGGCGTGACGCTGAAGGACTGGAAGCACAAGGCGTCGGTGCCGCAGTACCTGGACTTCATGATCAAGGACCCCGACTCGTGGCGCGCGGCCAAGGAGCGGATGACCCCGTCGGACGACCGCATCGACTGGAACCACCTGCAGACCTACTACAAGGGCTGGCGCGAGCAGGGAGCGTGGATCCAGGGGAACCTCTGGTTCGGGTTCGACGCCACCCACGCGTTCGTGGACATGCCGCAGGTGCTGCAGGAGATGGTGGAACGGCCGGAGTGGTTCAAGGAGATGGTCGAGCACTGCCTGGACATGAGCCTCGACATCCTGGACCGCATCTGGGAGAAGGGCTACACGTTCGACAGCATCTTCTGGTGCGACGACATGGGCTACAAGAAAGCGCCCTTCTTCTCGCTGCGCACCTACCGCGAGCTGCTCAAGCCGGCCCAGAAGCGCGCCGCCGAGTGGGCCCACGCCAAGGGCATCCCCGCCCACCTGCACTCCTGCGGCTACGTGGAGCCGTTCATCCCGGACCTCATCGAGATCGGCGTGAACGCCCTGAACCCACTCGAAGTGAAGGCTGGAATGGACCCCGTCAAGCTGAAGCAGCTCTACGGCAAGGACCTGGTGCTCCACGGCGGCATCAACGCGGTCCTCTGGGACGACGTGAACGCGATCACCGCGGAGATGCGCCAGGTGGTTCCCGCCCTGAAGGAGAACGGCGGCTACATCTTCTCCTCCGACCACTCCGTACCGTCCAGCGTCAGCCTCGACAACTTCCGTGCGATCGTTGAGTTGGCGAAGGAGTTGGGAAGCTACGAATGAGTAGTCAGTAGCGAGTAGCGAGTAGCGAGCAGAAGGACGGGCTGTGCGCGGAGTGGGGCTGCGACTTCCCCAGCTCGCTTGCTGCCATTGCCCGCAGCCGCCGAACTGGAGCGCGCGGACCCGCCGCCAGGCACATCCCGCCGTTCTACTCGCTACTCGCTACTCGCTCCTCGCTACTCCCCTTGACTCCCCTCACCCGCCGCCTGTAAACTGCTCGCGTGTCCGAACCAGAGACCAGCCTCGCTACCCGGGCGCGCGCCATGATTGCCGCGCTCGACCTCCTCCTGCTTCTGGCGCTGATCTCCGCAGCGTGCTGGATACGGTTGCCCTACGCCAAGGGCGACCTGTGGCTGGACGAGGCCGACTACGCGACCGCGGGCGCGCGGGGCGTCGAGGCCAACCGCTGGGACACTTCGGACCGCCCCTCCGAGCCGGACCGCCTGCTCAAGCAGCGGCACTACCACCCGCCGCTGGCCGCCCTCCTCGCCGATGCCGGCTTCCGCTCCGGCCACACCGAGAGCGCGCTCCGAACGCCCGCCGTCGCGGCAGGCTGCGCCACCATCGCGCTCGTCTACCTCTGCGGCCTGCGCCTCTTCGTGCGGCGCGGCGAGCCGAAGCGGCCCCTCGTCGAGGCGCTGGAGACGCGGGCCATCGCGCTGGCCTGCGCCGGGGCCGCCATGGTCATCCCCGCGCACATCCGCGCCTCGGCGCACGCCCTGCCCTGGGCATTCATTACCCTCTGGCTCGTCGGCATGCTGTGGTGCATCCTGAGCCTGTGCGAGACCGGCAGCACCTGGTGGCTCCTCCCGCTTGGCGCTTGCCTCGGCGGCATGTTCGTCACGTCGGAGTACTTCCTGCCCGCGTGCGCCGCGCTCGCGCTCACCGCGCCATCGATGGTCCTGACAGCCAGGCGCCGCGGAACCCCCTGGTGGCATGCGCTGCTGCACGGGCTGGGCGGATCGGCGCTGTGTCTGGCCATAGCGGAGGCCTACTGGCCTGCGGGGCTCCGAGGCCACGTGCTCGTCCTGCTGAACCACTATGCGGCCATGTCGGGCGATAGCTGGCCGGTCACCGTGATGGGCCAGACCTACGACCGGGCGCCGAAGTGGGCCTACGCATTCTGGTATGCGACGCAGTGCCCCGCGCTGACGGCATTCTGGATCGCCGGCACGGCCGCGGCCATCGGCCTGGCGGTGAGCCGCAAGCTCGGCCCCGGCGGCTGGGCGCTGCTCGGCTTCACGGTCGTGATCGGCGCGGTGGCCCACAAGTCGCACATCATCGGGCCCGAGTACCTGCCGCACCTCACCGTCCTGCTCTGCCTCGTCGGCGGTCTCGCTCTCGTCGTGCTGGCGCGCATCGGCTGGGCCGCGAGTCTGGCGGGCGCGGTTGCCGTGATCCTGCTGATGCCGCTCACGACCCGCCAGGGCCGGCTGCCGGGCGCCGACCGTCGGGAGCGCGTCACGCGCTGGGCGCCTGCGTCGCGCTACCTGGCGGGGGTGTGGAAGCGCGGCGACAGCATGCTCGCCCCGGCCTATGGCACGGTGGGCCGCTGGTACCTGCTCCATTACGCGGGCGTGAGTGTCGAGGAGTGGCGCGTGCAGGCAGTTCCGGCACAGGGCGCGAGCGCGAAGCTGCTGGCCGACGTAGATCGTGGCACGTACCGGTACGTCGCGGTGGGCAGTACCTTCTCGGACCGCCCGTACGTCGACTCGCGCATCCTGGGGAAACTGGCGACGTGGGGCCGGGTCTGGGTGAGCGACGAGCAGGGGTCAGGCCCAACTCGCCTAACCATCTACCGGCGCCCGGATCGCCCCGTCCCGCCCAGAGAGGCGCCCCCAAGAAGCAGGCCACGCACCCGGTAACCGAGCCGCTCCATCTGCCCGCGCCGCACGCGCCATCCGAGCCGCGACAGTGAGGGAGCGCGTACCGGAAAGCGCGCGCCTGTCTACAGCGCCAGCTCCCCCTCGAACACGTACTCCGCCGGGCCAGACATGAGCATGGCGCGGCCCTCGGCCCAGGAGATGGTCAACTCGCCGCCGGGGCTGGTCACGACGACCTCCTCCCCAGTCAGACCCGCCACCTGCGAGGCGACCGCCGCCGCGCACGCGCCCGTGCCGCAGCCAAGCGTCTCGCCGGCGCCGCGCTCCCAGATGCGGAGACTGAGGCGCGCGGAGCTGTCGACCCGGGCCCACATCAGGCTGGTGCGCTCGGGGAAGAGGGCGTGGTTCTCCACCAGCGGGCTGACGCCGAAGAACACCTCGTCGGGCGGAAGCTCGTCGACGAACATGACGGTATGCGTCGAACCCGTCGAGAGCGCTGTCACGGTGAGGTCCCCGCCATCGACCTGGAGCGGGCGCTGTACGAACCGGTCGCCGTCGGCGCGCATGGGGATGTCGGCCGGAGCGAACCGTGGCTCGCCCATGTCCACGGCGATGCGGCACTCACCCGTGGCGTCCCACCGGACCTGGGCTTCGACGATGCCCCGCAGCGTGGCAATCCGCAGGTCACGCTGACCGCCGCCCGCCGGAGCGCCCGCGCCCCGCTCCGCCACGTACCGCGCCACGCAGCGCAGGCCGTTGCCGCAGAAGTCCGGCGTCCCGTCCGGGTTGTGCATCCGCATGGCCGCGTCGGCGCCGGGAGCTTCCTCGATCACCAGCAGCCCGTCCGCGCCTACCCCGAGCCGGCGCTCGCACAGCCGGACCGCCACGTCGGCCCAGGGCAGGTCGAGGCCGCCGCGGGCGTCCACGACGATCATGTCGTTGCCGACGCCCTGCATCTTGGTGAAACCCAGCCGGTCGCCGGTCGCCATGCCTCGTCTCTCCTATCTCTTGGGCGCCGCGCGTGCCTGCACCACCACCGGTACATCGGCCATCGCCACCTGAGCCTGCCCCAGCACGCGGACGGCGATGTCTGCCGTGTCGCAGAGCAGCGTCGCCTGGCTGTCGCGCACCTCGACCTCCCAGCATCCATCCGCCATACCGACCCACGCGATCTCGCGACCGCCATGTGCGACGCGTGTTCCTCGCCGGTCCGGCCTGCCGAACGTGACGACCGGCGCGCGGCCCCACTTCGAGATAACATACGGCCCCGGCATGCCCGGCTGCGCCGCAGCAATGGCCTGTTCGGTGTTCTCCGCCCGGCTGACCATCTTCACCACGAACCAGCCGCTCTTGTCGAGCGGCTTGCCGTCGAGCGAGACCACCATGATCGCCCCGACCGGCGTGCTCGTCTCAAACGTCCATCCACCGACGGTCACCTTCCCGGCCGGGCCGAACTCGCCGCAGACCGCGACGGCCCGAGACGTGTTGATGGTCAGCCTGCCGCGCGCCGTGTCCCGGATCACCTGCCCCCACCCGCCCGAAAGGCCGCCGGCCGCCGGGATGTCGCCGGGCATGCCGGTGCCGGCGCGGCTGTAGAGCCCCAGGATGCGGGACACCGTGTCGGCGCGGAAGATGGGCAGCGGGTTCGGCGGGACAGGCGGCTTCGGACTCGCCGCGCCGCGACGCGGCCTGGCCGCCGCCGCCTGCTGCAGCATCGTCCGGCTGGTCACCGCCGCGGTGGACGCGCCTTCGCGGCTCTCGAAGCGCATCAGCCACGCCAGCCGGTGCAGCGAGGAGATCCCGTTGGGCCATGCGAACAGGTCTTCGGGGGCGTACTGGAGGGACACGGTTCGAGGGGCAGGCGGCACGTCGCCGCGCAGGAACAGCACCGCGCCAAAGCCGAAGAGGCCCCAGACGGGCGGGTCGGCCTGGTGGTCGAAGTCCGAGAGAGTGTCAGGCTTGGGCGCCGTTCGGTAGCCGAACAGGAGTGCGCCATCGACATCCTGCAGTCCAGCGTACGCCGCCATCTCCGGCACCGCCACCGCGCGATAGGAGTTCGGCCAGACGGTGGCCCACTCGCGGATGACCAGGGGCTTGCCGGCCCAGCGCATCGCGGCGATCGTCGGAGCGATCTGCCACGGGCTGTGCTGCCGCAGGTAGTTCTGGTTGGTCAGGTGGAAGTCGCCGCTCCAGTCCTGGCCCGCGAACGCCGGATGGTCGGCATACTGGTTGCCGGCCACGAAGTCCAACTCGGCGGCAACGGAGGCCAGATCGGGCGCGCAGTCCATCGTGACGACGGCGGTGATGGGTACGCGCACCCCGATGCCCCGCAGGTGCTCCCGCATCTCCCGGAAGTAGTCGCGCTGCAGGTCGTAGAGGAACCGCGTGCCATCGCTGAGCCGGCTTGCGGCGCGCCGGGCGGGCACCAGCGACGGGTCCACGCAGACGGCCGAGCGCGCGAACAACGGGAGCTGCACGTTGCCCGCCCCGGGGTCCTCGAACGACATCAGCACGTCGGCGCCGCCCTGCACACCCCACGCGGCTTTGAGGCCGTCGCGCGAGGTGTACTTCCGCTGCAGCCACCGGTTCCACGCCTGGCGGAAGCCTGTGCCATACGGCTCGGCGAGGTCATCCAGCATCTCGGCTTTGGCGAACAGCCCGTGCTCGTTGCACAGCTCCACCAGCGCCACCGCCGGGTCCTCGGCGAGCGTCTGGCCGGTGTACGGGTTCTTGTGCAGAAGGAGCTTCGATGCGTACTCCTTCTGCAGGTCGATCAGCCGCCGGTCGAGGAACGCGTAAGGCCTCGCGGCGCGCCCAAGCTTGTCGAACGCCGGCACCTCGTCCCCGGCCTTGAACTGGCGGAAGTCGAGGAGGTCGATGTAGACGTAGATGCCGCGCTCTCGCAGCTTCGCGACCCAGTAGTCGATGGCGTCGAGCCGCTCCGGGTTCAGCTCCCGCGAAGTCTCCTTGCCGGGAACATCCAGCAGGCCGCCCGCCGAGTCGATGGCCTCGAGTCGCACCATGTTGACGCCGGATCGGGCCAGCGTGTCGGCCACACGGTCGATATCGGGCTTGGCGATGAAGACGCTCTTGTTGCTGAGGTTGACGCCCCAGAAGCGGGCGCGCGTGCCGTCCGGCCAGGCGAAGTGCCCGTCCGGCGTCGTGCGCAGGAAGCCGCGCTTGCCTGCGGGCGCATCGAGCAGGAACCGCAGGTCGACCATGGTCGAGTCGGCAAAGAGGCCGGTGTTCGGGTTGGTGCGGCCAACGGTGGAGGCGCGGAGGCCGGCCGATGGGAGCGCCAGCAGGCAGGCTGCCATCAGCGCGCCTCGAACGAGCCAAGTCGGGGTCCAGCGGATGCGGGCGGGCCGGACTGGAGGAACAGGAGTTGTGGGCATGTTGCGGCGGGAATCGGTGTCCCCCGAAGGCCGTGGCGGGCGCCTTCGGTCCTTCGCCTATCATAGCACAGCCCGTCGAGCGTGATCGGCGCGCAGGAACCCGGGGCCGGTCGCGGTGAACAACGTAGTCGCGCGCCTCGTTCGCGCCGCGGAGACTGGAGGACCCACCACATGCTCGCCATACTGCCTCTCCTGTGCATGCAGCAAGCGCCCGCCGCCGGCTTGCCCATGGACGTCGCCCCGTTCTCGCTGCCCCTGCGCGACGGCGTCGGGCTCATGTGGGAGGACCCACGTGAGATCCACCGCGTCGTCGTCCGCTTCAAGGGCGATGCGCCCGACCCCGCCAAGGTGCGCCTGGAGTACTGGGGCTCGCACTGGCCGGAGCAGCGCCTGCCGAAGGACCGCGAGATCGGCGGCGGCTTCGCCGGCTGGTTCGAGCTGGGCAACTGGCACAACGGTGGGTGGCGGCAGGCAGACACAACTGTCCGGCGTGACGGCGACGCCCTGTCGTTCGAGTTCAACCCGGTGAACGCGAAGGAGCACCCGGAGTTCCCCGACGTCGACGCGCGCTACCGGTTCACGCTCAAGCTGCGGGTGGTCTGCCCCGAGGGCTCGCCGTCCGTCCGCGCCATCGAGGCGTACAGCGACTCCCTGTGGCGGCGAACCGAGCTGCGCGTCTCGTTCAAGGCCGCCTCCGGAGCTGCTCCTCGGGTCGAGGCCCACAACGGCCGCGTCATCGGCCTCGAGCCCGACGGCGAGGGAGCGTACCGAGTAGGGCTCTGGGCCTCATCGAACCCGGATCCCAACACGTTCGACGGCACCCTGGTCACCATCCGGCGCGGAAAGAGCGTCTCGACGGTCGCGCTGAAGGACGTCGAGAAGGAGCCGATGCTCGTTCCCAGCGCGGGGCTGGCGGTGGCCGAGGGATCCGACGCGCGCGGCTACGCGGATATCGAGGCCGCCATCCGCGCGAAGGGCCAGAAGAGCCTGGTCGACCGCGTCGCGGAGATGCCGGAGCAGACCTGGAAGGCCGCGTGGGATGGAATGCCCGCCAAGCGCCGCCGGATCTACATCCCCCTGGGGCTCGACGGCGGGCGCCAGCGCTTCCAGCTCCACGGCAATGGCGAGGTGGTCTTCCGCACGAACGACCACTATCTGCGGGCGCGCCCCGGCAAGGACACGCCGCGTCTGGACCTGGAGCCCGGCCGTGTCGAGGTCCGGTTTGGCCTGCCGGGGGAGCCTGTTGACCGAACCATCGTCGAGCGCAGCCTGCCGATCTGCGTAACCACGTGGGAGAAAGACGGCGTCCGCATCGAGCAGACCGCGTTCGTCACGCCGCTGGAGGGCTGTCGCGCCAGTGGACCCGTGCCCGATGCCGACGCGACCGCCGTCTTCGTGGCGCGCTTCGTCCTGCGCAACCCGGCCGCGGAGGCGAAGACCCTCGCGCTGCGTCTCGCCAGGCGCGCGGGCGACAAGCCGGAGCCGTGGACGGTGGAGGCGGACGGAACGCTGGTCGCGGATGGCAGGACGGTGGGCCACGTGTCGGGACCGGGCAGCCTGACACCCGGCGACGACGGCGCCCTCGACTACCGCTGCAGCGTGCCCGCGGGCGGCGAGGTCTCGGCCGTCGTCAAGCTGGCCTACATCCCGCTCACGGAGCCGGCCGAGAGGCTCGCGCTGGCGAACCTGAACTACTACGCGGAGCTGCAAGCGACCACGCAGTACTGGCGGCGGCGCCTCGACGAGAGCATGAAGCTCATCACGCCGGAGCCGATGCTGAACGAGTACTACCGCGCCCACGCGGGCCACCTGCTCATCAACTGCGAGCGCGAGCCGGGCAGCACCAACCGGTTCGCGCGGGTCGGCTCCTTCGGCTACGGGGCGTACGGCAACGAGTCCTGCATGATGGTGGTCGACCTCGACCGGCGCGGCTACCACAAGGAGGCCGAGGAGTGTCTCGACGGCTGGCTGAAGTTCCAGGGCACCGTCGGCCTGCCCGGCGACTTCTCCACGACGAAGGGCGTGCTCTACGGCGCCGGGGGCTACGAGGCAGGCGGCTATAACCAGCACCACGGCTGGATCCTCTGGTGCATGGCGGAGCACTACCGGTTCACTCATGACGACGCCTGGCTGAGGCGCGCCGCTCCCGGCATCCTGGCGGGCGCCGAGTGGATCATGGGTGAACGCAAGCGTACCGCGAAGGAGACCGGCCTCGGGCGCGGACTGCTGCCCGCCGGCTCTCTGGAGGACATCGGCGACTGGTGGTTCTGGCTGTCGACCAACTGCTACACGTGGCGCGGGCTCGACTCGGCGGCGTGGGCGCTGGAGCGCATCGATCACCCGGACGCGCCGCGCCTGCGCAAGGACGCCGACGAGTACCACGCCGCGCTGCTCAAGACGTTCCGCGCCGCCTCCGATCGGTCGCCGGTCGTCCGCCTGCGCGATGGGACCGCTGTGCCCTACATCCCCTCGCACGCCACCCGCCGCGGGCGCAGCTACGGCTGGATCTGCGAGACGCTGGAGGGCTCGCTGCACCTGCTGATCGCGGGCGTTATCGATCCGCGCTCCAAGGACGCCGAGTGGATCATCAAGGACTTCGAGGACAACCGGTACCTCTCGAGCGGCTACGGGTACGTGCTGGACGACTTCGACCGCTACTGGTTCGGGCGCGGCGGCATGTCGAACCAGGCGTGCCTGCTGTTCCACGTGGAGCCCTACCTGTACCGCGACCAGGTCAAGAACGCGCTGCGCGGCATCTTCAACGCCATCGCCGTCAGCCTCTTCCCGGACGTGTGCATGCAGACCGAGCACGCCCTACCCAACATGGGCGACTGGTTCGGCGACCACTACAAGAGTTCCGACGAGTCCAACTCCGCCGGATGGCTCCGCCAGCTCTTCGTTCGCGAGTCGGGCGAGGATCTCTTCGTGGGGCAGGCGGTTCCCACCGAGTGGCTGGCGCCCGGCAAGCGGTGCGGCGTGGAGCGGGCCGAGACGCACTTCGGCACCGCGAGCGTCATCTACGAAGCCGGCGCTGACGCCGTCACCGCCACGCTGGACGGGCCGACGCGCAGCGCGCCGAAGCGCATCCTGCTGCGCTTCCGCCTATCGGATGACGCCAGGCTGACGTCGGTGACCGTGAACGGGAAGCCCTGGAAGAACGTGACCGGCAACACGGTCGTGCTGCCCGGCAGCATCGGCCATGCCGTCGTCGTCGCCCGCAGACCGGCGGGCCGCTGAGATCAGAGAGGACATCGAGATGCGACTCAGGTATGCCCGGCTCCTCAGAACGCGCTGCGCCGTGCCGCTGCTGGCCGCGCTCCTGGCCTGCATGGCGTCGCACTGCCGAGCGGCCGAGACCGTCTGGCAGATCGGCAAGAGCGACAAGAACTACCGCGAGTTCGCCATCGCGGGCAACTACCCGGCGTACCCGTCGTCGTTCGCCAACGACGTGCGGTTCCGCGTAGGCACGGACGCGCCGGAGAAGGCCTGGGCGTTCATCCAGCCGGGCCCGAGCGACTCGTGGGCCGGCTCGCGACCGCACACCTTCGCCATCGAGTTCACGCTGCCGGCGGCGCCGCAGGGCGCGTACCGCCTGGTCATCGAGCTGCTGAACTCGCACTACGGCGGCCCGCCGACGGTCGAGGTCGCGGTCAACGACAGCATGAAGCTGCGGATGGGCACGCCGGCCGGCGCGGGCGATGGCTCGCTGAGCGACCCGAGCGTGAACCACCCGAGCGTGCTGGCGATCCCCTTCTCCGCCGAGAAGCTGAAGGCCGGCGCAAACCGCATCACCATCACCACGGTTGCGGGGAGCTGGATGCTCTACGACGCCGTCCGGCTCGAGTCCGGCGCCGACCTGCCCACGACGCCGGTCATCTCCGGCCTCCGCGCGGCGTCCACATGCCTCTTCCGCAAAGAGCGGGGCGCGCTGAAGCAGGCGATGCACCTGGAGCTGAACAACACCGGCACCGATGGCGCGGCGCGCGTATCGGTGACCGGCGGCATCTCGCAGACGAGCGAGCTGAAGCTGGCGCCCGGCATCAACCAGCTCGACCTGCTCGTCGCGCCCGTGCAGAAGCCCACCAAGGCCCGGGTGGCCGTGGAGGCCGGTGGCAAGACGGAGACGGCGGACGTCGAGATGCTGCCCGAGCGCCGCTGGCGCGTGTTCGTCGCCCCGTCCGCGCACACGGACATCGGCTACACCGACCTCCAGGAGCGCACCTTCCAGCGCCACGTGGCGAACAACCTGGACGCGCTGAAGGCCGCAACCGCCGATCCGGGGCTCAAGTGGAACCTGGAGGTCGCGGGCCAGGCGGAGATCGTGCGCGAGCGCCAGCCCGCCGAGTGGGAGCGCCTCGCGCAGCTCGCCCGCGATGGCCGCATCGGTGTGCAGGGCAGCTACCTGAACATGCTCACCGGCCTCTGCACGGGCGAGGAGCTGATCCGCGTCGTCGGCATCGGCCAGGACATCGGCGCGCGCGATGGGTTCCTCATTCCGGCGGCGGCCATCACCGACGTGCCGACCGTCGTAGGCACCTACCCGATGATCCTCGCCGGGTCGGGCGTGAAGTACTTCGCCGAGGGCATCAACCAGGACCGCGGCCCCGTGTTCAAGTACTCCGACCGGCGCATGCAGCAGTCGCCGTTCTGGTGGGAGGCGCTCGACGGCTCGCGCGTGCTGGCGTGCTTCACGTTCGGCTACGCGCAGGCGGGCGGCATCGGCCTCGCGGGCAACGTCGAGGGCTTCGGCCAGACGATCCCGGGCTGGCTGAAGCAGTTCGACCGCGCCGACTACCCCGGCGATGCGGTGCTCGTCTACGGCGCCTTCTCGGACAACCAGCCCATCGACCCGGCCTACTCCCGCGTCGCGGAGGAGTGGAACAGCAAGTGGGAGTACCCCAAGGTCGTCGTCGGCCGGCTCGATGAGTTCTTCCGCTACGTCGAGGCGAACAGCGGCAAGGAGCTGCCCGTCTTCCGCGGCGACATGGGCGTCTACTGGGAGGACGGCGCGGGATCGTCGGCGCTGGAGACCGCGCTGAACCGGTACGCCGTGACGCGCATCGAGGCCGCGCAGTCTCGCCTCGCCCTCCGCGCGCTGAACGTGCCGATGCCGGACGCCACGCAGGCGACCATCGCCTCGGCGTGGCGCAGCGCGCTCTACTACGACGAGCACACGTGGGGCGCGGCCGGCAGCATCGGCGACCCGCAGGGCTTCCAGACGGTTGAGCAGTGGAAGGCGAAGGCGGCCTACGCCACCGACGCAGCGCAGTACGCGGCCGGCCTGACCGACGCGGCGCGCCAGCCGGTGGCCGGCGGGAAGCCCGCGGTCGTGAACGACCTCGCGTGGCAGCGCGACATCGTCGCCGAGGTCGCGTGCCCGGCCGGCCAGGCGCCGGCGGGCCTCACTCAGCGCGTCGGCGACCGGACGCTGTTCGTGGCGCGCAAGGTTCCGGCGCTCGGCAGCGCCCCGGTTGGGCTCCAGCCCGCCAAGGACACCTACGGCGCGCCGCTCATCGCCGAGAAGGGGCCGAACACGTGGCGGGTAGGGCGCTACGTGTGCCAGGTCGACCCGCGCACAGGCGGCCTCTCCAGCCTGAAGGACGCTGCCGGGCGCGAGTGGGTGGACCCGGATGCCGGGCAGCGGCTGAACCAGTTCGTCTACGTGCTGGGCGGCGAGGGCTCCGGCATGGTGTACGGCCTCGGCTCGACGCCGAAGGGCGTGCGCACCCTCACCCACACCGCGGCTACCGCGAAGGTCGTCGAGAACGGCCCGGTGCGCGCCGTGCTCCATATCGCCCGCACCGGCGCTGACGTGCCCGCGGTCGACACCTATCTCGTGGTCGACGCGCGCGGCGACCTGCAGTTCCTGAACGTGATCCGCAAGCAGGAGACCTACCGCAAGGAGGCCGGGTACTTCGCGTTCCCGTTCCGCCTCGACAAGCCGAAGAGCTGCCGGACGCTGTTCGAGCTGCCCTACGGCATCGTGGAGGCGGAGAAGGAGCAGCCGAAGGGCGCCTGCAAGGAGTGGTACTGCGCGCAGAGCTTCGCGGCGGTGACCGACGGCGGCGCGACCGCCTACCTGGCCACGCCGCACTCGCCCTTGATGACCGTCGGCGACGTGTTCAAGGGCGAGTGGAAGGGCTCCATCAGCGGGCGGCCGGGCACGGTGTTCGGCTACGCGTTCAACAACTACTGGCACACCAACTACAAGGCGTCGCAGGGCGGCTCGCTCGTGTTCTCCTACACGGTGCGGACGAGCAAGGGCGACTTCGATCCGTCGGCTGCAACCAGGTTCGGCTGGGAGCGCCGTGCCGAGATGGTCGACCCGCGCCTCGGCGACCAGGCGGACATCTGGCAGCTCTGCGCCACTCAGGCGGCGACGGAGCCCGCCAGCGCCCCGGCCCCGCGCGTGGTCGGCGGCGCCGCGCTCCTCTCCGGGATCCGGTACGCCGATGGGCGCGTGCTGCTGCGTCTCTACAACCCAACCGGCAAGCCGACCACGGCCAAGGTCAGCCTCGCCGGCCTTGGCGTGCGCTCGGCCATCCTGACGGACCTCGTCGGCCGGCCGCTGCCCGGCGCCCCGCTGCCCGTCGACGCCCCGTTCGTCAAGGTGCCGGTCCGCGCCCGCGGCCTGTCCACGCTCTCGCTAGCGGGCATGGCGGCAGAGTAGAAGCGGAGTAGCCTCGCCGCCGCCGGGCATCCCCGCCCGGCGGCGGCGATGTTCATCCGGACACGATCGGCTCCGGACCGTACGTAGAGGTAGATAGCGCCGGTGTCCTGGCCTGCGCGAGATCGTCGCCGAGTGAGCGAGGGGAGTGGACGTGAAGGGGCTGTTGGAGCATCGCGAGTGGTGGTACCCGATCCTGGGCGCCCTGTTGGGGCTAGGCTTGACGCGGCTCTCCGCGGCGTCCGGCAGCACTTGAGGGCTCACCTGCAACCCGTGGTTCACGGGTGTGATGGGCGCGTTGGTCGGCTGGGCGGCAGGCGCCACGCACGATCAGCTAGAGTAGATACGTTGACATCTGTACCCCATTCTGGTAGCATGGCCCCATGCCGGCTATCACGGTCCGCGAGATCCGCTGCAAGACCATCCTGAACCGCTCGACGATGGGCTTCGCCGAGTACACGGTGAACGCCTATCAGGGCTGCGCGTTCGGATGCTCCTACTGCTACGTTCCGGTGATGCGCGCGCGGCGCGGCCAGATGAGCCCCGAGCCGTGGGGCGCCTGGGTCGAGGTTAAAACCAACGCCGCCGACGTGCTGCGCCGCCAGATGCTCAACGTCGAGCCCGAAGCCCGCATCTCCATCGGCACCGCGGCCGACTCGTGGCAGCCCGTCGAGCGCAAGTACGGCGTCGCGCGCGAGGTCCTGCACGAGTTGGGCTACTACCCCAACCCCGTCCAGGTCGTCACCCGCTCGCCGCTTCTCATGCGCGACATCGACATGCTGCAGCGCATTCCCAACGTCTGGGTGGGTATCTCGATCCCCACGTTCGACGACGCCGTCCGCCGCGTGTTCGAGCCGAACGCCCCCACGATCCCCGCACGCGCGCGCCTCGTCCGCGCCCTTGCCGAGGCCGGCATCAACGTGCGGCTCTTCTGGTGCCCCCTGCTGCCCGGCGTGACGGACAACGCCCGCGCGGCGCGGGAGTACCTCGAGGAGGCTGCCTTGCTCGGCGTGCGCAAGGTGTTCTGCGAGACCATGAACTACGGCGAGACGCTGGGCAAGGAGATCGCGCAGCGCAGGTCCCGCTGGCTGGCAACGAGCGATGGCCACGAGGAGCCCTCGCTCAGCCGCGCCGCGCTGGCCCACGAGATCGCCGCCTGGTCCGCGCGCACCGGGGTGGTGTGCCGGCTGTAGACGCCAAGACCGGGCGAACGCGCATGACGGCGCCCTCGTCTCCGCCAGAGGAGCATGCCAAGGGGCGTGCCGTGGAACTCGCCGAATGCCGTCCTCGGATGCTAACATGTAGGGGTTACCAGGCGGGTCGTGACACGGGCGATGACGCCCACGCCCGCCAGGAAGGAGCACCCACCCGATGAGAATGAAGTCGCCAGGCATGGCCGCGGCGCTCGGTGCGCTGCTGATGCTCGCGGGCTCTTGCGCGCTCGCCCAGTTCGGCGGCGGCGCGAGGCGCGTGACGCTCACCGCCAAGCCGCCGGCGTCCATCGCCGCGGGCGCGACGGGCGAGATCGTCCTAACGCTCAAGATCGAGGACGGCTACCACATCCAGGCCGACACCGCCAAGGACCCCTGGTACGCGACCAAGGTCACCGTCAGTGCGCCGAAGGGCGTGAAGGACATCAAGTTCGGCAAGGCCGTGTTCCCGGCATCGACTCCGCTGAAGGTGGACAAAGAGACCGTCGATGTGTTCGAGGGGACGATCACGGTCAAGGTGCCCGTGACGCCGGCCGCATCCGCGAAGGGCGCGTACAAGCTGAAGTTGGCGCTCGACTACCAGGCGTGCGACGAGAAGAGCTGCCTCCCGCCGGACACGATCACGCGTGAGGTCACGGTCAAGGTTGTGGGGAGCAAGGCCAGGTGAGGTCGCTCAGCCGTCGAGCCCTGTGGGCAGCGCTGTTCGCCGTCGTCCTGTCCGTATCCGCGCAGGCGCAGCAGAAGAAGGTCGCCTGGACCGCCCGGCTGGAGCCCGCCACCGTCCGCGCGGGCGAGCACGCCCAGGTCGTCCTGACCGGCACGATGCAGCCCGGCTGGCACGTCTACGCCCTCGCCTGGCCGGACGCCACGGTGGTGCCAACGAGCGTCGAGCTGGCCGCCGGCAAGGGGCTCGCGCCCGACGGCGCCCCGGTGCAGCCGGAGCCCGGCCTGGCGCCAGACCCCGGTTCGAGCGGCAAGGTGCGCGTCTTCGAGGGCGCCGTCGCGCTCGGGCTGCCCGTCAAGGTCGCGGCCAAGGGTAGTGGCGAGCAGAAGGCGTCGGTGAGCGTCCGCTACCAGGCGTGCGACGCCAAGATGTGCCTGATGCCCGAGACCGTGGAAGTACCGGTGACCTACACGGTCGAGGCAGGCCCGGCCCGGCCGGAGTATGGCAAGGCGCTGACCGCCGTGCCGGCCCAGCCCGCGAAGCCGGCCGCTGCCCCGAAGCCCACGGATGCCGGCAGCGCGGCCCCGGACGCCACCAAGGCCGACATCAAGCACGCCCAACAGCAGGGCCTCCTCGCGTTCCTGTGGATATCCCTGGTGGCGGGGCTGGCCTCGGTGTTCACGCCGTGCGTCTTCCCGATGATCCCGATCACCGTCAGCTTCTTCTCGAAGCAGAAGGCCGACGGCGGCAAGACCAGCATCAAGGGCCCCATCGCCTACTGCCTGGGCATCATCACCACGTTCACGGCGCTCGGCGTGCTGGTGACCGGGATCTTCGGCGCGACGGGCATCCAGATGCTCGCCGCCAGCCCGATCCTGAACATCGGCCTGACGCTGCTGTTCGTGGTACTTGCGGTGAATCTGTTCGGCGTGTTCGAGATCGCGATGCCGAGTTGGCTGGTGAACCGCGCGCACCAGGGCACGGGAAAGGGCGGGCTCCTCGGCCCGCTGTTCATGGGCCTCACGTTCACGCTCACGTCGTTCACCTGCACATTCCCGTTCGCGGGCACGCTGCTGGCGAGCGCGGCGGCCGGAGGCGGCTATACCTACCCGCTGGTGGGCATGCTGGCGTTCAGCACGGCCTTCGCGGCCCCGTTCTTCTTCCTCGCCATGTTCCCGCAGTATCTCGACCGGCTGCCGCAGTCGGGCTCGTGGCTCACGTCCGTCAAGGCGTTCATGGGCTTCATCGAGCTGGCCGCCGCCGCGAAGTTCGCCTCGAACGTGGACATGGCCTGGGAGCTGCGCATCCTGACGCGGCCCATCTTCCTGTCCATCTGGGCGGGCATCCTGGTCATCGCCGCGCTCTACCTGTTGGGCTGGCTGCGGCTGCCGCACGACGACCCGAACCAGCGCATCGGCTGGCGGCGGCGGGTGGTCGCCATCCTGTCCGCCGTCGCGGGCGTCTACTGCCTGGCGGCGATCGAGGGCGCGCCGCTCGGCCAGCTCGAAGCGTTCCCGCCGCCGATCGGCTACGGACGCCTGAGCGCCGCCAAGAGCGGGCCGGTCAAGTGGCTGGAACACTACGACGAGGCCCGGAAGCTGGCCGCCGCCGAGGGACGCGCGGTCTTCGCCAACTTCACGGGCGCCACGTGCGTCAACTGCCGCGAGATGGAAGCCAACGTCCTGCCGCACCCGAGCGTCGTCAAGGAGCTGCAGCCGTTCGTCACCGTCGAGCTGTACACCGACCGGGCGCGCGAGGAAGACCGCAAGAACCAGAAGTTGCAGCTCGATCTGATCAAGTCGACGGCGCAGCCCGTCTACGCGGCCATCACGCCCGACGGCAAGCTGCTGGCCGCGCAGCAGGGCCGCTCCTCCGCCGAGGAGTTCGCCAAGTTCGTCCGCGAAGCCCACGAGGCCGCCGTCAAGGCCGGCCTGAAGTAGCACGCTGAACATGGATGGACAGGATGAACAGGATGACGGCGGCGGCGAGTGGGGCGGGCCGGGTCGCTGCCGCCGAGGAGTGGTAGCCTCGAACGAAGGCTCTCGTGATCGCGGGCGCGCGTGGGCAGCAGGGGGCGGGAGGTCCGCTCGGGTGACCTCCTCCGACCCATCCGATCGCGCCTTGGCCGCCCATCCTGTCCATCCTGTCCATCCATGTTCAAGCAGCCTTTGTCTCTCGACGGAGGAGCCGCCATGCGCTACGCCGCCCTCGCCGCCCTCGCCCTACTGCCTGCCGCCCTCCTGCCCGCCCGCGCCCAGCGCCCCGAGAACCTGCCGGACCTCGACGTGACCTACATCGAGCGGACGCCAAGGTACCCCGGCTACATGCTGAGCTACGACCTGCCGGGCAAACAGGGCGTGCCCATCGTGGTGGACAACCGCACGCGCAAGCCCCTGACGCCGGCTCAGGCGAAGGCGGTGAAGCGCTGGCCGGCCGCCGGCGAGACGGTTCTGTTCACCGCGCACGTTCGCAACGTCGGCAGCGCCCCCGCGCCATCGTGGGAGTTCGAATGGCGCATCGACGGGCGGCGCGTGGCCGCGGGGCGCGTCGAGGGGCCGCAGGACGCCGGCGAGGAGCGCACCGCGGCGCTCCGGTGGCGCTGGGTTCCGGGCCGTCACACGGTCACGTTCGCGGCCGACCCCCTCTACAAGGTGCGCGACCAGCTCCTCGCCAACAACGCTCGCACCGACGCCACCGACGCCTGGTCGCTGATCTGGGCGGTGGACCGCGTCACGTACGAGAGCTTCGGCAAGGTGCGCAACTTCGTGGGCTCGCGCTCATTCGAGGACTGGGCGCAGTGGCACATCGACCACATGAACACCCTCTTCGACCGCAGCCCGACGCCCTGGTCCCTGCAGACCGCGACCGGCCCCGCGCCAACGCCGGAGCAGGCGAAGCTGCGCCGCGAGCTGCGCACACGCCCCAAACCCCGCGTCCGCTGCGACCGCATCGTGGTCGTAGACAGCACGGATGGCCTCTGGAAGAGCGTGCTGGGCGAGGGCGCGGAGCCACTCGATGCGGGCTACGACGGCGGCTGGTCGTTCGGGCGGCGCGAGGACTGCACCGAGTGGGCTGCCAATGTCGACTGGGGCCTCATCCACGAGTGGGGGCACCAGCTCGGCCTGACGGACCTGTACGCGCTGGACCGCGCCGGCTTCATGAACAACGTGGCCGACGCGAATGGCGACCCGCTGCTCATCGGGCACATGTCCTCGCAGGTCGGCTTCATGATGCACGGCCATGGCCCAACCACCTTCTCGCCGCTGTGCATGGGCGCGCTCATCACCCAGCAGGGACGGCGGCGCGGCTACTACGGCGACCACTACTACTGCATCCCGAAGACCTGCGTGCTGCGCGTGCTGGACTCCGAGGGCAGGCCGGTGCCGGGAGCGCGCGTCGCGTTCTGGCAGGACAAGGACAACGCCTACGCCGGCAAGCCCGTGTTCCAGGGCACGACCGACGCCGCCGGCCAGTTCACGATGCCCAACCGCCCCGCGCCGCACATCACGACGGAGCTAGGCTACACGCAGCGCGACAACCCGTTCGGCCAGGTGAACGTGGTCGGCCCCGGCGACGTCTTCCTCATCCGCATCGAGGCGCGCGGGCAGGTCGAGTACACGTGGCTCGACATCGCGGAGGTGGTGCTTGCCTACTGGGGCGGCGACCCGGACCGCGGCGTGTTCGACCGCAAGACGCACATCCCCTCGCCGCGCGCCCTGCCGGCCCCCAAGACGCTGACGGCCGCCATCGACCGCGACACCGTGAAGCTGGAGTGGGCGCCGGTGGCGGGCGCGAACACGTACGTGGTCTACACGGCCGGCCCGGACGAGTACCTCTACAAGAAGGCCGCCACGGTACCGTCCTCGGCGACGACGTGGTCCGGCCCGCTCGGCCCTGGGCTGCAGCGCATCGCGGTGGTCGCGGCGGACTCGCGGGGGCGCGAGAGCGGGTTCAGCCCCGTCGCGGGCGCGATGCACCTGGTGCGCCCCTTTGGCATCGCCGTCGCGCCGGATGGCCGCCGATACGTCCGCGACCCGCAGTACGGCCAGCAGGTGCTGCAGAAGCCCGATGGCAACACGGTCGGCCTGGTCGGATCGGTGCACTACCACTTCGAAGGGTCGTACGACATCGCGATCGACGGCAGGGGGCGCATCCTGACCGCCAAGTGGGGCGACGGCTACGACCCGAGGCCCGGGTTCAAGGTGCAGAAGCCGAACCTCGACCTGGACTTCGCGCACCTCGTGCCGGAGGGCAGCGGGCAGGACCAGTGCCGCCAGCCGATGGGCATCTGCGCCGACCCGCGCGGGCACATCTTCCTCTCCGACACGGGCAACGACCGCGTGCTGGAGTTCGACGAGGCCGGCGCGTTCCTGCGCGTTATCGGCGCCGGCGATGTGCGCGTGCCGATGAAGGTGGCTTGCGACAACGAGGGCCGGCTCTACGTTGCGGACTCCGGCCACAACCGCATCGCCATCTTCAAGCGCGCCGAGGATGGTTCGTTCGCGTTCGAGCGTGAGATCAAGGAGGCCACCTTCAAGGAGCCGGTCTACGTGATGGTGGACGACCGCGGCCGCATCTACGCGAGCACGAACCGCAACGCCGCGACCTACCTGTTCACGCCCGACGGCAAGGTGGCGTGGAAGTACAACGGCACGCCCGACGACCCGATCACCGCACCGCGCGGCCTCGCCCTCGACGGCAAGGGCAACCTGCTGATCGTCGACGAAGCCACCAAGCGCGTGCTGACCGTGAAGGCGCCGGAGTGAGAGGGAGGGTGAGATGAGGTGCATGCGGGTCGTCGGTACGGTCGGGTTGGCCTGCCTGGTGCTGGCCAGCGCGAAGGCCGAGAACACCAAGCCCGACCTGGGGATCACGTTCGACGGCGGCACGGTCTCGTCGCTGAGGAACCTGCTCACGGGCGAGGTGATCGCGCGGAATTCGAGTGAGGGCGCCTCCATCCAGCGGGTCGGTATGCCGGACCTGGCTGCCGGAGGGGAGTACAGCCATCGGTTCCTGGAGGCCAGCGGGTTCCACCACTACTCGGGCACCTGGCGCGACGCCTCCGGCGCTCTGACCGGCGCCACCGACCTGGCCGTGGGTGTTGGCGATAGCTCACCCGACGTCGAGTTCAGCTTTATGGGCATGACAACCGCTAAGGGCCTCCGCGGCGTCTCGTGGGTGCTGGGCGACGTGCCGGACAGCGTGGCGGTCATCGTGCCGGGGAACAGCGGGCAGCGGTTCGATGCGTCCTCTCCGATGGGCAAGCGGGTGTTCGACTACCCGATGGGCTGGGAGTGCCAGTTCGTGCTGCTCCAGGCCAAGTTGGGCGGCGTGCTCATCTACGCGGACGACAAGGGCTTCCGGTTCAAGGACCTGACCGTCGAGCACCTGAAGGGACGGTTCCGCCTCACCTTCACCACGCACCCCGACGCCCCGTACGAGCAGCGGGACAAGGTCGAGCCGCTTACCTGGAAGCTCCACGCGTACAAGGGCTCCTGGCAGGTTGGCGCGGCGGCCTACCGCCAGTGGGCGAACGGGCGCTTCCCGGGCTTCCCGCCGATCGCGCAGCCGGCGTGGGTCAAGGACATCCGCGTCGTCGTGCACGTGTGGAACGACCCGGTCATCCTCGCGAAGCTGGCGAAGGTCGTCGACCCGAAGCAGACGCTGCTCTACGCGCCGGGCTGGCGCAAGAACGAGTACGACCGCATGTACCCGGACTACGAGGCCGCGCCGGAGTTCCCGAGGTTCCTGGCGGAGGCACACCGGCTCGGGTTCCGCGTGATGGTCCACGTGAACTACTTCGGCTGCGACCCCAAGCACCCGCTCTACGCGCAGTTCCGCGACCACCAGATGCGCGACCCGGTCTCCGGCGACCTGCTCTGGTGGGACTGGGTGATGGCCGATCCGCCGATCAAGTTCGCGTACATTAGCCCGGCCTACGCGCCCTGGCGCAAGCTCTTCGTCGACAGGATGGTCGAGGTCAGCAAGCTCTACGGCGTTGACGCGCTGCACCTGGACCAGACGCTCTGCATCTTCAACGACAAGAACGGCCCGATCGACGGCATGACCAGCATGGAGGGGAACCTGCGGCTGCACCAGGAGCTGCGCCAGGCCCTGCCGGAGGTCGCGCTGAGCGGCGAGGGGCTGGATGAGATCACGTCGCGCTACGAAGCGTTTGCCCAGCGCCACGTCTGGGGCCTCGACCACACCAACGGCACGTGGACCAACGAGCTGCTCGCCATGGCCCACCCCATCAGCTCGGCGATCCTGCTGCCGCAGACCACGATGTACGGCTACCTGGGCATGACCAACCCGCACGCAAACCCCGGAACCTACTGCGCGTGGCGGCGGGTGTACGAGCGCTTCGGCGTCATCCCGACCTTCGCCTGGCCGGACGCGGCGCAACTGGAAGGTGGCGATCCGACGGTCGCCGGCCTGCTCGCCGAGATGCGCACATGGACGACCGCCAAGCCCGTGCCCGACTTCAGTACGCCGTGGAAGGCGGACGAGCTGTTCGTCTACCGCACGGCGAACGGGGGCCGGCTCTCCTACGTGCGTGACACCGGCGTGGCGCTGCGGCTGGACGACGGCCAGGCCAACTCCCGCCTGGTCACGCGTCGCATCGAGGGAGTGCGCGAGGCGACGGTGCCGGGCTCCATCCCCGGCTGGCCGATCTACGACGCGCAGCGCATCCTGGGCCTCGACCCGGAGGCGTCCTACGCCTGGAGCCCGGCGCCGCGCGATCTCAAGGCGATCCACATCGAGTCGCTGCCGCCCGACGCAACCGTGGTGCGGATCGGCAACCACCCCGATATGGTGCGGTTCGTGTTCGCCCCGCAGTCACCCGAGAAGCGCCCCGACACGATCAAGCTGTGGCGGCGATCCGACGGAGCGCAGTCGGGTGTGGTGCTCCAGGACGGCAAGACGAGCACGTTCCCCGGCGTCGGCTTCCTGGACGAGGCATCGAACGCCAACGCGCAGGTGCAGGGAGAAGGGCTCTTCATCCACCCGCCGTGGAAGGGCAAGGGACTGCCAGGCTCCTCGTACATCGAGTTCCACGTGCAGCTCCCCAAGGCGAAGCGCGTCCGGTTCCTGAGCGGCATCCACCTGAACACCGGCGCGGAGGGCAAGTCGGACGGCGCGCAGTTCCGGGTGAGGGTCACGGATGGCCGCAAGTCGCTGATGGCCGAGCGTGTGTACGGCAAGTGCGCCCAGACGCCGTTGGAACTCGACCTGACGCCGCTCGCCGGTCGCGAGGTGACCGTGCGCCTGTCGGTGGGGCCTGGCCCGAAGGGCGACCCGGGCTTCGACTGGGCGCTCTTCGAGAAGCCGATCATCTACTCCGAAGCGCCTGGCGGCGTGCTGCGCGTGGCGCTCGCGGGCCTCGCCACCGCGGACCGCATCGCGACCGGCCCGACCGCGTCCGTCGTGGCCTCCAACGGTAGCTCGGCGACGTGCCTGGTCTCGGGCTCGGGGCAGATCATCGTGATGCGCAAGCCCGCGGCGCCTGTCGAAGCGCCCGCCGACCTGCTGGCCACGCCCTATGCGGTGCACTCGGCCGCCCAGAGCACCATCGAGGGCGGCATGCCGCAGTACCCCACCGCGATCGGCGGGGCGACGGTCGCCGGGGTGAACAGACGCGCCCTGCACGAGCACCCGCCGAACGAGGGCCGCACGTTCGTGGACTACTGGCTGCGACTGCCTGCGACTCCGCTGAAGCTCGTTGCCGCGGTGGGTGTCCGCGACAGCTCGAAGTCGACGGGCGTGGCATTCGAGATCGAGGTGAACGGCAAGAGCCTGTTCCGCCACGAGGCGCTCCCCGACCAGCCCTGGAAGCCCGTCGAGCTGGACCTCGAAGCCTACGCGGGCAAGGACGTGCTGCTGACGCTCGTGACCGACTCGATGGGCCCGTTCAACTTCGACTGGGCGGTGTGGGCGGGGCCGAGGCTGGTGGCGAGGTAGCGCCGGGCGACGGCCACGCGCTCCATCACGGTCGCGCCTCGGCACCGTGCGCGGGGCGGGGGTTGTGTTCGCATCGCACCAACGTGCCGAGCCGGGAGCGTGAGCGACCGGTCTGCGGTAGTCGGCAGGCGGTCCCGTCGGCGGCGGCGGGGTGGTTGCGGCTCGACACCGTTCGTCAGAACAGGAACCAGCGGATCAGCAGCGCGCCGATGTCGCGGAGGTCGATGGAGGCGTGCTTGCGCTCGGGCACCTGGATCAGGTCGCCGGGGTCGACGGGCATGTCCGGCGCCTTGCCGGCGGCGATGAGGTCGTAACGCACCGGCACGTTCTTCGCGTGCGCCGGATCGCTCAGCATCCCCTTCACCAGCACGATGTGCGCCCGGTCCGCGCTGGGCCTGAGGCCGCCGGCCTGGGTGATGGCGGCGGTGACGGTCACGCTGCCGGTGTGGTCGAACGTGTTGGGTGCGGGCACGGCGCCGGTGACCGCGAAGCGTTTGCCGGAATCCTTCGTCGCCACGTAGACCACGTCGCCCGGCTGCAGCACCACGTTGTCCGTCGGCGCCAGGCTCTTCACGCGGTTCGCGTCCACCGTGAGGAACGAGCTGTCTCCGCGGCGACAGATGGTGACGCGGGCCGGGTCGGCGCCGGTGGTCAGCTCCAGCGCCTCGGCCAGGGCGTCGCGCACCGTCATGCCGGGCTTGTAGTCGTAGAAGCCCGGGCGGCGCACCTCGCCGTGGACCGCGATGGTCTGCCGGGGCGCGGCGATCGCGCCGATGGGGATGTTGATGCGGTCGGCTTCCTGCAGCACGGGATCGCCGCGCCGATCGTCGGCGCCGGTCTCGATGATCTTCTGGAAGTCGGCCTTGAGGGTGAGCTTGGCCCCATCCTTCTCCACACGCTGGATGCGGATGGCGCTCAGGTCGGCGCTGGGCTGATAGCCGGACTGCGCCAGCGCGTCGGAGAGGTGGGAGCCCTCGGCCAGGGTGATCGCCCCGTTGCGGAACGTCGCGCCCTCGACCACCACCCGGATGCGGGGGATGCGGGCGATGCTGATGCGCACCTCGGGCGTCGCGCTGTAGTACTTCCCCAGGGCGTCGCGAACGCGCGTCTCGGCCTCCGACGTGGTGCAGCCCTTGAGCGACACCGGGTCGATGGCCTCCTGCCCCACCGTCAGCGCGACCTGGCCCTGGTCGTTCAGCGTGAACGGGCCGCACAGCTCCTTCTCTTCCTTGTAGTCGACGGTGACCGTGAGGTTGATGACGTACTTGGCGCCGAGCCGGGTGTTGGCGCGCGCGAGGGGGTCGAGCAGAGGCGTGTCGGCGAGCGTGGGCGCCGCCAACCACAGCGTTGCGAGCAGGATCGCCAGGTACCGCACCACGTTCATGGACTGCCTACCGCCCGTTCAGATGCCCCGCCACTATGTCGCCGCCCTGCGTGGGGACGCTCAGGTACTCGCCCGCGTTGTCGCGCATGTCAGGCCCCACGCTGTAGAGGACGTAGGACCGGCCGCCGTCGTTCACATGGTACCTGAGAGGAATACGGGGCTGGCCCGCGCACACGTCGTCCGGCACGCTCCGCAGGTACCTCGGCGCGAGGGCGCCCAGCGCGTCCGGATACCGTCCATTGTCGGCACGATAGCGCAGCAGCGCCACCTCGACGCGCAGCACGTCCACGACGGCCTGGCAACTCACGTGGGAGCGCCAGCCGCGCTGCAGGTACTCCCCAACGAACGGCATGATCGGGTTGTCGGGCGCGGGCGTGACGACGCGCCCCGCATACAGTCCTGATACCTCCTCGGCCACCGCATCGTAGTAGGCAAGGCGTCCGCGCAGGCATGCGGACTTGCTGGCGAAGGTGAGCCGGATGACGGCCGATGCCTCGGCGCGGGACATGGGCTTGCCGGATGGCGGCGCGCCGGCCAGCAGGCGCATCTTCGCGAGGAACGGTACTGGCGCCGCGGGGCTCACCTCCGCCAGGTGGCTCTTCTCGCAGGCCACCGTGGCGCGTCCCTCCTCGAGCACGATCTCGGAGTAGGGCACGCGCGCCGCCGCGATGCGATCCAGCCGGGCGGCTGTGGCGGCCAGTTCGGCGGGGTTCAGCCGCGGCAGAAGCTCCTCCACTTGCGGCAGCACGAGCCGTTCCACCGCCTGCCCGACGAGAGCGGTCATCGTCCCGCCTCCGCGCGGCATAACGGCGCCCAGCTCCAAGCCATCCATCAGCAGGTCGATTGCCTGGCCTGGCCGCCCCGTACGCGCCAGGTAGTCGGCAGAGCTGGCCACGGACCGGGCCAGTTCGCGGATCGGCGCCAGCAGCGTATCGCGGCCGGTATGCGAGCGCTGCGACGGGGCGCGGTACGGCTTCCTCAGCGCATCGTGGAGGATCGCCAGGGCGGGCGCCGAGTCGCCGAACGCCAGGTCATCGTCGTGGAGGGTGCGCGGCCTCGGGTCGTCGACGAGCATCGAGGTCGGGAAGAGGTGCTGCCGTCCAGGCAGAAGCGCGCACGCGCGCTCGATGTCGTCGCGCGCATTCGGCACTGGCATCGGCGGCGTTGGGATCGCCACGTCGTCCGCGGGCCGGTTGTTGAGCCAGAGGGCGATGGCGACCACCATCAGGGCGCCAGACGGCGCCGCCACGCACCCGATGCAGCAGCCTCGACGAGACCGCCGCGCTCGACTTCGCCTGGTCGCCATGCGCTCGCCCTACCTCCCGTTCAGATGCCCCGCCACGATGTCGCCGGCGCCCTGCCAGCGGTACATGAACGTTCCGCCGTCGTCGCGCATGTCCGGGCCGACGCTGTAGAGCAGGTAGCCGCCCGGCTGGAGCAAGTAGCGAAACCGCGCGCCCGCCCTCCCGGCGCACACGTCGTCCGGCACCTTGGACAGGTACCTCGGCGCCAGCACATCCAGCCGGTCCGGGTAGCGCCCGTGGTCCTTGCGGTACCGCAGCAGCGCCACCTCGACGCGAAGTACATCGACAGCAGCCTGGCGACCGACGTGCTTCTGCCATACGCCGGAGACGATGTCGCCGAGCATCGCCCCGATCACGTTGTTCGGCACCGGGGCCTGCATCTTCTCGCGATACGGCCCCGCCACTTCGCGCGACGCCGCGGCGTAGTAAGCCAACTGGTCGCGCACGATGGCCCGCTTGCTGGTGAGGCTGAAGCGCACGAAGACGGCCGCATCGGAAACGGCCGTACCGCCCGTGTAGCCCAGGTACTGCCGGACCGTTCGATAGTACTTGGCAGGCGACGCCAGGTTCATCTCGCCGAACGCCTGCTTCATCTGGGCCGCACTCACCCACCCCTCCTCCTTCGCGATCTCGCTGTAGGGCGCACGCCGGGCCGCGATACGGTCCAGGCGCGCGGCCACCCGGGCGAGTTCCGTGCTCGAGAGCTTGGGCAGCATGGGCTCGATGTATTGCAGGCTGATCGCCTCGACCGCCACGCCGACGAGATCGGTGATCAGGTGTCCGCCGCTGGTCATGGTCACGCCCAGCTCCTCGCCGTCGAGCAGCAGGTCCACGGCATCGCCGGTGCGGCCGATCTTGTCCTGGAACTCCGCCGCGCCGGACAGGCTTCTTGCCATCTCGCGGATCTCGGCGTAACCACTGTCGAACTGGCCCAGGGAGCGGCAGGGCGGGTTCCGGTACGGCTTCGGCAGGGCGGCTCGCAGCGCGGTGAACGCCGGCAGCGCCTCGCGGTAGGCCGCCACGTAGTCGCGCAGCGTATACGTCGCGGGGTTGTAGTTCGGGACGGACGCCGGGAACAGGTACTGCCGCCCCTTCAGCATGCCGCACGCGCGCTTGACGTCGTCGTACCCGTTCACCGCGGGCATCGGCTGCGTCGGGATCGCGATGTCGTTCGGCGCCTGGTTGCTGCGCCACAGCACGAAGCCCACCATCAGCAGCGACAGCAGCACCGCCCCGACACAGCCGAGGCAGCAGCCCCGCCGCCCCCGCTTCTCAGTAGTTCGCGCCATGTTCTACCTCCCGTTCAGATGCCCCGCCACGATGTCGCCCGGTTCCGCTGGAACGTACACTCTGACAGTGGCCCCGCCGTCGTCGCGCATGTCCGGCCCGACACCGTAGAGCAGATAGCCGCCGCCAGGCTTCAGCGTGTACCGGAGCGGCACGCCCGGCTTCCCGGCGCAGACGTCGTCCGGCACGGCGCGCAGGTACTTCGGCGCCAGCGCGTCCAGCCGGTCGGGGTAGTGCCCGTGGTCCTTCCGGTACCGCAGCAGCCCCACCTCGACGCGAAGGACGTCGACGGCGGCCTGGTGGGCGACGTGGTACCACCAGACATCCTCGACCAGTCTGGTGTCACCCACTAGCGTCGCATTGGTGGCCGTCGCGCTGCGCAGGCGCCCTGTGTAGGCTCCTGCCACGTCGCGCGCTGCCGCCTGGTAGAAGGCTAGCCGCTCCCGCAGGAGAGCGTGTTTGCTGGTCAGCGCCAGGCGCGCCATCGCCCCAGCCTGCGCGGCGGTAGGATAGCGTGGCGCCGTGCCGGTGAACATGGCCACGGGGTCAGTCGTCATGTCGCGCAGCGACACATAGTATGCCGAGGGCGCCATTGGGCTAAACTGCCCAAGCGTCTCCTTCCATAGAGTCGCGCTGTTGTTCCCGGTCTCGCGCACGACGTCGGCATACGGCGTGCGCCTCGCCGCGATGCCCTCCAGCCGCTCAGCGAAGTGCGCCAGGTCCGGCGCCGCGAGCTTCGGCAGGAGCGCTTCCACATGGTAGAGACCGATCATCTCGATGGCGCTGCCAGCGAGATCATCCGTCGTGGCTCCTCCGTGGGGAACAATCACGCCAAGCTCTTCGCAGTCGAGGAGCAGGTCCGCCGCCTCGCGGTACCTGCCGAGGCGCGCCATGTACTCGGCCGCGCCAGACAGCGACCTCGCCATATGGCGCGCCTCCTTGTGCCCCGCTGCCCAGTGGCTGCCCGTTCGATCCGCCGGGCGCTGGTAGGGCTTCCGCAGCGCCGGGCGGAGCGCGGCGAAGGCTGGCGCCGCCTCACGATAGGCAGCGGCGTAGTCGCGGAGCGTGTACGTCGCCGGGTTGTAGTTCATCACCGAGGCCGGGAATAGGTGCTGCTGCCCCTTCAGCATGTCGCACGCCCGCGCCACGTCCTCGTACCCGTTCCCGGCAGGCAGCGGAGGAGGGGGCGGGATCACGACATCGTTCGGCGGACGGTTGTTCCAGCACAGGATCCCAGCGAGGAGCAGCACCGGGCCGACCACCGCCCCCGCGCAGCCGAGGCAGCAGCCCTTGCGTCCACGCTTCTCCGCAGTTCGTGCCACGTTCTACCTCCCGGCTCAGGACATACACCCTACGGCACGCGGACCGTGTAGAGCCACCCGCCGCACTCGTAGTCCGCCCACTTCCCGTCCGGCGACACCCCGAGAAGCGACACGCCGGAATGTTCGTCGTCCTCGACGACGCGCCCGATCGCGCGCACGCCGGAGCCGTCGAGGTTGCTGACCGACAGCGCGGCCACTGACGGATGGTGGATGTGCAGCAGGTCCCTGAGCCAACTGGCGATCGAACGGCGATGCCAGTCTGGACCCGTCTCCTCCAGCCAGACGAGGTGGCCGTCGGACGTGGCTCGGCAATCCCCGGCATCGGCAGGCGCCGATACCCCGGTCTGTGCTGCGGGACGCACCGACCGCGCAGCCGGATCGATCGCGTAGACGCCCCGACTCGGCCGCGAGGCACTCACTCCGATGTCGCATGCCAGTAGCGTCCCCGATGCCGTCAGCGTGCCGGTGCACAGGTACGTCAGGCCGAACGCCCCTGAGTCGGGCCCCATCCTGCTGCGCGCCGCGACGGAGCCCACGACACCGACGCGCACACCTTCGATGCCGCTGCTATCCTCCCCACGCCAGAGCGACGCGATGGCCCAAAGCTCGCCGTCCGGCGACCAGAGGGCCTGGGCCGAACACCGATGCGTATGCTGCGAGAGGATCCCCGTGTCGATGGGCTGAGCGTTGCCTCCATCGAGATCGCAGAAGCCCGCCGACACATCGTCGCACCAGATGACGCGGTCGCCGCGCGGTGAGGCGCACACCGTGACCTCGTGGCGCTGCCTGTCGTGCACCCGTCTGGCCAGGAACGCCGAGAGCCCGGGCAGGCCGCGCGTCTGCCGCGTCACCATGTCCACAGCCGTCACCTCGGCGCGCCCGGGCACGCCCTGCTCCACGAGGAGGGCCTCCCGGTTCGAGATGCGCCCCCCGTATGAGAGCGAGACGCCCCCTGGCCGGTAGAGCTGCGCCACGCGCGTCGACCGGTCGAGCAGCAAACGCGTGTCCGCCAACCGCCGATGGAGGAACACCCCGACCACGACGAGCAGGGCGATGGCGGTTGCCCACCGCAGGCTGCACCCCTTGCGTCTTCCGCGCTCCCTGCTCACGTCACTTCGCCTGCTTCCACGGGCTCAGCAGCTCCGCGTTGTCCACCCACATGGCGAAGAAGGGCTCCTTGGCGCCGCGCTTCTTGAGCAAGATCAGGAATGGGCGGTCGAACACAAACTGGACGGGCGTGGCCGTCGCCACCAGCTTCGCCTCGGACTCCACGCCCGCGCCACTTCGGTCGAGGTGGAACGCGACCGTCTGCGAGGCCTCGACGATGGGCATGCCCACATTCAGCAGCATGTGCCCCTCCAACTCCTTGAAGTGGTGCTCCAGCCGCCAGGTCAGGTTCGGCACGAGCAGCGTGTCGTTGGGGCCGAGGCGCGGGCCTCGCTGGTCCGACCCTACCTCCGCCTGCTTCTTGCCGAGATAGGCGATGGCCTCGGCGAGGGTGGCCTTGCGGGGGATCAGCGCGACGACGACCTGCACGTCCTTGGAGGTCTTGCACAGGTCGATGGCGTACTCGCCGGGCTGCATGAGGCTGTCCCCGGACACGTAGAGCAGCTCGGCCTGATCGCGCAGCTCCCGGTACGAAGCGTCTACGTCCTTCTTCCGCAGGCCGAACGAGGTCACCGGTGTCGTCTCACCGCCGGCCCCGCGGAACTGCAGCGGCTGGTCGTTCTCGATGTAGGGCTTGTCGAAGCGCAGCCCCGCGTTCAGGTAGGCGTAGCTCACGACCGCGCCCGAGCCAGCCGCGGTGCTCAGATCGGGAGGCTTCGCGGCGGGGAACTTGGCCTTCATGTCCGCCAGGATGCGCTGCACGATGCCATCGCGCGCCCATCCGGCCGCGGCGTAGTAGGCGCCGGCCGGCAGGTCGCCTTCGGGGTCCGCGACACGGTTCAGGCGACCGGCGATCTCCTCCGCCCCCTCCACCCGCAGCGGGCCGTGCGCCACGTCGGTCGCCATCTTCCGCCAGGCAACGCCGAACGTCGAGCACCAGAAGGCGCTGCTCCCCTCCGCGATCGGCGTGTCCAGCGTCGGCAGCACGGCGGTCTGCTTCAGCTTCTCGCTGCTCCCGTCGAACGTCGGCGGCGGCGCCTCGTAGGCTGGCGGCCGCAGGCGGCTCGCGAGCACCACGACGACGCCAGTGACCAGGACGACTGGCACGACAACGGACCAGCGCACTCTCCGCATGGCGGCTCCTCCAGGCAGCAGTCGGTTGCGGCTTCGGCTTGGCACACGCACTGTACGGTTCGGCCAGACGAGCGGTTTTACCTGGTGCTCACAATGCTACCGTCTGTGTCTTCGGTCGTGGTGAGAGTGCCCGGCCCCGCAGCGCGGTCATGCCGAACCGACGTTGTGAGGCATCCGGCGAGGCCCGGCGGTCCGCCAACCCCTGCCAGACCCCTCACAACAACGGTTCGGGGTGACGATCCCGGGGCACCACATGGTCGGATACGCACCCAAATGCAAGATGCCGCCAGGCAAACGCCCAGCGGCATCCAGTACGCCTCGACAACTCTCCGTCGCCTACTCCCGGTGCACCTCGACCCGGTACTCACCTGGCACGGCGCTGAACGCGAGGCGGCCATCCTCGATGCGCACGTGCGAGCTGACCGCCGCGCCGCCGCGCACGACTTCCTCACGATTGATCGTCACGCGGGGCTGTGCGACGCCGCCCACGGGCACGGAGACCTCCGCCTTCGTGCCGGCGGGCACCTGCACGTTCACTGTCACCGCCGGCGAGGTCTGCGCCACGGGCATCGGCACGCCCATCGCGTCCACGTACGGCTGGTCCGTGCGGAAAGAGTAGGACACGTTGATATCGCCGTGCTCGGTCGGCACGATCGTGCGGAACCACGTCAGGTCCGCCGGCCGCACGTCCACGCAGAACTCCGCGAAGCCCGGCTGCAGCGGGCGGATGCCGGCGATCTCGGCGGGCAGGTCGTAGGTCGGCGCGGAACTCCACGCGTGGCACAGGCTCCACTGCGGCTCGTACTGCTCCCAGAACGTGGTCGCGCCGCGCGCCAGCATGTCGCCCCAGTGCTCGCGGATGTAGTCGAGCGCCTCCTGGTGTCGCCCCAGGCCGTAGAGGGCGCGCAGCAGGTAGAACGCGAAGTAGGGCGTCTGGATGCGGATCCACTCCGGCTCGGGCGCGGGGTCGCCATGCAGGAAGCGCGCCAGGATCCGGTCCCGCTGCTCGCCGTCGGCCACGTCGTAGAGCACGCACAGCACGTTCGACTGCTCGCTCACGACCTCGCTGCGCTGCCCGTCCGCGATGCAGTCCACGTACACGCCGCGCTCGCGGTCCCACATCAGGTCGTTGATGGCGTCCTTCACGTCGGCCGCGCGCATCTCCCACGTGCCGCCCAGCTCGGGCTGGCCCACCGTCCGCGCGATCCGGGCCGCCGCCACGAGACCACCATGGTAGTACGCGTTGATCGAGGAAGCCTCGCCGCGCACGTCGATCTTCGCCCAGTCGACCATCAGCCAGCCCGGCAGGTTGTGCAGCAGCCCGTTGGCGCTGTGGTGCCGGTGCAACAGGTCGACGAGCGCCTGGACCTGCGGCCAGATCTCCTCGAGCAGGCTGCGGTCGCCGGTGAGCAGGAAGTACTCCCAGAGGCCCATCAGCCAGATGCAGTTGAAGGTCGGCAGGACGCTATCGAAGGGTGGCGCGGCCGGGTAGACGCACTTGACCCACGGCTCCGAGTGGTGCGCGGGGGCCGGCGCGTCGCCGCCGAAGGCATCCGTCACGCACTGGCTCTGCGCGTACTGGCGCCACGCCCGCCGGGCGAGCTTGGTGTCGCCGAACGCGTACGCCGCGACCAGCGCCTCGATGCGCGTGTCCGCCAGCCACTGGCCGCGCTCGCGCCACGGGCAGTCCATGTACGCGTCGTCCATGCACAGCTCAGCGGTGTAGCGCCCGACCTCCCAGATGCGGTTCAGCAGGGGGTCGGAGCATTCGAATGCCCCCAGATACTCCACCGGGTAGCCCGTGGCTGTCAGCGCGACCGCGAGTCGGATCGGCTTCGCGCAGTCGTACACGTCGAGGCGCATGTAGCGGAAGGCGCGCGGGTTGAACGTGTCCCATTCCCACGGCTCGTCGGTGCAGGGCGCCAGCACGCGGTCGGCATAGTGCACGTCGCACCCGCCGAAGTGGTTGGGGTTCACGGAGCCGTCGCTCTCGAGGCGCTCGCTGTAGCCGATGTCGATTCGCCCGCCGGCGGGCGCCTCCACCATCAGGTGCGGGAACCCGCTCACTTCCTCGCCGAAGTCGACGATGAGCGACTGACCCGCCGGCCCCTGCAGCGGCCCGATCGTCACGCCGCCCACGGCATCGGCCGCGTCGACGGGGATCCACGGCGCGAGGGTCGTCGCCAGCTCCATGTCGTGCGCCGGGGTCGGCCCGCCGTCGCGCTCGTCTCGCTCAACGGTGGTGAGCCACGCGGCCGCGGGCCACAGGCTGTCGCGGAAGGGCATCGGGATGTCGCGCGGCTCCAGGTTCGGCCACGGCTCCTCGCCCGGTCGCGCGATGACGGTGGCGCGGGCCCAGTCGGAGTCGTCGAAGCCGGGCTCGTCCCAGCCCACGGGCTCCTCCGCCGCATCGAACACCTCGGGGAACGGGAGCTGGACGCTCATCCGCTCGAAGCCGTCGCGATACGGCGCCCGCTGGATGCGCCAGGTGTCGTCGCTGCCGATGACGAGGGTCTTGTCGCCGAGGGGGATGTGCGCCTCGAAGAGGAAGCCCGCGCGGCCGAGCATCGAGTGGCACGTGCCGACGCCCACGAAGTAGACGAGCGCGCCGATGACGTTCTCACCCTCCTGCAGCCCATCGATCTCGTACGAGTCGACGCATTGGTGCAGGTGGTCGCCGCGCGCCGGCCCGTCCCACGGCGCCCCGACTCCGTCCGCGTGGTGGTTCACGTAGAGGCGGTAGCGCGTGTCGGCGGTCACCCTCACCTGCACGGGTCCTGTCGGCTGCATGGGCAGCACGAACGACTTGCGCAGGTAGAGGTAGGCGTTCAGAGGTCGGGCAGGACCGTTGTCCCAGATCCAGCTCGCTTGCCAATCCATAGGGTTAGGCCTTCCAGGCGGTTGGGGATTGCGTACGAGCGGTGCCCGGGCTCGGGGGCGCCCGATGCGCCGTCGAGGAACTACTTGTCGCGGCGGAAGATGCCGAAGATGCCGCGGTCCGCGCCGAGGTCCGAGTCCTCGCCCAGGCTGCGCGCGAACTGCACGAGGAGCTGCTTCTGGTCGGACGAGAGGCGCGTTGGGACTTCGACCTTGGCCACGACGAACTGATGACCGCGCCCACGGCCGTTCAGGTCGGGCACGCCGCGATCGCGCAGGCGGAAGACCGCGCCCGGCTGCGTGCCTTCCGGCACGTCGATGCGCTCCTCGCCGCCGACGACGGGCACGGTCACCTGGCCGCCCAGCGCCGCCTTGGCGAAGCTGATCGTCACCTCGCAGTACAGATCGTTGCCGCGCCGCTCGAACACATCGTGCGACTGCACGTGGACGACCACGTAGAGGTCGCCCGGGTCGCCGCCGCGCATGCCCATGTCGCCTTCGCCGGTGAGACGAATGCGCGTGCCGGTCTCGACGCCCGGCGGCACCTTGAGGCTCTTCTCGCGGTTCCTGCGCATGCGCCCCGCGCCGCCGCACTGCCCGCACGGGCTTTGCACCACGCGCCCCTCGCCGCGGCAGCGCGAGCAGGTGGTGGTCGTCTGGAACGTGCCCAGCAGCGTGTTCTGCGTGTGCCGGACATAGCCGACGCCGCGGCACATGGGACACGACTCTGGCTGCGTGCCGGGCTTGGCGCCGGTGCCGGAGCACACGTCGCAGGACTCGAGGCGCGCGTACTTGAGCGTCTTGTTGACGCCCTGCACGGCCTCTTCGAGCGTAACCTCGAGGTCCTGGCGCAGGTCGTCGCCGCGCTCCGATGTGCTGCCGCCGGCGGCGCTGCGACCGCCGCCCGCGCTGAAGAACGCGTCGAAGATGTCGCCGAGACCGCCGCCGAAGCCGCCGCCCCCGAACGGACCCGCGTCCGCCATGCCGCCGTTCATGCCCTCGTGGCCGAACCGGTCGTACGTGCGCCGCTTGCCGTCGTCGCTCAGCACCTCGTAGGCCTCGTTGATCTCCTTGAACTTGGCCTCGGCGCCCTGCTGCTTGTTCACGTCGGGATGGTACTTGCGCGCCAGGTTGCGGTAGGCGCGCTTGACCTCCTCCGCGCTGGCTGAGCGGGAAACCCCGAGCACCTCGTAGTAGTCACGTTTGTCCGGCATAGTGTCGTGCGCCAATCGTCCGCGGTAGAACCGCTGTCTCGTCTAGCCCGTCGGGCCCGCAGCTACTCGGGATCCGGCACGCCTTCCGCGTTCATGTCGTCCACGGCGTCGCGGACGGCCTGGGCCTTATCCTCGCCGCTGGTGGAACCATCCACATCAGCAGCTTCGGTCTGCGCGAGCGCCGCCTGCAGGGTGTAGGCCGAATGTGCTGCGGCATCGGTCGCCTTGCGCAGCGCCTCGGTGTCAGTCCCGTTCAGCGCCTCGCGCAGCTCGGAGGCGGCAGTCCGTCCCTTCTCCACCAGCCCGGCGTCCGCCTTGCCCTCGGCCGACCGCAGCGCCCGCTCGACGCTCTCCAGCGCGGTCTCCGCGCGGTTGCGCGCTTCCTGCTCGTCGCGCCGCTTCTGGTCTTCCTCGGCGTGGGCCTCGGCGTCGCGCACCATCCGCTCGATCTCCTCCTTGGCCAGGCCCGTGGAGGAGGAGATAACGACGCGCTGCTCGTTGCCCGTCGCGGTGTCCTTCGCGGAGACGTGTACGATGCCGTTCACGTCGATATCGAAGGTCACCTCGATCTTGTTGGCGCCGCGCGGAGCCGGGCGAATGCCGGTGAGCGTGAAGTTGGCGAGGAACTTGTTGTAGGAAGCGATCTCGCGCTCGCCCTGGTACACCTTGATCTCGACCGCCGTCTGCCCGTCCGCCGCGGTGGTGAACATCTCCGACTTGGAGGTCGGGATGGTCGTGTTCCGGTCGATCAGCCGGGTCATCACACCGCCCAGCGTCTCGATGCCGAGCGACAGCGGCGTCACGTCCAGGAGCAGGATGTCCTTCACGTCGCCGCCGAGCACCCCGGCCTGGATCGCCGCGCCCGCAGCCACCACCTCGTCCGGGTTGACGCCCTTGAAGGGTTCTTTGCCCAGAAGCCTCACGACCAGGGCCTGCACGGCCGGCATGCGCGTGGAGCCGCCGACGAGCAGCACCTTGTCGACCTCGGACGCCTGCATGTTCGCGTCCGCCAGGGCCTGGCGCGTCGGAGCCACCATCCGCTCCAGAAGGTCGGAGGTCATCGCCTCGAACTGGGCGCGCGTGAGCGTGATGTCGAGGTGAACGGGACCGTCCGCGGTGCTGGAGAGGAACGGCAGGTTGATGTTGCTGGTGACGACGCTGGACAGCTCGACCTTGGCCTTCTCCGCGGCCTCCTTCAGGCGCTGCATCGCCATCCGGTCGCGCCGGAGATCGACGCCGTGCTCATCCTTGAACTGCTGCACCAGCCAGTCGACGACGCGGTTGTCCCAGTCGTCGCCGCCCAACTGCGTGTCGCCGTTGGTGGCCTTCACCTCGAACACGCCGTTGTCCAACTCGAGGATCGAGACATCGAACGTGCCGCCGCCCAGGTCCCAGACGAGCAGCGTGTGGAGCTGCTGCTTGTCCATGCCATAGGCGAGGGCCGCGGCGGTCGGTTCGTTGATGATGCGCAGCACTTCGAGACCGGCGATGGCCCCCGCGTCCTTGGTGGCCTGCCGCTGAGCATCGGAGAAGTACGCCGGGACCGTGATGACCGCCTGCGTCACCGGCTGGCCCAGGTACGCCTCCGCGTCGGTCCGCAGCTTCTGCAGGACCATCGCGGACAGCTCCTGCGGCGTGTACTGCTTCCCATCGATGGCGACCTTGTAGTCCTTGCCCATCTGCCGCTTGATGCTGGCGATGGTCCGGTCCGGATTCGAGATCGCCTGGCGCTTGGCGAGCTGCCCCACGAGGCGCTCGCCGTTCTTGCTGAACCCAACAACGGATGGGCACAGGCGACTACCCTCCGCCATCGGGATGACGGTCGGCTCGCTCCCTTCCATCACCGCCACGACGGAGTTGGTAGTGCCGAGATCGATTCCTAGTATCTTGCCCATCCGCTGTCCATTCCCCGGGCTGCTCCAGCCCTATACTTCCTCGTCGGTCGCTTCCTTGAAGATCGCCGCGTCGGGCTCGGCATCGCCGGCGACGGCCGGGCTCTGCTCATACTCGCCGTCTGGGTCGACGAGGGTCAGCACGTCCGCCTCGTCCTCGATCTCCTCTTCCTCGTCGTCCTCGTCCAGCCCGACGACGTCCTCATCCTCATCCGACGCTTCGCCCACGAAGTCGTCCATCTCGCCGCCGGTGAGCTTGGCGTAGATGTCCGCCTTCGTGACCTTCGTGGCGCCCTCGGACAGGCCGGACGACACGAGACCGCCCAGAACGGGCGTGGCAGGCAGGCTCTCGGGCAGCTTCTCCGGCTCACCCACCTGCAGCGCGATGATCTCGTCGGCCGCCATCTCCTCCAGCGCGACGGTGAGCGGGTTCGCCGAGCGAGAGTCGGTCAGCCGGCGGGCGCCTTCCTTGACCTGGCGCGCGCGCTTGGCCGCGACGATGACAAGAGCGTACTTGCTTCCCGAGGAGTCCAGCTTGTCGGGAGCAGGATAGATCATGCGGCTTCTCCTTCGCATTGGCGGACAGCGCGACCCGCGCGCCCGCAATCGCCCGGTCGCAGACACGGGCCGGCGCGCCCCGAAATGCGGCGCGCAGCGTAGTATTATGCGCTACAGCGAGGCGGAAATCAACCGGTGCCCTTGCCGGCGCCGGCGCTGCGTGGGCGCAAAGGCTTCGAAGAGGACGCGGGAGGCGCCTCGCCGGCAGCCGGCAGCAGCGCGAGCGGCACCACCTCATCGAAACGGCGAACCAGCTCGAACTTCATCTCCGCGCGCACGTTCTCGGGCAGCTCGTCCAGGTCCTTGCGGTTCTCCAGCGGCAGGATGATGGTCCGGATGCCCGCCCGGTGCGCCGCGAGGATCTTCTCCTTGACGCCGCCCACCGGCAGCACGCGTCCGCGGAGCGTGATCTCGCCGGTCATCGCCACGTCCTTGCTGACCGGGCGCTTGCTGAGCGCCGAGGCCAGCGCCGTCGCCAGGGTGATGCCGGCCGACGGCCCGTCCTTCGGCACCGCGCCCGCGGGCACATGGATGTGGATGTCCACCTTCTTGTGGAACCCGGGATCGATGCCGAGCTGCTCTGCCCGCGTACGGACGCAGGTCAGCGCCGCCTGCGCGGACTCCTTCATCACGTCACCGAGCTGCCCGGTCAGCACCAGGCGGCCCTCGTCGCCCGGCATCACGCTCACCTCGACCGACACGATGTCGCCGCCGAACTCGGTGTAGACCATGCCCGTCGCCGCGCCGATCTCGTCGGTCTCCTCGATGCTGCCGTAGTGGTAGCGCTGCACGCCGAGGTACGTGGCTACGTCCTTCGTGCCGACGGTCGTCTTGCGCCGCTGCCCGCTCGCCACCTTGCGCGCGATCTTGCGGCAGATGGAACCGATCTCCCGCTCCAGGTTGCGCACACCGGCCTCGCGGGTGTACTCGCGGATCACCGTGCGGAGCGCGTCGGTGTTGACGTTCATCCTGGCGGGCGTCAGGCCGTTCTCCGCGCGCTGCTTGGGCAGCAGGAACTGCTCGGCGATCGCCAGCTTCTCCAGCTCGGTGTAGCCCGCGAACGAGATGATCTCCATGCGGTCTCGCAGCGCCGGCGGAATGGGCTCCAGCAGGTTGGCCGTCGTGATGAACATCACGTCGCGCAGGTTGAACGGCACCTCGAGATAGTGGTCGCTGAACTCGCCGTTCTGCTCCGGGTCCAGCGCCTCCAGCAGCGCCGACGACGGGTCGCCGCGGAAGTCCATGCCCAGCTTGTCGATCTCGTCGAGCA
>CAZFLM010000032.1:20002-69317 GCA_964519955.1 uncultured Chthonomonadaceae bacterium | reverse complement strand
CAACGCCACGGCGAACGTCAACGACCCGGCGGGGCGCGGAGGCCCCGCCCCACACATCGGGCATCACGCAGCACCGACCCGTGGGGCGCGCCCTGCGCGGCGCGCCGGGAACGTGGCAGCACGCACAACGTCACGGGAACGTCAAAGACCCGGCGGGGCGCGGAGGCCCCGCCCCACACACCGCCCCGCACGCTGCACCAACCCGTGGGGCGCGCCCTCCGCGGCACGCCGGGAACGCTGGAACACGCACACAGCCGGGCCGATCGCCCTACCGCGTCAGCTTCTCCAGCAGCTCGATCGCCCGCAGGCGCACCTGGTCGGCCAGGGAGCGGTCCTTCTCGGCTGCCCAGTGAATGTACTCCGCGCCCTTCGCCTCGGTCACCTGCTTCGGGCCATCGACCAGCAGGCGCCGTGCCGCTTCCAGCACCGGGCCGCGCCGCTTGGCCTTGTCCGCCGCGGCGACGGCCTCCTTCAGCAGCGTGAGCGTCTGGTGGTCGTACAATCCCTCGCGGATCGCCTCCATGTGCTTCGAGGTCGTGCAGCCGCTCGGGTCGAGGAACTGCGGGCAGTACTGCGCGCCAGGCGACGCGAACTCGTTCCAGGACGAGGGGCCGCCGCCGGTGTCGCCGAACGCCCAGAAGCCCTCGTGCACCATGCCGTAGCGGAAGCAATCCCAGGCCTGCAGCCGGTGGTAGGCGTACGGGTCGAGCGTGCGCACGGGGCCTGAGCAGCTATAGAACGCGAGCATCTTGCCGGCCTGCTGCTGCGGCAGGTAGACCTGCTCGTAGCTCTTGCGGCCGGTCAGCCACATGGGGCGGTTGGGGCACAGGATGTTCGACGCGGCGAGCATCTCCGGGGATGTCTGGCGCGGGTTTGGCCAGATCGGGTCCTCGAAGACGAGCACGTCCGGCTGCGCCTCGTGGATGATCCGTGCGACGCGAACGATTGCCTCGTCGTGCTGCTTCTCGCGCGGTTCGTCGAGCAGCAGCAGGCCGAGCTGGGATGGCTTAACGCCGCGCTGGGCCACGTGCTCCGCCCAGAACGTGATCCAGTCGGCGATCCGGCGGCGTGCCTCCGGCGTGTCCGGGATCGGTCCGCTCAGGTCGGCAAACACGAAGTAGAAACGCGCGCCCTTCCATCGCTCCAGCCAGGAGTCCATCAGGGAGGTGTTGGGCGGCGCCGACATCCTGCCGCTTGCGTCGTGCGTGCCGAAGGGCATCACGCTGTTCTGCGCCCAGGGCGCGTCGAGGTGGTAGCGCTTCAGGAACGCGACCACGCCGGGCAGCGTTTCGTTCGTCACCGCGTAGGTCGGCGACTGGTTGTAGTCCCAGCCGCCCAGCGAGAGCGCCAGGTGCTCGGGCATGGCCACCTTCGACACGCGCACCGACAGCGGAACCGTGGCGAGGGGCTTGCCGTCGGCCGCCAGCTCGATCGTCCCGCGATGGCGACGGGGCGCGAGCGTGGCGCTGTCCACGCTCAGCCAGATCTGCCGGGTGACGCCGGCCGGGATGTGGACCTCCCACCCGCCCGCGGTCCGCTTGGCTTCGGGGAGCGCGGAGCCGACCGGCTGGCCATTCGCCATGGCGGTCCACGCGACCTCGTGTACGGTGAGCCAACCAGGCGCCTCGCCGCCCGGAAGTCCGCGGGGCGAGACCCTCACCACCATCTCGCGCTCGGTCGGGTTCGTCACGTTGAGGGCCGCGCCGCGCGTCTCGCTGCGCAGCATCACGAGGTCGATGGCCGGCGGCTTGGCACCCGTCGGCGGCGGGTCGCCGGGCTGGAGCGGATCCCAGCGCCCCGACTGCCAGACGACCGGCCTCATGCCTGCCGCACGCCACGCCGCTGCTCGAACCCGCAGAACGCGCTCGTGGGCAGGGCTGTAGGGGAGGATGGCGCGCCAGTCCGGCGGCACCTTCAGGCCGGCCAGCTCGGCGGACGCTGCGTCCAGTTCGCCCGCCAGACTGCCAGTGAGGCCCGCCTTCTCCACCTGCTCGCGGATGGTGGCCGCATCGGCCAGGACCGCCCGACGAACCGCGCCGGAGGTGGCGTTGGCCTGGTACGCCGCCTTCAGGTCGGAGACAGGCGACCCCTCGCGCGGCGCGGAGAGGAGCGCGTCGGAGCCGCGGTACACCTCCACCTCGTCGCAGAACGTGAACGCGCCGGCGCCCTCGACCTGCAGGCAGACGTAGCGCCCGTGGCACTTCAGATCGCCGGTCCAGTAGCGGTGCGTCGCGTAGCCGGACGCAGGCGGCGCGCCATGCTTCGCGCTCAGGCCGATCAGCTCGCCCGCACTCCACCAAGACTTCCCATCGTCCGACACGTACACCTGGATCGCGCCGGGCCACTCGACGCCCGCGACGCCTGCCGCGGTGCTGTAGCTCACGCCGCAGATCGGCTGGTCGCTGCCCAGGTCGACGGTGATGTGCACCGGCCGCGCGTTCTGCCAGCCGACCGTGCCCTGCTGCGTCCAGAAGTAGCCCTCGACGTACTGGCCGTCCGTGAGCTGCACCTTGTCGCCGTCGTCCGTGCAGAGCGCGTAGTTCGGCCCGGGGTCGAGGGAGTACGGGCGGTGCAGCGCGATGTTCTCGCCCGGCCGCTCTAGCGCGGCCGGCGCCTGGGCTATGGCGGAGCAGCACGCCAGTGCCAGTAGTGCCGAGCAGATGCCAATGGTCATCGTGTGCCTCCTGTCGGAGATGCCTCGCGGGCGCGCGTCACCTTGCACGCGATATCGCTGGTGAAGTCCGGCGCGGTCAAGCGCAGTACACCGTCGCCCAACCTGGCGGTGTCGGTCTGGACCACCGTTCTTTCACCTGTGTTCCACCATTCGAGCCGGTACATGCCGGGGGGGAGGCCCTCCAGCGCGATTGCCACTCCGCTCGAAACACCGGGCTGAGCCTTCGCGACAACCTGTTGCCACCACGTCGCGCAGGAATCAGACAGCCAGAGCCAGGCGCTGTTGCCGGACTGCAGGCCCACCACCCGCCAGCGCGGGTCGGATGACGTCGCCGAGGCGTCACGCAGCTTGCCGGACGTGAACGGGATGCCCTTCAGGAACGCGGCCAGCGCCCGATAGTGACGGTACGCGCCGCGCTTCTCGATATCCTCCCACCACCACGGGTGCACCGTCCCGGATAGCCCGCTGAGCGCGGAGGCCCAGAGCGCGTTGTGCAGGTGGATGTAGCCGGCGTCCTGTTCCATATACGGGCTGGGCTGCCAGTCATCCTTAGCCAGACCGAACTCCGCGAAGAGCGCGGGCTTCCGCGGCGCGTCCTTGCGCAGCGTGCGAGCCCGTTCCAGCACCGTCGTCACCTCGTCCTTGAAGCGCTCACCGTCCGCCGGGCGGAGATAGTAGTGCAGGTTCGCGACGTCGAGCGCGGAGAGCCGCCAGTTGCGCGGGCAATCGCCCCAGTCGCTGGTCGCGCGCAGGTGGCGGTAGGGGTCGATCTGGGCCAGACATGTTCCACAGTCGGTGTAGAACCGGTCGCAGGGCAGGCCTGGGTCGTTCTCGTTGAAGTACTCCCAGATCGCCAGCGAGGTGAACGCGCCCCAGCGCGCGACGGCATAGCGCAGCGTGCGCTTGGCATCGGCGATGGCGGCCGCATATGCCGGCGACTTGTCGTCCTTCAGCCGGCTCATGTACAGGTCGCGAGTCAACACAACGAGCTGGATCGCGATTCCCTTGGCCTCGGCGTACTCGAGGACCTTGTCCAGGATGAAGCAGTCGACCGGGTTGTAGTTGCCCATAGTGGGGCGGCTCGGATCGGCCTCCCACAGCAGCTCGGGGCCGCCGCCGGCCTCCCGCAGCGACAGGTTGCGCAGCCAGACCGTGCCGCCGCCGGCCAGCCGCAGCGCCAGCCCGTCGAGCCACCACTGGTTTGCGGCGGTGGTGAGCTCGCGGCGGAACGGGGTCCACTTCTCGGGAGAGGCGATGGGCTCGCCCAGCCTGGCGCCCGCAAATTCGAGCGACAATCTGGCGGATCCGTCCGATCTGACGGATCCGCTTACGACGTAACGCGTGTTCGCGCGCAAGGCCACCGGCTGCGAAGGCTGCACCGCGAGGGTGGCGCCGTCGGCTCCCGCGAGGCGCACGCACTGCCGGCCTGGGCTGCCCGGCTCCTCCGCGAAGGGCGGGCGCCAGTCCCAGCTGCGGGCCCACGCACTCTTGCGGCCCTCGATGCACATGCCCCAGTCGTCGCAGCTCGCCCACACCCGCGCGAAGTTGGCGCCCTGCGCGGCCATGTGCGCGAAGATGGCCTCCGTGTCGCGCAGCTCCTTGACGAACGCGGCGTTCTGCCCGATGGCGAAGTAGGGTGCGCCGTCGTCATACGCGAGGAAGCGCGGGTCTTGCTTGGCGACGCGCACGAAGCCGTGCGACTGCGACGGGACGCACCGGAACCGAACTGCGTTCGAGCGCGCGACCCCCTCTCGGTCCTTCACCCGGGCGGCGCAGGAGTAGGCGCCGACCTCCATCGGAGCGAAGCGCGCCTGCCAGCGCGGCTGCCCGGCCGGGTAGAACCAGTCGGCAGGGCGGCCGTTGTGCTCGCGGGTCCGGCGCTCGTAGGCTTGGCCGAAGAACGCGGGGACGATGATCGCGGTACCGCGCGGCGTGCGGATCTCCAGCGTCAGGTCCGCCTCGTCGGGGTCGAACGGGTTGCGGTACTCGCCCAGGCCCGAGATGGTGAACTCGATGCGCGCGTACCGTCCGACGGTGGTGGTGGACGCGGTCAGGTGGAGGGCACGCTCGGCGGCATGCGATGAAGGGCAGACCACTGCGAGCAGAACGCCGAGCCAGATCAGTGCCGTACGCATGGCAGGTCCTCCCCGCGCCTACGGCTTGCCCGCCTCGAAGACCTGGAACTCCTCGATGGTCGGCACCTCGCTGGCCTTGAGGATGTTGAGCCGGATGTGCCGCAGGCGCGTCGGTGCGAAGGTGATGGTCTTCTCCGCGCCGAGCGTCGTGCCACGCGCCAGCTCGCGCCAGGCTCCACCGTCATTCCACTCGATGGCGAACTCCTGGGTGCGCGGGTAGCCGATCTCGCGGACGATGACGCGGTCGATGGTCCGCTCGCTGCCAAGGTCCACCGCGATCCACCCGCTGCGGCTCTCCGGCGCGCCGCCCCAGCGCGTGCTCTCGTCGCCGTCGAACGCCTTCTCCGGGCCGTAGTCCGCCGACCAGACGCTGGAGGCCGTGGACGGCTTGCCCTGGCTGATCGGCACCGGGCCGGGCGGCGGCGGCTTGCGGATGAGGCGTCCGACCTCGCGCAGCGTCTCGACGTCGATCTTGCGCAGTTCGCCCGCGTAGTCGGGGCCGACATCGAGCGAGAAGATGTTGCCGTGCTTCACCGCGCCGGCGTAGTCGCGGTAGATGCGCGCGGCGGGCAGGCAGAGCGCGTCGTGCTTCGGCAGGGAGTAGAACCACTGGGCGCCGCCCTCGTGCGGGGGGAGGATGGGGTAGGTGAACTCGCCGACTGGCCAGCCCGTAACCTTGCCGGGCCGCGCCATCTCGCCCGCGCGCAGGTCGGTGCCGTCGCCGGGCTGGCCGCCGTTACAGCCGACGAAGCAGCCCGGCTGGAAGCGCTTCACCCAGGCGGTCAGCTCGCGGTGCGTGAGGCCGGCGTGTCCGGCGGCGCAGTCCATCCAGAAGAACTCGATCTTGCCGTACCGCGTGCACAGCTCCTGAAGCTGCGCCTTGACCTTCTCCGGGTCATTCCCGCTGCCCGTGCCGCCGCGCCCGTCGACCGCGCCGGGGAACGTCCAGTCGCCCTCGGAAAAGTAGAGCGCGAGCTTGACGCCGTACTTGTCGCACGACTTGCGCAGCTCGGCGAGCACGTCGCGGTGCAGCGGCGCGTTCGTCACCTTGCGGTCGGTGGTCTGCGTGTCCCAAAGGCAGAAGCCGTCGTGGTGCTTCGCAAGGAAGAGGATGTAGCCCATCCCGGCTTCCTTCGCGGTCCGCGCCCACTGGTCCGTGTCGCAGCCAGTCGCCCGGAAGAAGGCTACGTCCTTGACGCCGGGCGTCCACTCCTGCCCGGAGAACGTGCTGAGCGACCAGCAGACGAACATGCCCCACCGCAGCCGCTGCAGCTCGCGCACGCGCTTCGCCGAGGGCGGTCTGATGCTCGGCTCCGGCGCCTGGGCGACGGCCGCACTCAGGCAGCATAGCAGCGGCAACAAGAGCAAGGCCGCGGCCATGAGCGTTCGGCGATGCTTCATGGATCATCCCTCCGTGCCTCTGTCGTGGGCTTGTTCCCAGTCGTCGACTGAAGGGAGCGCCGGCCGAGCATTCTGCCGCACCGCACGGAGAGCGCTCCGGCCACAGCCCCAACTACAGCACCGACGGGCGCGCGGACGAGCACGCCGAACGCCATGTCCAGGTCGCCGCCGCCGCTCTGCCCTTGCCCAAGCCCCACCACAAGGCCGGTCACCAATCCGCAGAGCAGTCCGACCCGGCGGAGCCGGCAAGGCTCAACCAGGTTGCCTGCATCGCCGACGATGATGGACCAGGGGCCGGGCATCGCAGTGCGCCGCCATTCCCCGCTCTGGGCAAGCTCAGTGGCATAGCTCAGGAACACCATCGCGACGACGAATAGGGCAGCGATGACCGCAGACCCACACACCGCGATTGGGGTCGGACCGTAGTAGTTGAACGATGCCAACGCGTCCATGCGCGGTCCTCCGCGTTCCGCCTACTTGGCCGTGCCGTGCTTGCGGTTGAACTCACCGATGCGCTTGACGAGCTGCGAGTAGGTCGCGCTGTCGACGGTCAGCTCCGGCTGCCAGGGGAAGTGCCACACCCACAGCGCGGCGAGCGAGACGCCCTCCTGCTCCATGATGTCGATGGCGGCGCGCGTCCACCTCGCGTCGGGGTCGGCCTTGAACGACGGGTTGTTCTGGCCCAGCTCGCCGATGAACACGGGCACCTGGGCGGCGTGGGCGGCGCGGATCTGGCTGCGCATCAGGTCGCTGAACGTGAGGCCCCAGTTCGTGCCGGGCTTCGCGGCCTCCAGGTTGCCATACATGTGGTAGCTGATCACGTCGAGCGGCTCCGGCTGCGAGGCCAGGTTGTTCGCCAGCCACTCGCGGAGCGTATCCGTGCGGTACTTGAAGTCCGGGAACGTCTCGCGGCGGCTGGTGCATTCCGGACGCACCTCCGCATCGCCGCTCGTGACGAGGTGGTTCGAGTCGAGGCTCTTGATGAACGCGGCGTGCTCTCGGTACAGGCGCAGCGTCATGTCCCAGGTCAGGCTGTCGTCCCGCGCGCCCTTCTCGCGGACCTCGGCGCCCGGCGGGTACACGGCCTTCGGGGGCAGGTCGCGGCCGAGTTGGTCGACATCCGCCGCGAGCATCGACTCGTTCTCCAGCTCCCACAGGAGGACGGTCGGGTCGTCCTTGTACCGCGTCACCACCTCGCGGATGTACTCGTGGGTCGCCTTGTAGGTCTTCGAGTTCGGGTCGAGGATGGCTTGGGCGTGCTCGCCGCAGGTGAGGTACCAGCCGTGCAGCGTCTGCAGCGACGGCACGAGCTTCAGGTTGCGCTTGCGGCACTCAGCGAACAGCTCGTCCATGAGGCGCCAGTACTGCGCTCGGTCCTTGGCGTAGAGGCGCGAGGTATCGATCGGATAGCCGGGGCTGGCGAAGAAGCGGACGAACGCGATGCCGCTCTTCTGCGCGTCGTCGAGTGCGTCGAGCATCGCCTGCCTCGCCTTGGCGTGCGTCCCGTAGATCTGCTCGTTGTGGAACCATGTGCCGAAGTAGGACTGGTGCAGGTTCGGGATGTTGACGCCGATCGCGCGGTACTCCTGGCCGTTCAGCATCAGCTTCAGCCCCGATCGCGTCACGAAGCCCTTCGGCGCGTCCTGAGCCGCGGCCACAGACGCCAGAAGCGATGCCGCGGCGAGCACAAGCAATGGAACCTGCATGGAACGGAGACCTCCCGACGGTGAGTGGTGATCGAGGAGCCATTCGGTGCGGCGGGGCCGGGGTCCTGCATAGGGCCGAGGGCGCGCACCCGAACACCCGCGCGGTTCGGGAGATGGCCACCCGCTCCTTCTGTGGCCGGCGAACCGCACGCCGGCCACGCCAGTCGCGGCTCGGACGGTTGCGGGGCGTGCGGGGCCGCCCAGTCGCTGACGCTCTCGGCTTGGATGGTGACTGTCGGCGGGCACATGGTTCGGAGCCGCGACTGGCCGGGGCGCGCCGTCTGCGGCCCAGAAGGAGCGGGTTGCGCCTTCGCCAGGCCGATGCGGCTGAGGCACCGGTGACCACCGCGCGGTGCCTGGCCGGGCGCTTCCGCTTGCTTGCGCGCGCGGCTCTGCACCACTCCCACCGTGTCACATCGACCGGGAGCCGCATCACCGCGACACCGTACCGTGGAAACAGAGCCGCGCGCGCAAGCAAGCGGCCGAGGCGATGCACACGGTGCCGAGGCGCGACAGCGATGGAGCGCGGGCGCCGGAATGCGCGCCTCAGAAGTAGTAGCAGTACGTGTTCGCGTTCAGCAGGCGGCCGATGATGGGCCAGAGGCAGCCGGGGAGATAGTCGCCGAGCATGAGGCCGAGGAAGAACGGGAGGAAGCGCCGGTAGCCGGCCTGGCCGCCGTAGCGCAGCACGCTCACTTTGCAGATCCAGGCGATGAGCATCGGCATCCACATCGTGCTCATCGCGAAGCTGCCGGAGACCGCCAGGCCGAGCGGGTGGAACGGCCACCACGCGAGCCGCATCCGCGCGGCGTGCAGTGCGATCGCCTGGAGGAATCCGGCGCCGATGGCGATCACTGCCGGAACGTCTGTGTCGCGCGGGCTGCGTATCCAGCCTTCCAGGCGGTTGAACGCCTCCGTGCCGAAGTACGTGAAGTGCCCGGCCATGCGCGCCTCGGCCCCGGCGTGGTATGGCAGCGCCCAGAGCGCCCAGCATCCCGAGGCGAGCCCCACGACTGCCGCGATCACCAGCGCCACCGTCATCCCGCGCATCCCGATGCCGCGCTTCTCGCCGATCCGGAACGCTTCGAGCTGGCAGGGCATGGCGATGCTGCGGTAGGCGCGGTTGAACCAGTAGAACCAGGTGAGCGCCGCCAGCGTGCCGGGGGCGAAGCCGCGGGTGCCCAGGCAGGCGGTGAGGATATAGTCCGGGCCCCCGTTGTGCAGGTCGTGCGCCGGGGGGCCAAGTTCGGCGCGCATCCGCGTGCAGGCGATCGCGATGGCGAGGTAGATGGCGATCGCCAGGGCGCTCATCCACCACGGCAGCCCGACCGCGTGGAAGAAGGCGACCAGCAGGACATAGCCCGCGGCGAGGCCGAGCAGCGCGGTGCGGGCGCTCATCGGGGCGTCCTCGGTACGTTCGCCGGATCGCCACGCTTCGCGGGCCACCGCCGCCAGGTGCCGCCGCGCGCCCCAGATGGCCAGGGCCGCCACGCCCATGTAGATGCCGAACGACTGCTCGTTCACGTAGGGGAAGCTCGGCCGCGCCTCGCCCCAGCCGTAGAACGCGCTGACGATGCGCTCCGCCCGCCACATCAGCGCGAAGAACCAGCACGAGAAGAGCATGTCGGCGGGCAGCAGGAAGCCCAGGCCGATGGCGAACGGGTAGAAGGCGATCGGGGTCCAGCCCATCGCGTTCCACGGAGCGCCGGTGAAGTACGGTGAGATGTCCTGCGCCTTGATCGGCAGCGAGGGCACGCCCGGGTAGAGCACGGCCAGCCCGTTGAGCAGGCTGATGGACGCCGCGATTCCGAAGCCGATCCACATGGCCGGCTTGCGGAAGAACCCGCTGCTCTCGCTGGCGAGGTCGATGGGCAGCTCGATGATCGGGTAGCTGAGCATCTCGTGGCGCGTCCACTGGATGCGGATCAGCGCGTTCATGCAGAGCATGACCCACAGCAGCACCAGGATGAACCCCGCCCACGCCGCGATCGGGACCAGCCAGGCGGTCACGTGCTGCCAGGTGTACGGGTTCGAGTTGCCCAGGTACCAGCCCTTCAGCGCGTCCGCGTCGCCCACGTGGAGCCACGGCGGCATGGTGCGGATGAACAGGTCGTGCCACCCGTTCGCCGGGGTCGCGTAGTGCGTCGAGTGGGCGAGCATCGGGAACAGGACGTCGAGGAAGTCGATGCTCGTCAGGCACGTGCCGATGGTGAGCATCACGTAGACGACGAGGATCTCGGCGCTCGACAGCACCCACTTCGGGCGCCAGCGGCGCAGCAGCGCGTTCGCGGCCACCAGCATGACGACAAAGCCGATGACGTTCGCGAACAGCGACAGCGTCGAGGGGTAAGGGCCGTTGCTCGTCGTGCCGTGGACGGAGCCGCTCGCGCCCACCTCCATCTGGGCGAGCCACAGCGCGTTGACCGGCAGCAGGAGGCAGCCGATCGCGATGGCGCGCCAGGGCATGGCGCGGTCGGGCGTCGGGCGGTCGGCGGTCGTGGAATCGTCGGTCGGGTCGGGGTGCATGCGGATCCTCGTCGCCGTGCGTCCTCGACGCCTGGCTCGTGTGCGCCGATTCCGTGCGGGGCGCCCGCGTTCCTGCCCTCGCGCGGTCCGAATGCGACGAATGGGTGCAGGAGCCGGGGCGCCCGACGGCCAACAGGCACCTACGTGCCGCCGACTCTGGGCGGGCGCTCGAACCTGTGTCTCCGGAAAGGCGTACCCATGACCCACCGCTCGCTGCTCGCCGTCGCTTTGCTGCTGTTGGCGGCCCCCTGCATCGCACAGAAGCCGCAGGACGATCTGCGCAAGGGCTTCCAGAGCCCGCCCGCCAGCGCTCGGCCCCAGGTCTGGTGGCACTGGCTAGCCGGCAACGTGTCGAAGGAGGGCGTCACGGCGGACCTCGAGGCGATGAAGCGCGTCGGCCTCGGCGGCGGGACCATGGCGAACATCGTCTTCTCGCCGGAGGGGCCGGCCCCGTTCATGTCCGACCAGTGGCGCGAGGTGACGAAGCACGCTGTGAAGGAGGCAGGGCGCCTCGGCCTGGAGCTGGGCTTCTTCAACTGCGAGGGCTGGAGTTCGAGCGGCGGCCCGTGGGTGACGCCCGATCTTGCCATGCAGATGGTGGTGTGGAGCGAGACGCGCACGAGCGGCGGGGCGGGCCCGATCCAGCTCGCGCGGCCGCTGACCCGGCTCGATACCTACCGCGACATCGCCGTGCTGGCCTTTCCGACGCCGGCGTCCGAGAAGCAGAAGCCGGTCCGCGACCAGCGCCCCAGGATGACGGACACCCGCGGCGCGGAGGTGGATGCCGCGAAGTTGGCGGACGGCGACGCGGCGACCTACGTCGAGTTGCCGGAGGGCGATGGGCGGCGCGGCTCGCTCACGGTGACGTTCGCCGAGCCCATCGCGGTGTCTGGGGTGCGATTGACGCCGGGGCCGGAGTGGACCCGCGACGAGGTGGACCTGCACGTCTCCGACGACGGCCAGACCTTCCGCAAGGTCGGGCGCATCAACATGCCGCTCTCGTTCATGGAGACGGGCACCGACTGGCAGGCCCGGCTCGACTTCGCGAAGGTGACGGCGCGCTTCTTCCGCATCACGTTCGTCGGCGGGCGCGGCACCTGGACAGGCCCGGTGCCGAAGCGCATGACGGTCTCCGAGCTGGAGTTCGTGCCCGCCGATCAGGCGCAGGCCGTGATCGCTCCGGGGACGATCGTCGACCTCACCGGCAAGATGGACGCCGCCGGCAAGCTGAGCTGGACGCCGCCCGCGGGTGACTGGACGATCGTGCGCTTCGGCTACACACCCGTCGGCAAGCACAACCACCCGGTCACGAAGTACGGCGACGGGCTGGAGACCGACAAGCTCAGCCGTGCCGCGCTGGACCACCACTTCGCCTCCTACGTCGACAAGGTGATCGGCGATGCGGGTCCGCTGGCGGGCAAGTCGCTCGTATACAGCCTCATCGACAGCTACGAGTGCGGCGAGCAGAACTGGACGCCGCTGCTGCCGCGGGAGTTCGCGAAGGCGCGTGGCTACGACCTCACCAAGTGGCTGCCCGCACTGACGGGCCGCACGATACAGGATGCTGGGCAGACGGCCCGCTTCCAGGAGGACTTCCGCCGGACCATCGCCGGGCTGTGGGAGGACAACTACTACCGCTACTTCACCGACCTGCTGCACAAGCGCGGCCTGAAGAGTTCGGCCGAAGCGTATGGCAACGGGACGTTCGGCGACATCCGCGCGAGCGGCCTGAGCGACATGCCGATGAGCGAGTTCTGGTTCGCCACGGCCGGCAGCAACTCGAAGATGGCGGGCTCGGCGGCGGCGGTCTACGGCAAGCCCATCGTCGGCGCGGAGTCCTTCACGAGCGGCGCGGAGTGGAACTTCGACCCGGCCAGCATGAAGGCGCAGGGCGACAACGAGTACATCCTGGGAGTCAATCGCTACTACTTCCACAGCTACGCCCAGCAGATGTGGGCCGACGATCGCAAGCCGGGCTGGGTGTGGGGCAACGGGATCCACCTGACGCGCAACCTGACGTGGTTCGAGCAGGGCAAGTCGTGGCTCGGCTACCTCGCGCGGTGCCAGTACCTGCTGCAGCGCGGCCAGTCCGTGTGCGACGTCCTCGCCTACCAGGGCGAGGCTGGGCTCCACTACGGCGAGGGAGGCGGTCTGCGAGCCGTTCCCGCCGGCTACGACTTCGATGCCATCGACCGCGACGGGTTCCTCACGGGCGTGACGGCGAAGGACGGGCAGGTCGTCGCGCCGAGCGGGAAGCGCTACCGCCTGCTGGCGCTGCCCGCCGATCCGGCGGTGTCGCCGGCGGTGCTGCGGAAGGTGCGCGACCTGGTGAAGGCGGGTGCCGTGGTTTTCGGCCCGGCGCCGCAGCGCGCGTACGGCCTGAGCGGCTACCCGCAGACCGATGCCGAGGTGAAGCAGCTCGCCGCGGAGATCTGGGGCACGGTCGACGGCAAGGCCGAGACGGAGAACAAGCTCGGCAGGGGCCGCGTCTTCTGGACGGGCGCGATGGACCGGCTGGAGCCGGTGTTCGCCGAGCTGGCGCTCGCCCCGGACTTCGAGTGCTCCGACAAGGATGCGCGGCTCCTCTACCTGCACCGGCATCAGGGCTCGGCCGACTGGTACTTCCTGTCGAACCAAGAGAGCTACCGCCTCGCGGTTGACTGCACGTTCCGCGTGGGCGGGCGCCAGCCGGAGCTCTGGGACGCGGAGACCGGCAAGATGGTCGCCGCTCCGGCGTGGCGCGTGGGCAAGGACGGGCGCACGATCGTGCAACTGGTGCTGGAGCCCACGCAGTCGGTCTTCGTGGTGTTCGCTCGCCCGGCAGGCGCCGTAGAGCACCTGACCTCGGTCGTGCGCGCCGACCAGCCCGCGGAGCCGCGCGAGAAGCACACGCTCGTCGTGACGAAGGCGACGTACGTGGCGCAGGACGGCGCCGGCTACCCGATGGATCTGACCGAGAAGGTCGCGGCGCTGGTCCACAGCGGCACGCTCAAGGTCTACGCGACCAACACGTTCGCGGGCAACGACCCGGCCGGGCTGCACGTGAAGGAGCTGCGCATCGACTACACGCTCGATGGGCAGCCCTCCCGTGTGGTCGTCCCCGAGAACGGCATGCTGCGGTTGCCGCCGGTGAAGCCCGAGGACGACCGGCCGGCGTACGAGGTGGTTCGGACCGCTGGCGGCGCGCCGGCCGTGCGCGTGTGGGAGCCCGGCATCTACGAGCTGGGCCTGTCGGCAGGCAAGGGCAAGCGGCTCGACGTCGCCAAGGGCGCCACGGCCACCGCGGTCGACGGGCCGTGGACGGTGCACTTCGCGCCGCGTTGGGGCGGCCCCGCGAGCATCGTGTTCGACCAGTTGACGGACTGGACGAAGCGCGCCGAGGAGGGCGTGAAGTACTACTCCGGCACCGCGACCTACGAGAAGACGATCGAGGTCACCGCGGCGCAGCTCGGGGCCGGCAAGACCGTGTACCTGGACCTGGGTGCGCTGAAGAACCTGGCCGAGGTCACCGTGAACGGGCGCAGCCTGGGCGTGATCTGGCGGGCGCCGTGGCGCGTGGACGTGACGGGTGTGCTGAAGCCGGGCAAGAACGCGCTGCGTGTGGCGGTGACGAACCTCTGGGCGAACCGCATCATCGGCGACACGCGCCTGCCGGCCGAGAAGCGCATCGCGACCACGACCACCAACCCGTACGGTCCCGACACTCCGCTGCAGCCGTCCGGCCTCTTCGGCCCCGTCCGCATCGTGTCGGTGCCGGTCGTGACGGTGGTTGGGAACCGCAAATGAGCGCGGATAACGGCGAATGCAACCACAGATGAACACCGATACGAGCGGATAACGGCGGATGATGGGGGGCGGATATGCTGCGTGTACTCGCGCAACTCAGGCAATGCGTCATGCCGAGCCGGCGTTGCGAGGCATCCGGCCGCTCGGCAGGTCGCGTGGCGCTGGTCTGGTCGCTGCTTGCTGCTTCGTGCCTTTGCCTCTCGGCGCCCCGGTGCCATGCGCAACAGGCGGCGCCGGCGAAGCGGCCGCAGGTGTGGATGATGCCCTCGCCGTGGCCGGGGAACGGCGCGTCGATGAAGGAGCTGCTGACACGCGAGGGCGAGTGGGCGCAGACGCGCGGGCTGATCGACGGCTTCGGCTACTGGCCGGCGCTGCTCTACGTCCACTTCTCGGACGCGGAGATCCGCACGTTCTTCGAGAAGGCCCGCGCCTGGAAGCTGCCCATCAACATCGAGGTCGAGGTGCTGAAGAAGGAGTATCCGACCGCAGAGAAGGCCCTCGCCCACCTGGAGGACTGCATCAAGCGCTTCCGGCCGCTGGGCTTCCGGGCGGACGTCTTCTCGTTCGACGAGCCGTTCTACAACGCGAAGCACGTGATGAGCTTGCCGGACGCGGATGCCGTGCGCGAGGTGGTCGAGTTCATGCGCGCGCTGCAGACCGCGTACCCGGATGCCAGGACGTGCCTCATCGAGCCCTACCCGGCCTACGCGAAGGACGACCTCCTCGCGGCGGTGGGCAAGCTGCAGGTGGCGTGCAAGGCCGCGGGGATCAAGGGAATCGACACGCTTCGCCTCGACGTGGACTGGTGCGCGATGGGCAACTGGCTGCCGGGCTCCTGGCGCGAGGTGAAGCAGATCGAGGACGCCTGCCACAAGCTCGGCATCCGCTTCAGCCTCATCTGCTGGGCGGCGGACTACCCGATGCTCAAGGAGAAGGGCCTCGCCACGGACCTGACGTGGTACGCCGGCGTGATGCACACGTACTCGGCCTACATCGCGGCGGGCGGCGCGCCGGACGAGATCATGATCGAGAGCTGGGTGCATGTCCCCGAGCACGCGGTCCCCGAGACGCAGGCCGACACCTTCACGCACTCGGTGCTGGACCTGGCTCGGGCGGTGAAGGGAGTCCACCGATGAACGGAGACGCACGGGGATGACGGCGGGGGCTTGGGAACCACAGACGAACACCGATCCGTGCGGGATGACGGCGGAATGGTTGGAACGCAGATGAACGCGGATCGGCGCAGATGACGGCTCGATGATGGGGAAGCAGCCCGTCGCGGATGGCACGCGCCGCGCTGCAAGTCATGCCGAGCTGGTGTGGCGAGGCATCCGGCGGGAGTACGGCAACAGACTCGCCGGATGGGACGAGGGAGGTCCTGCATATGAACAGCCTGTTCGCCAGCGTTGTGCTTGCCGCACTGTCCATGGTCGTCATCTCCGCACCCGCCCACGCCGCGCCGCTGAGCCTGTACGTGGCCGCGGACGGGCGCGACACGTGGAGCGGGCGCAAGGCGGCGCCGAACGCGGCGCGTACCGACGGGCCGTTCGCCACGCTGGAGCGCGCTCGCGACGCTATTCGTAAGCTGCGCGCCGCCGGGAAGGCGCCGAAGGGCGGCGTGACCGTCTGGATCGGCGCCGGCACGTATGCGCGCGAGAGCACGTTCACGCTCGAGGCGAAGGACGGCGGCACGGCGGACAGCCCGGTCGTCTACCGCGCGAAGCCTGGCGCGACCGTGCGCATCGTCGGCGGGCGCGAGGCGAATGGGTGGAAGCCGGTCGCCGACCCGGCGGTTCTGGCGCGCATCGACGAGGGGGCGCGTGCGCACGTCGTGGTCGCGGACCTGAAGGCGCAGGGCATCACCGAGTACGGGCAGCTCCGGCGGCGCGGGTTCGGGCAGTCCATTTGGCCGGCGGGGCTGGAGCTGTTCTTCGCCGACAAGCCGATGGCGCTCGCCCGCTGGCCGAACGAGAGCTGGGCGACGATCAAGGGCGCGCCGAACGGGCCGGAGGGCGGCAGGTTCGCCTACGAGGGCGACCGCCCAGCCCGCTGGACCAAGGCCGAGGACCTCTGGCTGCACGGCTACTGGACCTTCGACTGGGCGGACACGTACGAGAAGGTCGCCTCCATCGACCCCGAGAAGCGCGAGATCGCGACGGTTCCGCCGCACGGCATCTATGGCTATGCGCCGGGCCGCCGGTTCTACGCGCTGAACCTGCTGGAGGAACTCGACTCGCCGGGCGAGTGGTGGCTCGATCGGGCGACCGGACTGCTCTACTTCTGGCCGCCCAGTCCCGTCGAGGCCGGCCACGCGGTCGTCTCGATGACCGAGCAGCCGCTCATCACCCTCCGCGATGCGAAGCACGTCACCTTCCGCGGCCTCACCATCGAGTGCGGGCGCGACATGGGCCTGACGATGCTCGGCTGCGAGGACTGCCTGGTCGCGGGCTGCACCATCCGCAACATGGGCACAGGCGGCGTCTACATCGACGGCGGAGCGCGCTGCGGCGTGCAGTCGTGCGAGGTGTACGAGGTCGGCGATGGCGGCATCGGCCTGAATGGCGGCGACCGGCAGACGCTCACCCCGGCGGGCCATTTCGTCGACAACTGCCACATCCACCACCAGAGCCGCTGGGACGCGACCTACCGCCCGGCGATCGGCATCAACGGGGTGGGGAACCGTGCCACGCACAACGTGATCCACGACGGCCCGCACAATGCGATCCTCATGGGCGGCAACGACCATCTCATCGAGTTCAACGACATCTCGCGCGAGTGCACGGAGACGGGCGACGCGGGCGCGGTCTACATGGGGCGCGACCTCGCGATGCGCGGCACGATCATCCGCTACAACCGCTTCCACGACATCGGCGCCACGGTGAAGGGGAACCAGGAGGGGCGCTACACCGAGGTGATGGCCGTCTACCTGGACGACTGCTACTGCGGCACGACGGTGTTCGGCAACCTGTTCATCAACGCCGGGCGCTCGATCATGCTGGGCGGCGGGCGCGACAACACGATCGAGAACAACGTGTTCGTCGACTGCAACCCGTCCATCCACATCGACGGGCGCGGCAAGGGCTGGGCGTCCAAGTACTTCGTGCCTAAGGGCGAGTGGTCGATCTTCGAGAACCTGAAGGCGGTGCCCTACGACCGGCCGCCCTACAGCACGCGCTACCCGCACCTGGCCAACATCATGGAGGACGACCCCGCCGCCGCGAAGTACGACCGCGTGCTGCGGAACGTGCACCTCGGCAAGGGCAAGTGGATCGACTGGCTCGACGGGCTCAGCGAGAAGACGGTGGAGTGCACGGGCAACTGGACCGCCGGCGACCCGGGCTTCGTCGCCGCGGCCAAGGGCGACTTCGGCCTCAAGAAGGACGCGCCCGTGCTGAAGCAGGGGTTCCAGCCGATCCCCTTCGGGAAGATCGGGCTGTACAGCGACGAGTACCGGCGCTTGAAACCGCAGACGCACGCGGACGGACGCAGATAACGGCTGTGAGTCCACCGATGCACACCGATGAACGGGGATAACGGCAACGGCAACGGCGGACGGACCACAGAGACGCAGAGCGCACCGAGGGGGCACAGAGAAGGGCGAGTTAGGGCGAGGGCTGCGTGTGTTGCACGGACCATCGCCACGAGTCATGCCGAGCCGTCGTTGCGAGGCATCCGGCGGGCGCTGCGGTCGGCAGGTGGCATGGGCACATGGACGAGGCGCGGCGCCAACCGGTGTTCCTGGGCTTCACGATCAAGCAGATCACTCCTCCTCCGCGGCCCTGGTGCGACGACTGGCCGGCCCTCGTGGCGGAGATCTGTAGCGTTAGCGACTGCGCCGCGTCGCGGGTGGACGACTGGATGGCTGCGTTCGACCACAACCGGGGCTGGTGCTGGGACACCGAGACGACGGCGCTTTCGCACGTTCCGGCGGGCGAGGAACTGCAGTATGCTCTTTACGCCTACCGGGCGATCCCGCGCGTGTTCGGGCTGGCGGAGGAGCCGGTCGAAGAGACGCTGGACGGGTTGCTCTGGGCCGAGTGGCCGCCGCTGCCGCCAGAGCCCAGTTTGTCCGCGTACGAGCGGCTCGGATACGATGTCGTGGGGCACGATCGGTCGTATGGGATCGCTGGTTGGCAGTGCTCGCCGCTCTCGTGCTGCGGCCTCGCCACCGAGTACCCGGTCAACCGCTACTGCCTGCTGGACGACCTGGATGTGGCGCTCGCCGCGGCGCGCCGGTTCGGCATCGAGGAGCCGGAGCCCGGGCCGTACGTTGTCGTGGAAGTGCTGCGCCGTCTACCTACTCTCAACGTGGAGGAACCTGCATGACCCGACTGCCACGGATTGCTGCCGCCGTTGCCGCGCTGTTGCTGCTGGCGCCTTCCGCGCGAGCCCAGTACACGCTCTACTTCAAGGCGCGCGAGACTGTCGAGATGGCCTGCCGATGGTACTCTGCCTACGACCGGGACGGCGACGGCCACTGGGAGATCGTGTCTATGGAGCGGCCCAGGGGCAAGGGCGGGCCGTGGGAGGCAGCCGGGCGGCATCGAGGCGCGGTCCTGGTGCTGGTTGAGGGGCGTCTCTGGAATGCCCCTGAAGCCGGCTCAGCCGATCTGCGGCCATCGGTCCGGACGTTCATCCGCGACCTGGCGAGCGAGGGCTACGACGCGTTCACGGTGGTCACCAACTACTACTCAGGGGCGCGCCACCAGGACGGCCTGACGCTGCTCGCCCTGCGCGACTTCCTGCGTTCGGTCCGCAAGGGCGCGCCGGACCTGAAGGGGGCGATCCTGGTCGGCAACTTCCCATGCCCGTTCCTCGTGCGGCAGTACTACTGGCGGCGCGGCGAGGCGGCCATGACCATCCACGGCGGCACCAAGGCGGAGGTCCACTGGGACAAGGTGCCGTGGATCAACAGCGACGCCGAGCCCATCGTGTCGCCCGCGGACATCGTGCTGGCCGACCTTGATGGGCACTGGGACCAGCTCTACCACCGCGAGCCGACGCGCATCGGCTGCTTCACCGCCACGTTCCCGGACGACCCAAAGGCGCAGGAGGTGACGCAGTACTTCGACTACCACACGCAGCGCTTCGAGGACTTCTTCTTCCTGCCGGACGGCACCTGGGCTGAGCAGGGGCTGCCGGGCGGCCAGAAGCGCTTCACCTTCGCGGGCGAGCCGAACGAGGAGTGCGTGGACGCGGACCGCACGGCGGTGAACGTGATCGCGAAGCCGGACATCTCGGTCAGCCGCATCAACGCGTGGCACGCGGGCACCGAGATCGACCCGGCGGTGAAGGGCATCCACGGCGAGAGCCTGCTCGATGCGGCCGGCAACCCGCAGACGGTTGAGTTCGCGAACGAGAAGGCCGTGCCGCGCGTGACGGACATCTGGAAGCCCTCCGAGAAGCTGGAGCGCCGCCTGCTGGTGGAGTACTTCGCGCGCAACCACAAGTTCCGCACCGGCGCCTACGCCGCGTACGCGCGCCCCGGCAGCATCTCCACGGAGTGGGACTCGGCGGTGCCCGAGATGAAGAAGGCGATCCCCGCGCTGAAGGACGCGGATACCAAGGGCGTCGAGTTCGCGGGCGTCAAGACGACGCTGGCCGACTTCGTGACGTGGATGGAGAACCCGGCGATGTACCGCAAGGTCTCCGCGCACAGCGGCCCGATGGTCTCCTGCTTCGGCGCGCCGCCGGATGCCGCCAAGTTCGACGAGATGGTCGGCCCGCGCATCTTCTACTGGAGCCGGCAGGGGCAGAAACTGGTCCCCACGATGCGCGCGACGGGCGGCGACGTGGAGATGGGCCTCCTGCGGTCGCTCTACGAGAACAAGAAGCTGCCGGACTGCGGCTCGCTCTACCTGCACATCGGCTGCGAGATCATGCGCCCCGCCAACGCGGAGAACGTGCCCTACACCTCCTACGAGCACGGCAAGTGGCAGCTCGCCGAGGGCTTCCTGATGCTGGGCAACGGGCTGGCCTTCGTCGGCCGAGGCAAGGTGTTTTTCGACGAGCCGCGCGAGTTCTGGGAGACGCTGGGCAAGGGCGGCAACGTGGGCGATGCCTGGCGCCACTACTTCGACGTGGAGGCGGGCGACGCGGAACTGGCGAAGGTGGGCATCGACCGCAAGCGCACCTACTTCTGGTCGATCCTGGGCGACTTCACGCTGGGCGTGCAGCCCGTCAAGGGCGCTGGGAACCACAGATGAACACGGATGTGGGCGGATGACGGCGGATGGCGGCAAGGGCGGGCGCACCAGAGAGACGCAGAGGGCACGGAGGGGGCACAGAGAACGACCAAGTGGAAGGGCAAGACGGCAGGTGTTCGTGAGGGGATGGCTGCGCCGTGGGCCTATGGCCTCTCGATCCTCTCGTGTCGTTGCCGTTCTCTGTGCGGCCTCGGCGATCTCGGTGTCTCTGTGGTGAGCCAGGCCGTTGCCGCGTGAGATCGACAGGAGCCACTACCATGCGAATTTGGGATTGCCACTGCCATGCGCGGGGCGACGAGACGGGTGAGCAGGTGCTGCGGTCGATGGACGCGGCCAAGGTGGACCGGGTGAACCTGTTCTCGGCGTACCCGAGGCCTGTCGGCGGGGAGTTCACGCGGGAGGCGGTGCGCGCGTCCATCGACCACATCGCCGCGCTGCAGGCCGCTGACCCGGATCGCATCTACGGCATGGTCTGGGCGGAGCCGCGCGCGCCGGGCATGGTGGAGGAGCTGGAGTACGGCATCGGCGAGCGCGGGCTGCGCGGCGTCAAGATGATCCCCGACCACTGGGCGCCTACCGACGAGCTGCTCTTCCCGATCTACGACAAGATGCAGGAGCTGCGCCGGCCCATCCAGTTCCACTCTGGCATCCTGTACGGCTTCGGCGATAGCTCCCGATTCTGCCGGCCCGTGCTCTTCGAGGCGCTCGTCCACTTCCCCCGGCTGCGGTTCTCGCTCGCGCACATCTCGTGGCCCTGGGTGGACGAGTGCCTCGCCGTATACGGCCACTTCATGTCGGAGGCGGGGTGGCAGGCCGATCGCTGCCAGATGTGGATCGACACGTGCCGCGGCACGCCGGACGCCTGGCGCGAGGAGGCGCTGCGCAAGGCGGCGCCCTTCTGCGGCATGGGCCACCTGATGTTCGGGGTCGATGGCACGCCGGCCAGCATGCCGGGCATGGCGCCCGAGCACGTCGCGAAGGACCTCACGATCCTCCGCAACGTGATGGGGCTCACCGAGGAGCAGATCGACACGTTCTTCTGGGGCGCGTGCGAGGCGTTCCACGCGGCGCCGGACTAGCGGGTGGCGGCCGGCTGGGCGCAGACTGGAACCAGCGCGCTCTTCTCCGTGATCGGCACGGTGAAGGTCATCGGGTACGTCTTCAGGTCGACGCGGTAGGTGACCTGGATCGGCAGCTCCTTGAGCGCTGCGATCGAGCCTTTGGGCAGTGTGAGCGCCAGGAGCCTGATGTTGGTGCCCGCACGGCCGTACTCCCAGCCTTGCAGCGGCGGCGCGGCGCTTAGCGTTGCCGATACAGGCAGGTGGTACCGCTTGTCGAGCGGACACTCGGGCAGGTGAATACGCTCGCCGTCTGCCTCAACTTTCAGGCACAGCTCCGACTGGCGCGCGCCGCCCGGCCGCATCGGCGGCACGGTGCCCACGCTGAGCGGACGCATCATCGTCACGCGAAGCCCGCTCGGGGTCACGACCATCTGCGCGGGCGCTTCGACGCCAGACGACGTGACCACGTTCCTGAAGGTCACGGTCTCCTCGTGAGTCTCGTACTGGCGCAGCGTTGCTGGGAAGCGGCAGTATCGGTTGGCCTGTGTGTACGGGCGCCAGGCGTCGCTGGTTGAGCCTGACGCCGTGTTGCTTCCCGGCTGCAGCCGCCTGGAGCAGTAGCTCGTCATGAGGCCCGGCTTCCTACCGGGTCGCTCCCACTCGAAGGTCAGGCCGCTGCCGACGCATAGCTCCCACCGGTGCGTGGCGCCCTTAGGGAGCACGGCGTGGACCACAGGGTCGGCGCTCAAGTGCGATCGCCCGCGCCACCACCTCGCCTCTGCTGTTACCTCGATCCCGTCGCGCTCGGCCTTGTCGACGATCGTCGGGTTGCGCGGGAGCGCCCGCACCATGCGCGGAAGGCCCGCGACTCGCCAGCGCGCCTTGCGGCCCCCGCCGTCGGCCAGGCTTACGTCGATGTACTTGTACTCGCCCGAGTAGCTGTCCGGGAAGTGCACCCAGAGGAACTTGCCCTCCCGGCCCTCGACGAGGCCCCAGGGCAGGGGGAAGGTGTCGCCGTTGGACGCGATGCCCGTGATCTTGGTGGAGCGGCGGTACGCGTCCATGGCAGCCCGTTCCGGTGCGCTGGCCTCAGACGCGTCTGCCTGCATGCCCTCGGCCGAGTAGTGCCGCGCGGGCGGGAGATGCGGCGAGGTGATCCAGAGCCCGACCGCGTCGGGGGTGCCCGCCCAGAGGTCGAAGACGGACTGCGGCTGGTTGTGGGACGCCGCGCTGGGCGTCCTCGGCGCGCGCACATACGCCAACGTGTACCCGTTCTGCGCGGCCGGCGTCGATCTGTCCAGCCTGGGCGCGAGCCCGAACGCCTGCGCAACGCCGCCGCGTTGGTAGACGAAGCAGGCCGCGGCGATTGCCACTGCGAGGTAACCGAGAAGGGCGAGCCTGTATCGGCGGGTCACCGGCGCGGCTCCTTCGAGGCCGTGGGTTGGTCGGCCCCGCGGATCGGCACCGTGAAGGTGAGTGGGTAGGTCTTCAGGTCGACGCGGTAGACCACCTTCACCGGGAACTCCTTGAAGAACGTCGGCGCGCCCTTGGGGAGTTGCCAGAGGTCGAGCCGCTCGGATCCGCTCGTGCTCTGGCCCATCACCTTGCCGGCGGGCGGCGGGACGAAGCGGACGTTCACCGGAAGGTGGTAGCGCTGCGCGAGGGGGCAGCCCGGCAGCGCGAAGCGCTCCTGGCTCTGATCGATTCTGAGCCGCAGATTCGGCTGGGAATCGCGCGCGAGCCTCGCTTGCTTCGCCTTGCGGAACCCGGGGAACGACTGGGCCGCCATCGTGACGCGAAGGCCGCTCGGGGTTGTCAGCGTCTGCGTCTGGTCCACGAGAAGCTGGGAGCCCGTCTCGTCGAGCGACACGCTGCGGAAGACGATGGTCTCCTCGTGCGTCTCGTACTGCACCAGCACCGGGCTGAACCGCCAGAGGCGGCTTGCCTGCACGTAGGGGAAGGCCGCGATGGGGTGCCAGCCGGTGATGTGGTTGGCGCCCGGCTTGAGCGGACTGTACGCTGTGCCGGATGCCGCGGTCTGTCTATCTGCCGCAAGCGCCGGAGCCCACTCGCCGCCGTAGTGCCTGCTGATCCGCAGTTCCCACTTGTTCCGGGCCTTGGCGGGGAGGGCCACGTCGACCGTCGGCTCGAGGTGCAGCCCGTAAGCGTGGCTCCACATGGCCGATGCCTTCAGGCTGATCCCGTCGCGTGTGGCCGAATCGGTGACCTGGACTGGCTGCGGGATCACGCGGACCATCTCGGGCAGCCGCGTGAAGCGCCAGCGGGCCTTGTGGCCGGACCCGTCCGCCAGGCTCACGTCGATGAAGCGGTAGTCGCCCGAGTAGCCGGCGGGCAGGTGGACCATGACGAACCGGCCTTCCTTGCCGGCCATCAGCCACGGATCGAGCGCGAACATGTCGCCGTTCGAGGCCGTCCCGGTCACCTGCAACTTCCGCGCGTACGCCTGCACCGGCGTATCGGGGTGGGTGCGCTTCCCGCTGATCAGCCATCCGGAGGGCGCGTTCGGGTAGCTCTTCTGCTGGGGCAGGTAGGGCGACGAGATCCAGATCGCGAAGCCGCCGGGGCCCTGGGGGTAGAACTCGTAGGCGGAGCGCTCTGGGCCGGAGGAGGACGACACCTGGCGTGCGGGCATCCGCCAGATGCGCGTCAGCGTGTACCCGTCCTGGGTGGCGGGCGTCGATCGGTCGAGCAGCGGCGGGGCGTCGGCAAGCGCCTGGAGCGCGCACGCAGCCTCGACGATGATGGCGCCAAGGCCCAGGAGGAGGGCGAGTCTGCTGCGTCGGGTCACTGCTGGGCCTCCTTTGGCGCGGCCGCCACTGCGACTGGACGCCGGTGTACTGGTCGAGCGGGACCGATGGGCACCGTGAAGGTCATCGGGTAGGACTGCAGGTCCACGCGGTAGGTCACCGTAACCGGGAACTCCCTGTAGAACCGCGGCGCGCCCTTGGGCAGCTCGAACAGCCCTTGGCGTTCCTTGCCCGATGAACTCCACATGTGTGTCGCGGCGCCCGGCGGCCCATCGAACCTCACGCTAACGGGGCGGTGGAACTGCCTGGCGAGGGGGCACTTGGGAAGGACGAGCTTCTCATTGGCCTGCGGAACGAGCAGGCGGAACTGGACCTGCGTGTTGGCCGTCAACGTGGCCGGCGTGCGCTCGTTCCGTGGGTACGCATGCGACAGCGTCACGACGAGCCCACTTGGAGTAGTGAGAGTGTCGGGGCCGGTAGTGTCCAGCTCACCGATGCCATTGCCCGTCACGGTCACGTCCCTGAAGGTGATCGTCTCCGAGTAGGTCTCGTACTGGCGCACCGCCACATCCAGCCGGCAGAACCGGTTGGCTTGCGGGTACGGCGTGTAGGAGTCGGAGCCCGACCCGCGCATCTCAGCGCGACCGTGCGTGAAAGAGGGGTGCATCGTGCCATGGGGGTGGTTAACCCTATCGGCGATGCGCAGGGGCTGCCACTCCATCCTGATCGGCGTGCTGCACGCCAGCTCCCACTGGTGCTCCGCTCCAGGCGGCGCGGTGGCGACGATGTCGGGCTCGAGGCAGCCGGTCATCGAGCCACTCCAGCGGGCAGCGACGCGCACGTCGAAGCCGGCCACTGCCGCATGATCGACCACCTTCGCGGTCTGTGGCAGCGCCCGGGTCATCTTCGGCAGCCGGGCGATGCGCCAGCGGGCCTTGTGGCCGGCGGCATCGGCCAGGCTCACGTCGATGTAGCGGTAGGTGTCCGGGTAGCCCGCCGGCAACTGGACCATGAGGAACTCGCCCTCTTTGCCACTCATCAGCCACCACTCGAGTGGGAACACGTCGCCATTCGAGGCGGTACCGGTGACCCGAGTGTTGCGCGCATAGGCCCTGACCGGCGTCTCCTTCTCGCCCGGTCTGAGCGTTCCCGCGAAGCTGCATGGGCTGTTCGGGTAGTTCTCGGCCGCGGGCAGGTGCGTGGAGCCAATCCAGAGCGCGCTGCCCCCATAGCCCTGGGGCGAGAACTGGAACGCCGAGCGATCTGGACCGTAGCAGATCGGCTCACTGGGCCGAGGTAGGCGGCGCATCTCGACCAGTGTGTAGCCGTCCTGGGTGGCGGGCGTAGAGGGATCGAGCAGGGGTGGGCGCCGGAGATACTCGTCGAGCCCGCCATCCGCATGGATGTACAGGCCCACCGCGGCGCAGACGACGAGAGCGACAAGTGCGACGAGACGCAGTTTCATAGACGATCCTCCGCGGCATGGCAGATGCTCGGCTCGTCCCCCCCAGGACCTACGGCTGTGGTTCGCCGCGGGTTTCGCGCATTCCTCGTCTGGTCGCCACCGCCCGCCGGAGCGTGATCTCCCATCGCGACTCGCCGCGGATGAAGAGGCGGGCGGTCTGGCCGGCGAGTTGATCGGTGCCGCGCCAGTCGATCGTGCCTTCCTGATCTTGGAGCCCCACGACCTGCGGATACCAGCCGTCCGCGCGGATCGGGTCCATAATGCGGACGGGCGGCGACCAGTGCTTCGGGCTCCAGATGCCGTGGGAGAAGGAGGCGTAGACGCCCTCCTGCTTCCACTCCGCGTTGCACGCCCGGTTCAGCAGCATCACCCAGCCGGCGTGCGCGTTGTAGTGGACCGACGGCCCCCAGAACGCGTCGGCGCCCTCGGCGTGCCAGTCGGTGGCGGCGGGGAAGATGGGGGTGGAGCGCCCGCCGAGGCCCGGCTCGCCCCAATCGCCGTCGCACCAGCGCTCCACGTGGCCGACCGGGTCGTCGAGGTGCTTCCAGCGCATGCGGGCCACGCACACCCCCTGCTCCTCCCGCCGCCCGTAGACGCCGAAGTGGAAGTAGAGCGTGCCGCCCATCTCGTGGTAGACCACGCTGAAGTCGCCCGTGCCGCCCGCGAAGTAACGGTTGCGCGTATCGAGCCGCAGCTCGTCCGCCCGCCCCTCGATGACGATGCCGAGGTCCTGCCACGTGACCCCGCCGTCGTCCGAGCGGCACGCGCCGATCCTCGGGGCGGTCAGCTCGGGGCGCTCCGGCATCAGGCCCCAGGGCTCCAGGTGGTACCAGCCGTACAGCCGCTTCGGCTTGCCGAACCAGTGGACCGACTCGATCCAGCGCCCTCCCTGCACCACGTTGTCGAACTCGCAGCGCACGTACCCCTCGTCGAGGTGCGCCACGCCGCTGCCGGAGATGCGCCACGGGTGGCCCGCCGAGTTCAGCACGTGCAGCCGGTCGCCCTCCCAGTAGGCCGGGCAGTTGCAGTCGCACTCTCCGGGCTCGTCGGGCGATGGGCTGTTCGCGCCGCGGAAACGAATGGGCTCGGCGTCGCGGATCTCCACGCGGGGCAACTCCCGGCCAGCCCCGGCCCGCGTCACGAAGGAGAGCAGCTCCTTGGGGCTGGCCGGCGCCGCGAGGTAGGCGGTGACGAGGTCGCCTGCGGACATGAAGAACGGGTCGCCACGGCTGGTGATGAGGAAGAGCCAGGTCCGACTGCGCTCGCGTGCGCGCGAATAGGCTCGGAGGAACTCCATGTAGCCGTCGCGATCGTCGGGCACCCCGGCTGCGGCGGTCGGGCGTACGAGCAGCAGGCGGCCGCGCTCGGGCGTCGCGGGCAGTTCGGCCATCAACTCGTCGCGGGTGCGCACGATGTGCAGCGGGTAGCCGGCGCGCACCAGCGCGAGGACGATCGCGTCCTCGTCGCCCAGTTCGCCCTCGGGCGCGCAGATCAGGACCTGGGGTAGGGGCATCATGGGTGTGACTCCCTTGGCTCGTCGGTGCTTCCGCGTTCCCGGCGCGCCGCGGAGGGCGCGCCCCACGGGCTGGCGGTGCGTGATGCTGTGTGCGTAGGCCGGGGCCTCCGTGCCCCGCCGGGTATTTGCCCTAACTGGCCGCTTCGCCCTACCCCCCGTTCACCAGGTTCACCAGCAGCCGGTCCGCGGCCGGGAGGCGGCCCAGGTTCTCGCGGACGAGGAACGTGTTCAGCACGATGCGGCCCGCGCCGAGGCGGTGGACCGAGAGCATCAGGCCGGAGGCGTAATCCTGCGACGCCTTGATCGCCCCGGCGATGGCCTCGTCCGGCGCGTCGAGGCCGACGAACGCGAGGTCGGGGATCAGGTCGCGGTACACCGCGTAGTCCATCAGCCCGCCGCTGGGCAGGCCCGCGAAGTACGGGTGCGCCTTCGACCACTCGTCCTTCAGGTAGAGCCAGCTATAGATGGACGTCACCGCGCCGCGGGTGGGCAGCGGCAGCCAGCCGGTCGAGTCCTCGCCCTTGCGCAGCGCCTGCGGGCAGAGGACGACGGCCGTCGCGCCGGCCTCGACGCGCTCCTTCAGCAGGCGCCACGCGCCCTCGTCGCCGGGCGCCGCCGCGGTGACGACGATGAGGGCGCTGGCAGGGGCGGTGGTGTCGAACGGGTGGACCCGCGCACCGCGCTCCGTGAGCCACTGCGCGAGGTCGCGGTCCTCGCCGAACAGCGCGACGTCGCGATCGGCGCGGGGCAGGGCGGCCGGATCACCGAGCCGGAACGTGGCCTCGCCGCCGGTGGGCGCGCCGCCCTTCAGCATGGTCGCGGTGAAGCGGTACGTGCCGGCGGGGCCGTCGATGGGCACGTCGTCGGCGAAGAACGGGATGACGAAGGGCGGCTCGGACCCGCGCGCCCCCTTGATCGTCACGTTCACGGTCTTGTCGAATACGCGCGCCATGTCGGGGGCGTAGACCGTCAGGCGCACCGGGTAGTCGCCGGGCGCGAGCACGTCCTCGTTCGCCAGCACCGCCTTCAGGTGCACCTTGCCGCCCTTGTAGGCGTTCTGCGGCTCCGCGAAGAGGCACAGCCGAAGCGGCGCCCAGGCCTGCGCCATCGCATCCGTCGTGCCCGGCTTCAGCTCGCGGAAGAGCGTGAACAGCCCCTCGCCGCAGTCCACGTGGTCCATCATTCCCGTGACACTGTGGCCCAGCAGGTTCGGGTTGGCGCGGATCGCGTTGAGGCCGAGCGTGCGCTGCCCGGCGACCTTCTCCAGGCTCGCGGCGAAGAAGCGCTGCGGCTCGCCGAAGCACTCCGCCAGCTTCCATCGCTCCCAGTCGGCCAGGAACTGATCCAGCTTCTGGCGGTAGAACCGCGCGTCCTCAGCATCTGGGTGGCCGATCTGCTCGAAGGTGCGCACCAGGCGCCACAGGTCCACCGCGCTGCCGATGCCGTACTCGGTCAGGAAGATCGGGTGGTCCTCCTTGCCGAAGGTGGCGAGCCAATCGACCGTCTCGGCGGTGTGCGGGACGCGCGGGTAGGCGTGGACATCGCCCATCTGCTGCGTGTAGCCGCCGGGGCCGGACATGCCCGTCGCGCTCCGGACCGGCCCCTCGCCGCCGAGGTAGCCGTCCCAGCCCGCCGCGCCGGGGTTGCACACGGAGCCGATGTCGCGCTGCCCGTCCCACCGCCCGCTGTTGAGCAGCACCACGCGCGTCGGGTCGAGCGAGCGGACCAGCGGCAGCGTGCTCACCGCATGGCGGAAGTAGGGGCCGTCGGGCGTCTCGTTCAGCAGGCCCCAGATCGCCACGCTCGGGTGGTTGCGGTGCTGGCGGATCGTCTCGCCGAGCGACAGGTCGAAGCGCTCCTCCATCTGAGGTGTGATCTGGAACGGGTTGGAGGCGGAGTGCTCGACGTAGGCCATGATGCCGATCTCGTCGCACGCTTCGAGCTGCTCCGGCCGCGCGCCGCCCCAGATGAACCGGATCATGTTGAAGCCCATCGTCTTCATCAGCACCAAGTCGCGGCGGAAGAGGCCCGGGTCGAACGGCACCTGCAGGCCGACCGGCATCGCGTTCACCGTGTGCGACGAGCGGATGTAGATGCGCCGACCGTTCAGCCGGAAGTAGCCGCGCTCCAGCCGGAAGTCGCGGAAGCCGATGCGCACCGACCGCTCCTGCCCGAGCCCGCCGGCGACCGTGCGCGCGGTTACGCGGTAGAGGAAGGGGTCGTGCAGGTCCCACTTGCGCGGGTTCGGGACGCGCAGCTCGGTCTCGACCACCGTGCTCCCGGGCTTCACGCGCCGGCGGACCGTGACCGCGTCGATCGTGTCGCCGATGGCCGCAGGAGCGATCGACAGGTCTGCGCGGAGGTCGGCGGGCTTCGCGGTGGCGTTGTGCAGCGTCAGGCGGATGCGGACCGCGCCGGTCGCCGGGCTGGGCTGCGCGTAGAGGTCCTCCACCCAGACGGGCGGCACGGTCTCCAGCGCGACGGAGCCGACGATGCCTCCATGGTTGTGCGAGCCGCCCGCGGTGTAGGGCAGGCACTTGGCGCGGTGAGGCGTGTTGGCCAGCGTCATGCCGTCGATCGGCGTCGTCGTCGGGTTGAGCACGCGCACCGCGATCAGGTTGGGCGCGCCGGGCTTCAGCACGTCCGTCACGTCCAACACGAATGGGGTCTCGCCACCCTCGTGCCCGCCGACATGCTTCCCGTTCACCCACACGTCGGCCAGGTAGTCGACCGCCTCGAAGCTGAGCAGACGCCGGGCGCCGGGCGCGCCGGCCTCGCTGCGCACCTCGCGCCAGTACCACGCGACGCCGTGGTAGCCGGGGAACCGGTCCTGGATGACCCACGGCACCCGCGTCTTCACCGCGCCGGGCCGCGCGTTGTCGAACCAGCGCTGGTCGCGGCCCTCGTTCTTCGGGTCCGTCGCCAGCAGCCACTCCCCGTCCAGCGACTCCACGCGCGATGGCGTCCAGCTTCCAGCGGATGCGGGCACGGTCTTCTCCTTTCGAGGTGCGGCTGTCGGTTCGCCTTGCAGCAGGCAGTAGTGCAATCCCCCCGCCACCAGTCCCGTCCGCTTGTCCGCCACTTCCACGCTCGGGCGCCAGGTGAGCTTGCGGTAGCCGGGCGCGTTGGGAAGCCTGAGCGTCGCCGCGAAGCCCGTCTCCCGGCGCAGCTCGATGGCCGGCAGCGTGCGCCTCTCGCCCTGGTCGTCCTGCAGCGCCATGGCGAGGTCGATGCGCCCGATGGCGAGCGGCACCGCCTCGGGGTCGGCAGAGAAGCGCAGCGTGTTCCCCTCGCCCGCGCGGAACAGGCCCCACCGGGCGCTGGGCTCGCACGCGATGCGGCCGGACGCGGCGAAGATCGCCACCTGCTGCTCCGCGGGCAGCGTCGAGCGGAAGCTGCGCGGGCGGTCCCAGATGCGCACGTCCGCGATCTCGCCCGCGAAGGTGCGATCCGGGCCGGAGATTCCCAGGCCGATGAGGAAGGGGGTCTTGCTCGGGACGAGGGGGCGCGTGGCGGGCGTGGTGCTGACGAGCAGGCCGTCGAGGTAGACGCGCGCGCGGTCCGCCGCCTTGACGATCGCCAGGTGCTGCCAGCGGTCTGGCGCGAGGGCGAAGAGCGGCGTGTAGAACCAGGAGCGCCCGTCGCCATAGGTGAAGTAGTAGCGGTTGGTCTGGCTGCCCTCCTGCTGGATGGCGAACCCGCGGAACTCGTTCTCGTGGTTGCCCAGGATGTCCGCGTACGGGCGCTGCTTGGCGGCGGGCTTCACGCGCAGCTCGATGGTGAACGTGTCCGCGAGGCCGGGCAGGTTCGTCCCGGTGTCCAGCCAGCCGCCGCCCGCGCACCGCAGCCCCTCGGGCGTGACTGCGACGCCAGCCGGGTTCCCCGCGATGTGCGCGTCCTGCCGGTTGCCCGAGGTGTCGGACAGGTTCCCCCTGAGCGCGTACTCCAGCAGCAGCCCGGCGCGGTCGTCCTGCCCCTGCGCGGCGGCAGCCAGCCCCAGCCCGAGCGCGGCAAGCAGCATCCAGTGCATGCGTGTTCCCCTCCGACGTGTCTTGCCGCATCAGTTCGGCGCGGGGAGGGCGGGGGCCTGCTTAGGCGGGCAGGCGGCGGGAAGTTGGGCGGCGGGTCTTGACAGCCCGAACTTGGTCGCGATAGAATAGCCATGTACAGTACGACTACTGGGCTCGCGGCGCTGTCGCGGCCCACTTTCGCGGGGACGCCCGGATGCGCCATCGCCTGTTACTGCTGCTGCTCACCCCCCCCCCCGCCCCCACTGTGGAGCATTGCTCTCATGTGGCCCGTGCAAGTGCGCCTGGCCCGCTCCGTGTTCCCCAGCCCGACTGCGCCCGCGCCCCTCCCTCACCGCCCCCTTCCGTGTGAGTCGCACCTCTGACGCGCTTATCAGTCGCTACCCAGGAAGGAGCGGAACAAGATGCATCGCCTCATTGGTGTCGTTGCTGTCATCGCGTTAGGCCTCGTCGCAAGTGGTGCCGCCTGCAGGGCGGACGACGACGACCCGAGCCCGACCCCTCTGCCGGGGACCGGCACGCTTCCCTACCAGATCATAAAAGCCGTGCTGATCACGGACGGATTCGGTGGGTCGTACTTCTGGAACGAGTGCCACGAATCGACCACAACCGTCGTGAACACCAGCATGCACTCGACCAAGGCCCGCGGTACCGTTGCGGGCGCCTACGTCTCATGGGCGATGGTCGGGAGCCTTGGAACTAGCGGGAGCCTAGGCACCACCGGAACGCCGACGACAGAGACCTGGTACTGCGACGGCACCATTGGCCCCCTCGACGGTGAAGGGTGCGGCGAGTCTGCCGAGACCGTGCGCAGCCTCAGTCATTCCCAGGCCTACCCGGTCTACTGGGGTGGCGAGACGATCACCGTCACGGCGACCACCTCCGTGGGTGGCTCGAGCGTGACCGCCACCGAGGTCTTCTATGTGGTGAGGGAGTCGTGAATGAGCGGGTCCGGGTGCGTCGGTTGGTCATGGAGGGTGTTCCTGAGTGCAGTGGCTTTGCTCGGCTGGTTCGGCTCTGGCCAATGCGGGGCCTCCGCGCGCCCGGACCCGCCTCCTTCGGAGAACATCACCGCGCAGATGAAGGCCGACGACGCGCGGTTGGCGAAGCCGGTGGATCTGCACGTGCTGCACGCGACGATGGAGGAGGTCCTGGCGTCTCTCAAGTCGCAGACGGGCGTGCAGGTTGGGTGCGGCACGAAGGACGGCACGGCGGAGGTGCCGATCGCGGCGTTCTGCAAGCAGATGCCGCTGGGCGACGTGCTGAACTCGCTGTGGTCGCTGGTGAGCTACAAGAAGGGCGAGTGGGCCTGGAAGCGCAGCTGGAGCGTGGGTCGGTACGCCTACCGGCTGGCGATGACGCCGGAGGCGCAGGCGACGCGCGAGCGGCTTCGATCCTTCGCGTGGAACGAGTACGTGCGCGAAGTGAAGGCGCTGCTTCGGGCCTCCGGCGGTTCGGCTGCCGAACGGCAGGCCGCCCTGAATGAGCTCTATGACGGCAGCCCGCCGAAGTACATGTCCCCTTCAGTCGACGATCTGTTCGCCTACATGCGCGTTCTACGGGACGGGGCGTCTCCAGGGCAGATGGAGGCGCTCCTTCGTGGAGGACGGGCGGACCTGGTCACCGCCCAGTTACCGCCCGCAGTCCAGGAGACCGTCCACTCGATCTGGCAGAGCCGGCGCGACCTTGGCGGGAGGGTCCTCCCCGACGGCACGCACGAGCCGCTGCCGGAGCCCACGTGCCTCTGGTACCAGCCATACACCTGGGAACTTGGTCTGCCGGGGCTGGAGGTTCGCCATGTCATGCTGGACGACAGTGGCCGGTTTGTTGGCTCGCCTGTTGGCCATCGCCTCGTCGCGGCCAGCGTCCCGTACCGGAAGTACTGGGCCGCGTTCGCCGCGGCATGGTTGATGGACGCCGACACGGATGACGACCCCCTGGCGGGCCAGACCATCGCCAAAGAGGTGAGTGGCGCGGCGCCGCTGACCGAGGAGGACGGGTCCCAGCGCCAGCCGCTGAGGAGCCTGCAGCGCGTCTTCGAGCACATTGCGCTCGGCACTGGCCTGCCGCTCTTCGCCAGGCTTCCCCAGGAGTGCCCTCTCGAGCGCAATTGGCGCGTTCCGGGGTCGACCGTCCGGTACGTGTGCGCGCATGGACTGGCCGCCACGCCGGTGATGTCGAAGTGGCGGGACGGGGTCTTGCTGTGCACGACCATCGTGTGGCCGCTGGAGGACCCGCCGATCCCGAACGAGTTTCTCGCGAAGCTGCGGGCGCACTACGCACCCGGCCAGTTCCTGCCGATGGAGGACCTGGCGCTGATGGCGGCCTCGCTTACGCCGAAGCAGTTGCTCACGCTGCAGCGGCAGTACCCGATGGTGAACGCCATCATCGGCGCGCAGGCGATGCTGACGCTGCTGCACAAGTCTCCGGGCCTGTGGCGGCAGGCGATGACCGACAGCGGATTGGCCCTGACGCCGCCGGTGATCGCGGCGCTTCGGCAGCTCCCGCCGAGCCCCATCAGCCAGGCGCTGGACGCGGGCACGGCGCGGTACCTGACGATCCGGGTGAAGCTGCCGGAAGAGGGCAAACCGCGCGTGCGCCGGGTGGAGTTCCGCGTGCTGGATGCCGATGGCAAGTTCATCACCGGTCTCGGCTTCGCGGACGCGCCGCTGCCCTACCCGCCAGGCCAGGAGCCGCCGGCTGACGGCAAAGGGGCAGCAGGCCGGTAGGCCACGAGCTGCCCCGGAGGAGCCCATGCTGCGTCGATACCGCTCATCTGTGGGTATGGCACTGCTCTCTGCAGTGGCTTGCTGGTTGTTGCCGGGTGCGTGCTTGGGCCAGGCGCGCCCGGACCCGCCCCCTCCCGAGAACATCACCGCGCAGATGAAGGCCGACGACGCGCGGCTGGCGAAGCCGGTGGACCTGCACGTGCTGCACGCGACGCTGGAGGAGGTGCTGGCGTCTCTGAAGTCGCAGACGGGCGTGCAGGTCGGGTGCGGCACGAAGGACGGCACGGCGGAGGTGCCGGTCGCCGCGTTCTGCAAGCAGATGCCTCTGGGCGACGTGCTGAACTCGCTGTGGTCGCTGGTGAGCTACAAGAAGGGCGAGTGGGCATGGAAGCGCAGCGGCAGCGCCGGGAGCTACGCGTATCGGCTCGCGATGACGCCGGAGGCGTTGGCGACGCGGGAACGGCTCCGCTCGTTCGTGTGGACGGAGTGGGTTCGCGAGGTCAAGCTGCTCCTGCAGGCTTCGGTGGGCACGCCCGCGGAACAGCAAGCGGCGCTGAAGGACGTGTACGCCGAGGATGTGCCTAGGTACTCAACGCCACCGGCCGATGAGCTGTTCAAGTACATGCGCATCCTCCACGACGGGGCAACTCCGGCTCAGTTGGAGGCGCTTCTGCGTGGTGGTTGTGCGGACCTCTCGGTGTCGAGGTTGGCGCCGGAAACGCAGGAGGTGGCACATGAGTTGTGGGGGAGGTACAGCAACCAAACGCTTAGGGTGCTCCCGGACGGTACCCATGAGCCGCTGCCAGAGCCGGCATGCATCTGGTTCAGGCCCTACACCTGGGAGTCCGGCCTGCCAGCGCTGGAGGTCCGACACGTCACGGTGGACGAACGCGGCGCGATCACCAGTAGTCCGACGGGCCATCGGCTGGTTGCCGCCGGCCTGCCGTACCGGAAGTACTGGGCGGCGTTCGCGGCTGCCTGGCTGATGGACGGCGACACGGGCGACGACCCGCGTGCCGGACAGCCCATCCCCGCGGAGGTGCAAGGGGCGGCGCCGCAGACTGACGAGGACGGTGAGCGACGCACGCCGCTGAGGGGCCTGCAGCGCTCCTTTGAGCGCATTGCTCTTGGGGTGGCGGTGCCCCTGTTCGTTCGTCTGCCGCAGGAGTGCAGCCAAGAGCCTGGTTACCGGTTCACAGGCTTCCCTCTGCGGTATGTGTTATCTCACGCGCTGGCGGTGGTGCCCGTGATGTCGAAGTGGCACGACGGGGTCTTGCTGTGCACGACCATCGTGTGGCCGCTGGAGGACCCGCCGATCCCGAACGAGTTTCTCGCGAAGCTGCGGGCGCACTACGCACCCGGCCAGTTCCTGCCGATGGAGGACCTGGCGCTGATGGCGGCCTCGCTTACGCCGAAGCAGTTGCTCACGCTGCAGCGGCAGTACCCGATGGTGAACGCCATCATCGGCGCGCAGGCGATGCTGACGCTGCTGCACAAGTCTCCGGGCCTGTGGCGGCAGGCGATGACCGACAGCGGATTGGCCCTGACGCCGCCGGTGATCGCGGCGCTTCGGCAGCTCCCGCCGAGCCCCATCAGCCAGGCGCTGGACGCGGGCACGGCGCGGTACCTGACGATCCGGGTGAAGCTGCCGGAAGAGGGCCAGCCGCGCGTGCGCCGGGTGGAGTTCCGCGTGCTGGATGCGGATGGCAAGCCCCTCACTGGGCTCGGCTTCACGGACGCGCCGCTGCTCTACCCGCCAGGCCAGGAGCCGCCGGCTGACGGCAAGGCGGCGCGGAGGTAGGACGGAACGGGCCGGCATCCGCGCCGGCCCGTCTGCCCCTGGCTACTCGTCCCCGCGCGCCTCTGCACCGCCCCCTGCGAAACCCGCAGCGCTGCGCCGCCGTAGGCCAAGCATCGTGGGGCCGACTTCGAGGCCCGCCCTGGGGTGGCAGCGCATGTGCAAACTGGTCTGCATCGAGTCGTCCGGCGAGGCCCTGGCGCTGGCTTGCGGTCTGTGCGCGTCCGAATGGGACGATGACGCCGCGATAGACGCTGGGCCCGGCGGGTACGTGCCGGTGGTGCTGAACGAGGCTCCGGACCGCCTGACCTCCGCACGCTGGGGTCTGGTGCCTGCCACGGCGCGCACGGCAGGCTTCGGGAACCAGCTCGTGAACGCCCGCTCCGACGGCCTGCTGGACCGGCCGTCGTACCGGGCCGCGTTCCTCTTCCGGCGCTGCCTCATCGTGATCGATGCGTTCTACGAGCGCTGCCGCATGCCGGACGGCCGGCGCGGGCTGATGCGGTTCGAGCTGGCTTCGGGCGGACCGATGGCGCTGGCCGGGATCTGGGACACCTGGGAGACCCCGGACGGCGACCTGCTCCGCACGTGCACCATGGTCACCGTGCCCGCGAACCGCTTCGTCGGCCGGGTCCATGGCCGGATGCCCTGCGTGCTCCCGCCTGACCGGCAGCGGCAGTGGCTGGAGTGCTCCGATCCCGGCGAGTGCATCGCAATGCTGCAGCCCTGTGCGGAGGACGTCCTGGCCTGCCGCTTCGTTGCGCAGGCCGGGGCGTGAGTGCGACCTCCTTCACACTGCCGGCTCCGAAACCCCTGCTGCGCCGTGCCCGTAAGCCATGCGGCGGCGCAGGCCGCCCATCTGCCCACGCGAGGTGACCATGGCGGCGATACGGGTTCACGAGCTGGTGAAGGTGTATGGCGAGGCTCGCGCCGTCGACGGCGTCAGCTTCGAGGTGAACGAGGGCGAGGTCTTCGGCATCCTGGGGCCGAACGGCGCTGGGAAGACGACGACCGTCGAGATCCTCGAGGGGCTCCGCACCGCGGACTCCGGCAGCGTCGAGATCCTCGGCTTCGACGTGCGGCGCGAGCCGGCCCGCGTGAAGGAGCGGCTGGGCATCGCGCTCCAGACCGTCACGCTGATGCAGAAGCTGACGCCGCGCGAGCTGCTGGACCTGTTCGGCAGCTTCTACGCGAAGGCGACCCCGGCGGACGAGCTGCTGCAGCGCCTCGACCTCGCCGACAAGCGTAACGCGCCGGTCGACACGCTGTCCGGCGGCCAGCAGCAGCGGCTCTCGGTGGCCCTGGCGCTGGTGAACGACCCCGCCATCGTGTTCCTGGACGAGCCGACCACCGGCCTCGACCCGCAGGCGCGGCGCGGGCTGTGGGACGTCATCTCCGGCATGCGCGATACGGGCAAGACCGTGCTGCTCACCACGCACTATATGGAGGAGGCCGAGCGCCTCTGCGACCGCGTGGCGATCATGGACCACGGTCGCATCCTCGCGCTGGACAGCCCCGAGCGGCTCATCAAGGCGGAGTTCGCCGAGCGCGCCATCGAGTTCGACGTGGCGGATGGCGCGGCGCCCGCCGACTTCGCCGACCTGCCCGGCGCCGTGCGGTGCGCGGCGGAGGACGGGCGCTTCGTGCTCTACTCGGACGCGGTGACGACGACGCTGGGCGCGCTGCTGGAGCGCTCGCAGACCCGCGGCATCGCGCTGGGCGAGGTGCGGCTGCGCACGGCCACGCTGGAGGATGTGTTCCTGAGGCTCACGGGACGGAGGATCCGCGAATGAGGGGCTACACGACACTGACCATTGCCGGGCTGAAGTCCTTCGTTCGCGACCGGGCGGGCCTGTTCTGGAGCCTGTTCTTCCCGCTCTTCCTGGTTGTCATCTTCGGCGCGATCTTCGGCAAGGCCGGCGAGGAGGGCTCCGTCAAGGTGCCCATCGGCGTCGTCGCGCCTGCCAACCTGCCGCCGGACGTCGCCTGGGTGCCGGAGATCCTGCGCACGAAGGTGTCCGCGCTGGAGGCGTCGTCGGGCACGGTCGAGCACGAGCTGGCGAAGCTGCGCGCGGGCAAGCGCCGGGCCGTGGTCGTCTTCCCGGCCGACTTCGCGGACACCATCCACGCCGGCCGTCAGGCGGACATCCGGATCTATGCCGATCAGTCGCAGCCGCAGATGGCCGGCGTGGCGGTGAGCATCATCCGCAACGTGCTGGCCGCAGCGGACAAGGGCCTCAGCGCCAGCCCGACGCTGCTGAACCCGATCGAGGAGAAGGTGGAGCAGCCCGGCGAGCCGCGCCGGAAGCAGCGGGGCATCGACTTCATCCTGCCCGGCATCCTCGCGATGACCATCATGCAGCTCGGCCTATTCACGGCCATCCCGCTGGTCACGATGCGCGAGCGCGGCATCCTGAAGCGCCTGCGCGCCACGCCGCTCACTCGCCCGGCGTTCGTGGGCAGCCAGGTGACGCAGCGCCTGCTCATCGCGCTCGTCCAGACGACGCTGCTGGTCGGTCTCGCGTCGATGCTCTACGGGTTCCGCGTGGCAGGCTCGTGGTTCTCGGTCTTCGGTATCGTCGCCATCGGCACCTTGATGTTCATCGCGCTGGGTGCTATCCTGAGTGGGATCGCGAAGACGCAGGAGAGCTGCGTGGCGCTGGTGCAGGTGGTGAACATGCCGATGATGTTCCTCTCGGGGATCTTCTTCCCGCTGGAACTCATCCCGAACTACCTGCGGCCCGTCACCGCCGCCATCCCGACGACCTACCTGTGCGACGCCCTGCGCCAGGTGACCCTCGCCGCGCCGGCCGCCCATCCGATAGCATTGGACGTGGCGATCGTTGCGGTCTGGCTGGTGGGCGGCCTGATCGTGGCGGCCCGGTTCTTCCGCTGGGATTGATCGGTTGGGCGGCGCGCGGTGCCGACGGAGCGCCACCCTCCATTGGGCACCACGTGGCGGGTGCGCCCGGCCGTTCGACTGGCGAGGGGATCGACGATGGCGGAGCAGGCGCTTGGGCTAAGCGACGCGGCAGGCGAGGAGAGGCTCCTTCCCGAGACGCTCGCCGTCGCCGAGACGGAACCCGCCGCGACCGCGTTCGAGGAGGCCGCCGCGGAGCTTGACGCCGAGGCCAGGCGCTTCTGGCGGCGCTTCGTCGCGACGATCGTCGTGATGACGCTCATCGGCGGTGGCGTCATCGGCGTCGCACAGCACTGGCTGGGCAGCATTGCCGCGGTGGCGCTGCTGCTCTTCGGCCTGCCCGCCGTGATGGCGGTGCCTCTGTCCATCCTCCACTACCGCCGGCGAGGAAAGCGGGACGCGCTGCTCGCCAGCGCCCGACGACTCGCCGAGGCGCAGGATGTTGCCGCGCTTCCCAACCTCATCGGCGCCTACCACATCGATACCCCCGCAGTACGCCGCCTGGTCGTCGACGGTCTGATCGACCTGCTGCCGCGCGTGAGGGCCAGCGACCGCGGCCTCCTCAGTGAGGCGCACCAGGCGAGGCTTCTGGGCATCCTGCGGCGCCGTGTCGAGAACCCGCTCTACAAGGATGTGCTCGGCGTGTTCCGTCCCGCTCGGGGCAAACCGGTCACTCTCCGCGTGGCCATCCTGCAGGCGCTGGAGCAGGTCGGCGACGCCGCGGCGCTGCCCGTCGTGCAGGCCCTGGCCGATGGCCCGGCACGCACGCAGGGCGAGAAGGCCATCCGCGAAGCGGCGCTCCAGTGCCTCCCCGCCCTGCAGCAGCGCGCCGAAGAGGAGCGTGCTCACGGCAGGCTGCTGCGGCCCGCTGCTGCTCCGGAGGCCGAGACGCTTCTCCGAGCGGCCGGTGGGGCGCCGGGCGGCGAGGCGGAGGTGCTGCTGCGGGCGGCGGATGGTGACGCGGCGTCACGGGAGCGGTAGGCGCAGCGCTCTGCGCTACTTCCCGGCCAGCCCGAAGCATTGCAGCAGGCCCTGGTTCGTCTTGGTGTAGAGCAGGCCCTGGGCGAGGGCGATGTGCGGGTAGCCGGTGCGCTGGTCGGGCTTCTCGGCCAGGCGGGCGCCGTCGGCGGCGGAGTACAGCGCCAGCCGGCCCGCGCCCCACGCGATCAGGCGCTTGTCGCCCGTTAGGATGAGCGTCGCCTCGTTGCCGCAGTTGCCTCCGCGCCAGAGCATCGCCCCCTTGCCCTCGGCCATCTCCCAGCACTCCAGGTAGCCGCTGCCCCGGTAGAGGCGGCCGTCCGCGAAGACCGGCGTGCCGACCTCGCTGTGCGGCGGCGTCTGCTTCTTCACCGCGGTGCCGGGCGCCAGCTTCACGAGGGCGTCCTCGGGGCCGAAGTGGGTCGAGAGCACCGCCAGGTCCTGCCAGATCGCCGGGGTCACCACGTTGGCGGCCATGCGCGGCACGTAGGGGTACTGCGTGTAGAGCTGGCCCTCGTGGCCGGCATCCGTGCGGAGGACGACCAGCCGCATCTCCGCCAGCGCCGCCACGCACGGGACTCCCTGCAGCGTGACGGGAATGAGTCCGCCGGAGTGGCCCGCGTTGTCCGTGTTGGCCGAGCGCCACGCAGGCGTACCCACCGGCGAGCCGCCCGTGCGCTTGTCGAATGCCATCACGTGGCCCGCCGAAGCGCCAACTTCGACGACCACCCACTTGCCCAGGACGAGCGGCGCGGTCGTGTAGCCGTAGTCGCGCACGCCGCTGCCCGTGTCCGGCCGCTGCGGCGCGTTGAAGGCGTCGTAGAGGTTGAGGCCCCACACCCTCGCGCCGCCCTTCCGCGTGTTCCAGCAGGCCAGCTCCCCATCGACGCCCAGCGTGTAGAGGTAGCCGGTCTCCGCGTCGAACTCGGGTGTCGAGATGGGCCCGGGCGAGTAGAGCGGCAGGTCGCCCTCGGCGTGGCGGCCCCGGTCGCGCGCGGCGTAGCTCTGCTGCCACAGGTCCTTGCCGGTGCGCGCGTCGAGGCAGTAGACCGTGTCCTTCGCGTTCGCCCAGGCCATCGTGAAGAGCTTGCCCTCGGCGACGATCGGTGAGGTCTCGCCCGTGCCGGGCAGCGTGCGCGTCCACAGCGGGTCGCCCGGCGGCCACGCCTTCGCGTCGTAGCCGGACAGCTCCGGCGTCGTGCCGTTGCGGTCCGGCCCGCGCCAGTGTGGCCAGTCGGCGCGCGGGGTCTGCGCCATGCTCGCTGCCGCGCTCAGCAAGAGAGCCGCCGCCACCGCCCATCGGAGCCTCGACTTGCTCATCGCTTGTCCTGTCCTCCCCTGCGCAGTTCCGCGACCACCATCGTGTGGATCGCCAGTGGCGGGATGCTGACGACCGTGGCCGCGCCCTGGCGGACTGCCGCCGCGGCGGTGCCGCCGGGCTCCAGGTGCACCCGCTCTATGTCATACCCCGTGAGGCGCACGCGGATGTCATGGATGGGGATCGTCTCTTCGCGCAGGGGCACGTCCTCGTCCGGCTTCGCGTGGCCGCCGGCCGTGTTCACGTCATTGAAGAGGTGCACGATGAGGCGGTCGCCCTTGGCGTCGTGCTGCCGGAAGCTCGTGGCGTGGACGCACATCGGCGCTTCGACGGCGATAGGCGGCGGCGCGGCGGCGGCCCAGCGGACGGCGTTCGCCAGCAGGATGCGCTGATAGGGGTAGGAGTAGAGGTAGTACGCCGCGTCGATGGCGGCGGGCATATAGACCACGCGGCCCTTGCCCACCGTGCGGGCCAGGATGGCGGGGTGCGGGTACTGCCCAGTGTCCTTGGGGCCGAAGTGGGCGGCGGCAGCGGCGTCGGGAGCCACATCGCGCACCGCGACGGCCTGGCCACGCAGCGTCACCGGATCGGCGCCCAGGTACTCCCGCAGCCGCGCGTCCTCGGCGATCGGCGACGCATCCAGCCGGAGCTGGAACACGTTCTTGCGCCGCTCCCAGTAGTTGGCGTCGATGCCCTTCGCGAAGTTCACGTCCAGCGGCTCGACCTTCGCGCCATCCGAGAGCGGAATGCCGGCGCAGTGCGCCCCGAACAGGTCGGCGAGGAGGAAATCCTTGCGCAGCTCTCCGTACTCGTCGCACAGCGAGGTGTCGACCGTGGCGACCAGCCCGCCGCCGTTCTGGACGAACGTGCGGATCGCGGCCACCTGGGCGTCGGTAAGGCAGGCGGCGTTCGGCAGGATGAGGACCCTGTAGCGCGCGAGGTCGTCGGTGTTGAGGTTCCAGTCCTGGATGACGGTGACCGGCAGGTGCTCCTCGATGCCCGTGCGGAAGAACCCGAGCACGTTGGCGAGGTACCGCTCCTCCATGCGGCCCGACTCGCGGCCGTAGAACACGCGGGTGTCGTCGCTCAGCAGCAGGGCGGCCCAGGGCTCGTCGGTGACGCTGGTGATCCACGGCTTGCGGCGTCGCACCTCCTTCAGGGCGTCGAGCACGGGCTGGCGCAGCGGCGCGGAGGTGGCGAGGGCGACGCTGGGCCGCGCCCCGTAGGTCAGCGCGAGCATGGTGCGCCGGAGTACCTCGTGCGCGGGGAAGCTGTCCGGCCCGTACGGGTTGCCGTGGGAGAACAGGTAGGGCGAGCTGAACGCGACGCGGTGGTTGCTCGCCGCCCAGATGACCGCGTTGGCGAAGGCCGGGATGACGGTGTTGCCGCGGTTGGTCTCGTCCATCCAGAACTCCTGGTCCGGCGCGTCCAGGAGCAGGTTCATGCGGGCAGGCATGTTGCGCGGGATATCGAGGAAGTGGCCGAAGCGCCCCGCGTTCGTGGTCCAGGTCAGCAGCGCGACCTTCGGCTTGATCGCCTTGATCCGGGTCTGCATCCGCTCGACCAGCGCCTCGAGCTGCCGGTCGCGCCAGTAGAGGTGGCGACGGAATGCCGGGTCGGCCATGTCGACCTTCGGGATCTCGAGGCCGGTGTCGCGGCGGTAGGCATCGCGGCAGCTCTTGCAGTAGCAGATGGCGCCGTGGTGCAGCCCGTCGAAGGTGAAGGCGTCGACATCGGGGTACTTCGTCAGGATCTCGCAGAGGATGTCGATCAGGCGGTCGCCCCACGGTCCGAGCAGGCAGAGGCCGCCGCCGACCGGGTTCGTCGCCAGGTCGACGCTCGGTATGACGGCGGTATCGGTGGAGATCGATCGCCACTCGGGGTGGGCGGCATAGACCTCCGCGATGAGGCCCGGCGGCACGCCGCCCAGGATGCGAACGCCCAGCCGCTTGTAGTCGGCGATCCGCTTGCCGATATCGGCGGCGGGAACGGCCGGATTGGTGTGCTTCAGGTACTCGCTCGGGTAGTACACGAACAGGGGGTCGGCGAAGCCCAACTCGCTGATCTCGCTGCCGGCCGCCGCCGCCTTCTCACGGTCCGCCTGGGCCATCACCGAAAAGCAGTAGGTCACGCCGGTGAGGTCGTTGAGCCAGTCGGGGATTGCCACTTCGTGGAAGGGCTGCTTGTCGAAGGGCTGGCTCAGGATGGCGCGGCCCCAGATGGACGGTGGCGGGGTCTGGGCGCGGGCGCTGGGCACGAAAGCGAGCAGGAGCAGCATCACGCCGACACGACAGGGCATGGGAACGGCCTCCTCGGGGGACGGCCTCGCGTGCGCCTCCCGCTACTGGAGTACCAGGACGCGCCGGCCAGGCGGCCGGTTCCGATGGGCGCCCGATCGGCGCAGGCGCTGTACTGGACGGGCACGGAGGCCCATCCCACCACGGCCGCCTGCGTTGCGCGGTGGGCACGGAGGCCCATCACACCACGGCCGCGTGCGCTGCGGTGGGCACGGAGGTCCACGCTCCAGTCGGCCGCGGGCTAGTCCTTGGTCAGCTCTTCCGGCGTGCGGCGCGAGAGGCCGAAGACGAAGGTCTGGCCGTCGCGGAACGGGCCCATCAGGTCGAAGTTCTCGAACGCGATGCCGCCTGGGATCGGCGTATGGTTCGCCCAGTAGAGCTTGCGCCCGTTCACCCGTGCGCGCAGCCCCTCGGTCGGCTGGCCCTTGGGGACGCGCCAGTACTGCGTCAGGGGGAAGCTGCCGCGGTAGGCCCACCACGGCGCGGCGGGGTCTGGCGGCACGGAGTGCGGGTCGGCCTCGTCGGTCGTCGCGCAAACCAGCACATCGCCGGCGGGTGTCCGCACCAACTGGTCCGCCGCGAAGAACGCCTCGGGGGCGAACTCGCGGCCGTCGAAGGTGGGCCACACGGTCCTGGCTTCGACGACGCGGTCCTTCAGCCACAGCTTCCGCAGGCGCATGTAGTTGCCCATGGTGGCGGTCAGGTTGCACACCTCGATGCGGGCACTCCCGGGCGCGGGACGCGACGTGATGCTCAGCTCGCCTGGCCGATCGGAGCGGATGGCAAGTTCCAGCACGACGCGCGCGCCGTTGTCGAACGTCTCGGTATGCACGGTGATCGTGAGCGTCTCGCCGCCGTCGGCGGTGGCAAGCGTGCCCGGGTGCAGCTTGTCGGTGGGAGCATCGCTTGCTCCGGCCCAGAAGAGGCGGCCAGGCTTGCCGTCGGCGCCACGCTCCACCTCGCTGAAGCCTCGCCGTCCACCCACGAACGGCTCGACGGCGATGAAGTTCACGAGGCCGTGGCGCTTGCCCCCGTCGAGGATCGGGTACCCGATGCGGAGGAGGCCGCGCGGGCCGCCGTCGCCGACTCCCTCGACGGTGCCCGGCCATAGCGCCACCTGGATGCCGTCACGCAGGCCCCAGACGGGCTTGTCGACGCCATCGAGGCCGGCTCGGACCCAACGCCCGGCTGCCATCGGCCTCCACCATCCTGCCGCGCCACCTGGAAGGGCGACCGCGGCCAGCGCGAATGCTGCCAGCTCACGCCTGCTCATGTTCGGCGCGTGCTCCACCGGTTGTCCTTCCGGAACGACGATGTCCGGACCGCGCGGCCCGGCTGCCTATGCGCTAGTTCGCCGCGCCAGCAGCTTCCCCTCCAGATCCGCGATGGCGATGCGGCCGGGGCCGAGGACCATCACCGCAAGGGCCATCGTCAGCAGGGCGAACGGGTACTCGAAACCGGTGGGGGCGAAGAAGCCGTTCGACAGGTGCACGTGGAGGACGGCGACGCCCATCACGATGGCCAGGCCCAGGCCGGACAGCCGCGCGAGCAGCCCACCGATCATGCCCAGCCCGCCCAGGAACTCGGTGAAGCACGCCAGGTAGGCCAGCGGGGTCGGGATGCCCGTCGAGGTCATGAACTGCACGGTGCCGGCGAGTCCGTGGCCCCCGAACAGGCCGAGCACCTTCTGCGAGCCGTGGGCCACGAACACGATGCCGAGGCCGAGGCGCAGGACCAGCAAGCCGACATCGGTGGCGCTGACCCGCGCCACGGGAGCGGAAACGGCGTGGTCCGCCGCGAGTGTGGTGCTCATTGTGTGTCTCCTACCTTCGGTGCGCGTCCGCGGCTTGGCACGGACGGACCGAGCGCCGGATGGCGAAAACTTGTAATGTCCGTACTTGCGGCCGGACTCGCCCGTTCCCGGGGCGCCTTCGGTGTGATCTATGCAATAGGGCATGCGCACGAAACCGGCTGCGCCCTTGGGTCGTAGTGGCTGTGATTAGACTGATGGCTAAATCTCTAAGGAGTGGGCAGATGGCTGGAGTTCTGCGATGCGCCACAGTGGTGGCGGCCGCGGCGGTGATGGCGGCGGGTTGGGCCGGCGGAGTGCTCGCGCAGGGCACTGCGAAGGACCTCGCCGGCACGTGGCAGGGCAAGCTGGTGGTGCCGGGCGGAGCGCTGCGATTGGTGTTCCACATCAGCAAGGCCGCGGACGGCACGTACACCGGCACGCTGGACAGCGTTGATCAGGGCGCGAACGGTCTGCCGCTGAAGACGGTCACGCTGACGGGCGACAAGGCGAGGTTCGAGTTGGCGGCCCCAGTCGCGTCGTTCGAGGGCACGCTGAGCGCCGACGGCAAGCGGATCGAGGGCAAGTTCGAGCAGAACGGCGCGGCTCTCGATCTCGCCGTCGAGCGCACCACGGCCGAGGCGGTGGCGCCCAAGCGCCCGCAGGAGCCCAAGAAGCCCTACCCCTACCGCGAGGAAGAGGTGACGTATGAGAACGCCAAGGCGGGCGTCAAGCTCGCGGCCACGCTGACCATCCCGCAAGGCGCGGGGCCGTTCCCCGCCGTTGTGCTGATCACCGGGTCGGGCCCGCAGAACCGCAACGAGGAGCTGATGCAGCACAAGCCGTTCCTCGTCCTGGCCGACTACCTGACGCGGCGTGGCATCGCGGTGCTGCGGGCGGACGACCGGGGCGTGGGCGGATCGACCGGGAGCACACCCAACTCGACGACGGCCGACTTCTGCGGCGACGCGCTGGCGGGGGTGGCCTACCTGAAGACCCGAAGCGAGGTGGAACCTATGCAGATCGGGCTGATCGGCCATAGCGAGGGCGGGGTCATCGCGCCTTTGGCCGCCTCGCGGTCGCAGGATGTGGCGTTCATCGTGATGCTGGCGGGTACCGGCGTGACCGGCGCCGAGGTGGTGGAGAGCCAGGGCGTGGCAATTCAGATGGCGGCCGGGGTGCCGGAGGCGACGGCCAAGGCGAGCGGCGAGACCAACCATCGGTTGTTCGAGATCGTGCGGACTGAGAACGACCCGGCCAAGCGCGAGGCCAAGCTGCGCGAGGCGATGGGCGCCGCCTACGACAAGCTGCCCGAGGCCCAGAAGAAGCAGGCGGGCGACCGCGAGACGAGCATCAAGGCGGGGCTGGCTGCGGTGCTCTCGCCCTGGTTCCGCTACTTCCTCACCTACGACCCGCGCCCCGCGCTGCAGAAGGTGGCGTGTCCGGTCCTGGCGGTCAACGGGGAGAAGGACCTGCAGGTGCTTCCCAAGCTGAACCTGCCGGAGGTCGAGAAGGCCCTGAAGGCAGGCGGCAACAAGGACTACACCGTCAAGCAGCTCCCGGGGTTGAACCACCTGCTCCAGACCGCCAAGACCGGCCTGCCGGCGGAGTACGGCCAGATCGAGGAGACGATGTCGCCGACGGCGCTCACTGTGGTGGGCGACTGGATCGTGGCGCACACGAAGAAGTAAGGGGGCCGACGCTCCCCGCCATACCGGAACGACACCGAACGGAGCGGCCACCAGGTCGCTCCGTTCGGCCCTGTGTGTGGTCCGCAGCAGGCGCCGGGACCAAGCCGCAACTGCTCAGGGCAGGTGAGGAGACAAGCAGATCCCCCCGGATGACGTCATTGCCTCCGCGCGCCGGCAGCAGCCGTCATGCCGGAGGCATCTGCTTTGCCCCACGTCCTGTGAGCAGCTGCACCAAGCCCGACAGGGGGTAACCGCGGGGTAGTATGGAGGCGGGGGAACCGCCACCTGTGAACCTAGTCGAACTCTTCATCGTGGCGCTGGGCCTGGCCATGGACGCATTCGCCGTGGCCGTGGCCAGCAGCGTGACACTGGGCAAGGCCTCTCCGCGTCAGGTCTTCCGCCTCTCCTTCCACTTCGGCCTCTTCCAGGCCATGATGCCCGTGCTCGGCTGGCTCGCCGGCCTCTCGGTGCGCGACGCGATGCAGACCTGGGACCACTGGGCCGCCTGCGGCCTGCTGACGGCCATCGGCGGCCGGGCCTGCTGGTCGGCGCTCCGCGGTGGGGCGGAGGAGGAGGAGAAGCGGGCCGCCGATCCCACGCGCGGTGCGATGCTCGTGTCCCTCTCCGTTGCCACCAGCATCGACGCGCTGGCCGTCGGCGTCAGCTTCTCGATGCTGCGCGTGGTGGTCTGGCAGGCGTCGGCGGTCATCGGTGTCGTCGCCGGCGCCATGACGGTGCTCGGTATGGCGCTGGGCTCCCGCCTGGGCGCCCGGTTCGGCGAGCGCATGGAGCTGGTGGGCGGCCTGGTGCTCATCGGCATCGGCGTCAAGATCGTCGCCGACCACCTTCTCGGGTAGGCCTGGTTCCTGGCGCCGGCGCCCTCGATCAGGCGGTCGTGTTCAGGCCGATCTGCGCGCCCTGCGACCGGTTGACGATCTTCTCGCCGCCCCGCAGCCGGTTGCCCACCACGATGGCGCTCTTCACCGCGGCGTCGATCTCGATCTGGTTCTTGCCTGCCGCCATGAAGTCGCAGGCCATCACCGTGAGGCCGCTGCACCGGGCACGGATGCAGGGCGCTCCCGGCGTCTTGCTGGCCCAGTCTGCGAAGTGGCAGCCGTTGAAGGTCACCTGCCCCGCGCCCGCCAGGTCGCCGTGCATGTCGGTGGTGGGGATGGGCCAGAAGCCGCAGTTGCTGAACTTCACCGGCCCGGTGTTGCTCTCCGCCACCTTGATGGTCGCCATGAACTGGCTGTTGTTGAAGGCGATGCCCGCGTGCCCCTGGCAGTCCTCCACCAGCACAGCGATCGGGCCGACGTCCGAGCCGCACTGGGTCAGGTCCACGTTGCCCGGTCCGTGCTGGAACTTGGTGAAGCGGAACCCCACCGAGTACATGATGCAGAAGCAGTTGACCATGTACTCCCAGTCGGTCTTGCCCAGGATGAAGCCCTCGCCCTCGGTCTCCATCAGCTTCATCACCGGTTCGGACATGCTCCACCAGGGGTTCCAGTGGACATCCTCGATGCGGCCGATGTCGTAGATCTGGTCCACCTTGATGCCGCGCCGCAGCGGCTGGCCGTGGACGCAGCGGATGAGGTGGCGTTCCGTGCCCGTCGTGTCGATCGCGTTGTACGGGTTCAGCAGCTCGGTGTCGAGGACGGCCGGGTTCTTGCCCGTCATCGCCACGGCCCACGGGTAGGGCTTCGGGCGTGCCTTCGGGTCCTGGTCGGGGTAGTAGACGGTGACGCCCTGGAGCACGCTGTTCGTGGCCAGGGTAATGAAGGCCGGGCCATCCTCGCGCCCAGCGCCGCCTGTGGGCATGAGGGTGGTGCCGTCGTCGCCGGGCTTCGGCAGGCCCGCGTCGCGGATGCCGTTGTGCGCCGGCACGGTGTGGAACGAGCCGAGCAGCGTGGTGGAAATCGGCACCCGCAGGCTTCCGGCGAAACGGTAGCGCCCCGGAGGCGCGTAGACCTCGCCGCCGCCGGCCTTCCCGGCCGCATCGAGGGCCGCCTGGAACGCCGCGGTCTCGTCCGCCTTGCCGTCGCCCTTCGCGCCGAAGTCGCGCACGTTCCAGCGCCCGGTCGGCGCCGCCTTGCCCGCCATGGCCACCCCTCCCTGCGAGGCCATGGGCAGCGCCACTGCCGCCGCCACCGCCGCCCCGCGCACCATCTGCCGACGCGTCAACTCCTGTTCAGAGCCCATCTCGCACCCTCCCCTAGACGGCCGATACGCCGCAGTTCGCCGTGCGCGTGAGGGCCTCCTGCACACGGAGGCGCCGGGCGGAGACTGGGGTGCGGCGGGATGCTGGGGATGGGGAGCGCTGGCGCGGCGGCACTCGGCCGGTGGTGAGATGGGCCTCCGTGCCCATCCGGTGGGGCGTGCTAACCGGCCGGGCCAGGCGGGCGTGGGCATCGCAGGGCCGCGCAGGGCAGCAGCGTTGTGGTGGGATGGGCCTCCGTGCCCGTCCGGTAGGGCGTGCTAACCGGCCGGGCCAGGCGGGCGTGGGCATCGCAGGGCCGCGCAGGG
>CAZFLM010000032.1:0-19902 GCA_964519955.1 uncultured Chthonomonadaceae bacterium | reverse complement strand
CAGCAGCGTTGTGGTGGGATGGGCCTCCGTGCCCGTCCGGTAGCGCGTGTGAGCCAGCCCGGCTACGCGGCCGTCGGCATTCCCTCGGTGACCGACCCGGCCCGCGCCACCGAGGCGTACACATCCTGGTCCTGCGACATCACCCAGGCGTGGACGAAGGCCCGGCGTGCTGCCTGCGTATCGTGGGCCTCGACATCCAGGACCTGGGCGGCGAGCGCGGAGTAGTCGGGCAGGTCCAGCCCGTAGGCGACGACCGGGTGCACGAGCGCCAGGGCTTCCTCGCGCGGCGCGCACCGGAGGCCCAGCCTCGCGCCCCAGGAGTTCAGGCCGCGCGCGTGCGTGGCGACGGGCGGGTCGATGGTGCGGACGGCCAGCGTCAGGGGGGCGCGCGCCACGTGCCAGAGCGTTGCCCGGCAGGCCAGCTCCGGGTACTGTGCCCAGGTCATCTCCGGCGCCCGCAGGCGCATTCGCTCGCACGCGAGGTGCATTTCGGCGAGCAGGCCGGTGTCCGCGCAGGGCTCGATCTCCCCATCCAATCTCAGCAGGTGCTCGCAGCCCTCGTGGAACGCGGTGCGCACGGCCTCGGATATGTCGTCGCGCTCGTCCATGCGGCACTGCCGCTCCTGCAGGCTCCAGTGGTAGTCGCCGAGAAGCAGGAGCAGCGCGCTGCCATGGCCGACCGCAGCCTCCGCGACGTGCAGGGCATGCGCCCGCTGCCCGCTCGCCGAACGCGTCGGCAGACCGGCCAGCCAGGGCAGGCTGGACTGGATCAGGTGGTCCCGGGCCGCGATCGGGGGCACGTGATCGACGCCGAAGGCCTCGTGGGTCAGCAGCGAGCTTGCGTCGCCGAGGAGCAGTTTGTGGCCGAATCGGACATCGCACCAGTACACCGAGCACGGCGCGGTGCGCATCTGCGCGAGGTTCACCACGCGAATGCCGGCCGACAAGCCGGAGGGCAGCGCCTGCTCCCCCAGGTCGCGCGAGAGGCGCTGCTCCAGCCCGGCTCGCTCCGGCGCGGCCAGGTTGGCGGTCAGGAGCAGGAACTCGAGGTCGCCGAAGGGATGCTCTGCGCCCGATGGATCGGTGAAGACGCGGCCCTCGCCCCGCCCGAAGTCGCCCACAAGCAGGAGCGCGATCAGCTCGGGCGGTCGGATCCGGCTGTTCAAGAGGCCGGCGAGCTGCGCGACGAGGGCGCGCGACTCGGCCTCGGCTTCGGGGCCGCCTCGCGCTGTGAACCGTCCACCGGTATCGGTCATGTTCGGGACCCGTGACGTGGGATAGCCCTTGAGTGGCGGGGCATTCCGTACATTATCGGTCGAGAGTGCGGGCGGCGCGAGGCGAGAGGGCTCTTCGGCGGCGCGTAGGAATGCCGGGGGCGGGCGTAGAACCAGGAAGGCGAGTATCATTCAGCGCCACGCGGCGTCGGCACACGGGCAGCGCCGCGGACGATCCTTGGAGGACGAACGGGATGGATAGAATCTCGCGCAGGCGGTTCCTGGAGGACTCGCTGGCGCTGCTCACAGTTTCCGCCGCATCGGCGTCCGTCGCGCAGGCGGCTGCCGCGCCGGCTCCGCGCAAGCGGGTCGCCGCGAACGACAAGATCCGCATGGCGGTCATCGGTTTCAACGGGCAGGGCATGGGCCACATTTCGAACCTGCTCGGCAAGGACGAGGTGGAGTTGATCGCCCTCTGCGACGCGGATACCGCCGTGATCGACAAGGGTGTGGCGGCGGTCGTCAAAGCCGGAAAGCCCGCGCCGAAGACGTATCAGGACATCCGCAAGCTCCTCGAGAACAAGGACATCGACGCGGTCTCCATTGCCACGCCGAACCACTGGCACGCGCTCGGGGCGATCTGGTCGATGCAGGCGGGCAAGGACGTCTACGTCGAGAAGCCGATCAGCCACGAGGTGAACGAGGGCCGGCGCATCGTCGAGGTGGCGCGCAAGACCGGGCGCATCTGCCAGTGCGGCACGCAGAGCCGCTCGCAGAAGGGCATGCGCGACGCGCTGGACTACATCCACTCCGGCAAGATCGGCAAGGTCACGATCGCCCGAGCCCTATGCTACAAGCCCCGGGGCAGCATCGGCCAGTGCGGCGGCGCCCAGACGCCTCCCGCCACGGTGGACTACAGCCTCTGGCTCGGCCCCGCGCCGATGAAGGACGTGCTGCGGAAGAAGTTCCACTACGACTGGCATTGGTTCTGGGATTATGGCAACGGGGACATCGGCAACCAGGGCATCCACGAGATGGACAAGGCGCGCTGGGGCCTGGGCGCCAGGAAGTTCCCCAAGAGCGTGATGTCGCTCGGCGGCCGCTTCGGCTACGTGGACGATGCCGAGACGCCGAACACGCTCCTGACGTTCTTCGACTATGGCGACGCGCAGCTCATCTTCGAGGTGCGCGGCCTGGAGACGCCGGACCTGATGCGCGCCAAGGTGGGCAACATCTGGTACGGCACCGAGGGCGTCGTGGTGGCCCCGAGCTACAGTAGCGCGCTCGCCTTCGACAACGATGGGAACCAGGTGGCTGAGTTCAAGGGCGGCGGCGACCACCACGCCAACTTCCTGAAGGCGGTGCGCAGCCGGAAGTACCGCGACCTGAACGCAGACTGCGAGGAGGGCCATCTCTCCAGCGCGCTCTGCCACCTGGCGAACATCTCGTACAAGCTCGGCACGCCGCAGCCCTACGACAAGACGCGCAAGGTGTTCGGCGACAACAAGGAGGCGGCGGAGACCTTCGAGCGCTACGAGGAGCACCTGGCCGCGAACAAGGTGGTGCTTCAGGACACCCAGTACCGCGTCGGCAAGTCGCTGAAGATCAGCGGCGAGGGCTTCGGCAAGGACCAGGAAGCCAACGCGCTGCTGACCCGCCAGTACCGCGCCGGCTTCGAGGTGCCCGCGAAGGCGTAACGGCGGGGGCTGGGGGTGGGTGTTGGGGGCCGGCCGGCCCCTGTGCCCTTGTCCTTGATCCTGGCGCTCGGTCATCCCCTGGGGCCGTGCTCATGGCCGCCGCCGTGGCCGATGTCGGTGAGCGCCACGGGGATGCACGCCTGACCGCATCGGAACACGCCGTTCCTGTAGCCATACGCCCCGCGCATCGCGCCCCGAACGCCGCCGGAGCGGGCCCGACGGTGCCCGCCTGTTCAAGGTAGTGCGAACCGGATGCCGCACGTGCTGTCTTGCTGCGCCAGTGCCAGCATTGGGCCAAATGCGCTGGGCGGGGCGGCAGGAATGGGTGAGCGAGCGCCGAACAATGGCTGCGAGGAGGCCCCCCACGATGGAACCGCCTGCGCACCGGTCGTGCCCAACCTGCCATGAGACGATAGACGCGACAGCGCCGACGTGTGGCCGATGCGGCTGCCGGTTGAGGCCAACGGCGCCACCTGCCGTGGAGCCGACCCGCCAGATGCCGGCGCACGACGCAGGCGCGACCGCCGAGGACCGGATGCTGCCGGTCTATTGCTCCGGATGCCGCCGGGCGACGCCACGCGCGCAGCTCTGCTCGGGCCTCTGCCCCGATTGCCACACCGCGGCGCTGCAGCGCACACAGGCCTTCGCGCCTCCGCCGCCCGCGCCCCCTGCACCTGCGGCCAGTCCGCCACAGCCGGGAGTCCCTTACTTCCAATGCGCCGGATGCGGCGCCTCGGTGCCCTTGGGGACCAACTTCTGCTCCCAGTGTGGCGCGTCGGTCGGCCCGCAGCAGGTGCCGCTTGTGGTCATGGTGCCCACTCCCCAGTATGTGGGCCAGCTGCCCGCCGCTCGGGCCAGGGGCGCGCTCATCGTGGTCATGTGGTCGCTGACGCTGTTCTGTGTGATGATGACCGCGGCCGGCGACGCCCCAGTTGGCCTGCTTGCCGACCTGGTTGCCCTAGCCATCGCGATTGTGCTCGTGTGCGGCAAGAGCAGCGCGGACAAGGTGAATGGCTGGGTGAAGATCGGGCTGGAGATAGCCGCGTTCGCCTTTGCCTTTGCGGCGGGCTTCAGCCAGGCATTTGTCGCCGGCGTGAGGTAGGCAGGACCGTCGGCACCGACCACCTACTCCCTGAACGCCTCCGCCGGGCCCCAGGGGCAGAGCGCCACGGTGCCGTAGGAGTTGGTGGCGGCGTCGTCCTCGCGGTGGGCGAAGCGCCACATGCGGCGGACCAGGTCGCGCTTGGCCGCGTCGTGCTTCGGGTCGGCGGCCAGGTTGTGCAGCTCGTGCGGGTCCTCGGCCACGTGGTACAGCTCGTCCTCGTCGAACCCGTTGTACACGTACTTCCACTCGCGCGTCGTGACCGAGCGCTGCGTGTAGTACAGCTCCACGCCGTTGCACTGGGTGTGGATCTCGTCCGGCCAGTCGGCGGGCGCCTCGCCGCGGAGGAAGGGCGCCAGGCTGCGGCCGGCGGGGCGTTGGGGGCTGCGCGCGCCCGCGATGTCGGCGAAGGTTGGCGCGAAGTCGGCCAGCGAGACGAACTCGTCGACCGTGCGGCCCGGGTGGGCGATGCCGGCGGGCCAGCGCATCACGCAGGGGACCTCGTAGGCGCCGCGGTAGCACGGGATGCCCTTCAGGAAGATGCCATGGTCGCCGCAGGTGTCACCGTGGTCGGCCGTGTAGACCACGAGTGTGTTGTCCGCCTGGCCGGTCGCCTCCAGCGCGCGTATTACCTGGCCGAACTGCTCGTCGAGGTAGGTGCAGTACGCCCAGAAGTGGCGGATCGCGTCGCGCACCTCGCGCTCGGAGAGCTGGCTCCAGTACTGCCGCCGCATCCGCTGCACCACGCGCGGCTTATCGCGAAGCGTGTCGCGGTAGCTCGGCGGCAGGGGCACATCTTCCAGCCGGTATCGCTCGACGCAGCGCTTCCGCACCATGTAGGGGTCGTGCGGGCCGATCATGCCGACGTAGAGGCACCAGGGCTCGGTGCCGGCGGCCAGCTTCGGCAGCGCGCGCACGGCTTCGTCGACCACTCGCTCGTCGTGGCCGGGCGGCGCGTCGTCGGGGATCGTCCCGTAGAGGCGCGCGTCGCCCCAGCCGGGCCGGCGGATGACGCCGGGCTCGCGGCGGCGCGCGGGGTCCTGCGGGGCCTGCTTCTCCCAGTTCTCCCACGTCAGCCCATGCCGCTCCGCCCGGGCCGCGCTCACGAACAGCTCCTCCCAGCCGTAGTCGGCGGGCGTCTTCTCCGCGCTCACGTGCCACTTGCCGTCGTAGGCCAGGCGGTAGCCCGCGCTGCGCAGGTCCTCCGAGAACGTGCGGACGCCCGGCTTCAGGCCCCGACTGAGCGCCTGGTCGTTCAGCAGGTTGTTCCACACGCCGTGCCGCGAGGGGTAGAGCCCGGTCATGAATGTGGCGCGCGACGGGCAGCAGTGCGGCGACGGGCAGCGCGCGCCGGTGAACCGGATGCCCTCCCGGGCCAGCCGGTCGACGTTCGGCGTGAGGCACGGATGGCCCGGCGCCACTGTGTCGGCGCGCTGGTGGTCCGTCATGAAGATAAGGATGTTCGGCCGCTGCTGCATGGCGTTCGCTCTCTTGGAACCGCAGATGGACGCGGATCAACGCAGATCACGTCAAGGGCCTGGAACCACAGATGAACACGGATCGGCCGGGATCACGGCAGATGTCAGGCGACCAAGCTGATGCGATGAAGCCACGCCGCTCCATCCTGTCGCGATGTGCCTGAGCGGGGTTCATTGCTGTTTATCGGTTGCCGCAAACGCCGGCGCGTGTCTTGGCTCGTCTTGTGCTACGCTGCGGAGCTGCGCGACTCCTGCAAGATCCGGCCCTGAGCAGGAGTTGGCGGCCTACCGATCAAATAGCACGTCGAACACCTGTTAGGAGGCGCCTCTATGCGAGCAAGGACACACCTGCCCGGGTCCATCGCGCTTGTTGTACTCTCCGTCGGCCTGACCGTGGCGCCGGCTCGCGCCCAAGCCCAGAAGCCCGGTCAGGCCACCGTGACGCTCATCGCCAAGACCCTGACGCGGCTCGGCGAGGGAGCGCTCGCCAGTAAGCTGCTCACCGACTTTGGCAGCGGCAAAGTCAGCTTCGGAGCAATCCGCGACTACGTGTTCATCGCGAACCATGAGACAACGGCCCAGGTCAAGGCGGGCAAGCTGGGTTACGGCGGTGTCGACACGAACACGATGACGATCAACCAGAGCCACCGGGACCGCGCCGCGGCGACCAAGGCGAACCGTCCGTACGACCCGCAGTCGTCGTTCCTGGTGTCGCTTGCGTCGACCATGACGCACGAGTATGTCCACATGGGCCAGACGTTCCCGCGGCAGCAGCCCAAGTGGGAGGACCCGGCGTATCGCGCGCAGGAGGCGGCCATCGGCAGGTGGATCGCGAAGCTCTCCGCCGAGGTGGACGCCCAGGCTGGCCGCTCCGCGAGTGCCCGCGCCGCCGCTCTGCGCGAGACCAGCGACCTGCTGCGCCTCATACGGACCGAGTGCGGCGTGCTCGCCGACGCGATCCGCGAGGCCGAGACCAACAAGTGGATCACGGGCCGGCGGCACTGGCAGTACGCAAACTATGTGCAGCTCATCGACCGGCAGCTCGAGCGCGTGGCGGCGATGGAGCCGTCGATCGCCGAGTGGCAGCCCGGCGGCGCGGCCAAGCCCGGAGCCGCGCCGAAGCCAACCGGCTCCGCCAAGCAGATCCCGGCGGGCGGCGCCTGGGTGCTCTTCGACAGCGTCGTCTGGTCGGACAACCCGAACATCGAGCAGGCCATCCAGCAGTACGCCGACGGTCCGCAGAGAGCGCGCGGGACCATCCAGGCCGGCATCAGCCGGCACACCTGGGTCAACCCGAACCGGGAAGGAGCGCCCACGACGTCGCTTGCGGTGACCTGGAACGCGCCCATCGACATGGTGGCGCCGGGCGGCGAGATCATCATCACGGCGAAGGCAGCCGACACCGGGTCCAGTGCGGGCGCCGGCGAGGGCGACTTCGTGAGCTTCTCGGTCGGGCTGCACGGCAGCAACGACGACAAGAACTGGACCTTCCTGGCGGGAAACTACCCGTCTCTCTACGCGTCCCCGCGCAAGCACGAGAGCCGAACGTACCGGATCCCGGTACCGACCACACGCTGGAAGAAGATGGCGCTGGGCATCCAGACCGGCAACATCTTCTGGGGCAAGAACGTCAACTACACCTACGTCTGGAAGGACGGCCCGCAGCGGAAGGGGCCACGCTAGCCCGGCGGCCTGGCCTTGAACAGCGGATGGCCGCGGATGGCCGCGGATGGCCGCATGTATGGTCAAGGGCCTGGAACCACAGATGAACACGGATCGCTGCCGATCAGAGCAGGATGGAATGGCCAGGGCACATCGACCGACCATCGCCGCCCAACATCCGCCGCTATCCGTCCAGATCGGTGTTCATCGGTGGTTCCCGGCCCTTGACTTTGTCTGCGTGTATCTGCGTCCATCTGCGGTTCGAGGCCCTTGACGTTATCGCCGTGCATCTCCGTTCATCGGTGGACTGATGGCGCTGGGCTTCAGTACCGCACCGCCCCTGCGCCCGCGCCGCCGATCACCTCCGCGGCCACCTGCTCGGCGCGGCTCTGCATGAAGCCCAGCTCGCTGGAGATGGCGACGAAGCGCCAGCCCTCCGCGATGCGGCGCTGGGCCATCGCGGCGTCGCCGACGTGCAGCCCCGGGGCCACGCCGCACTTGCGCGCTGTCGCCAGTATGGTGCGCATCGCCTCGACGAACTCCGGCTCGTCGGTCTCCATCGCAGGCACGCGGCACATCGACGAGAGCAGGTCGTTCGGGCCGACGAAGCACGCGTCGATGCCCGGCACGCTCAGGATCTCCTCGCAGCGCGCCACCGCGTCCACGTGCTCGATCTGCACGATGACGAGGATCTCGTCGTTGGCCTTGGCGTAGTACTCGCCGGGCGTCGTCGCGAAGTTGAGCGCGTGCATGCCGCCACCCACCGAGCGCTTGCCTTGCGGCGCATACTTGCAGGCCGCCACGGCACGTTCGGCCTCCTCACGCGTGTTGCACATGGGGAAGATGACCCCGAACGCGCCGGCGTCGAGCACCCGCTTCACGTTCTCGTGCGTGTTCGAGGGGACGCGCGCCAGGGGGATGCCGCCCGCGTCGGCCACCTGCCCGAAGATGGTGGCGGCGTCCTGGATGTCGATGGGGCTGTGCTCCAGGTCGACCGTGAGCCAATGGAAGCCGGCCCGGGCCATGAATCGCGCGGCCATGGGGCTGCCCAGCGACAGCCACGTGCCGACCTGCGGTTGGTCCTGGCGCAGCGCGTGCTTGACGGTGTTGGAACGCATCGAGTGGTCTCCTGGTAGGGAAGCGGCGTGTGTTGGGCGGGCATCGGCAGGGCAACCGGCGGCCCGCACCGAACAATACGACGCGGGAAGCGTGCTTCCTGTTATCCAGCCGGATCGGGAGTGACTGATGCGCAACTTCGCGTTGGCCCTGGCGATCGTGGCCGCGTGTGCAGTGCCCGCAGGGGCGCGACGCAGCGCGGACGACAAGATCGTCATCGCCGACTTCGAGCAGGAGACCTATGGCGACTGGAAGGTGACCGGCACGGCGTTCGGGCCGGGCCCGGCCGCCGGCACGTTGGCAGGCCAGATGCCGGTCAGCGGGTTCCAGGGGAAGCGCCTGGTGAACACGTACTTCGGCGCAGACGCGACGGTTGGCACGCTCACCTCGCCGCCGTTCACCATCCAGCGCCGCTACATCAACTTCCTCCTCGGCGGCGGCATGAACCTGGAGCAGACGTACATCGCCCTGCTCGTCGACGGCAAGGCGGTGCGCAAGGCGACCGGCCCCAACGATCGGGCGGGCGGCAGCGAGGCTCTCGACTGGGCGACCTGGGACGTGCAGGACCTGATGGGCAAGACGGCGCAGATCCAGATCGTCGACAGCGCGACGGGCGGTTGGGGGCACATCAACATCGATCAGATCGAGATGGGTCCCGAGAGATACGCGGAGGCAATCGTGGTTAGCAAGCTGTACGCCGAGACCTATCGGCCCCAGTTCCACTTCACGCCCGCCAAGGGCTGGACCAACGACCCGAACGGGCTGGTGTACTACAAGGGCGAGTACCACCTGTTCTTCCAGCACAACCCCTTCGGCACGCAGTGGGGGAACATGACGTGGGGGCACGCGGTCAGCAAGGACCTGGTGCACTGGACGCAGCTTGCGAACGCCATCGAGCCGGACGCGCTCGGCACCATCTTCTCCGGCTCGGCGGTCGTCGATGAGGGCAACACGGCCGGCTTCCAGAAGGGCGGCGAGAAGACGATCGTCGCGATCTACACGGCCGCGGGCGACACCTCGCCGGAGTCGAAGGGCGTGCCCTTCACGCAGTGCATCGCCTACAGCACGGATCGTGGCCGCACCTTCACCAAGTACTCCGCGAACCCGGTGGTGAAGCACATCATCGGCGGCAACCGCGACCCGAAGGTGGTGTGGCACGCGCCGAGCGGCAAGTGGGTGATGGCGCTCTACCTGGACGGGGAGATCTACGCGCTGTTCGGCTCGCCGGACCTCAAGAACTGGACCGAGCTGCAGCGGATCACCGTGCCGGGCTGCAGCGAGTGCCCAGACTTCTTCGAGGCGCCCATCGAGGGCAAGGATGGGGCGACCAAGTGGGTGCTCACCGGCGCCAACGGCCACTACATGGTCGGCGACTTCGGCGGCGAGAAGTTCACGCCTGAGACCGGCGTGCAGCAGGTGGACTTCGGCGGCAACTACTACGCGGTGCAGTCCTACAGCGACGTTCCGCCGTCCGACGGCCGCCGCATCCAGATCGCGTGGATGGCGGGCAGCGAGTTCGCGGGTATGCCGTTCAACCAGCAGATGAGCCTGCCGTGCACGCTGACGCTCAAGGAGACGCCCGACGGCCTGCGGCTCTATCGCTACCCGGTTCGCGAAGTGGCGAAGCTGCGCGGCCCGGCCAAGGTCGTGCGCAACCGGGTGCTGAAGCCGGGCGTCGATCTGCTGGCAGGCGTGACGGGTGAGCTGGTGGACATCGAGCTGACCGTCGAGCTGCGCGATGCGTCCGACGTGGTGTTGGAGGTTCGCGGCGAGAAGGTGCGCTACGACGCGGCCGCGAAGGCGGTGACCTGCCTGGGCAAGACCGCGCCGCTCGCGGCGGTCGACGGGAAGATCACGCTGCGCGTGTTGGTGGACCGCGGGTCGCTCGAGGTCTTCGGCAACGACGGGGCGATGTCCATGACCTCGTTCTACCGTCCGAGGCCGGCCAACAAGAAGCTGGGGCTGACGGTATCGAGCGGCTCCGCTCGCGTGGTGTCGGTCCGCGTGTGCCCGATGCAGAGCGCCTGGCCGAAGCAGCCGTAGCGTTCCTCGGGCCCAGACGGCAAAATGGCCCCGGCTGCCGCATCGTGCGGCGGCCGGGGCCATGCGTATCTGAAGCGCCGGCCCTTAGCGGCCGTAGCGGGTGACGCAAGCGTGTACGACGACGGGGTCGAACTGGCGCCCTGCCCAGCGGCAGAGTTCGGAGACCGCGTCATCGACATCGAGGCGCGAGCGGTAGGGCCGGTCGCTGGTCATTGCCTCGAACGCGTCGACGACGGCGATGACGCGGGAGAGGAGCGGAATGGACTCGCCGCGCAGGCCGTCCGGGTATCCGTGGCCATCCATATGTTCATGATGATGGCGGATGATCTCGGCCACGTATGCCAGTTCCTGCACGTCTCCGACCATTGCCGCGCCCTTCTCCGGGTGCGCGCGCATCATCTCCCACTCGTCGGGGGTCAGCCTGCCCGGTTTGTTCAGCAGAGCGTCCGGGACGCACACTTTGCCGATGTCGTGGGCCGTGGCGGCAAGCTCGAGGAACCGGAGTTCGTCCTCGTCGATGCCCATGTCCTCGCCGATGGCGCAAGCCATCTCCGCGACGCGCGACGAGTGGGCGGCGTGGGCGTGCTGCTTGCCGTCGACTGCCGCCGCGAGGGCCTTGAGCGGCGCGAGTAGGATGCGTGTGTCGTGGGACAGGAGGCGGCGCCGTTCTTCGCGGCAGCGGTCGATGCTCTGATGGACGACTTCGGCCACGGCCGCGCAGTCGGTGGGGCTGGCGAGGCACTCGCACGTAGAGGAAGGCAGCGAGGCGTGTTCGTCCATGTCCTCGGGCAGGGCGCCGACCAACACGACCGGCAGTGTCGGATGGCGCTCGGCTACCGAGCGAGCAAGGGCGATCCCGTTGGTTCCGGGCAGATCCACGTCACAAAGGACGAGGTCGCAGGGCGATGTTCGCAACTGGGCCAGCGCGTCGGCCGCGCTGGAGACAGCCGCGATGCGGAGGCCGGTGTCGGCTAACGAGCCTGCGATGAGCGACCTCGCCGTGCGATCGTTGCCGACGACCAGCACGCGCGCCGAGACTGCGTCCACATCCTGGCACCACTCCCTGGGGACTGGGAGGGGCCCGTTCAGGGACTCGGGCAGCATGTCTGTACTCCGAAAGACATCGTGCGTGGTAGTTTACCAGGTTGTCCGTGCTGAGTCAACAGTTTTGGTACTATTCAGCGAATTCTGCTCCAGGTATCTGCGGTATGGATCTGCCGGACGCGGCTCAACAGGCCGCCGACGGCGCTTGTGCCCCTTCCGGCGGACTTCGGCATCGGCGCGCGCAACGTCTACGACGGGCTTCGGCAGGCTTCCTGCGCCAGTGACCAGCGCGTGGCTCCGGCCTGCCTTCGAACCGGTCAACTCGCCCGAAGCGGGGCTGGTACTGCGACGCCATGGGCCTCGCCGCGAGCGCGTGCTCGGGCGCGGCAGGCCGGGGCGACGGAATCCGCCCTGGCATGCGCCTGGCGCTTGGGGCATCTCAAGTCCGCGCTCGGCGTGTGGCCGGGCCCGAGCGGCGCGGCGAACTCCGGCCGAGCATCGGCGATGGCGGCCCGTCAGCGATCGGCGCGAACGGCACATAGGCCCGCACTTGCGGGTCAGGGCTCAGCAGGACGTGGGTATCGCGGTCCGCCAGGCGGCCCGCCCCCCATGCTGGGGCGGAACCGCATCTGGGCGATACAGCACTTGCCGTCGCGCCACTGGGGGCAGACCTGGGCTGCGGACGGCTGAACCGCGCTTCGCGGGCGCGTCGCCCGCACCTGATTGTCGTCTGCCAGGCGGAGCCTGGCGATCCCGCGCCGGTCGATGCTGCGGCTCCCCCAACAACCGCGCACGACGATACTGGCCGGCAGCGCGGACCTTCGAAGCCGCGCAGGACCGAACCGAGCCAGCAGCGCAGTCAGAACGGCGGCTCCAGGTTCGATCGCATCGGCCCTGGCACATTCCGTGCCACACTGCCAGAGTTTCGCCATCCAAAGCGAGTTTCCTGCTGCGGCCGGACATAAGGCGCCAAAGTAACGCGCCAGGGCCACATCGGCGGGCGCGCGACGGCATCGAGATAGATGCGGCGGCGTATCGGTGACGAATTGCCCGTCTGTGCCGACTATAATGTTGTTGACCCACCTGGAGTTCTGGGCGCCAGGCACGGGTCGGCACCCGCCCTGCCCATAGATTGACCCCATTGCAGTCCCCGAGCTGAGTTGGCGGCACGCGGAGCATATGGCCCGGCAGCACACGCTGCCGATCGGCCGTCGCGAATGCGGTATGCGGCTGTGTCGTACAGCTCGTCGTAGGGGGGCGCCATATGGGCGTGGTGCATGAGATCGGCGCAGCGGACGCTCGCGAGGCCGATATCGGGGCCGGTGTGCTGCTGCTCGACCGGGCAGTGAAGATCCTCTCGCCCGGGGCGGTTCTGTTCACCATACTCGTGTGGGTGAGAGCGGCCACCGTGGGGCAGCAGTCGTGGCACTCCGTGGTCAACAGCGCGCTCTATGCCGTGTTGCTGTCCTTGCCGTGGCTGGGCCACCGGATACGGCCCACCCTGCGCGTGTTCCTCTACAGCATCGTCTTCTTCCTTCTGGGCATCACGGGCCTCATCCGGTGGGGCCTCTTCAGCAGCGGGATCCCCCCGATCGTCGTCGGCCTCCTGTGTCTGGCCGTCGTGGGTCACCGCCGGTGGTTTGTCTCCGCGTGTGTCGCGATCGGGTCCTGTGCCCTGGTAGCCGCCGGCTGGGTATCCGGCTACCTGCCGCTCACGTACGACCCGGCCGCCGTCGTGCGCTCCCCTGCCGCGTGGCTCCTGCTCGTCGGCTCCTTTGTCGCTTCCGTCTTCGGCGTCTACATCTGGCAAGTGATGTACCGCCGTCTGTCGACCACCGCTGTTCGCCTCCGCGACGAAGAGCAGCGCCTCAGGACCATCCTGGAGTTGTCGCCGCTCGCGATCGCGTGGGCAGATCGCAAGCGGGGCTCTGTTGTCTGGAACCGGCGCGCCCTCGAAATGTTCGGGTACGCCCAGTCGGAGGTGAGCACCTTCGACGAGTGGTTCCGCCGCGCCTACCCCGATCCGGCCTACCGTCGGCAGGTCCAGGAGCAGTGGCAGGCGGACGTGGAGGCGATCGCCGACGGCGGGCGTACGGAGCCGCGGGAGTACAACATCACGTGCGCCGACGGTACCGTCCGGCGTGTGGAGATCGCGGACGCGAGGGCCGACGGCTTGCTGATCGGCGTGCTCACCGACGTCACGGAGCGCCGGCGCTCGGAGGAGGTCCTACGCAGCGTCTACGACGCCACGCCCCTCGGACTCGCGCAGGTATCGGACCGCTCCTTCACCCGCGTCAACGCAGCCTTCGCGCAGCTAACTGGCTACGCACCGGAGGAACTGGTGGGCTCGGGTTCGCGGATGCTCTACCGGACCGAGGAGGAGTACGAGCGCGCCGGAACGGAACTCTACGGCCGCGGGCGCGACCACGGTGTAACCAGTGTTGAGGCGACGTTCCGGCGGAAGGACGGGCGCGAGATTGTGGTGCAGATCCACATCAGCCCGATCGACCCGTCCGATCCCGCGCAGGGCCACACGGCCGTCGTCATCGACATCACCGAGCACAAGATGGCCGATCAGGCCCTCCGCGACAGCGAGGAGCGGTTCCGCTACCTGTCGGCAATGACCAGGGAGGGCATCCTCGTCCACGTCGGCGGGGTCATCCGAGATGCCAACCAGGGAATCGCGAACCTGCTCGGCTTGAGCATGCCTGCGGAACTCATCGGCCACCCCCTTCTGGAGCGCATTCGCTTCACCCCGGACTCTGCGCAGCGAGTGGAACAGGCGATGGCCTCGGGTGAGAGCGGCACCTATGAGGTGGAGATGATCCGGGAGGACGGCAGCGTGGCGTTCGCCGAGATCGATGGGCGCTGGATCACGTTCCACGATCAGCCGGCGCGGCTGGTCTCGGTGCGCGAGATCACGCGGCGCAGGCAGGCGGAGGCCGAGCGAGGGCGACTTCAGGAGCAGTTGCAGCAGGCGATGAAGATGGAGGCGATCGGGCGTCTCGCGGGCGGGGTCGCGCATGACTTCAACAACCTGCTGACGGCCATCATGGGCAACGTCGAGCTGGCACGCGTGGCGGCGGGCGGCGATGTCGAGGTGCGTGGTCGGCTCGAGGAGGCGTACCAGGCTGCCGAGAGCGCCGCATCGCTGACGAGGCAGCTACTGGCGTTCTCGCGCCGGCAGGTGGTCGAGCCCAGGACCGTCGACCTGCGCGAGTTGGTCGGCCGCCTGGAGACGATGCTGGTCAGGCTCATCGGCGAGCACATACTGCTCACCACGGAACTGCCTGAGGGTCTGTGGCCGATCAAGGTCGACCCCAACCAGTTCGAGCAAGTGGTCGTCAACCTGGCTGTCAACGCTCGCGACGCGATGCCCGGCGGCGGCAGCCTGCGCATCGAGGCGGCGAACGTCGTGCTCGACGAGGCCGGCTGCGAAACGCGTGCGGGGGCGCGGCCTGGCCCGTACATCAAGCTGGCCGTGACCGACACGGGGCACGGGATGAGCGACGAGGTGAAGGCCCACCTGTTCGAGCCGTTCTACACAACCAAGGAGCGGGGGCATGGCACCGGACTCGGCCTGGCGATGGCGTTCGGCGTCGTCGAGCAGGCGGGCGGCATCATGAGGGTCGAATCCCAGGTCGGGGAGGGGACGACGATCGCGGTGTACCTGCCGAGGTCGGAGGAGCCCGTTGCCGAATCCCCCGCGCGCGAGCCGGGGCACGCTGTGGCGCCGGGCCGCAGGACGGTGCTGCTGGTCGAGGACGAGGAGATCGTGCGCGAGTTGGCTCAGGCGATGCTCGAGACCCTCGGGTACACGGTGCTTGCCGCCGCGAACGGCGACGAGGCCATCGAGCACGCCAAGCAGCACGCCGAGTCTGTCGATCTGGTGATGACGGACGTGGTGATGCCCGGTATGAGTGGGCGCGAGCTGGCGGAGCACCTGACGGAGTGCTACCCGCATCTGAAGGTGCTGTACACCTCCGGCTACACGGAAGATGTCATCGTGCACCACGGGGTGCCGGAAGAGGGGCGTGACTTCATGCCCAAGCCCTACACGCTGCAGGACCTGGGCGCCAAGCTGGGCCATCTGCTGGGATAGGCGCGCTCAGTCGGTCAGGTTGTCCTTGACGATGTGCCCGGCGCCCTCCTCGTAGACCAGGGCCTTCTCGGCGTTGTGGCGCAGGATGTTGTCCTTCACGATCCAGGTCTTGCATCCGCGCCCGATGACCACGCTCGACCGGTGCTTCAGCCGCCCGCTGTCCCAACTGAACACCTGGTTCGTGCAGAACGTGACGTCGCAGGCGCCGTAGGCTTCCACCGCCGCGAACTTGCCGGACGCATCCTGCGAGTTGGTGTGGATCGTGTTCCCGGTCACGATGTTCAGGTACAGCCCTCCGGCCGTCACCGGGTCGCCGAGCAAGATGCCCTGCTCGCGGCTCTCCTCGAACCGGTTGTTCTCGATGCGGTTGAAGTTCGAGCCCGGGCTCACCCGCAGCGCCACCCGGTTGCCCCAATGGTAGTTCCCCGAGTAGGTGCCCGCCGACGAGGGGGCGAGACAGGCCCCCGAGCGCGGAGCCTTCTCCTTCTGCCGCTGGTGCGCCCCGAACTGGTTGTTCACGATATGGAAGTCGTTGTTCTGGCGGCTGTAGAGCTGGTCGCCGGCGTTGTCGATGAAGTGGCAGCGGCTTACCACGTTGCTCGACTGCGGGCTCTTGGCGTCGCCCTCGCAGCGGATGCCGCTGACGCCGAACGAGCTGATGCGGCAGAAGTCCACGGTGCACGAGGAACTCTGGCCCACGAAGACGATGCCGGAACCCGTGCTGCTCGCGCCATCTCCCGCCACCATGAGGCTGCGCACGGTGCAGAAGCCGCAGTCCGCGAACACGATGCCGTCCGCCCCATCCTTCGCCCGGATCGTGGTGTTCCACCCGCTCCCGACCAGGTTCACGTGGTTCGCCTTCTCGAAGCGCAGGGCTCGGGGTAGCACATAGGTGCCCGGGCGCAGGCGGATCGTGCCCCCGTCCGCACCGATGGCCTCGGCAGCGCGCAGGAGCCCGGCCGCGTCGGACACCTCGGCGTAGGTGGGTGCGGCGTTCGCGGCTGCCGTCAGCGCGGCGAGCAGGACGACGGCGCAGAGCGCAACAGACCTCACGAGCTTCTCCTTTGCTGGCGCGCGAAGTCGACGACGCCCTCCGCGATCTCGCCCAGGTCGACGCCCGAGCAGCGTACCGTGAAGCCCAACACCGCGCGGCCCGCAGCGCTCCTGGGCGCACGGGCCGACAGCCAGACGCTCCGCTCGTCGCAAGGCGGGACGAAGGCGACTGCGGCAGCCTCCGTCGGCGCCCATCCTCGTGGGGCACGCAGCTCGATCGTCACCGTGCGCCTGCGCGGCGAGTGGTTGCGCACGATGGCCTGCCACTCGACGACGGCGCCAGGCTCCGCCACCTGGCGGTACGGGTCGCAGCGCACCCACTGCGGGTCGAGGCCGTAGTTCGGATCGTCCCACGGCAGCAGGCGCAGGAACAGCTCGCGGCGCTCGGCGAGACGTTGGCGCATCGCGGCGATCTCGTCCGCGCTGAACGTGAACGCCCCTTCGACATGTTCGTTGATGAGGAGCGCCCCGCCCGCGCCCCAAGGGCCGGCCATCAGCTCCTGCAGCAGCGCGAGACAGCGATCGAGCCCGGGGCCCGGGCCCAGCAGGTTGCGGTTGGGCGCGCAGTAGTCGTCGATGCCGCCCGGCGCGAGCGAGTCGCCGATGAAGAGCACGCTCTCGTCGCCGCGCTCGACCAGCAGCGCCGCATCGTAGAGCGTCTGGCCAGGGAATGGGTAGGCGGTGAAGCGGTACCCGCGCCACACCCACGACTCACCCTCGCGCGTAACGCGATCCACCGTGATGGGGTCCGGCACCAGGCACGGCATGCGGTAGGCGTCGGGGCGGCGCAGGATGTCGGCCATCGTCTCGTGCGCGATGACCGGGCATCTCTGAGCGGTCCTGAACTCGCCCACGCGGCCCACGTGGTCGTCGTGGTAGTGCGTGATCCAGAGGCGCTCGACGGGGCCGAGCTGCCTGGCCCGTTGCATCTCGGCGATACGCTCCGGCACGTCGCCGTCGCAGTCGATGAGGAACGCGTGCCCGCTGTCCGAGACGATGGCGCGCGAGGTTCCGCCGACTTCGCGCACCCAGGCCGGCGCCGGGCGGCAGCGCGCTCGCATCGCCGGGTTGTCCGCCGGCCATTCCGGGCGCGTGCCGGCGAAGTGCCACTGCGCGGCGCTGATCGACGAGTAGTTGTCCATCGCGGCGGTCAGGTTGGCGCGCAGCGCGGCGACGGCTTCGGCCGGCCGGTGCATCGCCTCGCCGTGGGTGGGCACCAGGCAGTCCACGCCGATCCTGACCAGCCGGTCCAGCGAGTCGAGCGCGAGCCACGCTCGCTCGCCGAACCCGTGGTACTCCATCATCGCGCCGCCGTCCGGGAATGGGCGCGATCCCTGCAGGCTGTGGAACTCCCAGAAGCGTCCTGGCGCGCACATCAGGTCGCCGACGAACGCCACGGTCGTGCCGCCGAGCGTGACCAGGTAGCTGAGCGCGCCATCCGTGGGGCCTGGAGTGGCGACCGCGCGGATCGTGACGCCCTGCCACTCCAGCGTGTCGCCGTCGGCCAGTCTTCGCGCCACGGGCGCCGATTCGCGCAGCGTCTGCGGCGACGGGTGGAACGCGTACGTGTGGATGCGGAACGAGTCGTCCGCCCAGAACTCCTCGGCGCGCTCGACAAGGTGGCGCTCGGCCTCCGGCACGGCGACGCGGACCCCGGCCGCCGCCAACTCCGCCACGCCCTCTGCGGCGGTGCGGTGGTGGTGCGCCAGGAGCACCCAGTCGACCTGACCGGGCTCGACGCGGGCGCGCCGAAGCAGGCCGGCGTCCGCCCCGCCGAAGAGGAGCACGCGGCCGCCGCGACGCAGCACCCCCGCGTTCGCGGCGCCGCGCCACACGGTCAGCCCCTCGGCGATCCGCGCGCCATTCCGGGGCCACCGGATGCCCGGGAGCTGGCTCCCGCCTTCGCTCATCGGCTGCTCCCTCCCTACTTCACGCGCACCACGGCCTCGCGCTCAACCTGGAACACCTTGCCGCCGATCTTGACGCGCTTGTCGCCGAAGCCGTGGTAGATGCGGACCTTCGACGACTGCGCGATGGGCTTGCCGTCCAGGCTGCGGATGGTGAAGAGCGTGGGCGTGGCGTAGTCGATGCCGCCGAAGCGGGTGGCGCAGAACGCCGCGAAGCGCGGGCCCTCCACGACGAACCCGTTGGCCGGGATGACGCAGTCGCCCACATGCGCGGGCTTCTCGTAGGCCACGGTGACGGTCGTGTCGCCGTAGCGCGCGCGCTGCAGCAGGCGGTCCGGCGTCAGGAACTCGTGGCTGGTCATCGGCGTGTCGGCGGTCAGTGCGTTCAGCGGGCTCAGGATCTCGTGCAGGTTCTTGACGTTGCGGTCCGTGGCGCCCAGGTTCGCGCTCCAGCCGCCGTCGCCGCGTGAGTAGAGCGTGCCTACCGGCTTGCCCTTCACCGCCTCGTAGCGCACGCCGACATCCGTCGCCTCGACCGTGCCCAGGAGGTAGCGCCCGCCCTCGTTCGGCTGGTCGCCCAGGGCGATGCGCTCGCCGCCGCGCAGCATGCCGACGCGGATGGCGAGCGGTCCCGACAGCGTCTCGGGCACCTCCAGCGCGTAGGGGCCGTCCTCGACGACCGTGCCGGGCTGCCACTGCGACGTCGGAGTGCTCGGCGTGTGGTCGTTCTGCAGCGCGATGCCCTCCGCGTGCGTCGACGCGCGGTGGGTGAAGTGGACGAAGACCGCGCCGTCGAAGGCCGGCTGCTTCTCGACGCGCCAGCGGTACGTGATCTCGAAGTGCCTGCCGCCCAGCGCCTTGACGACCGGCGAGAGCACGGTGATGGGCGCGGCCTGCGGGTCCTCGGTCTGCCAGTACAGGTGCGTGCCAAAGTCGGGCAGGGCCATCTGCGCGAACAGCACGTGGTCGGCGACCTTCTTGTCCTGGCCCGGGGCGATGCGGTTGCCCTGGTGGGTCATGATCTGCACGCAGTCGTGGTAGACGAGCGGCAGGAGGGGGATCACCGTGCCCGGCGCGGAGTCGGTCTGGTGGCCGAAGATGCCCTCCAGGTAGTCGGCGCACGGCACGGCCCACTCTCGACCCTCCTCGCTGCCGAACAGGCCGAAGTGCTTCTTGGCGAGCAGGCAGAGCTTGCTCTTCCACTCCAGGTCCTGCTGCCGCGTCATCGGGTGCGCCGGATCCTCGCAGGTCACCAGGCCCCACGCGAACACCGTGTCGATGAAGTAGACCGTCGGTCCGAACAGCTCGGCGATCTTCGGCAGGTTGGTGTCCTTGCGCGCGGCCAGCTCGACCTGCTTGATCGCGCAGACCTGCCACGCCTGGCCTCCGGCCCAGTTGCCGCCCATCTTCGGCACGCCGTGCGCGTCCTTGTTGAGCCACTCCAGGCCGTACGACGGGGCGTCCTGGTACATGTCCTGGTAGTT